>DAOLWC010000008.1:0-6228 GCA_035420965.1 Candidatus Cloacimonadota bacterium | reverse complement strand
CGTCATTCCTGGTTTGACCCGGAATCCAGACCGGGCGTAATAGCCTATAAACCTCCACCCGACCCCAAACCCACGTCATTCCGGGCTTGACCCGGAATCCATTGCATCTCCCGTTATGGATCCCGGATCAATGTCACCTCACGGGCTCGGTGACGTCCGGGATGACGTGGCATTAGAGGCTGGCGTCGAGCGAGGCACGAGCATCGACGCCAGCAATGAACGATTTTTCTGATGCTTCCTGTCGTCCATGCTCAACTACATTCGCTGTACGCCAGGCTCCAAGGAAATTGGCGGTACAGCGACCCCTATCAAAGGTATTGGCGCTCGCCGAAGCGCCGAAACTCCCCAACCCACGTCATTCCGGGCTAATGGATGTGAAATCAAACAAGTCCCCAAAATCTCCGCTTGACAGATTCCCGCTCTGCCTTTGTCTATCCGCATCAGCATTTTTTGGAGGAAACAACGAAAAAAGCAAGCTTGTAACCTGTTCCGCTAATGATGGCTGTGTGTACGTTGTGCCAGCCTTGGGACGGTCCCTTTAACCTTAAAATGGGGCTAACCCACAACCAACTCAAAGCCATCGACCCGGATGTAATAAAGATAAACGAAACAGGTATTCTAAATGGAACCTTAGACAATATCAGGTGATTGGATACACACAGGATAAATGAACAACAAAGAAGCAACCGCCCGCATCAAGATCAACAAACTGCTGGAAGAAGCAGGCTGGAGGTTTCTCGATTCCAAAGGCAAAAAAGCGAACATCCAGCTGGAGAAGAACGTCAAGATAACCCAGACCCAGCTTGACGAACTTGGCGAGGATTTTGAGAAATCCAAACAAGGCTTCATCGACTACCTTCTGCTTGATAGCAGAAATTACCCCATAGCCGTGCTGGAGGCGAAACGCGAGAGCAAAGACCCTCTGGATGGAAAGGAACAAGCCCGCCGCTACGCCAAAGCCCAGGGTGCCAGGTATGTGATCCTCTCCAACGGAAATTTGCATTATTTCTGGGATTTGGAGCGGGGAAACCCCAACGTCATTATCAAGTTTCCCACACCCCAATCCATTGAGCATACACTCAAAACCAAGCCCAATCCTCAAAAGCTGGTTAATGAGCCGGTAAACAATGACTACATCCTGCTCAGCCAATACCCCGGCTACAAAAATGATCCTGGTTGGACCGACGAATCCAAACGTCAGGCTTTTCTAGCCGATGGCGGCTACAGCCTGTTACGGGAGTATCAGTTACGTGCTGTGAGAAGCATCCAGCAGGCTGTTTCCGAAAAGAAGGACAGGTTCCTGTTTGAAATGGCCACCGGCACAGGCAAGACCATGGTCGCGGCAGCCGTCATCCGTTTGTTCCTGCGCAGCGGCAACGCCAACCGCGTGCTGTTCCTGGTTGACCGGATCGAACTTGAGAATCAGGCCAAGAAAGCATTCCAAAGCTATTTGAAGCAAGATTACATCATCCGGATATACAAGGAAAACCGGGATGACTGGGAAAATGCCAACATCCTGATCTCAACCGTTCAGAGCCTTTACGACATCTACAACAAGATCTTTTCGCCTACCGACTTTGGCCTCGTGATTTCGGACGAAGCCCACCGCAGCATCAACGGCAATGCCCGGGCCCTGTTTGAGTATTTCAGCGGCTACAAACTCGGCCTTACCGCCACCCCCAAGGACTATCTCAAAAACGTCAATATCTCCAAACTCCAGGATGACGATCCCCGCGCCCTGGAGCGCAGGATAATGCTGGACACTTACAAAACCTTTGGTTGCGAAAGCGGAGACCCCACTTTCCAGTACAACCTTCTGGACGGAGTGAAAGAGGGATATTTGCTTAACCCCACAGTGATCGACGCCCGGACCCACATCACAACCCAACTACTTTCAGACAAGGGTTATCAGGTGATGGTGTACAACGAGGATGGCACTCCCGAGGAACGCATCTTCCGCCAAAAATCCTTTGAAAAGAAGTTCTTCTCCACCGCCACCAACCGGGTGTTCTGCGAAACCTTCATCCAACACGCCTTACACGACCCCGTCTCCAATGAGGTCGGCAAATCTATCATCTTCTGTGTGAGCCAGAAACACGCCGCGAAGATCACCAAGCTGCTGAACGAACTGGCCGACAAATATTTCCCGGATAAATACAACTCCGATTTTGCCGTCCAAATCACTTCAAACGTTGCCAATTCCCAACAGATGAGCATCAATTTCCAGAACAACAACCTGAATGGCCACACCCGCTGGCTGGAGGGCTACCGCTCCTCTCGCAGCCGGGTCTGCGTCACTGTGGGAATGATGACCACCGGTTACGATTGCACGGACATCCTGAATCTGGTGATGCTCCGTCCCATCTTTTCTCCCTCCGATTTCATCCAGATCAAGGGCCGGGGCACCAGAAAGCACAATTTCAAGTACTCATTCCGGGATGATGGTGAACTTGAAACCATAATCAAACCCAAAACCACTTTCCACCTCTTTGACTTCTTTGCCAATTGCGAATACTTTGAAAAGAAATACCGCTACGACGTGGTCCTGAAATTGCCCGAACCCGGCAAAGCAAAACAGCAGAAACCGGGCCATGCCGGAGGTCCGGACGTTATCCTTCCCGACCCCCTGGACGGCACATACAACTATCTTGGCCACGACATGATCCGGGACCTCTCTGAAAAGGCCATCGGCCCCAAAGGCATGAAAGTGGACCGCCAGATGTTCAACCGCTTTGCCGATGAAGTAAAATCCCACCCCGATGTTAGGAAAATGGTGGAGCAGGAAGATTATCCCGCCGCGGAAAGATACGTCGCGGAAAAGATCTTCGACCGGCCGGTGGATTATTTCAACCTGCCCAAACTGCGCAAATCGCTGAACATAGACTGGCGCGCCCCCTTCCGCCAAATACTCGACCTCGCCCTGGGGCGTACGGACAGGATCAAATCCCGGGATGAGATCTTCAACGAAGAATTTGATAAATTCATCAGCATCCATCACCCCGAAAGCCGTTATATACCCTATGCCCGCCGACTTTTCCGGGCCTATCTATCCGACGGCGAGATCAGGAATATCATCGACAACGGACGCTATGCCGAATTGATGGGCCCTCTCCTCAGCATCAGGGATGTGGACAACCTCAACGGCTGGAAACACGTGATCCCCCAGTATATCAAAGACTACATCCCTCTGAACTACTTTATGAATTGAGGCCGCATGCTCGACCAGGAAACGAAAAAAAGAATAGACAACGCCTGCAACATTCTCGTGGGAAAGGTTCCCACACCCCTGGCCCAGGTGGAACAGATCACCCTGGCCCTCATCTACAAATTCATGAACGATATGGACAGGCGGGCTGAGGCTATGGGCGGAAAAGCCTCCTATTTTGTGGGCGACCAGGAAAAATATTCCTGGGACAACCTGATGGACACCCGGCTGGGAGGCCGGGAAAGGGCTGACCTTTATGAAGAAGGCCTGGCCGGGCTAAGCCTAAACGCCAGTCTGCCCGATCTTTTCCGCAATATCTTCAAGGAAGCCTCGGTGCCTTACAAAGACCCCCGCACCCTGAACCTTTTCCTGCAGGAGATAAACGGATTCAGCTATGAGGATTCCGAAAACCTGGGCGACGCCTATGAGTACCTGCTGGGCAAAACCGGCTCCCAGGGCGAGGCAGGCCAGTTCAGAACGCCGAGACACATCATCGATTTCATCGTCCAAGTGGTGGACCCCGGCAAACACGATACTATCCTTGATCCCGCCTGCGGCACCGCCGGATTTCTTATCTCCGCAATCAAACATATCTACAAAACCAACACCCGGGAAATTGAGGGCGACATGCTCTCCACCAGGGAGATAATGGGGCTCTCAAACAACGTTTTCGGCTACGACATCACCCCGGACATGGTCCGCATCTCCCGGGTGAATATGTTCCTCCACAATATCAACCAACCCCACATCTACGAATATGACACCCTCTCCTCTCTGGAAAAATGGGACGACAATTTCTCCTGCATCCTTGCCAATCCTCCCTTCATGACCCCAAAAGGCGGAGTGGTGCCCCACAACCGCTTCTCGATCAAATCCTCCCGCAGCGAAGTGCTCTTCGTGGATTACATGCTGGAACACCTCACCGTGGATGGTAAAGCTGGGATCATCGTTCCGGAAGGGATCATCTTCAAAAGCGACAAAGCCTGTAAGCAACTAAGGAAAAAGCTGGTCGAGGAAAACTACCTTGCTGGAGTAATCTCGCTTCCTGCGGGAGTCTTCAACCCCTATTCTGGGGTAAAGACCTCCATCCTCTGGATCGACAGGACCCTCGCGAAAAAGGCCAATAAGATCATCTTCCTCAAAATCGATGCCGATGGCTTCGACCTTGGCGCTAATCGCCGCCCCATCGAAGCAAACGATCTCCCAGCCGCTATTGCCAGCGCTTTGGCATTCAAACAAGCTGTTTTTTCCGGCAATGAGTTTCAGGTTCCAGATAACGGTGTTATCTTGGTGGACAAGGCGAAGCTGGCTGATAGTAAAGATTATAACTTGAATGGAGGGCTGTATAACGCCAAGAAACCAAGCTGTTCCAAATGGGATATGGAAAAGCTGTGTAACTTGGTTGATATTGTTTCGGGGGGAACTCCAAAATCAGGGACCCCAGAATACTGGGGTGATGATGTAAACTGGGTTACTTTGGTTGATTTACCACCCTCAGACTTCATTACAACAATATCAAATACTGCAAGAAAGATTACCAAACTTGGTTTAACAAACTCATCTGCAAAACTTCTACCGGTTAACACAATACTAGTATCATCAAGAGCAACTATCGGAAGAGTAGCAATAAACACCGTGCCATTAGCGACAAATCAGGGTTTCAAAAACCTGATAGTAAAAGACCCCAATATTATTGACTATAAATACTTGGCATACGTAATACGTTCCATGAGAGACAAACTCGAATCATTAGGAACTGGTGGCACATACAAAGAAGTCTCAAAGAGTACATTTGACGGATTATTAATTCCTCTTCCACCCCTTTCAGTCCAGCAAGAGATAGTGGCGGAAATGGATTCCTACCAAAAGATCATCGACGGTGCCAGGCAAGTGGTGGATAATTGGAAGCCGCAGATAAACATTGACTCAGAATGGGTTATGTATCCGCTGAAAGACATCGCAGTAATCAATCCACAGAAATCTGAGGTTTATGGTCTGCCAGAAAGAATGGAAGTATCTTTTGTACCAATGAGAGATTTGGGTATTAATGAGATGTACTTATCACCTCTTGAATCAAAACCTATTGGGGACTTGATAAAAGGAAGTTATACATTTTTTAGGGACAATGATGTAATATTGGCTAAAGTCACTCCCTGTTTTGAAAACGGTAAGGCTGGCATAGCAAAAGGATTGACGAATGGAATCGGGTTTGGTTCAAGCGAATACTATATTTTTAGGTGCTCTGAATCGGTCCTACCTCAATGGGTTTACTTTTGTTTGATCAGTCCAGGTTTTAGATCGTTGGCTATATCCAACATGACAGGAACCGGAGGGCTGCAAAGAATACCTAAAGACTTCGTAAAAAACTTTGAAATCCCTGTGCCAGACATCAAAACTCAACATGCAATAGTAAGCAGTTTCGAGAGCGAGCAAAAACTTGTGGATGCCAACAGGCAGCTTATCACTATCTACGAGCAGAAAATCAAAGACCGGATTGATCGGTTATGGTCAGAGAAAGAAGTTTTTAATTAAAGACGAAATACCTAAAAAGCGAATAAGGAAAGAGCCATTAGCATTGATACATAAAGAGAAAATCCAAGCTCGCCGCGATACAGGAGGTCGTAGATATATATCCTCAGTGTAGGGTAATTGTCATGTTAAATATGCACTCCGGGTTTTATATGTTGCTTATTCGTCTGCCGTTCAGGATGTTAAGATAAGTTAAATCGGGCTCTCTTTCAAACCGAGTGGGTAGCCCGGAGGGCGGCAGATCATAGCGAGGGTGTGTAGTGAGCGTAGCGAACGGAACCCCTCGACAATGGATCCCAAAACCTTTTGAGCCCCTTGCGGGCGACAGAACCATGGGGATTGATTTCTGTCGCCCACAAGGGGCTTTCCATCTGGTTATTGCCACTGTACGAAGGGCTTACGTTCCCTCGCTATCGTTATGTCGCCCTACGGGCTTGATTAATACCAAATCGCTTTCATTAATCTAATTTAAGCCATTTGAAATAGGTCAATTT
>DAOLWC010000007.1:0-59890 GCA_035420965.1 Candidatus Cloacimonadota bacterium | reverse complement strand
GCTCGGTTGGTTGTTTCTAAAAGACTGGATCACGGCTCGCAGGCCGTGATGACACAGTTTTGTGGTTTGGTGTGCTGTGTTTTAGGGTCAGGTGGTTGTATGTAGCCTCAAAAGACTGGATCACGGGTCAAGCCCGTGATGACGCAGTATATAGTCTGGTGGGACCTGCTACGGGAAACCTTTCCACCATTTCACCTTTCCACCTTTCCACCTCAAAAAACACCTTTCCACCTATCGTAGCACCTATATATTATGAGGGGATGGGTCTCATTTGCATCTCCCTCTCCGGCGTGGGTCTTCCTGGGGTCAACCTTATAATTTATAAGGATGACCTAAGGATGATGGCGTGAACTGCTTGTGCCGCAAATGAGAGCGCCAGGAGCGGCAGATGAGTGAAACAGGTTGGGATTATTATTTACAATACTCATAACTAAAAGGTTTTCATGGTGTTATCGTGTTTATTGCCGGAATCGGAAGCCTCCGGCAGTTCTTTGACATTGACAAGGATCAGGCGGGATGAAAAAATGTCCCCCTATAATAGATGGTGCTACGAATAGGTAAAAGGGAATCCCGTTGGAAGCGGGAGCGGTATCCGCCACTGTAAGCGGCAAATACAGCCTGTTCCGGTCACTGCGCGGAAGCGTGGGAAGGCCGGAGCAAACTCGGGCCGCGAGCCAGGAAACCTGCCACCGTTATCGGTTTGGATGTACGGATGATGCGTCCACTCCGGAGAGTAGTTCATCTTTTGTCTCTAAACAAAAGAAGGAAGGTGAACAACATGAGACTCAGAACTCTGCTGATTCTGTCAGCGCTACTAATTGGAGCGGTGGCTGCGCAAGCCTCGCATATTTATGTGGTTAACTCCTCTTCCCGCACTCTCACGCTGATCGACACGCAAACGGGAAGCTTGAACAATTCCTTTGCCCAATTGGGACTTACCCCCAACCTGATGTATCTGGGCGATGAACACATCTGGGTGGCCTGCTCGGGGGACAACGCTGTTCAGATGCTGGATAGAAGCACCGGCGCGCATCTGCGCTACATTCCAGTGGCGTCTTCCAGCAATCCCTATGATGTGGTTCAGGAGGGGGATTATTTGTATGTCAGCGGGCTGTTTACCAATAAAGTGTATAAAATCAGCCTGCAAAGCTACTCCGTGGTGGCATCTCTGGATGTGGGCAATTCTCCCCAGGGCCTCTGTGTCGCCCAGGGCAAGTTATTTGTCTGCAATACGGGGGGATATGCGAACAACTATGCCAATAGCTCAATATCGGTTATCGACCTGCAAAGCTTTAGCGTGATACAGACGATCCCGGTCTGGACCAATCCACAGTTCGCGGTGGCCCGCGATGGCTACCTGCACGTTTCATGCACCGGTAATTGGGTCAATGTGGCGGGAAAAATCGACATCATTGACCTTGCCAGCTTGCAAAGGGCGCAGAGGATAGACATGGGGGGCAATCCGGGCAGCTTGTGGATCAGCCCCCAGGATATTGCCTGGGTGGGAGACGGCATGGGAAACTCGCTGTATTCCTATGACGCGGACAGTTGGGAACTGCTGCACGGAGCAGAAAATCCTCTAAACTATCAGGCTTCGATGGTTTCCGGCACAGCCGAACACCTGGCTTTGTTGAAACAAAACTATCCAGAGGCGTGTGTAGTGAGGTTGTACACCTCCAATCTTTCACTGGTGGCCACTTACACGGTCGGATATTCAAGTTCGGATATCCTGATGGTGGGGGAGGGCCAGACCGCCGCGGAAGATGAACTTCAGGCACTTACTCCCGGGCTTTATCCCAATCCGGCCTCCAGCGGTTCTGCGCTTCACCTGTCCAAGCAGGTGAGGGAATCAGGCAGCTTCAGGCTCTTTAACCTGCGGGGACAAATGGTGGGAAACGTTCATCTGGAGCAGGGGGCGGAAAGCGTTCAGCTTCCGCATTTGCCCGCGGGAGTATATCTTTACCGTTTGCAGACGGCGGGGAAGAGCCTGAACGGCAAATTGGTTATAGTCAAGTAGTGCACGGAGATTTTACTTGACTTTTAAGTGCTGGCGCAAATAATTAACTTTCTACATAACAACTATGTTATTCAAGGAGTTATAATATGAATTACTTTCTTACTGAAGACCAATTGGAGATGCAGGAGATAGCACGCCGCATAGCCCTCGAAAAAATGAAGCCGAATTCGGAAAAGTATGACGAGGAAGGCATCTTCCCCTGGGACGTGGTGGAAGTGATGCGCCAAAGCGACTTGTTTGCCATCCTGGTACCGGAGGAATACGGCGGAATCAGCGGCAAGGTGATGGATCTGGCTGTGGTCACCGAGGAACTTTGCGCGGTGGATGCCGGCCAGACCCTAGCCTTTGGGGCTACCGGACTGGGGATGTATCCCATCCTGATCGGCGGTTCTGAAGAGCAGAAGAAGAAGTATCTGGAACAGATCGCCTCCGGGGAACAGCTGGCAGCCTTTGCCCTCACCGAAGCGAACGCCGGCTCCGACGCCGGGGCAATCGAAACCACAGCCCGCAAAGAAGGGGATCATTATATCCTCAATGGCACCAAACAGTGGATCACCAATGGCGGGGAAGCCGGTATCTACACGGTGTTTGCCATGACCGACAAGACCAAGGGAGCGCGTGGCTGCTCCTGTTTTATAGTGGAAAAAGGCACTCCCGGCTTTAGCTTTGGGAAAAAAGAAAACAAGATGGGTATCCGCGCTTCCGCGACCCGGGAACTGATCTTTGAAGATTGCGCCGTACCAGCCGAAAACCTCCTGGGGCGTGAAGGGACTGGATTCATCACCGCCATGAAGGTGTTCGACAAATCGCGTCCCATGGTCGGAGCACAAGCCGTGGGTATCGCCCGGGGAGCCTATGAAGCCGCGGCGAGATATTCCCGCGAGCGGCATCAGTTCGGCAAACCCATCTCATCTTTCCAGGCAGTCCAGTTCATGCTTGCCGACATGGCCACCCATATCGAGGCGGCGCGCGCTTTGGTGATACAGACTGCCAGAATGATCGATGCCGGCGCCAGGAATTATGCCAAGGAATCCGCGATGTGCAAGTATTACGCTTCTGACGTGGCCATGCAGGTCACCACAGACGCGGTGCAAATTCTGGGTGGATATGGTTACATGAAGGAATATCCCGTGGAAAAGATGATGCGCGACGCCAAGATCCTGCAAATCTACGAGGGGACAAACCAGATCCAGAGGGGAATTGTCGCCGCCAATCTGCTGAAAGAATTCTAAGCGATGCACGAGTGGATAAAAAGCTTTCCGGCGGCGATCACGGTCTGCGACAAGGAAGGCGTGATATTGGAAATGAACGAAAAAGCTTGTGCCACCTTTGCCGCCCAGGGAGGGGAGGCATTGATCGGCACAAGCCTTTTCGCCTGCCATAAACCGGCTTCGATAGAGAAGATCAGGCATATCCTCGCCAGCGGCGGCAAGAACGTTTATACCATCGAAAAGAAGGGAGTGAAGAAACTGATCTACCAGCAACCCTGGTATAAGGACGGGGAAATCGCCGGTTTGGTGGAGATTTCGCTCGAGATACCAGAGGTCATGGAGCATCATGTCCGTTCCTGAGCGCCTCCTCCTGCACACCTGCTGCGGGCCCTGCCTGATCGCGCCATATTATCAACTGAAGGAAGAGGGGGTGGAAGTTACGGCATTCTGGTACAATCCGAACATCCACCCCTATACAGAATATAAACTGCGCCTGGAAGCGCTGAGGGATTTCTCTGCCCAAGAACAGTTCAAACTGCTCCAGCGTGACGAGTATGGCCTCCGGGAGTTTGTCGCCAATGTGGCCAAGCAAATTGATGACCGCTGTGAGTATTGCTATGCCACGCGCCTGGAAGCCACGGCAAAGCTTGCCTCGGAGCAGGGTTTTGACGCGTTTTCCACTACCTTGCTTTACAGCCGCTATCAAAAGCATGAGCGGATCGTTAAGATAGCTGATGCGATGGCGGAGAAGTATCAGGTACCCTTCTTTTACCGGGATTGGCGGCCACTTTGGGAAGATGGTATCAGGCTGTCCAAAGAAAGCGGCATGTACCGCCAAAAATACTGCGGCTGCATCTTCAGCGAGGAAGAGCGCTATTTGAGGAGGAAACGGTGAGCAGGTATAAAGAAACAGACCTCTCCCGGATCAAGGTGAAGTCGGTGCAAGACCGACCTTCCAAGGTTGAGCCGCGCGCTTTTGCCAGGCTTTCCGACGACCTCCTGGACAGCATGCCGGATATCCTGAAAGGCGCGGACTTTAAGGAGTTTATAGGTCTGTGCAGGCAAGCTATGGCGCAGGGAAAACCCATCATTATTGCCCTGGGCGGGCATGTTATCAAATGCGGCTTGACTCCCCTTCTGGTCAGACTGATGGAAGTGGGGGCGGTAAAGTGCTTTGTGATTAACGGTTCGGTGGCTATCCACGATTATGAACTGGCTTTCTTTGGCAAGACCTCCGAAGATGTGAGCAAGGGCCTGGCGGATGGCTCCTTCGGCATGGTCTATGAAACCACCCACGGCATTAACTCGGTTATCACCCAGGGCAGCGAGGAGCAGCTTGGCTTTGGTGAAGCACTGGGACGGCATATCCTCGGCGCCGCGCCCCATCCGGAGATATCCCTTCTGGCCGCCGCCTACAAGCACGGTATCCCTGTGACGGCACACATCGGCCTTGGCTCGGATATAGTGCATCAAACACCCTGCGCGGATGGTAAGGCGATCGGCGACTGCAGCCTGCGCGACTTCCGCATCCTCTGTGAACAGATCAAGGAACTCAACAAAGGCGGAGTGTATATCAATCTGGGTTCCGCGGTGTTGCTGCCGGAGGTGTTTCTCAAATCCCTGACCGTGGCCAGAAACGTGTATGGGGAGGTAAAAGACTTCACGACCGCGGTGTTTGATATGAACCTGCATTACAGGGCCATGGAAAACGTGGTCAGGCGTCCGGTGGAAACTGGCGGGAAGGGTTTCTACTTTATCGGCCACCACGAGATCATGGTGCCGCTCCTGGTGCAACAGCTTTTGAAAGGCACGCTTTCAAACTGAATGGGTGATGGGGGGTTTGTCCTTTCTAATCGGACGGGCTTATCCGCTATAGAAGTCAGCCCAACAGCACATCCAAAGCCATCATCACCGTGAATCCGAGTATCACTCCCATTGTGGCGAGGTGCGCGTTCTCGCCCCGCTGTGACTCCGGTATCACCTCTTCCACCACAACATAGATCATGGCTCCAGCCGCGAAGGACAGGGCGTAAGGCAAGAGGGGACGGGCGATTAGCGCCATGCCCGCTCCCAGCAACCCGCCCAGGGGTTCCACCATGCCAGAAAACTGTCCCCAGAAAAAGCTTTTCCAGCGTGACATGCCTTCCCTGCGCAGAGGGATGGACACTGCCGCGCCTTCGGGAAGGTTTTGGATGCCAATCCCCAAAGCCAGCGCAATCGCACCGGCAAGCGAGGATTCCGGCAGTCCGTAACCTACCGCGCCAAAAGCCACTCCAACCGCCAGTCCTTCCGGGAAATTGTGCAGCGTTACAGCCAGGAACAGCAGGGTTGTCTTGCCCCAGGGCGTCTTCAATCCTTCGCTTTCGGACTGGTCGTGGCCCATGTGCAGATGTGGAAGCAGCAAATCCACCAGCCTCAGGAATCCACTTCCAGCCAGAAAGCCAATTACCGCAGGCCACGGAGAACCGGCGCTCATTTGGATAGCGGGATTGAGCAGGCTCCAAAAGCTTGCCGCGATCATCACGCCCGCCGCGGCGCCAAGCATCGAATCCAGGATCCAGGGCTTGATGGTCTTGAAAAACAGCACCAGACTGGAGCCCAGGGCCGTCATGAACCAGGTGAAGAGGGTGCCCAGAAGGGCCAGGGTCACAGGACTGGCAGTGGTGACGAGGTCACTCATAGAAGGCTTCTATGGCCTCCAGCATCTGCCGAACCGCAGATTCTGTATCGTCAACAGCCAAAGTGCGTTTGTCTCCATTGTCAAAAGTTACGACCACATTTCCCAGGGCCTTGGATAGCTCCCTGATCTTGGGAATCACTATGTAGCTCTTACCAAGATGCTCGTCATGGTATGTAAAGATCGCTTTCATGTGTGCTCCTGATCTTATCCGGAATACCTGTTCATGTTGCAGGACTGGCTGTACCTTTCTCCCGGGCGCAGATACTCGGCATAATTTGGCTCAAACTCAATCAGCGCGTAATCCGGATCGTCGGGTCCGTTGAAATACTCATCGAAGAAATAGCACAGCTCCGCCGCTTCCGCCCTCAAAGAGGGGTTGCTCACAATACGGGCCGTCCCTGTCAGCCGGATATAACCGGTATTGCCATCTTCATGCAGGGGAACGCAGATTTCCACCCATTTATTGCCAGCTATCTGGCCAACTTTGGAATCCCCGCTGAAGGTCGCCATAAAATAGCGGTCGTCATGCAGGAACAGGACTATTGGCCGTACATGGGGCTGCTTTTTGTCCACCGTGGCCAGATACACATATTGGTTTTGCCTGATCCAGGCCTGGATTTCCTGCTGTAGCGCCGATTCTGATGTGCGTGACACGGTGAACGCCTATTTAATTATTTCTATGGAGTTGATGAAGGCTTCACTGCCCGGATTGGGATTGTCCCGGCTGTCTCTTGGCAGCTTTTCAATCTTGTGGACAACGTCCATACCCGAGGTCACTTTTCCGAACACTGTATGCTTGCCATCCAGCCAGGGGGTTCCAGGCTGCTTGGTAACGATGAAGAACTGGGAGCCATTGGTGTTTGGCCCGGAGTTTGCCATACAGATGTAGGAATACAAGACATTGGCTTTGAGGATTTGGCTATGGATGGGTTGCTTGTAACCGGTGCGGTCTTGATACCATTCCACGGTCTTGCCATAGATTGGATCGGGGCTTTGTTTTTCCTGAACGGCTTTGACGATATCGAAGATCTCGCTTTGGGGATTCTGGCTGGATTGCATGTAAGGTATAATAATCTTGGTCCAGACCAGCATGGCGGTATCCTCATCGCTCACATTGCCAGTGGCGGGTTCGCCCATTGTATAGCATTCATCTTCAAACTGGTAGCCGGGGCCTCCCATGCCATCATTGGAACGGTCTGAATCTTTGGTGTTGGGGTCTCCGCCCTGGATCATGAAATCCGGGATCACACGATGGAAATAGGTCTTGTTATAGAAGCCCTCGCTACTTAGTTTAACAAAGTTATCCACGGTTTTGGGAGCTATGTTTCGCCAGAGTTCAAGTCCAATGTTTCCATAGGTGGTCTTGATTATCAGGTTCACTGTGTCGGGTTTTGCTTCCATGTTTTCCTCACTTGCGTTGTCGTCCGATTTATGCGCCGCGTTGCTCTGACAGTTTAGCATGGTGAAACTGAAAGCCAGGAGCATGGCAGCCAAAGCGATCTTACTGATGTGCATTCTCATGCTTGTGTCTCCTTAATTGTATAAGTTTTTAATTCTGGTATTCCATCTATGATTTCCAAATAACTGTGGTGCCTCATCCAGTCTCCGCAGTTAACATAAACCCCGCCAGCCAACTCTTTTTGAACTGGGTTGTGGCTGTGGCCCATCACGACGATGTCGAAGTTTTTCCTGAATAGCTGTTTGGCAGCGTAGTTCTGCATTCCCGACGCTTTCTTTCTCTTGAGCCTGGAAGATACCTTCCTCAGACGCGAGGAGCGGGAAAGCTTGTGCCCCAGCCAGAGAGCAAGATCCGGGTGCAGCAGCGCAAACAACTGCCGCACACCTTTCTGGCGTATCACCTTGCGCATTATTTTATAACGGAGGTCGTTCACAGTGTACAGGTCGCCATGGGTGAAGAGCATCTTCTTGCCGTCGGCCTCCAGCCTGTAGAGATCATTGTGGACCTCCATCTGCAGATAGTCGCCCAGGAAGCTATTGAACCAAAAATCGTGGTTTCCGCTAATTAAAACAAGCTTGCAACCTTGCTCTCCGATCTCAGCCAGCCGATGCAACAAGGGGAAATACTGCTTGATGATGGTGTATTTCCAGTCATACCAGAGATCGAAGATGTCGCCGTTGAGTACCATCAGATCATAGCGGCCCACGGCTTCGCGCAGGAAAGACAATATTATTCCTGCGTTGGCTTCGTCATCAGGATTGCTCCGGATGTATTTGAAATGGATGTCGGAGAGGACGCAGATCTTCATCTCAGGAACGTGTCAGCAGATAGTAAACAATGTTGCAGCCAAAGCGCAGGGCTGCCTCCCGTATCTCTGGAGGATCCTTGTGGGTGGATGGATCAGCCCAGCCATCGCTGATATTACTTTCGTAGGTATAGAGGCACATCAGCCTGCCGCTGTCGTCGAACACTCCAAAAGCCTGGGGAGGTTTTTCGTCGTGCAAATGGATCTTGGGGAGACCGGCGGGAAACTGGTGAAAACATGAAAAAAGGGGATGGTCGGGACCCAGTTCCAGCAGTGTATATTCTGGAAACACCCGCTTGATCTCCCTGCGGAACGAAGCATCCATCCCATAATCGTCATCCGCGTAGAGAAATCCTCCCCGCAGCATCCAGTCCCGCAGGTTTTCAATCTCCCTGTCCGACCAGGAGATGTTGCCATGCCCCGTCAGATACACAAAGGGAAACTCAAACAGCCTGGCTTCATCGGCTTTAACCACAGCCTGGTCTTCCGGGAAACTTGTATTCAAAGTAGCGTTGACGTAGCTGGCAAGATTGGGCAGTACTTCCGGGTCGTTGTACCAGTCACCTCCGCCGCCATATTGAAGGCGGGCAAAGCCGGTGAGACCGACAGATCCCGTCACCGCGGCAAGCAGCGCGGCCTGTAGGAGGAGAAACAAGATTATCGCTCGATGCTTCATCGGTTAACCACTTTCACGATCACGCAGACCACGGCGTTTTCCACCACCGCATAAAAACAGGAATCGTATCGATCATATTCGGATATGGATTGCAACTGATTGGTAAAAGTGATTTCGCTCAGAAGCGTGCCACGCTGGCTATCGAGCGCGCTGAGGCCTTTTTCCATAGGTATCACAGTCACGCTTCCGTCGATGCGGGGGTCTTCACGATTGGTCAGTTCGATGCTTGTGACAGGAGTGTTGGGGAGAATATCGCTTTTCAGAGTGTCCGCCCATGCAACTTTCCCCTCGTTGGACAGGCCTACGATCTGGTGGTCTGCCAGATTAAGCATCAGTCCATATTTGGTTTGGTGCAGGGATTCGATTTTGGAGGGGAAAGCCCGATCCCAGACCATGTTCCTGTTTCTTTTCCCATACGCGGTCAATCTGTTGCCACTGGCGATATAGATGTTGTTCTGGTCAAAAGCGGGAGCAGCCGTGACGGGATATTCCAGATCGGTTGTCCATCCGTTGGTAAGCTCTATTGACCTCAAAGGCGCGTTTACCACGCTCTCCCAATACTTCAGTATGTCCGGATCAACTTTGAGGCTGGTGGATATCTTGGCGGAGTCCGCCTTGACGCGAGCTTTGCGCAGGAATACATCGCAAGCCCTGTTCCCAAACGCCATGTATAGTATTGCCAAAAAAGTCAGCAGCAACAGGAAGAATGAACTGATCTGCACCCGGCTTAGCTTTCTCTTTTTGTTGCCACGCAGCCGGGGCTGGTTTTCCAGGATCAGCCACTGGGCGTTGTCCTGGGAAGAAAAAGCTTCCACCACAGGAACCAAACTGTTCACTTCCACGCCTTGCTCCACGATCCGGTTGGCGATCTGAGAAGGTATCACCAGCATTTTCTCGTTGTCTTCGATCAGTAGCCGTTGTGGTTTGACCTTGATATCTCCTTCGGACAGGCCGAATAGATTCATCTCAGCTAGACTCTGAGCCCGGTGGTTTTTCCAGGCGCGACCATGCTGGATAAGCTTTTTACCCTTGGTAACGGCGCAAAAGAGTCGGCCGAATTGCACAAAATGAATCTCACTCTCGAATATCACCCCAAAGAACAGTGATAGTCCTTTTTCCCGCAGTTCGGTCTTGCGTAGCCGCGCGTGCATCTTCCAATGAAAGTCGGAGAAAAAAGTCCGCAGCCAGTTATCGATTTCCATGCGGCTCACGCTGGCTATCGATGAATTCATGATTTCCAGCTTCACTTCCGCCTGGATCTCTTCAAGGACGCTGTCGTGTTCCTCATGCCTTGTGCAGACAAACCATCCCCAGTGGCCATCCTGGGAAGCCTGCCAGTCACAAAGGCTGCTGGGAAAGGTGGACAGTTTACTTTTGATCGAGATCATATTAATGCCACCATTTGATAAATGAACGCCAAAAAACCCTGAACAGGGTGGGAATATCCATCAGCATATTGGTATATGCTGCGTTTGCCAGAGGACACCAGCATTCACGTTTGTGGATCGAACGGCGCTCCAGTTCCGCTTCGTGATGAAACCAAATGCGCCGGAAATTGTATTTTTCCTTACGTAAATTGCCAAGGCTTTTGGCTTTGACACAGCAAGTCCAAACATCTCCATCCGGAGAGATCTGTGCAGAAGCTATGCCGGAATAGCAGGGTATTATCTGGCGTTGATCCCGCATGATCTTTTTCACCAGGTTGTAATACTCGATCCTGAAAGCCATGGTAATCTTGCTCATGCCTTTATAGCTGCCGTTTTTTATACGATGGATGAGAAAGTCAATTGCGGATTTATACGAAATCAAGCTGGGTGTGATGTTTGCGCCTATGGTATCAAGCTCCACCCTTTCTTCGGCGATCTCGGTGATGTAGGAATCAGGTTCCAGGCGCATCAGTTCGGTAGCGATGCTGGGAAAGCTTTCCACATTGAACTGCGAGATCACCGTGTGGATTCCCACCGCCAGGTTCGGCAACTTGAGCGACTGGAGCTTGCGCAGGGTAGCCAGCGCTTTTTTATAGTTACCCGGCACTTTCCTGATCTCGTCGTGCTGGTTTTCTACTCCATCGATAGAGATATTGATTATAATCTGGGCTTTGGGGCATGCTTTGGCGATCGCTTCCACTTTTTCGGCGATCCCCTGAGTCAGGATTCCATTGGTGGGTATATTGATAATGCGGGGACGGGATATCTTGTAGATCGTGGTGACGATCTTGACCAGGTCCTGCCGCAAAAACGGTTCTCCGCCACTGAAGGTGATCCAATAGGGTGACCTGCCGATGCTTTTGAATGTTTTAACATATTCCTCGACACTGAAGTCGCGCGCTTTTTTCTTCCAGACATTGCAGGTACTGCAGCGGGAATTACATGTATAGAGCAAGCTTACAGTATAGTTCATGGGCAGTAGCCGCGGAAACCCCAGATGTTTCATAAACCAATAAGCCACTATCCTCGGTATCAGGCTCAGCATTATTCCTCGTGTTGCTCTTGTTTGGTTTTTTTGGCGGAGTTGGCTATTTCCCAGGCGAAGGGATTCTTCTTTTTTACGTGATAATCCCAACTTCCCAGCATGCGGCAGTATGCCTCCAAAGCCATAACCGCGAATACCTTACCAGCTGTGAGTGGCCGTTCCCGCAGCTCGTCCAGCATGATCCAAAACAGGGTTCCCTTGTCCTGCGAAGCCACCTTGTAATCCTGTGTCCGCTCCAGCCAGAGATGTCCATTCTGGATGCGGCGGCGTTGCTTGATAAAGTCTTTCAGTTTTACGGGGCCTTTGTTATGTATCACGGCTTCCGGAATATAGCGTAGTTTCAAGCCAGCCTGCCTGACAATGGCTTCGATGCTGGCCTCATCCACCGCTGATTCAGCTGGGATGGACTCCATCAACTTGCGGAATGCGATCATTTCCCCCAATTTTGGCGAGATCATGGCCATGCGGTGATGTAAGCGCCAAAGCAGGTGCACCGCGAAACCCATGAAGGTGTTTTCGTTGTTCACCGGGACAGGCCTGCCGCCAGTGGCTCCGATCCGTTCATCGCGGAAAGCGCTCACCAGCAGTTCGATAGTTCTGGGGGCGGGGATCACATCTCCGCTGATAACCACCAAATAGGGAGATGTGGCCTGCGCCAAAAAAAGATTGATGGCGGAGGACTTGCCTTCCCGCCGGGCTTGCCTTATCAGCTTCACCTGCGGATGAGACAGGGCGTATTCTGCCACCAGTTCATCAGTTCCATCCGTGCTTGCGCTGGATACCACAATTATCTCAGCTATTCTGACATTGCGAAGTTCCTGCGAAGTCAAAGCTTCAAGCAAGGCCAGGATGTTCCCCGCCTCGTTATAGGCAAAAACACCCAAAGAACAGATTAAGGGTTCAGATTGTTTCAAACCAAATCCTCCTACCGGGGCTCTCTTTCATCAAAAAACTCATTTAAAACAAGTGTTCGTGTGCATAGTGGCAGTGATATCCTGCCGTCCGACAGTTTTTCAGGTTCGCCAAACAGGGGACACCAGTCACCGCAGGCTTTCAAGGATTGCAGCGCGAATGGGCAGGCAGACCTGCCCGGGCGCTTGTCCTGGCGCGAATAAGGCCTTTTGAGCCTCAAGTATCCTGATCTGTCTATGACCGCTTTCATACCATCTCGCTGTCTTCCTTTATCCAAGACCTCTGCCAAGGGACGTTTCCTGCAAGTCTTTTTTTACTGAGTCCAGAATCCCGTTCAAAAACCCGCCGCTGCTCTCGCTGCAAAACTTTTTGGCTATTTCAATCGCTTCGTTGATCACCACAGCCGGCGGGGTGTCCGTATGGATCAGTTCGTAAGCCGCTATTTGCAGTATATGCCTGTCCAGATGCGCGATACTGTCAACGCTCCAGTTTTCGGAGTGTTTGCCAATTTCCGCTTCCAGGTCATCCAGATTGATAATCGTGTTTTTGACAAGTTCTTCCGCAAAGGCGAACACTGGCGAAGAAGCATCGATGGATTCTCTTTGGGCAAGCTGACCCAGAATCTCCGGATACTGATTCAGGAGATCGTACTCTTTAAACTCCGTGCCTATCTCCGCAAAATCCAGAGCATAGAGCGTTTGCACCGCCAATTCGCGTGCTTTGCGTCGCATGCCCATCAGCGCATTTCCGCCAGCAGGCTGAGCATCTCCAAAGCCGCGCTGGCCGCGGCAAAACCTTTGTTGCCAGCTTTGGTTCCGGCGCGCTCGATAGCCTGTTCGATGGTGTCTGTGGTCAAGATGCCATAGATCACCGGTTTGCTTTGGGCCAGGCCCACCTGCGCGATGCCTTTGCTAACTTCAGCGCTCACATATTCAAAATGTGGCGTGGCACCCCGGATCACCGCTCCCAGGCAGATCACGGCATCGTAGTTCTTATTTTTGGCCGCTTCCTGGGCCACCAGGGGTATCTCAAAAGCTCCCGGCACCCACAACACGGTGATGTCCTTATCCTTCACCTCGTGCCGCAGCAGACAATCTACCGCGCCTTCCACCAGCTTGCGGCTGATCAGTTCGTTGAAACGGCTTGCCACCAGGGCAAACTTGTATCCTTTGGAAACCAGATTACCTTCGATCACTTTCATTGTAGGCTCCTTGCTCTTAAGGTTTTTATATCAATTAAACCATATTATTCAGAGGCGAAATTCGTTCAAGGAAAATCTTTATCCGCTCAAACTCCAAAGATGCCTCCTTCATTTGCTGCATCATGGTTTGAGCTATACAACCCTGGGTCATCCTTATAAATTATAAGGATGACTAAGGGAAGAGCCACGGTTTGGCAAGACGCTCAAATGAGAAGGGCTTCCCAGCGGAAGCCCTTGCAACAATGTTAGTTATAAGAGAATATCCGATTCCCTTGCGATATCTGCACCGGTCTATTTCATCATCACCATTTTGCGGGTTGATGAGTATTTGCCGGATTTCATGCGGTAGAAATAGACGCCGCTGCTAACCTGTGCGCCCTGTTCGTCGGTTCCATTCCAGGTGAGTTGATGGTTTCCGGCGGGCAGTGACGAATTCAGCAGGGTCTTCACCAACTGGCCTTTCTGGTTGAATATCTGGAGGCTGACCTCACCGGGGTTGGCCAGGCTGAAGCTGATACTGGTGCTTGGATTGAAGGGGTTGGGATAGTTGCTGGCCAAAGCGGTATGCAACTGGGGAGTTGCCGGATCCGTGACAGGGGTGTTCTGATAGATGTTCCCGCCGCGGTTGTAGGTGCCCATGAAGCAACGCCATTCAATTGACTGGGCGGGGCGCTTGATGTCCACGACATACATACCCGTGTCGTTGGGGATCACGATATCCAGATCGTTGTCGCCATCGATATCCGCCAGGGCGGAGGAAGTCTTCACGTTGCCGGTGACGGTGATGGGGAAATTGGGAGATTCAGTTCCATCGGCTCTCACGCTGTGGACTCTGCCATTGGTGTCGCCGAATATTATCCCGGCATAGTTGTCGCCGTCAAAGCGGGCGACCGTGGGGGTGCAATCCACCGCCTGGTTTACCATGACTGGCGTGTTAGGCAGATCGGTTCCGTTTGGGTTGAGAATGTAAACAGTGCCATTGGCAGCGACTACGACGATCTCTTTGTTGCCGTCGTTGTTCACATCGGCAACCACAGCGCCCGTTTTGATCTGGCCTCCCACAGCCCTTTGGAAGAACTGTGAGCCGTCATGGTTATATGCCAGGATGTTACCTGATGTGCTGGTGGTGACTATGATCTCAGGACTGGGATCCGAATCCAGATTGGCAATGGTGATGGGGTTTTGGGTGCCACCTTGCATCGCAACCGGGAATCCGCTCAGGTTTTGCCCGGTGGCGCTGTTTATGGCTGACAGGTTGCCATTCAGAGTGGCTACGATAATGTCGTATTTACCGTCTCCATTCAAATCCGCGATGGCGGGAGGGCCCAGAATTGCTCCGCCTATACTGACCGGGAAGTTGGGATAGGGTGTGTTGTCGCTATTCAGGACGATCAGGTTTCCAGCCTGGGTGGCTGTGATGATCTGCCGCGAGCTATCGTTTTTCAGGGAGGCGATCACAGGGCCGCTGCGCAAAGTTCCGCCGGCGGGGGTTGTCCAGAGAACTGTCCCCTGTGAATTAAAGAATACTATACTGTTGTTTTGCAGGCAGGCGGCGAATTCTTTTATTCCGTCTGCATTCAAATCGGTCATGGCCAAAGATCCGATGACAGCGCTGGAAAGCGAGATGGGGAATCCGGGCATTTGCGTGCTGCCATCTTTCTTGAGGGCATGGATATTTCCGGCATGGTCGCCAAACACTATCTCAAGGTCGGGATCGGAATCCAGATTCACAAGTATCGGGCTGCTGTTTGTTGCGCCGCCGAGATCAAATGGCCATCCTTCCTGGATCAGCGAAAGCTGCACCGTAAAAGTCAGGGTCTTGGTGTAGGGGAACGGTGCCGACGCATTGGCGGAAATGGCCAATTCGAAGGGGATGGGTTCGTAGGGAAGGCCTGCGACAGAGCTGAATGTGAAGGGTTGATTGTGATTCCACATGGTGCTGCCGGGATACAGGGTGCCATAAGCGGCTGTATTCTGTTCGATTGTGATGCCGGGGTAGTTGCAGGTAAGCGTGGCGCTCAGGTTTTCGGCTGGCAGCCAGGCCAGACCGGTGTAGGGGTCAAGATAGTTGTTCAGCGATATTTTGAGACTAATCAGCTCTCCAGGATTGGCGATGCCATCTCCGTCACCTTCCAGTTCTTCGATTGTCTTATCATCGATGGTGATATTGGGGATCTTGTCAAACATAGTAGCGGCGTAGGCGTTGATGCGGCCTGCGCCAAGTTTGCCCACATAATCGGGGTTGGCTTCGTAAATATAGTCCGCGGTGTTCATCAGGCGATCCATCAGAGCTCCGGGAGACAGGGTGGGATGAAGGGTTTTTACCAATGCTGCCACACCCGCTGCAACAGGGGATGCCATGGAGGTGCCGTTGTAGGCGTCGTAACCGTTACTCTGGATGATGGTGGAGAGTATCCCCTCACCGGGAGCGCAGATATCTATTGTCGTGCCGTAATCGGAAAAGTTAGATTTCACATCGTTCTGGCCGGTGGATGCCACGCATAGGGCGTTGGTGCAGTCGGCAGGATAATCCTGATAACTATTGTTGTGTTCCGTGTTATTGTTGCCAGCCGCGGCCACAACCAAAGCTCCTAGATTGGTGGCATAATTCACAATGGAATTGGGATAAGCTCCTGTGCCCACGCTGCCCCAACTGCAGTTGATGATGTCCGCGCCCACTTCCGCAGCGTATTTCACCTGGTCGTAGGCAAAGGAAATGCCTTGGGATGGAGAGGTGTTTGAAGCACCCTTGCAGGATATGATCGATACAATCGGCGAGGTGCCAACCACACCGATGGAATTGTTGCCAACCGCTCCAGCGCAGCCGGCGACATGAGTGCCATGATCGTTGGGCGCGTAGGTCTGGATCGGGTTGTTGTCATTGTTGTAAAAGTCCCAGCCCACCAGATCATCAACCTTGTTTCCGCCTTCTCCGGCATCAGCTCCGTTTCCTCCGGTGATCGTGCCGGCATCCCAGTTGATGGTCATGCCAGGAGATTCAGCGGGATTGATCCAGATATTGCTCCTCAGGTCCGGATGGTTCCATTTCACGCCGGAGTCCGTGATCGCGACTTTTACTTCGTAGGATCCCAACACATAATCCCACGCGTCGAAGCTGTTGATGCGGCTGTGGACATATTGTTGGGGGAGCATCGGGTCGTTAGGAGTGAAGTAGCTGCGGTTGATTCCCTCAAATTCTGCCCAGATCAGGTTGCTGTCTTTGGAAAACTCAGCCAGGGCTTCATCCATGAGGGAGTTATCTTCCAGACGGATGCGGTAGATGTTTTGCAGGTAAACCCCTTTGTCGTTCCAGGTGGGAACCTTCACGTAGGGGTGGGCCTGGTCCAGGGCAGTGACCCTGTATTTGGCTGCCAGATAATCGAATGAGGGCAAGCCGGTCATAACCACGCCTGTTTCTGTGGTGTAGTTTATGGTTCCTCTGTCGTTACCCACCGCTTCCCTTGTGAAGCAGGCGATGATGGTCTGGCTAACAAACAGGTCAGGATCGAATGAGAGCGCAAACGCTGCGCTAAATGCAATTATGAGCGTGATCAGAGTAATCAGCTTTTTCATTGGCACCTCTAAAGTACTTTTTTGCACATAATTTGAACTTGGATTTTTAGTCAATCACTTATTCCCGCATGCGGGATGTTAATACATTATAAGTTTCTCTTTGGCAGACAGTTCACTGCTATAGTGTTTTTTCAGGACGGCATGCTCGGGCAACTCCAGTTCCGGGTCTGCATCGATGATGGAAAATGCCTCGTCCCTGGCTTGCTTTAACAGGGGTTGGTCGGCCACCAGGTTGGCAAAGCGGAACTGGGGGAGGCCGGACTGTTCTGTGCCAAACAACTCCCCAGGACCACGCAGCTCAAGGTCTTTCTCTGCAATCAGGAATCCATCCGTGGTCCTGGCCATGGTTTCCAGGCGTTCCAAAGCTATCCTGCTGCGCGGCAGATGTTCTATCAGATAGCAGTATGACTGCCTGGCGCCTCTGCCCACCCGCCCCCGCAACTGATGCAGTTGGGCCAGGCCAAATCTTTCCGCATGTTCCACGATCATCACCGAAGCGCTGGGCACGTCCACACCCACCTCGATAACGGTGGTGGACACCAGGATCCTGGTTTCGCCTGCTTTGAAACTGCTCATGATCTCATATTTTTCCGCTGCAGGCATCCTCCCGTGCAGCAGTCGGCAGCTATACTGGGGGAACACCTTGGTCGATAAATGCTTGTGCAGTCTCTCGGCATCCAGCAGATCCACTTTATCAGATTCCTCTATCAGGGGGCAGACCACATACACCTGTTGCCTTTGCTCAAGTTCCCTGGCAACCTCCCGGTATACGATGTCGATCTTGTTATTCGACCGGATATAGGTTTGCACGGGTTTGCGGGTGGGTGGCAATTCATCCAGCAGGCTCATTTCCAAGTCGCCAAACACGGTAAGGGTTAGAGAGCGGGGGATGGGTGTGGCGCTGAGGTAAAGCAGATCGGGATGGTTGTCTTTTCTGGCCAGGGTGGCCCTTTGCTGCACACCAAAGCGGTGCTGTTCATCCACAGTGACAAAACCCAGCTTAAAGAAGGAGACATCCTCCTGCAGCAGAGCATGGGTGCCGATCACGATGTTCGCGCTGCCGTCGCCGATCTCCCTTTTGATCTGCGCTTTACCCCTGAAGCTGCCTCCCTTGAGCAGGCAGACCTTTACCGGTAAACCCGCCACGAGATTCACGATGCTGGCATAGTGCTGGTCTGCCAGAATCTCCGTGGGCGCCATCAGAGCCGCCTGATACCCGTTCTCCACAGCCAGCAGCATGGCAAACAGAGCCACTATCGTCTTGCCGGAGCCCACATCGCCCTGCACCATCCTGCTCATCTGCTGCTCAGAACACATATCGGCGAAGATTTCTCGCAGCACTTTTTTTTGCGCCCCGGTCAAAGTAAATGGCAGTTGCTTTCGCAACCGGGTTGTCAGGTCACGCTTGTTCTCAAACGCTATTCCCCGGATGTGGCTGTTGTGATGCCTTTTATGCCTGGCCCAGAGGAGTTGCGAGTAAAACAGTTCCTCAAAAGCGAAGCGCTTGCGCAGCTCTGGCACCTTGCCGGGTTCCAGGGTGAAGTGCATCTTCTGCAAAGCCTCCTTACGGGACAGAAAGCCATATTTATCCAGCAGCCAGGGTGGCAGGTTTTCCACGATGCTTTGAGTGTGTAGCTCGAAAGCGGAGTAAACTATCTTGCGCAGTAAGGATTGGGTGAGATTGCCGGAAAGGCCATACACGGGCAGATGATCCCTCTTTTTCCAGAAATCGCCTTCATCCTCCAGTCTGTCAACAAACTCCACCTGGGGATGAACCAGTTGCAATTGCCCGTTATATTCAGTCAGTTGGCCGTTCAGCCAGATCGTTGACCCGGGTTTGAATTGCTGCGGGTATCCTTTGGGATAGCTGAACCAGGTACAGACCAAAGTGGATTGCGCATCGCTGATTCCCACGCTGAGAATGCTTTTTCCTTTGTGGGTCGTGCGTTCATCCACCCAACTCACCATTGCGGTAAAAGCCGCCCTGTCCCCAGGTCTAAGTTCTTTCAGTTTAGGTTGGATCTTGCGTGAGATGTAATCCCTGGGGAAATATTCCATCAGCTCCAGCACGTTTCGTATGCCCAGTTTGGCCAACTGGCGCGAGCGCGCTTCTCCCACCCCTTTAAGATACT
The DNA here is from genome assembly GCA_035420965.1 of Candidatus Cloacimonadota bacterium. Lineage (GTDB taxonomy): Bacteria > Cloacimonadota > Cloacimonadia > Cloacimonadales > Cloacimonadaceae > Syntrophosphaera. Next base: position 40,752 of record DAOLWC010000007.1, on the reverse strand, counting down.
GTATCTGGGTCAGGGTGCCCTGATTGGTTGCCGGTGCTGATTTTTCCATTTGCCCCATATTCCATCAGGCCATATTTTTGTCAACCTGCTCCTAAATATGCAGGAAATCCTCTCTCCAATCGGTATGAATAGTGCCGTGGCTATAATCCAGGCAGCCTTTACAGCTTTGAGGGGAAAGTTTTTTCCTTGACCAGAGCGGGGGCATGGATTAATTTGTCTTGGAACATTGCCTGTTTCTATGTGACTTTTTATTTTTTTCCGCTTCGACCCTTGAAGCGAAAAGACTGATATTAATCTCAGGAGATAACCATGACTATATGGAAACGTATTATACCGCTTGTTCTGGCGGTGTCCATGATGTCCTGCGCGGTGGCGCAGACCAGGGCGGGCAAATCTGCTTTGATTGACCCTGCCGGCCCCAATCCCGTAGTTGAAGTGGTCAACAAGGTCCGCGAAGCCGTGGTGCAGATCAAGGTGGAATCCAAAGTTACAGTCCAAAACTACAGCAACCCCTTCTTCGACGACCCCTGGTTTCGCCAGTTCTTCCCCCAGCAAAGGCAGCAACAGCGCCCCGTCACGTCCATGGGCAGCGGTTTTGTGTATGAATACAATCCCCAAACCAGGGAAGCTTTCATCATGACAAACAACCACGTTGTGGAAAAAGGCAAGGAAGGAACGATCACCGTGACCCTGGCAGACAAGATCACTTATACCGGCACCGTGGTGGGACTGGATCCCAATACGGACGTGGCTGTGATCAAGATCAACGTCAAGGAAGGGGAGAAAGTAACCATCGCCCCACTGGGAAATTCTTCCAACCTCCAGATCGGGGACTGGGCGATCGCCATCGGCAATCCTTTCGGAGACAGCGGATTGGACAGGACAGTCACCCTGGGTGTGATTTCTGCCATCGGCAGGTCAAACCTTGATTTTGGCTCCGGCTCACCCATCTATCAGGATTACATTCAGACCGACGCGGCCATCAACCCCGGCAACAGCGGTGGCCCCTTGTTGAATATCGCCGGCGAGGTGATCGGGATTAACTCGGCAATCACCAGCACCAGCGGCGGCAACATCGGCATCGGCTTTGCCATCCCTGTCAACCTCGCCAAACGAGTGATGGAAGACCTGGTTGCCAACGGCAAGGTGACCCGCGCCTATATCGGCATCTCGCCCCAGGAAATAACCTCTGACCTGATGGAAGCTTTCAACCTGGAAGAGGTTTCCGGAGTGCTCGTGGCGAAGGTGGAAACCGATTCCCCCGCGCACAGGGCAGGCCTGGAAGTGGGAGACGTGATTGTGGAATTCAACAGCGAGAAGGTTCCCAACGTGTCAAAATTCCGCATCGCCGTGGCGACCTCCAAAGTCGGTACCCGCGTGCCGGTTAAGATCATCAGGGAGAATAAGGAACGCACTTTGTATATCCAACTCGACTCTTATCCCGAAGATGGCAGCGTGGCAAGCGCGGATAGCCCTGCGAACAACGGCAGCGTGGGAATCACGGTGGAAGCGAGGGATTCCGCTTACGCCAAACGCAATAACATCAATGTGGACAAAGGCGTGATCATCAGCACCATCGAGGGCAATTCCGCCGCGGCCAAAGCTGGCCTGCAGGTGGGTTATGTGATCCTCAAGGTGGGCAGGCAAGCTGTGGAAACTCCCGAAGAATACAGCTCAGCCATCTCCAAAGCAATGGAAAAGATGAAAAAAGACAACCGTAAAACCATCACCCTCTATGTGATGGATCGCAATAAAAACGAGCAATTCGTGGTTCTGCGCTTCGATTGATCCCGAACCTGACCCGATAAAAATTGAGCCCTGCCCTGCGGGGCTCTTTTTTGCGTCATACCCGTAAAACCTATCAGCAACGCGGCTTATCCATCCTGAAAAATGTATAGAGGATTTAGCCCGCGGAATAGTATAATCTATGAAACGCCGGCAGCCTGTGGTAAAGAACTTTTCCGGTTCAAGGCACTGGATGCTGGTAACAAGATGGCACAAAGCTCAGTTTATCCCTTGGGATGCTTGACAGTCAACCCCCGGGGCAAACCGGGACTAAGCTGCCGCCAAGGAGTTTAAGATGCGTAAGATACTCATTCTTTGCCTGCCATTGCTGGTGCTGGCCTCATGCTGTGTCCATGATGAAAGGCCACCCTTCCTGGCAAGGTTTAAAAACATGCTCTATACAGACATCAGTGTCAGTGTTGATGGTTACGGCACGAAAGTGATCGCCCCCGGGGAAACCGCGACATTCATGATTGACAGGCGGGACCAAGTGTATCATTACGAAGCCGAAACTCATGGCAGCACAAGCAATGGCGAGATCACGGGACTGGTTGTGGAATGGTCGCTTACCCGGGATATCGTCGGCGATTCCTACACCACCTATCTGATCACGGCGGAAGACCTGTTCTTCCTTAAAATGCGCAACACAGGCTACCATGACCTGCATCCGCTGTACGTCAATTACGGTTTGCCCGCGGAGACTGAGGACAATATCACCATCCCCGGGAATGGCCTCACCTACAATGTCGGCTACTACAAGGCTTTTGGCAGAACCAGGATTCAGGCGGACTGGCTGGACATGCCCACGGAATACACTTACTGGCAAAACCGCGTCCATTTCAACTTCCCCTGGACCGAAAATCAATCGATCACCCTACTCAATGAATTCAAAAAGGATGCCTCAGGCAAACAGATTGTCGAGGTCAGCAGCGAAACCAGTTCGATAAAAGTTGATCCGCGGGACGGCGAACCTTTTGGCACCGACGCCGGTACCGCCAGGATAGCCAAATAAGTGACACAACATATATCACAGCTACGTGGGGCGGAAGCGATTCCGCCCTTTTTTCCCGGAATAATATCCGCAATCAGCCGGAAGTCACGCGGGACCTGGTTTGCCCACCTTTGCATATTGTTCTCAAGCCCAGGTCTTCCTTAGGTCAACCTTAACTTTTATAAGGATGACCTAAGGATGATAGGATAACGTGTTGATGCGTCGAATGATAGGGTGCAGGGAAACCAACGTATTTTGATGGATAAATACCACGGGGTCAAACGATATTGGGACAGGGATTTTGATTATAAGGCAACAATGAATTCCCGGGATAATCATGGTCAGGCATCGATAAGCTACTTGCTATTTACGGGCTTCCAACCCGCCGAAAACTGCCTGGTAGGCGCAGATGGCAAGAGCCACGGCTACGTTGAGGGAGTTTTTCCAGCCCTGGACAGGTAACGAAACGTGCATTCCGCACAGGGACAGCACCTTTGGGTCGATGCCAAGGCTCTCATTGCCAGCCACGATGGCCAGGGGGAGGGGAAAGGCGGTATCGAAGACAGACGCCGCGGACGGGGTGGTTTCCAGGGCGCAGAGATGGTAAGCCTCTTTTCTGGCTACCTCGACCGCGTCAAGGGTGTCGGCAAAGCGCCGCCAGTTCACCCGTTCAGTTGTGCCCATCGCCGTCTTTTGCAAGGCCTTGTCTAAAGGATCCGCGCACACTCCGCACAGCCAGATCTCTTTGACCGACAGGCATTCGGCAGTCCGGAAGATGGAGCCCACATTGAAAGCCGAACGCAGATTATCCAGGATCAGCACAATTTGCGAAGCCTTTGCCAGAGCCGCCGGATCAGCTTCCCGGGGGCCGTCATTCCAAGCTTGGGACAGGTTGTAATCCCTATATTCGATCCCTCTTGCGGTTTGATATCTGGCAATGGCTGCCGATATCTGATGCCTGTCGCTGGCGGTATCGAGAGCAGCGTAAAGGGCTTGGGCGGATTCCGGCAGAGGCGGGGTGATCCAGGCCAGGCAGTCTTTGATATTGGCAATGAGTCCGGTTTGCGAATCAGGTGATGCCAGACGTTCATCCAGGCAGGCAAGCAGGCGGCTGATGGCTTTCAGTTGATGTTCGGGGCTTAACGCTTGAAACTTTTTTCTGCTAAAATGCGCAAGGAGTTTCATCGCTCGAGCATCTGAATCAATTTGGCGGCAGTGAGCAGATTTTCAGCGATATAGTCCGGCTGGACAGTCCAGCTATCCAGGCCGTTCAGCATTTCCCGGGCTCCTTCTCCGCTGAGCAAAAGGATGGTCTTCATGCCCGCATTGTGGCCAAACTCCACATCTGTGCGGCGGTCTCCGATCATCCAGGACAGTCCGGCCTCAAAGACATGTTGTTTCCTGGCACGCTTGAACATCCCGATGCCGGGTTTGCGGTCTTCATGCTCAATATTATAGGGGGCCACCACACCATCGGAGAAATATGGGGAATAGTAGATGCCGTCGAGGCGAACCTTCTGTTCGGCAAGCAGTTGTTCCATGCGAGCCAGCACCCTTTCCAGGGTGGGTATGTCGAAGTATCCCCGGGCTATGCCGGATTGGTTGGTGACCAAAAAAAGGAGGAATCCCATCTTCTTCAGCAGGCGTAAAGCCTCTCCGGTGTAGGGATAGAGCCGGTAAAGGCCGGGATCGTCCAGATAGCCGAACTCATCGGGGCTGATGCAGCCATCCCTGTCCAAAAAAACAGCTCTTCTAATAGTTCTTGCTGTCACGGGTCTGGAACCTCAGCGCGTCGGGCAGGCTGGTGTTGAACAGGGCTATCCGGTATTCCCAGTATTCGTTGCGGGTGGAGTAGCTCACCTCCAGTTTCCAGCAGTGGAGGTCGCGGCTCAGGTTGACGCTTTGCGAGATCAGGTCTTTTTCTTTCAGATTGTAGTAGTTGCCATAAGTAACATACCAGTTGTCGGTTACTTTGAGGGAAGCGTTGAGGCGCAGGTTGCTGGAACTGGGTTCAAAGATACCTTTCTCACCGGAGATGTCCTGGGAAAGGGTAAGCCGCCAGTTCTCGCTGGAACTGCTGCCCGAGGTTTGGGTTGTTGCGCTGCTGCGCAGGCTGTCAGAATGTTCGTAGGGGCTGAATATCTTGTTCTTTTCGCGGCTGAAATACTTGGTGTAGGGCGCTGTTCCGCTGAGCGAAATGGAGTGGGAGAAATACTGTTTATTCATCTTCCACTTGCCGTCGCGCAGTTCGTAGGGATCCTGGCTGAAGCTGAATTGGGAGGCGTAGCCCAGGTTGAGGGATTTGAGGTTCAAGGCTGAACCCGGCAGCCTGAAATTGCCCAAACCGAAGGTTCCGGGACTGAAGTTCAGAGTGTGCGAAACAAGGCTCAGCTTCTTTTCCTCCTGCATAAGATTGACGGAACCGCGGGAGCTTAAGGTCAGGATATCGCCTGTCTTTTTGTTGTCTTTGCCATATTTGAGCTGCCATTTATGGTTCAGGCCATAGCTTAGGGCCGCGGTTTTGCCGCTGCTGTTCAGGCCAATTCCGCCAAAGCTGTAGAACCTGCTGTTATCCGAGAAATCCGGGCTGTAGTTCACACCCACGCTGGGGGTCATGATGTGGCGTAAGGAGCGCAGCCAGCCCTGGCGGAAGTTGCGGATACCATAGATGTTGAAATTGGCGTTGGCATAGGCTCCATAGTCGTTTCCCCGCACCCAGTTGTCCCCTTTACGGTCGCGGTCAAACCAGCTTTCGCTGTAGTTCACCCCATTCTGGAAATTGAGCCATCCCATGAATTTCCAGTTGTAGGACAGGCCCAGGCGGTGCTTGATTCCGGCGAAATGCTGAGTGAGGTAGTTTGTGTTGGTGGTGTCGGCGGGGTCTATCTCATTGTTCCAGAAAATATCTGCCCAGCCACGGTCGGGATTCCTGCTCATTCCGGTATGGTCCATGCGGAAGCTGTAACTGTAGTTCAGGTTGCTCCACCAGGCGTTGGGGCTGCGTGTGGGATTGTAAAACAGCTCATACACGGGGCGGGTTGGCGCGGAAAAACTGACCGCGGGCAAAGATACCGAAATCCGGTCGTTGATCAGGTCTTCGGTGTAGGTGGCGCCCACATTCAGATAGGAACTGAGCAGGGGCTTGCGGTAGGAAACGGTCGAAGTGACCTTCTGGGCCAGGCTTTCGTCCAGATCGTAGCTGTCTTCCCAGATGCGTTTGCTGCTCACGAAGTCCAGATTGACGTCGAAAGTGGATTTCTCTCCCAGTTCATGGTGATGCCTGGCACGCAAAGACCAGTCATAATTGGTCTCGTATTGGCCGATGTTCTTTCGGTAGGAAGCATCCAGAGAACCGGAGTAGAGGTAGCGCTTGATATAGTCAGTCGTCAGCCGGGTTTCCCAACCGGTCTTTTCCATCAGGTCCAGGCTGAGGATTATGTCGGCATAGCTTTTATACGGATAGTACCATGCTATATTGCGCAGGGTTTTGCCATCCACGTTGTTGTATCCCGGTTCAGGCACCAGGAAGCCAGCTCTGCGGCCGCGCTTGATCGAGAGTGTCATAAAGGGGAAGTAGAACACGGGAAAGTGGTTTACATAGGCGATCACGGGCTTGCCTACTATCTTGTCGCCCCGGTAAATACGCAGTTGTTTGCTGGAAAACCAGAAGTCCGGTTCGGCGTAATCGCAGGTGGTGTAGCTGCCATCGTCCACATCGTAGATGTCCTCACCCGTTTTGCGTATTTCCTGGCCTGAATAATAACCGTTTTCCAGCCTGCTAACGCCTCTGGAAAGCAGTCCGGTCTGGCTGTCGATATCATAGGCAACGGTGGTTCCCAGCAAGATCTGGTCTCCGTCCTTCATCACCGTGTTGCCATAGCTGTAAGCTTTTTCCGATTTCAGGTCGAGCATCAGGGAGTCGCTGCTGATGTCGAAGTTATGATAACGCACGCTGGATCTGCCAAAGAGGCGTATCTGTTCCGCGGAGTAATTGTAAGCCACGCTGTCTGCGGCGTAAAAAAGGGAGTCCAATTTCGCCGGAGCCAGTGAAAGAGTATCCGGTGAGGAAGCGAGACCGGCAATTGTAAGCGGTGTCTCAGCCTGTCCCCACAGCGTTGCCAGAGAGAGCAGGAACAGCAAAGGCAGGATGAATCTGCGCGTCATCCTGTTACACCAAATATATCCAGTTCTGAGTCGTCGCAACCGCTGAGGGGGTTGTCGAAGTCGTATCCCACGCTTAGCACAAACACATCGTTGACATTGGTAACCAAAACTGGAGATGGTAAGATGTGATGGATTTTCCTGAGGGCTGTGAAGCTGTCGCAATCCCGTAACACCCGGGTAACGCCCAAGCCTTGTCCACGCAACAGTTTCAGACTGTTGCTGTCAACCATTGCTCCTCCGCTGCCGGGCAAATTGTCGCTGCCGTCTGTGGCAAAGCAAAACAAAGCGCAATCTTTGTAGCGTGCCAAAGTTCCGGCCATGGACAGAGCAAGATGGCTGCAGCGGCCGCCTGATCCCGGTCCCTTGACCTTAACGGGTGTTTCTCCTCCCAATACTTGCAGGAATGGCCGTTTGAGCTTGTAACGGGGGCTGTGAGCCCTGGCTATAATATCTTTCAGCTTGGTGGTGAAACCGGCCGCGGAACGATCTTGAAATCCAGCCTCCAGGTGCACCCGGAACCCCTGCCTCTTCAGATCTGAAGCAAGTGCTGATGTGAAGCTGGCATTATCGCCCACGATGTGGTAAAAAACTTTTTGGGAACCAGACTCGAAAACCCAGGCATCACCCTGTTTACTGCCCGCATGCGGGGGAGTGAATGGCCCTGAGGCAAGCACCCGGGGGTCGTTACCAGGCACATCAGATACGGCGAAGACGTGCACTTTGTAGCAAGCAAGCAGCTTGAGGGCTTTTCCGCCTTTCACCGCGGACATTTCCGTTCTTTTCCTGTTGACCTCGTCAATGGCGCTGCCGCTGGAAATTAGTTGCTTGTGGGCATCAATCAATTGAGGGAGCGTCATATCAGGGGGCAGAAGCTCAAAGAGGGCGGAGCCGCCTCCGGAAAGCAATACCACCAGATCATCCGTAGCGGGGATGCCGCGCAGCCAGGCGGCGATCCTGCCGCTGTGGGCAATGCTGTATTCGTCAGGCAAGGGATGGCCTGCTTCCAGGATTTCCAGATTCTGGATGGCCCCAAGGGAAAGCCCGTAGCGGGTGAGCACGTAGCCATCGTAATGAATATCCCGCTTCTGCATTTGCAGGGCTGCCAGAGAGGCCATTTTCCAAGCTGCCTTGCCGATGGCGAGAATCCTGACCCGGGACGCAAAAACCTGTTTGCCAAGTAACTCAGACAGTTGCGGATACTGGCAGAAAAGGTGCATGCGCCGCGCGTATGTTTCATAGATGATATTATGAAGACAGCTCAATGATGATACCTAAAACAATAATTTTTACCCTTAAAATGCCTTATCCGATTTAGTCAAGTCCATTTTTTGCGACCCGCTTGCGAGCCTGACCAAAGAATAGAGCTCAAATGTCGTTTTGTTCACCCGTATATAGTTTAGATAACTGCAATAAATAAAAATCCTTTACAAAAAAGGGCAGCAGAAAATTGTGGATATCTTAATCGTCCTTAGGAGTATAGTTATGTCAGACAAGGTGAGTGAAACCAGCAGCAAAGCTGCTATCAAAGAATTGAGAGAAGATTATCTTCGCCTGCTCGAAGAATCCTTTCAAAACAATGCGGAATTCAAAAAAGGCGACGTCATCGAAGCCCCCATCGTCAGCATCAATGAGAACTATATCATTGTGAACCTGGGTGGAAAGTTCGATGCCTACGCCGACGTCAGCGACTTTGCCGACGAGAAAGGCGTGCTTAACTACGCCGTCGGCGATACCCTGAAAGGTTATATAGTGGACAGTAACGATCAGGGTTTCGTAATTGGCAAAAGCCTGACAAAACAGCATGTGGACAAGCAATCGCTTCTGGACGCGTTTGAACGCAAGATTCCCGTGTCCGGAAAGGTCTATGCCGTCACCAAAGGCGGTTTCAATGTTGATGTGTTGGGAGCAAGGGCTTTTTGCCCCGCGTCCCAGATCGCTTTGCGCGGCGCGGAAAACAATGAATCCTACATTGGCAGAAGCATGGATTTCCTGGTGATTGAGTGTTCCGAAAGCTGTCGCCGTGTTGTGGTTTCCCGCCGTCAACTGGAAGAGGCACAGGAGCAGGAAAAGCGCGCCGCGGTTCTTGAACAGCTAAGCGTCGGAAGCGTTGTTACCGGCACCGTGATGCGGATGACCAGCTTTGGAGCCTTTATCGATCTGGGCGGCATCGAAGGCCTGATTCACGTTTCCGAGATTTCCTGGCATCATGTGTCACATCCCCAGGATGTCCTAAAAGTAGGACAGCAAGTGGAAGTGAAGATCCTGGACATTAAAGGCGACAAGATTGCCCTTTCCATGAAAGCCTTGCAACAAAACCCATTCACTGCTGCTCTCAGCGAGATTAAGGAAGGCGACACGATCAACTGCCGCATCCTCAGACTGCACAACTTTGGCGCTTTTGCCGAGATCAAACCCGGAGTGGAAGGCCTGATCCCCATTTCTGAAATGAGCCGCAACCGCAATGTGTCGCATCCCCGTGAAGTGGTGAAAGAACAGGACTATGTGGAAGTGCAGATCTTGCGAATTGATCCGGACACCCAAAAGATTTCCCTTTCCCTCAAGGCTTTACAGGCCGATCCCTGGGACAATATAGACGAACTGGCACCGCTGGAAAAGCCTTTTGAAGGCGTTGTGGAAAGCTCCACAAGTTTTGGCGTGTTTGTGACCATTACCGAAGGCATAACCGGGCTGCTGCCACGTTCCCGGGTTCGTAAAAATGACAGCTTCAACCCCGGCGACCCCGTCACCCTGATGGTTACAGCCGTTGATAAAGAAAACCACCGCGTTACCCTGGATTATATCGACAGATCCCCGAACGAAGTTGTCGAAGAACGCCCCCGCAGGGAATATGAGAATCGCGAGCCACAGGATTACTCCCGCGGTCCCCGCAGGGGAAGATCGCGCTCCGATGAAGAATGGCGCAAGTATGCCAACCAGAAGGTAACTCCCGCGGACGACAATCCCTTCAAAGATCTGTAAACCGCTTCCATGCAGTCCAGGGACAATCAGTTTATCCAGCTGCGCAAGCAGAAGCTGGGCAAAATAATTGCCGCCGGGATAGACCCCTATCCCGTCCGCTCATCCCGCACCCATCAGATTTCCGAGGTTTTGGCCGATAAAGACGGCTGGATCTCTTCCGGGCAGGAAGTGAGCCTGACCGGCAGGCTTGTTGCCATGCGCCGCCAGGGCAAACTGGGCTTTGGCAACCTTGAGGACGCCAGCGGGAAGATCCAGATCTACGTGGCTCAAAACCAAGTGGGCGAAGAGAACTACGAACTTTTCAAGCTCTGCGATCCGGGCGATTTTGTGCAGACAAGGGGCAGCCTCTTTTATACCCAGGCGGGTGAATACTCGCTTAAAGTGCTCGAACTGACCCTGTTGAGCAAAAACATCCGTCCCCTGCCGGCCGTGAAAGAGAAGCTGGTGGATGGCAAGCTTGTGCGTTACGATGAATTCTCGGATATTGAGCTGCGCTATAGAAAACGCTATCTGGACCTCCTGCTCAACCCCGAACACCGCAAAGTGTTCATAGTGCGCGCAAAAATCATCAGCGCCATTCGCGACTATCTGGATTCCAAAGACTATACCGAGGTGGAAACCCCCATCCTGCAACCGCTATATGGCGGCGCCAATGCCAGACCCTTTGTGACCCATCACAACACATTGGATACAGACCTCTATCTGCGCATCGCCACTGAGCTTTACCTGAAAAGGCTGATCGTGGGCGGCTTTGAAAGGGTTTATGAACTCGGCAAGGACTTCCGCAACGAAGGCATGGACCGCACCCATAATCCGGAATTTACCATGCTGGAGCTTTACGAAGCCTATTCCGACCTCGAAGGCATGATCTCCATAACCGAAGGCATGATCCGCCATCTGGCCACAGATGTGTTGCGCAAGGACGAGTTCCACTATCGCGGCCACACGGTCAACCTCGCCCAGCCATTTTTACGGGCTCCCATGATCCAACTGGTGAAAGAGCATGTTGGCATTGATCTGTCCGATATGAATTTGGAAAGGGCGCTGGCTTTCTGCAAGGAACGCCGGCTGGAGATTCCCGCGGGTGCCGGAGTGGGCAGATTGATCGCGCTGCTCTTTGAGCACTATGTGGAGGAAAAACTTGTCCAGCCCACCTTTGTGACCGATTTTCCCAAAGAGATTTCGCCTCTGGCCAAAGCCAAACCCGGCAACCCAGATCTGGCGGAAAGATTTGAACTATTCATTGCCGGCCATGAGTTTGCCAATGCCTTCAGCGAATTGAACGATCCACTGGATCAGCGGGCACGCCTCGAAGCACAGGCAAGTCTGCGCGCCTTGGGCGATGAAGAAGCCAATGTGGTGGATGAAGACTTTCTGGAAGCCTTGGAATATGGGATGCCGCCCATGGGTGGCATGGGAATCGGCATCGACCGCCTGGTGATGCTGCTCACGGAGAATGACTCCATCAAGGAAGTTATCCTCTTTCCCCAAATGAAGCCCGAATAGACTGATTTAAGCTGTTCCCGCCGTTTCCCCCAATCCGGTTGGCTGTGCGAAACCGGAATTTTGGATTATATTATTCTCTGTAGGAGAACCATATTTGACACGCAATAACCCCGATTCCACTGCCTGGAAATCGGGCACGATTTCTTCTTTGCCCTCGCGCGCGCGAGGGAGCTAAGTCTATGTTTTCCTGGGGTCATCCTTAACCCGGTGAGGGATGACCTAAGGATGATGGCACCAAACGCTGTAGCAGCAAGGGACGGAGCTATGAAGGATTATGCAGAATATTGCCGTTGTTATTGGTGAATGTCATGCTATATTGTTTGCGTTTGTTTGTATTTATAGTGAAAAGGTGAAATGGTGAAAAGGTTTCCCCGAAACAAGTCCTCCAAGCTATATGGTGTGTCATCACGGCCTGTCGTTGTCCTCGCCAAAGCGCGTAGCGGTTTGGTGGGGTGACTTGAGCCGTGATCCAGTCTTTTGAAACAACCACCCAACCCTGAAACAAACACCCCACAGACTACAAGCCGTGTCATCACGGCCTGCGAGCCGTGATCCAGTCTTTTGGAACGACCACTCAGCCCCAAAACAAATCCCACCAGACCATATACCGTGTCATCACGGCCTGCGAGCCGTGATCCAGTCATTTGGAACGACCACTCAGCCCCAAAACAAATCCCACCAGACCATATACCGTGTCATCACGGGCTTGACCCGTGATCCAGTCTTTTGAAACAACCACCCAACCCTGAAACAAACACCCCACAGACTACAAGCCGTGTCATCACGGCCTGCGAGCCGTGATCCAGTCTTTTGGAAATGGCCGTGGAAAGGTGGAATGGTGAACTGCGCAGTGGCTCTATCAGTTAGTGCCTAACTCTTTTGTGTCCTGTTGATCCTCGTTGTTGTCGTAGTTATAAGTAAAATCGTGAGTTCCGGCTTTCACCAAATTCTTCAATTTGTCGGCGATCATCTCCATTTCGTCCAGAAAATCAATGGTGTTCAATCCACCCACTGGATCGCACTGGGCTTCCTGGATCATGTGCAATATCTTTTCCCGCAGGCTGTAGTGCATCTCGTTGATACGGCCTTCCAGCTCGATGATCTTGAAGGTGTATAGGGGCTTGCGTTCTTCCAGATAATCGATGCTGAGATCTGTCATCAGAATAACTTTGGAGTGCAGGTCGTCGATCATGGACACGAATTCCGTGGAGAGCGGATTTTTCTGGGCAGGAATTTGCAGATTCAGGATGCGGTTGACTTCCTCGGTGAAGTCACCCGCTTTTTCGATGTCATTTATGCTATGCAGCAGCGCGGGAATGCGTGAGATGATGGGGATGGCGTTGGTGCGCTCATTCACCGCCACCAAATAGCGGGTGGTTTCTTTTTGCAGGTGATCGATGGCGGCTTCAATGCGGGGCAGCTTGGCTTGTTTGCGGTAATCCTTTTCCTTGAAGGCGTCATAGGAAAGCATCAAACCCAGGCGAACCAGGCGCAGCATCTCCCGCATCTCTTTGATAGATTGCTCGATAGCCAGATATGAGTCGTTGATGAGATGGTAGTTCAGGTGCTTCGGCTCCCCCAGGGATATGGTATCCTCGGGGTCTTTGGGTATTATCCTGCTGGCAATTTTAGCGAGCAATCCCGCAAAGGGCAGCATGACGAGCGTGTTCAAAACATTAAAAAAAGTATGGGCGTTTGCCACGTGGCGGGCGACGTTTTCTCCCGCGAAGACATTGCCGGGGGTGATAGAGTTAATGAATATGGTATAATATCCCAACCAGGTCAGGGTGGCGAAAATAATGGTTCCAAACACATTGAAAAGGGTATGCACCATGGCCACCCGGCGGGCTGTGTTGTTGGCGCCCAGGCCGGCAAGCCAGGCTGTGATCGTGGTGCCGATATTATCGCCAAACACCAGATACAAAGCTCCCTCAAAGGGTATCAATCCAGTATTTGCCAACACCATCACAATACCTACCGAGGCTGAAGAACTCTGGATAAGCATGGTGAACACAGTGCCAGCCAGAATTGCGGGTATGGGGTAATCAGCCAGATTGGTAAGTATCCGGGCTGCCGTTTCGGAGTCTTTTAGACCTGAAACCGCGGAAGACATCACATTCAATCCCACAAAGAGCAAACCAAAACCCAGTACTATCAGGCTCCAGTGTTCCATGGTGCGGCTGCGTTTCAGGAAAGTGCCAATAACTCCAATGACTACAAAGGCAAAAGCGACATCCCCAATATTGAAAGCGATCAACTGCGCCGTGACAGTGGTGCCGATATTGGCGCCCATTACCACCCCCACGGCCTGTTGAAGGGTCATGATTCCCGCGTTTACCAGGCCAATCAACATAACGCTGGTGGCTGAACTGCTTTGGATGATGCCGGTAATGCCAATACCCACCCAGACTCCCTTGAACGGAGTATTGGTGATCTTCTTCAAGATGCGCCGCATCTCGTTTCCCGCTACAGCCTGGAGGTTGTCGCTCATCTTGTTCATGCCAAACAGGAAGAGGGCCAATCCACCAAGCAGGTTGACGATGTCCAGCCAAGTCATATTTTACGGTACTCCAGAAAGGGTAATTTTCATGACAATTTTCAGATTGGTTGATATGGTCAAGACCTTTTTGACTTCCGGGTTCGCATTGGGGAATGTATCTGATAGTATGACAGATAGTTCTGTGTCAGATAAGTTCCGCCAGAAACTGTCTGTTGCTTGTCTGTGTATGATCCGGTATGTTTAGTTTTTGATGCCCAAACCGGGAGCGGCGTTCGTCAAAGCGGTTTACGCTTCGTTCGCAGGCTGGTTTCCAGGTTTCCGGGCTCAGGGTAACAAAATGCTGGTAGCGGGAGATAAACTCTTTTGCGAGCTTTTGGAAGGTGTTGCCTTCAAACTCTCCAGCCCAAAAAAGCAGCAGATGGCTGATGTCGTCTTCCGGGGCAGCCTCCCGCGAATCTGAAAAGTCTATAAGCCAGCACGCGGTATCTTTGACCAGGATGTTGCGTGGTTGATTATCCCAATGGCAGATGCAACGGTTTTTTTGCATAGTTGCCAGATGGAAAGCGCTGATGGTGTCTGCCAGCAGGATGCAAATCCGGGTATCCAGCGGGAGGTCGAGATAGGGCGTGCCCTGAACTTGTTCCAGCACAATAAGGTCTGGCTCGTTCCACCTTATCAGCCGGGGAGTTTGAGGCAGAGCAAGGCTATAGACCGCCATCTCGCGATGAAAGGCCTCAGAATCGGAGAAGTTTTTGTAAACCTGTCCGTCGCGGATAATCAGGCGTGATTTCTCTTCAAATCTACTGGAGTTATTATTCCACTTTGAAGCGTTCAATCCGGTTTTGTTCAAAGAGGGGTACCAACAGCTCGTTGGTGGGTTGGTGGTAATAGATATCAGCAGGGCTGTTTACCGCACTCTTCCACTGAATAAAGCGGTTTTGTTCCTGAGGGATCATATAGATGGCGTTCTCTCCCCAGGAACTGATGTAGATTCTGCCCAGATCGTCAATGGCGATCCCATCAAGATTGTCATAGAGGGTTTCTTTGAAAACAGACAGGTCATTGGTGCCAAGATCAAGGGCCAATATCGGCGAGCCTTTGCTGAGGCAAACGATCAGCATCTGATTGCGGGGGCGGTCATAGACAAGGCCATTGGGGGATTTGAGCAAGGGGGAACTGATGCTTTGAACCTGGCGTGTGCCGGGGTTTACGATGAAGATTCTATCAGCTTCGGTATCGGTGACATAGAGCTTGCCGTAGCTGTCGCTTTCCACGTCGTTCAGCATCTTGGCTCCCTCCACGGGGATGCTCTGGCTTATCTTTTTCTCCTGCAGGTCGATCACATGCAACTGGGTCTTGTCCGCCACAAAAAGATAAGGGGCAAGCACCTTCATCCCGCGGGGATTCTTGATTCCTTTGCCAATAAAGAGCTTCAAATGGCCCTTGTCGTCCATGCTCAGTATCTTGCCATTGCCGACATTGGAAATCAGCAAATTGCCATTTACGCTGTCGAAAGCTATGCTTTCCGGTTTATTCAGTTTTGCAGGGCCTAAGATCCTGCCCAGGATTAAGATTGCCAGCAGGATCAATACCAGCGCTGCCAAAATGACTATGATTCTGTTTTTGCTGAGTTTATTCAACATTATCTCCTTGTATCAGTGTCTAGATTTGATGCTCCAGGTGCAGCCTTCGGGGGTGTCCTTGATCTCGATTCCCAAGGCCGCGAGGTCATCCCTGATCCTGTCCGAAACAGCCCAGTCTTTTTTTGCCCTGGCCTGGGCACGGTAAGCCAGGATGAGTTCCATTAGTTGTTTCGACAGGTCGGGGACGGAATCTTGCAAGATGCTTTCCAGATTTTGGAAAAATCCCAGCACCCGACCCAACTTGACCAGCATCAGGGCAGCTTGCTCGCGTTGAGTCCGAGGAAGCTGCTCATTCCTGATCTGCCGGTTAAGGTCGAACAACACGGCGATGGCTTTGGCGGAATTGATGTCGTCATCCATGGCGGCGATGAAGTCTTGTTCCGCCTGCGACATACTGTTATCCTCAACGATGCTGTTTTCCACAAATCCAATGCTCTTCAGCGAGCTGTAAAAGTTTTCAACTGCCCGTTCGGATTCCTCGATGATCTCGCGGTTGAAATCAATAGGGGAGCGGTAGTGTTTGGAGAGGAAGAAGAAGCGGATCGCTTCGGGGCTGTGATGCTCCAGGATGTCACGCGCGTTGAAGAAGTTATTCAGGCTTTTACTCATTTTTTCGCCTTCTATATTGAGAAAGCCGTTGTGCATCCAGTAGTTTGCCAGAGGTTTGCCGGTGAGGGCGAGGGCTTGGGCGAGTTCATTCTCGTGGTGGGGAAAGATCAGGTCGATCCCACCGCCGTGGATGTCGAAAGTTTCGCCCAGATATTTGCGGCTCATAACCACACATTCTGTGTGCCATCCGGGACGTCCCTCGCCCCATGGGCTTTGCCAGAAAGGTTCCCCGGGTTTGCTCCGCTTCCAAAGGGTAAAATCAGCAGGATTGCGTTTTTGCAGGTTTTCTTCAACCCGGGCTCCCGGCATCTGGTCTTCGGTTTTTTTACCCGAAAGGCTGCCGTATTCAGGCAGAGACGCCGTATCGAAGTAGACATCGCCGTTCACTTCATAGGCATTGCCTTTCTCCACCAAGGCATTAATCAGATTGATGATCTCCGGCATCACATCAGTGGCCTTGGGTTGGTGGGTTGGCGGTTTGATTCCCAAGGCTTGCGAGTCATCCAAAAAGGCTTGGATATACTTGCTGGCGATATCTTCAAAGCTGGTTTGTTCTTCGATGGCCTGGGCTATAATCTTATCGTCGATATCGGTGATATTCTGTACGTATGTGACATCATATCCCCGATACTCGAAATAGCGTCTCAGGACGTCGAAGAATATGAAGGCGCGGGCGTTTCCGATGTGGAAATAGTTATAGACAGTGGGTCCACAGGCATAGATCTTTACCTTGCCAGGTGTGACAGGAATGAATTCCTCTTTTTTTCGTTTGCTCTGATTGTATAGCTGCATCAAATCCTCAATTATAGATCACCAACCTCTCGGTCTTTTCCGCTTTACGGTTTCCTGATGTGGCTTTCAGTTTGATAAAGTAGGTGTTGTTTGCCAGCCTGTCTCCCTTTTTATCCCTGCCATCCCAATGGATTTTATTGAAACCGGTAAGACCGGTTGTTTTGATAGTATGCACCTTTTTGCCGGTGATAGTATAGATATCCAGTGTGAGGTCGCAGTTTTCAGAGAGCATGAAGGTAAACCAGGTTTCCCTGGACATGGGGTTGGGATACGGGAGCAGACGGTCGATGGTCAGTTCACCGCCTTTTTTAACATAAAACTCAGTGGACTTAACCGCTGGGCTGTTAAAGTTATCGAAAGCTATGAGCTGTATCGTGTGGTGGCCTTCCTGCAAACCGTTCAGGGGGTATCTTAGCGTACCCAGAGTGTGCGAATCCGGCTCATAGCTGAAGTATGAAGTTACGGGAACCGGTTGTAGGGAACCATCCAGGATCATAAGCATATTGTGTCCCGGGCTGCCTGTGATATTGATGCCATTCTCATCTGAAATTTTTGCGATGAGGGTGGTGTTGGGCGTCACCGTGTCGCCAGGTCTGAAATCCATGCTGCCCAGAAAGATTTCAATTTGAGGGACGTCTGTGTTCTCCGCTATTACAGCTTGAGAACTGAGCTTGGCAGGGTATTTGAAGTTAACGTAGTCCTGTTTGGCATCTTCATCCCAAAGATATGAGACTATCAGCCCTGTGTCGCCAGTGCGCACATCATCGGGAACAATGAAAGAGGCGCTATAGTTACCGGAATCAACTGAGACCTCTCCTTTGAAGAGATTGTTGCCGCGTCGGCTGACGATAGTCTGATGGTCAAGACTGTCTCTGACCACTGAGTTGAAGGCCTGAATGGCTGCCAAACCGCTGTGCTGGCTGGGGCGGAAGTGTCCGTCGATCTGCACTCTCTGTCTTGCAAAAAGCGTATCGCTTTGGCTATCCTGATTGAGGCCAAGCACGGTGATCAGGCTGTCTCTGACGGGGGGAACTACCTTCAGCAATGGATCACCCAGTAAAACATAGGTGGCATCGTTGTCGTCGCTGCCAGTGTGTTGGAATTTGGCATGCGCGATGGAGTATCCCAGCGAGTTGCGGTTGTTTGCCAGGTTGTGCAGCAGGTTTTCCATCATGGGGCCGTTGTTGTAGGAGCCGCTCATTCTGGTGGCGGAGTAGGAGGCGATGGCCCCCACATTGTCTTGCAGAACCAGCTTTTGTCCCAGGCTTTCATAGCCCCAATAGTCAAAGTGGGAAACCTGACAGGAAGCTGCCATGAAGAACGGCAGCTTGTTCTGGTTTGTAAAGCGTCCCATATCATTTGCGCCGCTGAAATAGTCTTCAGCTCCCAATTTGTCATAGGAACCGTGTCCGATATAGTACCACAACAAGCGACCTTCATTGATAGCGCCGATCATGTCATCCCGTGCCTGGGGCTTGTTCTGAAATTCGTCATATTCATACAGCCAGGCGAATATCTTGTCCACCAGTATGCTGGAATGCACTTTATTGCCGGCGGATTCGATCTGTTGTGTGTGGACATTCTCGTACGAACCAGTGCTGCCATTGTACAGATCATCGCCCAGAAAGACCATTGAGTTGCGCCACCAGCCACCCTGAGGTTCTTGAACATAGCGTTGAAAATTGCCCAGCATGTTGTTTAATTCATTAAGATTCCGAACAGGATAGCGGCCAATTGCAACTTCCGGATACGATGCCTGGGTGATCATGGCGAAATAATCGTCGGAAACGATCGCGCCTTTGCCAGTTCCCCTCTGAAAGACCATGATTTTGTTCTTTTCAGCAGCCTGTGAAGAGTAGTTGCGCCAATCGACGGTGCCCAAACCAAATAGGGTGACAGAAGTCAGCCGGGGAGTGGGGTAGTTGTGGTATACATGGCGGATGAACTGACGGATAGCCACTGGATCGGGATGTCCGCCGTTGAATTGGGTGAAAATATCGGATTGCTTCACCACCAGACTTTTCTTTCCAAGTGAATTAAGATGCATGGAAGCCAGAGATTGAGCCTGGCTAAGGTATTCATCCGGGGTGATGATCAGATTATCCACTGCGCCTTGGGGGGTGGCAATATCTTCCGGATTTACGGCAGTGATGTTTAGGGGAGTGTATAGCTCGGAATCTGAGCTTAAAATGTAGTCCGTCTGAGAGATACCCGGGGCAACGAAATAAAACCCATTTTCAGTTGTTCTCAGAGGGACTATATCCGTTTCCCCAAAGCCGTTTATTCTATAGATCCAGGTATTCGGGTTGCCTGTGAAATTGTAACGAACGATTTCCCCGTTATTGATGCTTGGTTGGTTGACCAGATACTGGCTCGCAGATTTGTGCAGCAAACGTTTGTAATCGACCGTGATCCAGTTCAGAAACAGGTTGTCGGTGCCACTTCTGATAACTTTAATCCGGATCGTGTTTGTGCCATTTTGAAAAGCTGATGTTGGTTTGAAGAAAATGTATTCCGGGTTGCCACGCCACCTGAAGGTGATGCCGCCCAAAGTATCGGCAGGAATGGGCACCCCGTTCACATAAACTGAGATGTTATGCCAGAGAACGGATTCAATATCCTCCTGCTGAATCCAGAAACTGAGGTTTTGTTGGCTGGATGTGTCCAGATTCTGGAGGTTGACCTGAAACTCATACTCGGCTGTTGTGCTGCCAAACATACGGGTCATATACCAGTCAAAACCCGCCTGTTCCCTGCGATGGCTTTCGGTTTCCAATCGAAACTGCTCGCTGTGGTTACCGCTCTGGTGAACCCATGTGTTATATTCAGGAAGTTCCTGCATTCTCATGGGCGTGCCGCTGAAACCGTTACCGAAGGTTAACCAGTAGACGGTGTTACCGGAGTATGGATTGTAATAGGTGGCATGTGTTTGCAGGGTTTGATTCTTTTTTAAACCGTTACGGTTTGTGCCATAGAATACGATGTAATCCTGAGGGTCAAATCTACCATCTTCCGCTCCTATTACCCGGATTGGTATCTCACGGAATTCCGGGCCAGGATTGACTATCTGGTATGGCAGAAGCTCTCCTCCCGTAGTAAACAGGCGGAAACTGGCAGGATCCACCACCGATAGCGGAAAGCTGCTCAGCTGGTTATATCCCAGCTTGAACATGCCGTCCCGGTCTGTCTCCAGGCGAATCCAATGGTCCGACCGGCTAAAGTCGGCATAGTTTATTGTTTCTTTGGCTGCGGAACGCCAGTTTCTAACCTGGTCGGGATTCAACGTGGCGGAGAGCATCAAATCGCTCAACTCATCTGGCTCAGCCGGACTTCTTAGTTCAGTATTGCCCAAAATATCAATCCTGATAAGCGCCCGGGTAGTGATTTTCAGGTTGTAAGCTCCATCGTAAGAAAATGGATGGATTTGTATGGGGACAAAGCCATACCCGCGGTATGTGCCATGGGGCAGGGTTTTAAGCAACGTTGGCGATTGCTCTGAATAAAGACTTTCGTTGATGGTGTATCTGTTTGCAGAAACGCCATCCAGCATCAGGACTTCCGGTACTGGCGCAAGGCGCTTGTTTAGCACCTTGCTTTCCACACTCGAATCCAGTATCGTGGCAGAGATGTCTCCAGATGGAGGAATCCCGATTTTTACTTCGGCATGAGGTATAAGTGGAGACCCGCTTACTGATGAGTAGTCCATTCCAGACGCTTCGATCCGCAGCATACCATTTTCCTCTGACAGGTTGTAGGCATCGAGACGATACTCGAACAGAATGCTGGAATCTGTTTGTTGAATTATGGTTACGGTTGCTTGTAACAGTGTTAGCGAGAAGATGCTCATAACGAGCAGAAACCAGCTTTTCATGCTGTACTCCTTTCCTTAAATAGTTGCTCCAGAGTGTAAATCAGGCCGTATAGAACAGCCATGAACATGAAGATTCCACCCATTCCCAATGCTGAGATCTTAAGGGCGCTGGCAAAGTTTTGCATAACCGTGGCTTGTACGTCCGGAGTCATATTACCTCGACTACTCTTAATAGTGATAAGATCTGTTGTTGTGGATCATAAGGGCGCGATAGATCTGTTCCACAAGTATCAATCTTGCCATCTGATGCGTAAATGTTAACTCAGACAGGCTTAATACCGCATCTGATCTCTGTTTCAGCATCGGGTCAGTTCCGTAAACACCGCCAATGATAAACACAACACGTTTATTATGAGATATATTAACCAGATATTCAGAGAATTCAAGCGAGGATTTCATTTGGCCTTTTTCGTCCAGCAGGATGACGTAATCATCAGGCTTGAGGCGCCTGAGGCAACTCTGCGCTTCTCCAAGCTTCACTGCTTCAACGCTTCCTGCTTTGCTGATACTTACATCCGCCAGTTCCAGGATTTCCACTTTTACCATGGGAGACAATCGCTTCAGATACTCCTCTATAGCCTGTTTAAGCCAGGCTTCCCGGGTCTTGCCAAACTGGATTAAACGCAGATTCACTGCTGCATGCAGGTCATGGCCATGGCCATGCAAAGCACTTTCAGCTCTCCCCGGTCTGCCCGGGAGGGTATCAGGATCGGTGCTTTGGTGCCCACCACTACATGAGCTACCCTGTAGCCGCAGTAATGGGTAAGCAATTTGCCATAGATATTGCCTGCTTCGATGTTTGGCACAATCAGCACCTCGGCGCGTCCAGCGACAGGTGATTCTATGCCTTTGATCCTGGCTGCCTCAATATCGACCGCGTTATCGAATGCCAGGGGGCCTTCGATTATACACCCGGGGATCTGGCCTCTTTCATTCATGCGTGAGATAATGGCCGCATCGACCGTTGCCTGCATCTTTGGGTTCACTATCTCAACAGCCGTAAGCATTGCCACCCGGGGTGTTGGGCTTCCAAAAGCATGGGCGACCTTGACGGCATTCTTGACAATCGCAATCTTCTCTTTCAGGTCCGGCGCGAGATTTACTCCTCCGTCGCTCATCAGCTTAATCCCGCTGGGATGCTCGTAAGCCAAAACATCGGATATGACATCGCCCAGGCGCAATCCATTTTCCTTGTCCAATGCCGCACGCATGACCATGCCAGAATCGGATTTGCCCTTGAGGATAATATCCGCCTTGCCTTCGTTGACCAGTTGGACGCTTAGCTTGGCCGCTTTCACCAGATCATCGCCTGTATCGGCAATCTCAAAGCTCTGCTTTTGTTCTGGAGACATTTTTCCCAGCAGAGCAAGGATTTGTTGTTTGTTGCCTACCAACAGGCTGTCTGCCAGGCCCTGTTGTTTTGCCAGGATCGCGGCATCCAAAACGGATTCCGTATGGGCTCCCGCGATCACTACAGTGGCTTTTATCTTCCCTTGCACATGCGCTCTCATTTCATCGAAATTCTTAAACATGTATTCTCCTTCGTACGGTGAGTATAAAATACCGGTCAGTGCGTGTATTTCTCGATGAAGTCATCCACCAGCGAGTCTTCATCGGGGCTCAACTGAGCCAATATCTTGCGTAGCGCCTCTTTTTGGATTTGGCGCACCCTTTCGCGGGACAAGCCCAGGGTTTCAGCGATCTGGGCAAAATTCTGTGATTCTTTATCTTCATTCAAGCCAAAATAAGTGCGGATGATATCAGCCTCGCGATTATCGAGGCTGTCTATAGCTTTGTTTAGCCTTTCATGGATGCGATCCCGGTAATAGATCTTCTGTGGGTCTGTGAGGTCGTCATCCCTCATCATATCTCTCATGGTGAATTCCTGGAAATCGCCGGAATACATTGGGTCGTCAAAAGAGGTGGTTTCCACCAGTTGATCCTGCAATTGCTCGATTGATTTCTCCGGTAGCTGCATCTTTTCGCTCAGCTCTTCTTTAGTGGCTGCTTCTCCGGTTTCCGTATAGATGCGGTCTGAAGCTGCCTTAATACGGTGAACGGAACTTGCTTTGCCCATTGGAACGCGGATCAGGGAACTCTTTTCGGAAACTGCCAGCATAATGCGCTGTTTTATCCACCAGATGGCGTAAGAAATAAGCTTGATACCTTTATCCGGATCGAATTTCTCGATAGCTTTGATCAGCCCGATATTGCCTTCGCTGATCAATTCAGAGAGGGATAAACCTCTATTCTGATAGCGGGATGCTATCTTGACCACAAACTTCAGATTTGCCTGGACCAGCTTGTTCATCGCTTCCGCATCCCCATCCCTGGCCTTGATTGCCAGTTCGTGTTCTTTCTCGCGGCTTAGGGTTTTGTAACGCGAAATCTCTCTCAGATAGCTTTGCAGCGCTTTGTCTGCAAATACGCTTTCTTTACTCATGCCTTCCTGCGCTTTCCTCTCAATTCAGCTTCAAAACTTTGCGGGGGTTGATCGCTTTACCCTTGATGCGATATTCGAAATGCAAATGTGGCCCTGATGCGTTGCCAGTGGATCCCACATAGCCAATTAACTGCCCTTTGCTCACTTTTTCGTCCACTTTCACCAGGTTGATGGAATTGTGAGCATAAACCGTCATCACAAAGTCCGGATGTTCAAGCACTATTACATTGCCATAATTACCCTGGACCCCGGAATAGACCACCACGCCGTCCAACACTGCGTATATTGGCGTGCCGGTCTTGGCAAAGATGTCTATACCTTTATGAGGCCTGCCATGACGCAAACCGAATTCAGAGGTAACCTTGCCAATGGTGGGGATTGCCAGATCATCCCTGAGCAAGCCCGACTTTTGCAGTTCAGCTTCGCTGATCAGGGGGCTTTTCCCATCCTTGTCGCTTGGAGAAGGGGTGCCAGCCAGCCAGATCTTCTGGCCCACGCTTATGTCATTGCTTGTGAGGTTATTCAGCTTTTTCAGCTCTTCAACCGTCATCCCGTTTTCTCTGGCTATTTTGTATAGTGTGTCCTTTCTTTGCACCACATAGATCTTTTGCACGATGGTGGTGTCTGGTTCCGTGGTTGCCCTGGCGGGCGGGCTTTGCTCCGGTTGAACCACCGTCTCCTGTCTTGGAGCGTCATTCTCCACTACACCGGGATCCTTGATTATCAGCCTGTCGCCCGGATGGATGCTGTATGTAACGTCATTCATGTTGTTCCACGCCAGCAAATCCTTCAAAGCCAGGCCATGATTTACAGAAATGCGGTAGAGGTTGTCTTTGGGCTGCACTGTGTAGTAGTAGCTTTCCGGGAGGTCCTTGGGAGGAGAAGTTGTCTCCGTTTGACTTCCGGCAGATGTAATGTTTTCATTTCCAGTTGAGGGCGCTGGCGCCGCCTCAGATGGGGGTGCCGTTGTCTGTGTTTGCTGACTGCTTCTCGGTTCCTCGATCAATTTGACCTTGAGTTTCTGGTTGATAGATAACCTGGTATCTGGCAGTTGATTAAGTTCTTTGATCTTTTCAACAGTCACACCGTAGCGTTTACTTATGGAATATAAGGTATCTCCCTTTTTCACTGTATGAATATGATACTTAGCCGCCATGATCAGCGGGAAAAGCATCATCAACAACAGCAGCAGTACGCGAAACACAGGCCCCCGTCCTGTGAACCTGTCATTTATCTTAGTGTCAATGTATCTCAAATTCTTTGTATTCAATCGCATTGTCCAATTCGCGTGTTTCCATATCCCGCACCAGGATAAATCCTCTACCGGCACGCAGATATGTGCAGAAAAGCTCAAAATCCGCCCAGCATCCCTGGGCGAGGATATAAACCGAGCCATCTGCTTTGTTTTTCGCGTATCCCCGGATCTTACAGAGCTGTGCGCATCGGTATGCAAAGCGGCGAAAACCAACGCCTTGCACTCTTCCGCGCACTTCGATTTCCCATGAAGGCATATTACAACTCCATTTCCGGCATCAATACCGCGTATTTTGAATACGTTTATTTGTCAAGCATTCGTTTCACAAATACAAAAGGCTCTCTTTCAATCCAAGTGGTCGATTCTTGAAAGCAAAAAACAGCTTGATTCCCAACAACCCGTTTTTTAGATCGGTAAACAGGCTAAAGTCATTACCTGGCAATAGAAGAAACCCTGCTTGTTTCCTTTATGATTCAGG
This sequence comes from Candidatus Cloacimonadota bacterium, assembly GCA_035420965.1. GTDB lineage: Bacteria > Cloacimonadota > Cloacimonadia > Cloacimonadales > Cloacimonadaceae > Syntrophosphaera. The sequence goes on along the minus strand of DAOLWC010000007.1, from coordinate 15,736 downwards.
CAAAAATCACTCACACTATACTTGCTGCAAAGATAATAAATTGCTTACCTTTCCGATATTGCTTCATAGCTCCGTCCCTTGCTGCTACTGGCTTTGGTGCCATCATCCTTAGGTCATCCCTAACCGGGTTAAGGATGACCCCAGGATGACACAGGCTTAACTGCCACTCTCGCATGAGGGCGATAGCGGTTCCGCCGCACGCCGATGCGCCCTTATCGCTTGCGTGTGTTGGGGTCATACCTAGCTATCTGCCAGCAACTGGCTCCAGACTGTCAAACGTGCCTCTCAGTCCGGCTGGGAAAGGTGGCATTGAATATGCTCGCCACGATGCCGGGAGTCAGATTTCCTCGGCATCCTGTCCATAGATCTGTTTGAAGCGTTCATTTCCGATATCCGCGGGCAGGCCCTCAAAAACGATCCGGCCATCCTTGAGGGCGATCACACGGTTTCCATAGCGTCTGGCAAGGCTTAAAAAATGGAGCGAGCAGATCACGGTGATGCCTTCGCGGTTGATCTCGCCCAGATATTGCATGATGGAATCCGCGGTGGCCGGATCCAGGCTGGCGACTGGCTCGTCGGCCAGGATTACGGACGGTTCCTGCATCAGGGCGCGGGCTATGGCCACCCTCTGCTGTTGGCCTCCCGACAGTTGTTTCACCTGGCGTTTGGCAAATTCATGCAATCCGACTCTCTTTAGATTATGGTAAGCCTGTTCGATTTCTTCCGCCTTAAAGGGTGAAAAGGGGCTGTGATACCCCAGTCTGCCCGTAAGCACATTGGTGAGCACGCTCAGGTTCTTTACCAGGTTAAACTGCTGGAAAACCATGGCGATACGCCTGCGGTAGCGTCTCAATTGGGTGGGATTGTAGGAACCTACCGGCTCTCCGTCAAAGAGGATATTGCCGCCACTCGGTTCGATCAGGCGGTTGATGCAACGCAAAAGGGTGGATTTACCGCTGCCGGACAAGCCTAACAGGATGATGAAATTACCCTTCTGAACGTCAAAAGAGACGCTGTCCAGCGCGTTGGTCTTGCCGTCGTAACTCTTTCTCAGGTTTTGAATCTGAATCTGCGGCATCGTCTCTTCTATTTCAGCAATTCGGCAGGATCCATACCCATGGTTTTAAGCGTCTCGCGCACCACGTCATAATCCTCGTCACTGGCGCGGCTCAGACCATCTATGTCATACAGCGCGCGCAAGTTTTCCTTGCCTTCCTCGCTGGAACTGTACTTTTCCAAAGCGGCGATCAGCTTGTTCTCGATAACGGTGGGAAAGTTCTTTCTGAGGGTGACTGTATCGTTTGGAATCCAGTCCGTAAAGTCCAGGATTCTAAGCTTTTCAAAAACATCAGGATAGGTTTCCAGAAGCTTTTCCCTGGCATCCATGGGGACCCCTTTGGCATCGGGTGGTGACCAATAGGTACAGGCGGCGTCGGCTGTTTTGTTGTACACCGCGGTTATCGCCTGGGGGTGCCCGCCCGCGTAGAATATCTCACCCGGCTCAATCCCCTTTTGCTTGAGTATCGCGGAGGGATAGATATAACCGGAAGTGGAGGCGGCGTCGGTGTAAGCAATCGTTTTGCCGGCAAGATCTTCCAGGCTCATGATGCCGCTGTCGGCTCGGACTACGAACTGCCCCCGGTATTTGGTCAAACCGTTACGGACGGTCATGAATTCAACCTTGGCGTTGTACTTTTCCTTGGCCAGGATATATGCAAAGGTCGGCAGCCAGGCAACATCCGCCTGATATGTGCCCAGGGCTTCGATCACGGCGGCATAGCTGGTCGGCACGGCAACCCGGAAGTGCATCCCCATTTCCTTCTCCAGGAACTTCGCTATGGCCTCGCCGCTGGTGACCACCTTGCCTGCCTCCATGGAAGGGACAAAATACATTTTGATGGGATTCTTCTTGGTGCCCAAATCACGGTTGGCCTTTTCGAGGCGGGTTTGCTCGCTCAGGCAAGCCGGAAGCAGCAACAAAGCTGCCACGATCAATATCAATCCTGCTTTTTTCATAAGATTCATCTCCCCAATAGCTTTTTGATCAGTGTCTGATCATGTTAAATCCATTCCCAGTCCTCAAAATACTGGTCAACGACCAACAGAGGACAGTTCAAACGTTCCTTCAGACCCAGTTGAGAAATCCCGTCCAGGGTCAGGCAATCGCTGTTGAAAAGGTTGTTTGGCAGCATCACTGCCCCGCTTTGCCCGGCATTGTGCTGCTCAAGAATGTCTTTTGCCGTAAGTAATCCACTCACGCTTACCTGTTCGCCAAAGAAATTGTTTGTGATAGTCTGCACTTGCACCGAAGACCTGTCCAGGCCCTTGTTCATGCTCTCGGAAAGCGAGTCGATGGTCTCGCGGGCAGACCTTGCCGTTAGCAGATGAAAAGGCAAGGCAGCCTTGTCCAGCTCGCGCAGCAGGGCTTTCCTCTTTTTTTTGAAGTTTTCGCGGGTCAACCGAAGCATGCCAATTCCATTTTCCAGTTGTGGAAAATCCCCATAATAATCAAGACCGGGGATGGGTTCGCCAGCCAAAAGGAACAATTCGTCCGCCGCCTGGACAATATCATGCTCTTGCCTCGCTGCGGCGCAGATGGAAAGAATATCCCTGGCCATAGCTGAGTCGATGGCTTCCAGCCTTGCCAGCCTGCTGCGGAACTTGGTGAGTCCCACAGGCACTACGCCAATGGAAAGCAAGTTAATCCTGGATCGCGCCAGGTTCGCAAGGCTTTTGTGCAGCTCCTCACCCGTATTGTATCCCGGCACGCAAACAAATTGCACATGAAAAGATATTCCTTTGCGGGAGAGTTTTGCCATCAGCTTCATGATGTCAAAGCCTCTGTCGTAGCCCATCATTTGCTTGCGCAAGGCTGGATTGGTGGTGTGCAGGGAAACATACAGGGGCGAAATGTGCTGGTCTGTAATGCGTTTCAATTCCCTGGGCGTGAGGTTGGAAAGCGTGATATAGTTTCCGAAAGTGTGGGAAAAAAGGTAGTCGTCGTCCTTGCGGTAGAGGCTTGGCCTCATCCCTGGAGGCATCTGATCGACAAAACAGAACACACAATGGTTTTGGCACAGCTTGTGTTTGTATTCGACAGGCTCCAGCCCCAGGGCTTTTCCCGGAAGCCTCTCGATGCTGGTTTGCCTGACTTCCCCGGAGGGAGACCTCAGCTCAATGTCTAGCAGAAAGTCATTGGCGTAATATTGGAGGTCAAAGAAATCCGCGACAGGCATCCCATTGATGCTCAGGATTTCGTCTCTGGCTTTAATTCCCGCTTTGGCTGCCAGAGACTTGGCCTGGACTTCCAATATCTTCAGGGGCAAAGCTTTTATACTCCCTCAGGCATTCCTGATCCGGTCAAAACGGTGTTTGAAGTGCTTGATGCCTTCAAAAATGGCTCTTGCCATCCGTTCCTGGTAGCTGGGATTGTTTAGCATGGCTTCTTCTTCCAGATTGGAGATAAAACCCATCTCTATCAAAATCGAAGGCATGAAAGCGCCCCGCAACACCCAGAAGTTGGCCTGCTTCACGCCCCGGTCTTGCGACTTGGTGCCCGCCACCATGTTCTTGTGCACCCAGATTGCCAGCGAATTGCTGTTCTCCAGGTGCTCTGCCTGGCTCAGGTCGCTGAGGATGAAGTCCAGATCGTCATACTTTTGCTTCTCTTCCGCTCCTTCATACAGCTCAACAACCCCGTTTTCCAGGGCTTCCACAGCTCTGCTGTCGGTATTTTTGGCCGTGGAAAGGTAATAGGTCTCCAAGCCCTTGGTTGACCGGCTGTATGAGGCGTTGGTGTGCACCGAGACAAACAAATCCGCCTTTTTCTCGTTGGCAAATCTTGTCCTTTCCCCCAAGGATACAAACCGGTCATCCGAGCGGGTCATCAGAACTGTTATGCCCAGCTCTTTTTCCAGTAACTGCTTGAGTTTCAGGCAGACGTTAAGGTTCAGGTCTTTCTCCCGTGTTCCCTTTTTCCCGACCGCGCCGGGGTCTTTGCCTCCATGCCCCGGATCGAGCACGATCCTCAGCACGGATTTGTCTTTGGCTTTGCTAATCTGCAGCGTTTTTCCCCTGTATTGAACAGACTGCGGGAAGTGCAGGGGCAGGTGCTCGGTGAGAAAGACCAGGGGTATCAGATACTCGGACCCGCTCTGGGCGAGGGGATACTGCATGCAGAACGTTTCCGTCTTGTAGGTATAGTAGGCGGAATCTAAAAAGAAGACAAACTGCTCGCCATACAGATGGAAATAGTATCTGTGATCGGCACGGTCTTCCTTGGTTACCGAGCCGAAAAGGGGGTTGATGTTTTTGAAGTCAGCATATTCCACTCCATTTATCAAAGAGGTGGAAAGTGTGTGCTGTGATTTGTCATTCCTCACATGGACGTTCAGCCCTGCATTCAGCACCGAACATAGTGAGATAACAAGGGTTAAAAGTATCAGTCTAAACTTTGGCATGTATGTGTTTTCCTCTAAAGTGCAAGTTCTTTCCTTCCAACTTACTGCCCCCTTCGGTAAACTGGGGTGTCCAATCGGAAGACGGGGACAGTTCCTGGGTGAAGATGAGGTCAAATTCCAGTTCCCGCGCCGCCTCCAGGGCATCCTGGTATTCCTCCCAACTGATTCCCCTGCTCAGTTCCTTGTGTTCAGCGGCTTGCGGGGTTGGGTAGTATTGGGACATAAGGCTGATGGCGATCTTTGCGCCAAGCTTTTCCCGCAGCTCATAAAGCGCTTTGCGGGTGCCGGAAATGCCATTGGGCAGCACCAGATGCCGGATCAGCAAACCCCGTTGGGCTATGCCCTGGCTGTCGATCTGCAATTCCCCAACCTGGCGCTGCATCTCGTGGATTGCTTCCAGGGCGATGCGGGGGTAGTCTTTGGCTTGTGAATATTTCTGGCTGTAGGCATTATGGGCGTATTTGTAATCAGGCAGATAGATATCGACCAGGCCTTCCAGTCTGCCCAGGGTTTCCACCTTTTCATAGGCATTGCTGTTCCAGACGACCGGTATCTTCAGCCCCGCGGCTTTCGCGTCCTTGATGACATCCGCCAGTTGGAGGCTAAAATGGGTGGGGGAGACGAAGTTGATATTGTGAGCCCCGGCTTTCTGAAGCTCCAGAATCAGCTTAACGCATTCTTCCCGTGTATAATACCTGCCCCAGCCCAGATGCGAAATCTCGTGGTTCTGGCAAAAGCGGCAGCGCAGATTGCAGTGCGACAGAAAGATTGTCCCGCTTCCTCCGCTTCCGCTCAGGACGGGTTCTTCCCCGTGGTGCAACTGGGCAAGGTTGATCTTGATTTCGCTGCCCGCGCGGCAGAATCCCATCTTTTCGTAGCGGTTTACCCCGCAATTCTGGGGGCAGATTTTGCAACTGGCAAGCTCTGTATTCATCATCATATTCAGCTTTTCAAAGTGAAGGCCTGGGGTAGCAGCGATTCCAGGTTGCTCCGGCAGATTTGCGCGCGGTTGGCATAGAACACTTCCATGGCGGGATTGAACTCCGCCAGCACCTGACGGCAGGCGCCGCAGGGCGGGAAAAGCTTGTTATCATCCACATAGATGGCGATGGCCACGAAGTCCCGGAATCCTGCATTCACCGCCTGAAACACCGCGTTGCGTTCGGCGCAGATGGTCAGTGAGTAGGAGGCGTTTTCCACATTGCAGCCGGTGAAGACGGTTCCGTCACCGCATAGCAGAGCCGCTCCCACTTTATAGCCGGAATAGGGGGCGTAAGCGTTCAAAGACGCTTCCTTTGCCGCTTTCAACAGTTCGTCAAATTGTCCGGAAACTTCCATAGTATTATCCAAGCAAAGCCAGAATCAATCCTCCGGCAATCACCGAACCGATCTGGCCGCCCACATTGATGCTTACTGCCGGCATGAGCAGGAAATTGAAGGGGTCTTCTTTTTGACCCATGTTATGAACCACCCGCGCGGACATCGGGAAAGCGGAGATACCGCAGGCTCCCACCATGGGGTTGATCTTTTGTTTGCGGAAAAGGTTCAGCAGCTTGGCAAAGAGCACTCCCCCCGTCGTGTCGAACACAAAGGCAACCAGTCCCAGGCAGAAGATGAGCAGTGTTTCCGGGCGCAGGAAGTTGGCGCCCTTCATGGTGGAGGCGATGCTGATTCCCAGAAAGATGGTGACAATGTTCACAAGTTCGTTCTGGGCTGTCTTGGAAAGGCCTTCCAGCACACCGCATTCGCGGATCAGATTGCCGAACATCAGGAACCCGATCAAGGCCACCGAAGCGGGAACAAGGATGCCCGCTATCAGGGTGATGGCAATGGGGAAAATTACCTTAACTATCTTTGGCACGTCGCCGGCATGGTAGTCCATGTGGATCTTGCGCTCTTCCCGGGTGGTAAGCAGGCGGATCACAGGCGGTTGGATGATGGGCACCAGAGCCATGTATGAATATGCCGCCACGGATATGGCAGGTAACAGCTCGCGGGCAAAACGGTTGGCAACATAGATCGAGGTGGGCCCGTCGGCGGCGCCGATTATGCCTATGGCTCCGGCTTGTTTGAGGTCGAAACCCAATAGGGTCGCCACTATCAGCGTGACAAAGATACCAAGCTGAGCCGCAGCGCCAAAAAGTAGCATGGAAGGGTTTTTCAGCAAGGGAGTGAAGTCTATCATTGCTCCAATGCCAATAAAGATCAGCAGGGGGAAAAGCTCGGTTGAGATGCCCGTGTCGAAAAGGATTTTGAGGGGGCCATGCTCTCCCACCGCGGCCGAGAGGGGAATGTTGGTCAGAATGGTGCCAAACCCGATCGGCAACAGAAGAGCCGGCTCATATTTTTTGGCGATGGCCAGATAGATCAGCACCAGCCCGATCACGATCATGATCGCCTGCTGATATTCAAAGGCCAGTATCCCGCTGAATAGTGTCTGCATCGGCAAACTCCCTTGTTTTTTCTCTATCTGCAACAAAATTGGATGCAATTTGTTTGTCAATCATAAATCTCAGACAGCCCTGGTCTGATGTGGTTCGTTTCCAGGTTGGCTGGTTGTTTAAAAACATCCACAAATTACACAAATTAACACGAATTAAAAGAACAGAATATGGGCGAGTGTCCAGCCAAAAACAATCACCCGACACCGAAACAAAGCATCCCCAGACTATCTGCCGTGTCATCACGGCCTGCGAGCCGTGACCCAGTCTTTTAAAAACATCCACAAATTACACAAATTAACACGAATTAAAAGAACAGGATAAGGGCAAGTGTCCCACCCAAAAACAAGCACAAAACCCCGAAACCGCACCCCATAACCTCAATCTGCGCCAATCCACGCATATCTGCGTGAACCGCTTGACCCAGGAACCAATCTTTTGAACATCAAAAACCCACTCAACCCCAAAACAGAACACCCCAGACAATATATCGCGTCATCCCGGCCTGCGAGCCGGGATCCAGTCTTTTAAACATCAAACAACCACTCAACCCCAAAACAGAACACCTCAGACAATATACCGCGTCATCCCGGCCTGCGAGCCGGGATCCAGTCTTTTTGAAAACTCCGCGTAAGATTAGAAACAAAGAACACTCTTTCATCCTCCCATGAATTCGTTTTATGCCCCTATATATATATAGGGGCTACGATCCCTCCCAGCCAGACGGGACGCTGGTTCCAGAGCCGAACGCGGGTAATGCGGCCCGGTAGCTCAGCAACTGCCGCCCCTGTTTGCCCTCGTGCGCGTGAGGCAGCGAAGCGTGGGTCTTCCTAGGGTCAACCTTATAATTTATAAGGATGACCTAAGGATGATGGCATCAAATCCTGTAGCAGCAAAGGAGGGAGCTATGAAGCAAAAACAAGAATGTAAGCATTATAAGTTAAGCAAGGCAAGGAAAACAATGCCTCTTGGTGAAGAGGTAACTTGTTCACAATCAATGAACAACCCGCTCAGTTTGCAAGAGAGCTATACTCACAAGACGGCGGATACTTTGAAAAAGTGCCTTGGTTCCGTGAACTGGTCAAGTGGGATTCTCCAGACGTTGCTTTCCGCCGGATCAAAGACTCCCGCCGAACCGATGTCAGTGTATTGCCCGTAAGGATCGGTGGAACCAAATACGCGGTAGGACACCGCACCGGGCACAGGCGTGATGGTCAGCTTCAGGTTTGAGCCTTCCAGGGCCAGCGTGGCTGTGCCTTCCACATGCGCATGGATGGTGATGGCGTTGCTGGTCACGTTATAGGGAACGCTGAGCTCGGCAGAATTGACAGTTACCGAGAAATTTGGGTAGTTCTGGTCAAAATCCATGCCATTGAAATCGAGTGTGATCCGCGCCGTGCTCGCGTTCACATAGCTGACACTGGCGACGCTCAGCCCCGCGGGGGCGTTGTTGAGAGTGAAGTTGGCGGCAAGTAAGGTCGCGTCGGTAAAGGTGGCATTGGAGAGGGTCAAAGTGAGTATGGAGCCAGCCAGGTTGATTTCTTCGAGGGTCTGGGAAGGGGTGATGATTGCCGTAGCCGTGACAGGCTCATCCAGAACTACCTGGAGGTAGGGCGACCACATTCCGTAATCATCCTCGAAATAAGAGCGCAAGCGGTAATAATAGGTTCCGCCAGCCGAAAGTCCTGTAACTGAACGGCTGGTGGTCAGGTTCACATTCAGGTTTGAATAAGCCGTAACAAGATTGGTGAAAAGGCTGTCAGTAGCCACCTGAAGATAATAGCGTGTGGCTGTGATGGGAACGCTCCAGTTGGCGGTGAAGCTGGTGGTGCCGACATCGGTGTTGAAGAGCGGGCAGGGCGCCCAGATGCGGGCCGCGTAGCCAGGCATATCGATGAAGGGATTGCGGTTGCCCTGGCGTTCGGCGATTCTGTTGTTGCGGCGGACTTCCCAGGCATCAGGCGGGTCGGCTACGTGCCATTGCAGCAGGGTGGCCAGTTTGCCGTAATAGGGAAGGTTTTGGCTTGCATCGGAATAATCGTGGTCCACAAGCTCAAGATCGTAGGATGTGTCCGTGCCTTCATAGCGAACCGCCATATACATGATGATGCGGGCCACGTCGCCTTTGTCCTCGGGACGCGGTTCCCAAGTGTTGTATGTCTGGTAACAACCGGTGGCGCCGGTGTATCCGGGAGGCGGGGAGTCATCTGTTACGGCAGTTCCCCCGTTATCGAAGTCCTTGTTGCTCTTGGAGGAATTCACGGTCGCGTCGCAGGGTCTCAGATGGTGGAGGTCAGTGCCGGCGGGGGCGTTGTCGCCAAAACCGCCATGGCTTTTACTCCAGGTGTGTTCCTTGTTCCAGTCTGATGCGCTGCCGCCATACGAATCCGCGTCAATGCTCCAGCGGGTGTAGATTTCGATGACATTGTTGGGGTTGTTGGGATCCTGGTCGGTGTATTTGAGTTGGGTGGTGGCGGCGGTATATGAATACTCTGTGGTGTGGGTAGTGCGCAGCAGGTCATGGAGCAGGCCTTTGATGGTGGTTCCATAACCGTAGATGCCAGCGTAATAGCCAGTTCCAGGTGAGCTGGTGGTGCTTATGGACTTGGGGTTGTTGCTGGCTGTGGTCGTCAGATAGCGGGTGTCGATGCCGGTTCCGTTGTACTCATATATCCTGAACCAGTAAACGGTGTTTGGGGTGAGGTTGGTGACCGTGCAGCCATTGAAAGGGTCGCCCTCGAGGTATTCAGTGGCTCCGTTGTAAACCACCTGTTCGCCAGCTCCGGTGTAGAAGGTGTTCGCGGCGGGGCTGCTGCCGTCTGCCGGCGCTGTGAAGCTGTTGCTGGTGTTGATCTTGACCACCCTGTAAGCGCCGTTGCCGGTGGACCATTCCAACGAGATTGACGTGTAAGCCGGGTAACCAGTGATGCTGTGAGCCTGGATCGTGGGGGCGTTTATGCTTTCGCTGGTGACTACCCCGTTCACGGCAAGATACACCGTGGTGGCTCCTGTGCTGGAGTGTGCCAGGCTGCCGCTGTAAGTTCCGCTGCTTGTCCCGCTTAGGCGCACCCAAACCTGACCGTTGAAGGAGGGGGATACGCTGGCTGCTCCCGCGGTATAATAGTTTCCGCCATCGACCGAGAGTTCAAATCCAGCCGGAATGGCAATGCTGACATTCTGGCTCAGGTTGGCGGATGAAAGGGTGTATGATTGGGCAAGGGATGGAGTGCCCTCAGATGTGGAAAATGGATTGAGGGTTCCGTAAACATAGATGGCGGGGGCTGTGCTGGAGGTGGTGGTTACTTCAATGGTATTGGAATTCACGCTGGTTCCATAAGGGTTTACCGCCCTGACCAGATATTTGTACTGAGTGTTTTCAGCAAGGCCGGTGACCGTATAGCTGCTTACATTGCCCACATCCAGGTTCTGGTAACCGGGAACATAGCTGATGGCCCTGCCGCAACTGTGTGAACCAAGGTAAGTAGCTGTATCGACAGGATAGAAATCCCACTCCGTTGTCAGGGTGGGAAAGCCCGAGGCTGGATTTTGTGTGATACCTGAGGAGACCGACGCTTTTCTGACCAGGGTTTGGTCTTTGCTTATGTTCGGCGGTGTGCCCCAGTAATCACCCGGGTCTTCGCCCATTCTTCCGAAAACATCAACAAAGCTGTCTGTGGATATTTTGTATAGTGCTACGGCATCATCTCCATTGAAGTTAACTGAATAATTTACAATAGCAGTCACTCCAGGGGGCAATGTGAGTTGAGCCGCACTGTTTTGATAAACAACGCAGGCTCCACTGGCGATTGTTCCGGAAAGCTGAACGTTGCCAGACGGGGTTGTGGATCCATTATAGTAAGTTTGCAGCCTGTAATCAGACAGGTCAATCGATGAATCGCTTCCGTTAAAGACCTCAAGATACTTGTTATTGCTGCTGCCTTCCACATATTCGGAAATAAACAGGTCCTCGATATCTGAACCCGTGAAGACATCCAGCCGATAGGAAGTGGCGTCGTCCACGGGAGTCCAATTGGCTGTGAAGCTTGTTGGGCTGACATCGGTGGCAGCCAGTGCCGTTGGAGCCTGAGGGGTGGCTCCGCTGGTAACGCTTCCACTGCAGGAAACTGTTTTGTTCGCAGCACCCGAGGCGGACAGGGTGATGTTCCTGTTGAAGTATTCTCCAACGTTGAGACCCGCTTTCAAGCGCACAAAGATTGTCGTGGCCGGAATGCTGGATTTGGTTGGCGAAAGCACGATCGAAGCACCAAAGCCGCTGCCCGGAGAAGCCGATATTTCAAACTCAGCCGGTGCTGCTATATTGATGTCTGAATATACATTCTGCCCACTGACAGTGAAAGTTTGTTCCCCGGAAGGCCCCAATCCATACATATAGGCAAAGCCGGAGAGGGTGGCAGGGGAGACTGTGATTCCGGGAGCTAAGACCGAGCCTCCACAGACCACGTTTTGAGTATCGGCCCCCATGGTGGAAACGCTGATGTTTTCTCCCTGATAATCCTGAGCGGGCAAACCTGATTTCAGCCTTACATATATATTTGTCGCTGGCACTACTCCGCCCACAGGGGCCAGGGTGATGGGATTGGCGGGCACAAACCCAGTCCCTTCCGAGGTGGATATCTCATAGTGTTCTGAAGGGGAGATAGTTATGCTCTGGATCAAATCGGAACCACTCACGCTGAAATGCTGCTGGGGCGAGGGGCCATTGTTGAGAATATAGTAAAACCCTGAAAGTTCCAGGGGTTGAACAGTCAGATAAGAGGTGTGGTTGGGGGTAACCTGCACCGCGATATTGTCGAAGAATGCTGTTTGATTGGCGCCGGTGGAGCCTTGCCAGTAAGCTCCCAGATATCCCAATGCGGTCGAAGTGTAGGTGCCGTCAACCGCCGTTCCCTGAGAGACCAGGGTTCCGCTTTGGGGATCAGAAAAGCCGGATGTGCCGTCATTACGTAGAAACAGTTCCCAGGTATCGGTTTCCGGACTGTAAGTGACTTTTACGCTCAGGTATTCATACCCGAAATCAGTCAGTCCGCTGGTGTTGCTGGTGATGATGTTAGTAAAGGAAGTGATCCCTGCGCCGTATTTTACCAGCCTGAGCGGATCGGTGGAGCCTGACTGCCCCAAGGCAAGGGCGTAGCCCGTACCGCTGTTGTTAGCCGTTGTGGAGCTTCCTGCCAGGATGAACGCCACGCCGTAATTGCCGCTGCCAAAACCTGATGGATCGGTTCTTACCTGCCGGAGATTCACATACCAGCTTATCTGACCGTTGGCCGATTTCAAAGTTGGGTTGTAGGGAGAGGCAAAACCGCCGGTGGGAGTGCTGGCAAAGACCCATCCTGCCGCGTTTGTGGTTCCACTGGCATCGTTGCTTAGTTCCAATTGGGCAGGGTCTGTATTGCGCCGGGCGCCCCAGTCAACCCCTGAACGGTTCACAGAAAACGCACTTGAGCCAATCTGGCCACTGGTGGTCCAGCTTGTATTCTGATGGGTGGAAAAATCGTCCGCAAAGACCGTGATTTGAGCGTAACAAAAAGCAGCGGTCAGCAGCAAGGTGAAGACAAATATGTATCTTAACATGTTAACTCCATCAATTGCGAATAAAATATGAAAAAACTATCGGGGCAATGCCTGAACCTTCGGCGCCCCAAACGCACGTTAGCGAATCGCGATACTTTTTTAAGCCTGATTTCCCGTCAAGACATAATAAACACAGCATACTCTAATCCTGTTTTGAACAGGCTCCAATACAGGAAAAAACCTGCACCGGGGAGTGGCGCGGAACGCTTTTTCTGTTGCCCAAAAAACGCTATGGCTTTAAAAATGGAAAACTATTTGCTTGACAGCTAAGAATTAAATAAAATATTGGTCAAAGACCATATAATTAAGAGGTGTAAAATGGGTAGAATTATACGTTATCTACTTGTTGCTTTTGTTGTGTTGGGTTTGTGCCCGGCATTATTAGCTTTTGACAGCACTCTCACTTTCCAGGGTGGAACAGCCATCCCCGAAAGCGATACAGACGGTGAACACAACTTTAATTTCTCAGGCGGCTTGTCTTGGGAAGCATGGATGAAGGACTACATTTCCCTGGGTTTGAATCCGTACTTTGGCAATTTGAGAACCAAATCGCTGGACGATAACGGCCTGGGGAGTGGTTTCAGGTCATCGGTTGAGGGTGTGGACTTGTTTATGAAACTCCGTCCCACCAGATTTTTGGCGCTTAACTTCAGCGAAGAGGCGGTAATCAACAGGATTTCTCCCTTTGTTACAGGGGGATTTGGCGTGGCCCACCACGGCAGCGACATCTACAAATATACTCCCGCGCAGCAGCATGTTGGCACCCGGATCAACGACTATATGTTTGTGTTGCCGCATCTGTCGGCTGGCTTGAGTTTTTTGACCAAATGGGATTTCAACATCGACCTGGGCGTGAAGTATGAGCATACAACCACTGACCGGATCGACAACATCGAAAACCCCGATGGTATTATGGATGGCTATTACCTGCCGTATATAGGCATTGGCATCAATTTCCGCGAAGTGAAAGACACCGATGGCGATGGAATCCCGGATAAGAGAGACAAAGACCCTTATAATCCGGAAGATTTTGACGGCTTTGAGGATGAAGACGGCGCTCCCGACCCAGACAACGACGGCGACGGCATTCCCGATGTCCGCGACGGCGCCCCCAACGATCCGGAAGATTTTGACGGATTCCAGGACAACGACGGCATTCCCGATCCTGATAACGATGGCGATGGCATTCCCGATGTCCGTGACAGCGCACCCAACGATCCCGAAGATTTTGACGGATTCCAGGACCACGATGGCATTCCCGATCCCGATAACGACCAGGATGGAATCCCGGATGTCAGGGACAAGGCTCCCGGCACTGACGAGACCGTAAGGTTGGGCATCGACACCAAGGAAACTTACAACAACTACCAGGACGAAGATGGAGTACCCGACATCGCCCCGGAAGTAAAAGACAGCGATGGCGACGGCATTCCTGACGACCGTGACGGCGCACCGAACGATCCTGAAGATTTTGATGGCTTCCAGGATGAAGATGGCATTCCCGATCCCGACAACGACCAGGATGGAATCCCGGATGTCAGGGACAAGGCTCCCGGCACTGACGAAACAGTAAGGCAAGGCATCAATACCAAGGAAACCTACAATGATTTCGAAGACGAAGACGGGGTTCCGGATGTGGCGCCCAAGCCAGTGGAAGAGGCAGTCATGGAAGAAGACCTGAAACTGCACGTAGTCCACTTTGAAGTTAACAAAGACGTCCTGACCAAAGAAGACAAAGAATTCCTGGGCAGAGTGGCTGCTTCCATGAAGAAGCTTCCCAAAACCCGAATCCTGATTCAAGGCCACACCGATAATACCGGCGGCGACGAGATCAACGTTCCCCTGTCCCTCAACCGCGCCAAAGTGGTGAAAGACTACCTTGTAAGCCTGGGTATTGCCGCAGACCGCATGGAGGTAAAGGGATTCAGCTCCGAAAAACCGATTGACACCAACGACACACCGGAAGGAAGAGCGAAGAACCGCAGAGCCGACATGGTCATAATCAAATAGACATAACCAACTAACATAGTAAAAAGGACCTGGCCTCAGGTCCTTTTTTCTATGGGGTGGAAAGGGGCCATGGTAAGCTCCGCAAACAGTACAGGCGGTCGCTGAACCTCCTATTATCACCCTTTCACGATCTTTTTCAAAAGACTGGATCCTGGGTCAAGCCACCCCACCAAACCGCTATGCGCTCCGGCGGGGACAGACAGGCCGGGATGACGCGGTTTTTATAGTTTATCTTGGTTTGCTTCCGGGCTGGCTGAACAGCCTTCTTTTTTTACCATAGTAATCCGTAAATCGGTCAAATCCGTCAATCCGTATTAGATTGGCATACCAGGCATCATACGGATGAAACGGATTACACGGATTAACGGATAAATAGTTTTGCACTGTGTTCTATCCCATGGCTGTCAAGTCCTGAAATGGCGGACTGATTTTTGTCTAACGGCGCCTTCCCTTTTTCACCAAATGCTAAATATGATGCAAACAAATGAGTGTGACATTCACCAAAAACAACAGCAATATTCTTCATATTCCTTCATACCGCCCTCCTTTGCTGCTACAGGCTTTGGCGCCATCATCCTTAGGTCATCCTTATAAAAGTTAAGGATGACCTAAGGAAAACACAGGCTTCGCTGCCTCGTGCGCACGAGGGCAGACAGTGGCGGCGGTCGCTGAACCACCTGCCGCGTTACCCGTGTCTGGCCTTGAGACCAATATCCCGTCTGGTTTTCAGTGGTCGTAGCCCCTATATATATAGGGGCATAAAACGAATTCATTGGAGGATGAAAGGGTGTTTTTCTTTTCTAAACTTACGCGGAATTTTGAAAAGACTGGATCACTGGTCAAACCACCCCACCAAACCGCTAAGCGCTTTGGCGGGGACCCGACAGCCCGTGATGACACAGCTTTGAAGTCGGATAGGACTTATTACGGGGGAACTTGACGTCTCCTTATTCACCCTTACCATCGACTTTATGTAGAGAATGACAAATAACAACTTGCATAGATAGCTTGATGAAAGCGAATTGGCATTAGCTTGGTTTGGTGGGGAATCTGACATTTTTGATTGACATAATCAGGGAAGCGAAAAGATATGCACTCTCCACGTTAGTTCATGGATATACATAGAGTGAACAAAAAAGTGTTTGACAAAAAAACAGTGCTTAAATTGATTGGATAAACTTGACGCCGATGTAGCTCAATGGCAGAGCAATTGATTTGTAATCAATAGGTTGG
>DAOLWC010000006.1:0-76483 GCA_035420965.1 Candidatus Cloacimonadota bacterium | reverse complement strand
TTTGCTGTGATGTGGCTTCAAAAGACTGGATCCCGGGTCAGCCACCCCAGAGGGGGCCCCGTCTGCCCGGGATGACACGGTGTATAGTCTTGTGTGTTTTGTTTCGGGGTTGGGTTGCCGTTTCTAAAAGACTGGATCACGGCTCTATCCACCCCACCAAACCGCTACGCGCTTTGGCGAGGACCCCGACAGGCCGTGATGACGCAGTATATAGTCTGGTGGGACTTGCTACGGGGAAACCTTTCCACCTTTCCACCTCAAAAAACACCTTTCCACCCATCATAGCACCTATATATTATGAGGGGATGGCCCTCATTTGCATCACCCTCTCCGTCGTGGGTCTTCCTGGGGTCAACCTTATAATTTATAAGGATGACCTAAGGATGATGGCTCCAAAGCCTGTAGCAGCAAAGGAGAGAGCTATGAAGGAAAAGCGGGTATTTTGGCATTTTATGTTTACTGGAGCAAGTATTACACGGGGTCTATCCTCCTGAATCAGTGCAGGGAAAAGCGGGTTCCCCTCCCTTGCCAGCTTATGCTGAGCCAGAGGGCCGTCAATAAGCCCTCATATCTTGATCGCTGATTGATCGCTCATTGACAGCTGACCGACCGCTGGACCGGTTTTCGGCCGGACGTCAACTGGTCTTTGGATGGAGGTCGTAATATGAGGGCGAAACAATGGTTTTTCAAGCCAGTGATAGGGCAAAACAGGCTGCCAATACTTCTATCAAAGTGGCTTCTTTACAGGTTCACCTCTGCCCAGATGCCCAGGCGGAATGTCCTCATGCCGGTATCCCTTTTCTTGTCGGAGGTCTTTTCCCAGGTTCCGGTGAGCCCGCCTCTGATATCCGCGTTGAACTGATAGGTGGCGCCGGGGGTTATTGATATCCGGGTACCATCGCGGTCAACCTGGGACGACTCGCGGCCGAAGGTTTCTTCAAAGTTGCGTTCATACACGATCGCCAGGCTGGAAGTAAGTTCGTTTTTGATATGGATTTTCTTTTTTGTAAATGGGATGGTGAAGCCTCTGCCACTGCGGAAGGAATAGGACAAATTGCCATTCAGTGAGTTGCTGTTCGCTTTCTTGATGATGTCGTAGGTATCCATATCGGTAACGTTATCGCTGGAGTTAATGGTATAGCTGAGGTTGGCGCTCAGGTTTTTGAACAGGGTGCCTGTGATGCCAAGAAGCGGATTGAGTGCGATGGTTTTGCTTTCCTGTTTTGGTTTTTCCCAGTCGATGTCGCCGCTGCTTCTGACGGTGTATTGGAATCCGCTGTTCAAGCGCGAGCTGGTCACAAATTTGCCCAATCCCACTATCTTTTCCAATTCCATCAGCGACAGGGTCACATCTGGGAAAGTGACTGCCCTGGATTGGTTGGACGCGGTGGAATAGCGTTTATTGAGCGAATAGGAGTAGTTGATGGTGCTGTCCAGGCGGCGATGGAAGTTGATCCCGCTGGCCAGGGTGAATGTGTTATCGTCGTCGGTGGAATCAAGAAACGACTCCGGCACAGTGTGGGGCATGCCAAGCTGGAAGCTAAAGGGAGGGCGGTCGTCCTTGCGTGAGTAGCCCATCTTGTAGGCATTCTGATAAGAGAGGGTAATGTTTTTGAGCTTGCTCAGATAGCCCAGTAACGCTCCCGGCAGATAAAAATTGGAATCTTTACCACCGGATTTCTTGTCTGGATCCTTGGTTTCGTCGCCCGGTTTTTCCTTGTTAGGATCATACCCTTCTTCGTACTTGGATTTTGGGTCTCCCCAATACATATCCAGATTGCTTGGATCATAGTCTTTGGGGGGCTGATTCAGCTCTTCCCATTTCCTGAGCTCTTCCTCGGATGCACCTTCGTCGATCAGCATCTGGCGTTCTTCATCGCGCTTTTTGGCTTCTTCGTCCAATCTCTGTTGTTCCAGCTTGCGGAGCATCTCTTCCTTGAGCTTGTTTTCCTCTTCCTGCTTGAGTTCTTCTTGTTTTATGTCCTCTGGTTTGTCTCCCGAGTCAGATTCGTCTGGCTTGTCGGACTTTTGTTTGTTGCCGTGCCTGGCATTCAGGGCATCTGCCCAGCCGCTCAGCAAGGTGGAGTTTGTAAGGGCGAGGTTGGCACGCACAGTGCGGTTGGAGTTACCATCGCTCTGGTAGAACTCGGTCTGCACCCCGGAAACGTTCTGATAGTATTTACGCTGGTTTTCCGAGAACCGGCTGCTCCCGCTCAAGGTGAGATTCATGTATTTTCTAAAGTAGTTGGGATTGTAGTTCACCCCCAGATCCTGGACATACTCGGTGAGTTTGCCGACGTTGATCTTTTTGAGATATTGCTTCTGGATCAGGTCGCGCTTGCTGTTGAAACGCATTGTGAGCGCGATGTCCGAAGTGAGCCCCCAGTTGACGTTGGTATCCGATGTGAAGAGCTTTGTATCCACGGTCTGGCTACGCGGGTGCCAGTTGTAAACGTTATCCCTGCGCTCCCAGTTCCAGCTTTGTGGTTCCGTGGCGCTAAGGGTAAAGCTGTTGTTCCAGGTGGTGGGAAAGAATCCCAGCGAGTAGTTTTTGAACAAGGGGAAGCTGACGCTGTTGCTGGGAAAGCTGAGGTTGTAATTATAGGTTCCGCGCCAGGTGAAGGTGGTGTCCGCAGCGGTAGGCGCATGCCGGAAAGCCTTCTCTATCCTTCCGCTGAAAGAACTGCGATAGACAGTGTAAGCCAGAATCTTGTTCTTGGGAGCGGTGCGCTGGCTGATGCCAAAATCGGCTGAATAGACAAGGTTTTCATTGCGTTCGCGGTGTTTTTCGTCTGGATCCGCGATGTTGTCGCGCAATAGGTCAGAATTCGCTCTGAATCTGGGAATGCCAAGCGAGTAGGTGCGCATCAGGCTCAAAGGCATATCCATACCCCAGGAAGCGGGGAAAAACTTGTTCAGGAAATACTTGTTGCTGATGTTCAGGGAAGTAAGGCTGGTAAATGCGTTGTAACGTCCGCGCTGGATGGTGGTGTTGAAGTTCTCGCTCTTTTCCTCGTAGTCAATATCCAAAGTACTAAAATCGGCAAATACGGAGTTGAGCGACACTCTTCGGGCAACACCGACGTCTTCGTATGGGTCGGTCACAGTGAGGTCATTGAAATAGATGGTGCCGTTCATGGGCGTGGGAGATGGGATGTCGGTCGGATTGTAGATGCCAAAATAGATGTCGCGCACGTTGGTGAGGGTGGGATTCCCTTTGAAGCTGTACCTGGTTTCGTTCAGGGTTATCGAGCCGGATGTTTCGCCGTAAAAGGCTTCCTTCATCGAGGTCAGCTCCTGCAGGTTGATGCTGAGGGCAGTCCAATCCTCACGCTGCATCTTCTGCTGATAGGGTATAACTGCCACTCTCCGGCTGGCCTGGTAATAGTTGAGGCTGTCCGCTCCAACGCGGAATACCACCTCAACGGAATCCGGATGGAAGGGGTTGTTGTCACTGGCTTCCGGATAGAAATAGTATTTTATGTTGCTATAGGAAAGCAGGCTGTATGGATCAAAAAGCCTTTGCCTGAGCAAAACCTGATGGCCGGGCTGGAGATTCTGAATGTTCAAGGAGAGGGCTGATTCGCTTGTTTCGCGTTCGTCCTCTATGTAGTAGGTGCCTTCCGGGGATGTGTAGTGGCTGCTGTTTTTCTGGTTGTTGACTATACCGGACAGATAGGATGTATTGTATGAATTGATCAGCGCATCGGGCACGATCTGGTCGTTGGCATAGCGAACATAAAAATCCTGCCATTTGTTTCCCACGGCGGAGATTTCGGAGATAAATACCTTGGTGGTCTCGTCCGTTTCCAAGGTTACCCTGCCATAGGATATCTTCTTCAGCGTGGGAGGCGTGGAGGCGGAAGAGCTATTGACCACCACATAGGAATTTGGGTCGGTGAGAGGAATGCGGTAGAGCCTCCAACCTTCATGGTTCACGCTTTCCAGGTACAGGGAGTCAGTGAGCGAAAAGGCGTAGCTGAAATAACGGTCGAGGGTGTTGAGCACGCCGTTGTTGTCCAGGTCTTCAGTGTCCAAAACCCTGTTGCCTTCAGTACCATTGATCCTGGGGTAGTCGCCATCCTGGTCGATCACATTGGAGGCGTCGTCATTTGGGTCGTCGCCTGGCTGTCCGTTGGGTATCCCATCCAGTCCAACGTCTTCATCAAGGGTTAGTACTCCATCGGAGTTCTTGTCCTCATTGTTCAGAACTCCCAAGCCGCCAAACTCGGTGTAGAAATCCTCGTTGATATCACCTATGTCTATGCGCATGGTGGGATTGGGAGCAGGTGAACCTGGACTGGGCACCACTTTTACCAACACCTGCAGATACTTCTTCTGCGAAAAATCCAATTGGTTGCCCAGATACTTCATCACCCCACCCCAGCTCTCAACGTTGCCGCCTTCGACGCCAAGTTTGCTGGGAAAAACCTTAAGGGCCAGCACAGTGACAGTTTCCTTCTTTTCGTTGTCGGTGAGAGTGGCGGGATCTTCCAACTGCTCCCGGTAGATATTCTTGGGATTGTACCAGATGGTTCTCCCCTTGGCCAGAGAGCTGTTGTAGGGTTTGCTCGCATGCGACCAGGAACCGATGGTCACACCCATGGGATAGGAGTCTTCGATGGACTCCATGTCATCTATATAGGCAGCCTTGGTCTTTGTTTTGGGGTCGCCGTAAATATTTGGGATGGTAAAAGCAAGTTCACCAGACAAGGTGAAGCGTGATTCGGCGCTGGTCTTGAGGAAGGGCAGGGCATCCAGCCACTTGGTGACGAAACGTGGTTTGACTGTGAAACTTCCATCCACGTCCGCCATCATCATCTGGATGTTTTCGTTGCCGATGCGGGGCCGGCGGTCAGCCACGTTCTCGGTTCGATAAATAAAGGTACCGCCCAGCTTGGCGTAGTCTGTGAAATTCCAATCCGCCCTTGCTCCAGCCAAGGACTTGCTGGCCACGCTGAAAGTACTGCGATATTCGTAATCTATCTCGATCTTGGCGTCAGGGTCTTTGCCCGCGGAAGTCAAAAAAGTTATCCGGCCGAAATCGTAATCCACCAGATAATCCACATTTTCCCTCTGCTCCACTCCGTTGACCTTCACTATAACGCTGCCTTTAAGAATCCCGCCCTGGGAAAGATCAACTGCTTCGCGGCCGACTTTGCCCTTCACGGAGAGGTAAAGACTGATATCCAGATAGCTGATGCTTTCGTTTTCGTCGGTGTATATAATTCCATCGCCCAATGGCCTGAAGGGCTCGATGAATGGAATCAAAATGATGCCCGTGGCGAGGTTCACGGTGTTGTCGTCGCCGTTGATCAGGCCATCTCCGCTGCTATCCATGCGCAGATAATCGTTGTAAGTAAGGATGCCAGACGCGGAAAGCGAATCCGGGATCAGATAGTTGCGGGTCAGGTCCACGTTTAGAGTGTAGATATTAAGGGTAAATCCATCGCTTTTGATGTTGGTCTTGTTCATGTTGTAGGCATTGCGCATCTGGTAATGCCACACGTTATTCGGGTCTGTCGGGTCATATTCCTGGTTGCGGCGGCGGATAACCTTGAGATCAAGGTCTCCATCAGCCTCCTCATCCGCATCCACGGCGGGAACAGTGTTGTTGTTCTGATCCACATAGGTTACCGCGATCGTGGTTCGTCTATCGACAGCCCGGTTGATCTGAATAATCCCCGCGCTGTAGTCAGTTACGAAGTCAGTGCCCTCAATTAGTTCATCATAATATGGCACATAATACTCCGTTGGACTTATAAAGATGGTATCCCCCACCGCCGCTTCCACGTTGTTGGTGGCATTGGCATCGTCTATAAACACCCGCACGGAGCCATTTTTGGGCAAGAGATACTCGGAGCCGGGCTTGATAATCCATTGACCGTAGGGATTAGTCTTGATCGCGTTGTTGATCCATCCGTCAGGCATGTTGGGAGAGGCGTCCGCCTCTGTATAGAGATCGTACAGCTCATAGGGGTCGATGAGGTAATACATGGTGCGCGCTGCGTAGTCACGGCTGCGGAAAACAGTTGAGTCTGCCTGGCTGGTTCCGATGTAGCTTTGCTTATTCTTCTCACCTTCTTCCGTACTGGCGATCAGGGTAAGGTCAAGATTTCCGTATTTCAGCTTTGAAGTTACGCCAAACAGTCCCTGCGAGGCAGTGGAATAGCTGATGTAGCGTGAGCCTGCCAGTGCCAGGGTGATGTTACCCGCCTCAATGCTTTTGATGATCTCGTCTTCATCGCCGGTGTATTTCAGGCTCACATTGTTGGGATCGAAGAGCTGCTCATCCATCTTGCTGTTATATTTCAGGTTCACCGATATCTTGTCACCGATGGTTCCCGACAGGCGCAGGTTTGTCTCCTGCTCCATCTTGATCTCAAAACGGCTGGAGTTTTCGGCTTCGTAGATTGCAACATTCTTGCGCTTAACGCTGCCCGCTTCCAGGCTGATCTTCTGAGTCCCGTCCAGATTGAGCCTCGGCGGTGAGGAGCCCAGAACCTTTTGAACCGCCTTTGGCATGGCGATGGAGGGAATTTCCAACACGAATTCCCGAATCAGACCAGTGGTGGTGACCTGGGTTTGTTGAGCGCGGCTGCTGTAATTTTCGATAAGAGACTTCCGGAAGGCTTTCTTTTTCAGGTTTGTGAAGTAGCTGTCGAACGACACCGTCCGGTCAGGTACCAGTTTAAAGTCACCTATCTGGGTGGAAATTACTACCTTCTTCGCTTCAAAATCCACCTTTTCTTTCTGGACTAGCTTGAACTCCTGGATCAGATAGGGCTGGTCTTTGTATAGCTCCAAACCTTTGTTGAGCTTGTAAACATCCATCTGATTGTTGACCTGGGGCACATAGCCAGGCAGGTAAAGCCGGGGATAAAAAGGATTGGCTGTGAGTGAGACAATCACAATAAAAGGAATGAGAAAAATCAGAAGGCGTTTGAGCATGTACTCACTTGCGAGATAGCTGTTGAAAAGCCAAGTACAGGCCATCCAGGGTTAGCGTCTTGTCCAGGATGTCTACCGAAGGCACCAGGGGAACAAGCAGTTCCGCAATGCCCCCAGTCATGGCAGTAATCACCTTTTTGCCCGAACAATACTGCTCTTTCACTTTTCGTATATAGGCTTCAAGCATAAAGGCGTGGCCATGGACAATGCCGGCAAGCATGGAATCTCTGGTGTTGGTTCCCAACATCACGGGCGGAGCAACGATCTCGATTTGGGAAAGCTGGGCTGCCTTGGACGCGAGCTGTTCCGCGCTGGTCTTCAGGCCTGGCGCTATCGCCGTTCCCTCAAATTTCCCGGTTTCGCTTACCAACTGAATTTTGGTGGCCGTTCCCAAATCTATTATTATGCAATTGGCCTGATACTTCTTCCAGGCTCCAAATGCGTTGGCGATCAAGTCCGCGCCGATGAAGGAAGGGTCAGCCACGTGGAAGCCCAAGCCCAATTTGCTCAGGGCGTTGATTTGCATCACAGGGACAGGGATGTACTTTTTAAAGAGCTGTTGCCAGATTCGGGTCAGTTCGGGTACCACGCTGGCAAAGACGATGTGGGAAATCTCCATTTCCGGCACGCGGTCCAGCAGAGGGCCGAGCAGTCCGAAATACTCGTCCGCGGTGCGCTGTGTGGAACTGAACAGACGCCCAAACCAAGCCATCTCCCCGTCCAGATAAATTCCGCAGGAGATATTGGTGTTGCCTATATCCACAGCAAGCAGTGTTTCTTTGCTATTCTCTCGACGCATAAATCATTCTTTGTGGGTGCAATTTTAAATACAAAAACCATTCTGGACAAGGTGGGAATACTCTCCCGGTTACTCCGCAATTTTGTCAACAGAATTTAGAGGAGAGGACATTCTTAGCTGAAGCCCAATTCCTTAAGGGCGGTGTTTTTCTTGCGCCATTTGGGATTGATCTTTACCCACAGATGGATTTGCACCGGTTGTTCCAGCCAGGCGCTCAGTTGCTTTTCCCCATATTCGCGAATCTGTTTTAGTTTGGCTCCGTTCTTCCCAATCAGAATCGGTTTCTGGCTTTGCCTTTCGAGCCAGATCACCGCGTCGATCACCACCCTGTCAGTTTCCTCAGTGTATCTTTCAACCAACACCGCGGTTGAATATGGAATCTCCTGCTCGAAGAGCTTAAAGATGCCTTCACGGATGGTTTCCTGGGCAAAGAAGCGCATAGGTAAGTCCGAAAGCTGGTCTTCCTGATAGTAGGGCTCATGATAGGGAATGTAATGCAGGATGGATTCAACCAGCTCTTCGATGCCCTCTCCGGTCAGAGCCGAAACAAAGAAATAGCGCTCCATCGATTCCGGCAGTTGCTTTGAAAACTGCTCTCTATCAGGAGCGGGGAGTTTGTCCAGTTTGTTGAAAACAGCCAGTTGAGGCGTCCTGACCCGTCTCAGGTGTTCCATCACCTCAAGATCGTATTCGGTGGGATAGCTGGTAAGATCGGCCACATACACCACAAGATCCACATCCTTGAACGCATCCTGCCAGATCTTTTGCATCCTGTGTTGCAACTCATAACGGGGCTTGAGGTATCCCGGAGTGTCGATGAAGATTAGCTGGCAGTCAGGCCGGTTAAGAATGCCTTTGATGGAATATCGTGTCGTTTGAGGTTTGGGGGAAGTGATGGAGAGCTTCTCTCCGATAATGCGGTTGATGAGGGTCGATTTGCCCGTGTTGGGTTTGCCGATGATGGCCACAAACCCGCTTTTGAAAGTGTCCAATGTCATCAGATAAGATGGCTGCCCCTTGCGTGGAAGAGGCAGCCTTTTATATCATTGTATAATTATTTCAGTTCGTCGAAGACGGATTTTATGATGCCGACACATTCGAGCAGTTGTTCTTCTGCGATTACCAAGGGAGGCGCCAGGCGGATAATGTGTCTGTGGGTGGGTTTGCAGAGGATGCCTTTATCTTTCAGTTTCAGGCAGACATCCCAGGCTTCATAGTTGTTCTTGGGTTCCACGACTATGGCGTTCAATAGCCCCTTTCCTCTCACCAGTTTGAGCATTGGGTTGTCGATTTTCTTCAGTTCGTCACGGAATATCTTGCCCATGTCATAAGCTCTTTGGGCCAGGTTTTCATCTTTCACGACCTGAAGGGCGGCCGTGGCTACCGTGCAGGCAAGGGGAAATCCTCCGAAGGTAGAGCCGTGTTGGCCCGGCTTGATGGTGAGCATGACCTCTCGGTCCGCAAGGACTGCCGAAACGGGAAGCACGCCGCCAGCCAGAGCCTTGCCCAGGAGAAGCATGTCAGGTCGCACGTTTTCATAGTCGCAAGCCAGGAGTTTACCTGTTCTGGCAATACCTGTCTGGATTTCATCCGCCACAAAGAGCACATTGTGTTGCTTGCAAAGTTCGTAGCAAGCTTTCAAATAGCCTTCGTCCGGAACAAATACGCCGGCTTCGCCCTGGATCGGTTCCACGATGAAAGCAGCCACATTCTTGCCATGCTTTTCAAGGTAGGTTTTCAGGGCATTCGCGTCGTTGTAGGGAATTTTGGCGATGCCGGGGATAAAGGGTCCATAGCCTTCATAGCAATCCGGATCGGTGGAAGCTGAAACAATCGCCAGGGTGCGGCCATGGAAATTGTTTTCCACAAACACGATGATGGCGCTGTCCTTTTCCACTCCCTTTACCTGGTAAGCCCACTTGCGGGCAAGCTTCATGGCTGTTTCCACCGCTTCCGCTCCGGTGTTCATGGGCAACAACATGTCATAGCCAAAGTACTCGGTGATATACTTTTCATAGGGACCCAGTTTGTTGTTGAAAAAAGCGCGGGAAGTGAGGGTAAGCTCCTGGGCTTGATCGGTAAGGGCTTTGATGATTTTGGGGTGACAATGCCCCTGATTTACGGCAGAATAAGCCGACAGAAAGTCGAAGTATCTGTTGCCTTCCGGATCCCATAAAAACACACCTTCACCTTTGGCCAGAACAACCGGCAGGGGATGGTAATTATGAGCTCCATATTTTTCTTCCAGTTCCATGGCTTCTGCAGAGCTAACTGCCCCGTATTTGAGATTAGCGGACATTGTTTTCCTCCATTCCTATATTGTGATTTTATGACTTAAGCCAAAACTAATATCGCATCTTTGTGTCAAGGACATTCTTGCCGAGGCTCTGGGCGGGGTATTGTCTAAGCAAATTCAGAACAAGCGGGCAAGAGCCTGGCAAACAAGCTGGTTATATGGCTCGAAATGAATTTGCAAAATCGCTGTATTGGATACAGGACAGGCTGCAGAACTACTGATACAAATTCGCTTTCATCAAACTATTTTGTTGAATTTGTCATTTGACATTCTCTTGTAAAACCCGTGGAAAGGTAACATGGTGAGCTTCCCCTGAAACAAGTACCCAATCTAAAAACAACCGGCATTAATTCCTTGATAACCACATAATTATTCTGACACATTCCGCAATATCCTTTATACCGCCCTCCTTTGCTGCTAATTGCTTTGGAGCCATCATCCTTAGGTCATCCTTATAAATTATAAGGTTGACCCCAGGAAGACCCACGTCAATTATCGGGATGCAAATGAGACCCATCCCTCTATATAATATAGGTGCTATGAATTGTGGAAGGTTAGGTGCCGCCATTTGACGGGGTAAAATGACAGCCATGAAATCACTACGAAATGGAAAGTGTGGAAAAGAGTTTGACAGATGCGGGCAAGTTGATTGAATGACAAAAATGATAATTCTGGGAGCAGCAAGATGAAATACAGGACAATGCCAAAATCCAGGGACGCCCTTTCTGTATTGGGTTTGGGGCTGATGAGGCTACCTACCCGCGGGGATGGATCGCTGGATGAAGAGAAATCCATGCAAATGCTTCATTATGCCCTTGAACATGGTGTAAACTATTTTGACACCGCCTGGGGCTATCACCATGGCGCGAGCGAACCGCTGCTGGGCAAGTTCATCGCCCAAACCGACAGAAACAGATTCTATATCGCCACCAAGCTTCCCTGCTGGCTGATCAAGACGCCCGCCGATATGGATGAGTTTCTGAACAAACAGATGGAAAGGCTGCAAACCGATCATATCGATTATTATCTTTTGCACGCTTTGAACAAGAAGTCGTGGGACAAGATGATATCCTTTGGAGTGCTCGACTGGCTCTCAAAGATCAAAGCAGAAAAAAAGATAAGACATATTGGCTTTTCATTCCATGACAGCTATCCGGTCTTTAGGAAGATAGTGGAAAGCTACGACTGGGATTTTTGCCAGTTCATGCTTAACTATCTCGACACCCATTATCAAGCCGGATACCGCGGTTATCAGCTTGCATTGCAAAAGAATATGGGTGTGATTTCCATGGAACCCCTCAGAGGAGGCAAACTGGTCTCCCCCATCCCGCCGGAAGTGGAAAAAGTGTGGTTGAAAAGCAGCGAAACCTGGTCTGCCGTGGAAAGGGGGCTGCGCTGGGTCTGGAATCTCCCCGGATGCACGGTCCTGTTGTCGGGCATGGGGAGTCTAAAGCAGATCGAAGAAAACATCGCCATAGCGGAGCGCAGCGAAGCTGACAGCCTCAGCCCGCGGGAACTCGATCTGTATAAGAAAGCCAGGCGAGAGTATCTGCGGCGCATAGCCATCCCCTGCACAGAATGCAGATATTGCCTGCCCTGCCCCCACAAAGTTGGCATCCCCGATGTATTCGGCACCTACAACGAATCGGTGATGTTTGGCGAAAAGGAAAGGCACAAACGGGAATACGAGACATTCATCCCCGGGGAGGCAAGAGCGGATAAATGCGTGAACTGCGGCGCATGCCTTTCCAAATGTCCCCAGAAAATAGACATCCCGTCAGAAATGGCAAAGGTGAGAGAATACTTTAAATGACGGCTGGCCGCCCCACCGAGAAATATTTGAAGCCAAGTTCCTTCATCTGTGCCAGGTCGTATTGGTTGCGGCCGTCAAAGATCACCGGCTGTTCCAGACTGTTTTTGATTCGATCAAAGTCAGGATAGCGGAATTGATGCCATTCCGTAAGCAGCAACATGGCTGAAGCTCCCTTTAAGGCGTCATATTCGTCCGGGCAAAACACGATCCCGGGATCATCCCCAAATATTTTGCGAGCTTCATCGATGGCCACCGGGTCATAAGCCCGGATTTTGGCGCCGGAAGACCGGAGAGAGCGTATAACATCGATTGATGGAGCTTCGCGCATATCGTCTGTCTGAGGCTTGAAAGCAAGCCCCCATACGGCAAATACCAGGCCACCCAACTTATTGCCAAAATACTTGGCTATCTTTTCCACAAAAAAGGCTTTCTGCTCGCTGTTAACCCGTTCCACGGATTCCAGTATACTCGGCTGTAGATCATTCTCCCGGTGCATGCGGATCAACGCTTTAAGGTCTTTGGGAAAACAGGAGCCGCCAAATCCCAAACCGGGATAGATGAACTTGTAGCCAATCCTGCTGTCCGATCCTATGCCCTGCCTCACATCCGCTATATCCACACCCAAAGCGTCACAAAGGCGCGAAAGCTCGTTCATGAAAGAGATCTTGGTGGCGAGCATGGCATTGGCGGCGTACTTGGTCATCTCGGCTGAACGCACGCCCATCATAATGACCCTGTCGTTGTTGCGGTTGAAAGGCAGATAGAGAGACCTGATCACTTCGCCCGCGCTGGCGGAATCGGCGCCTATGATCACCCGGTCTGGCTTCATGAAGTCCTCGATCGCGGCTCCTTCCTTCAAAAACTCGGGATTGGAGACCACATCGAAACTCAGGTTCTTGCCCATGGCGTCAAGAATTCCCGCAATCTTTTCCTTCACCATATCCGCCGTTCCCACCGGGACAGTAGATTTGTTTACGATTATCTTATGCTCCTGCATGTGGGTGGCAATATCTTCAGCTACTTGTAGTACGTAGGACAGGTCAGCCGAGCCATCTTCCCCGGGAGGAGTGCCAACCGCGATGAAGATCACCGGACACTCTTGAACGGCCTGTTTGAGATCGGTGGTGAAGCTCAGCCTGCCAGCAGAGCGGTTTACCTTCACCAGCTCTTTGAGCCCCGGCTCGTAAATGGGTATGTCGTTGTTGTTCAGCCTCTCGATCTTATCACGGTTGTTGTCAACGCAGATTACATGGTTTCCCATATTGGCGAAACAAGTGCCGCTTACCAAACCTACATAACCGCTGCCTATCATGGCCAGATTCATCTTCTACTCCTCGTTCGCAGATAGTATTGCACTGTTTCCTTTATACCTTGTTCCAGGGTGAAAATCGGGCTCCAGCCCAATTCCTGGAAAGCCTTGCTATAATTCAACATAGACCTGCGCAGATCGCCCTGCCTGGCTTCCCCGCGCAGGGGTTCCTTTTTCATTCCCAAGTGCCACAGGATTGTCTTATACAAAAGGGATGTGGTGGTCTCGACGCAGGTGCCGATATTGAAGATTTCCTTGTCGCCCCTGTCCAATGCCATCAGATTGGCACGCACGACATCCATCACATACACGTAATCGCGGATCATTCCCTCCGGAGCGTCATGATAGGCATAAATGGTGGGCGTTTTGCCATCCAGAAGGGCATTGATAAAGATGGATACCACTCCCGCTTCGCCGGAGGCATTCTGACGCGGCCCATAGACATTCGCGTAGCGCAAAACAGTGTAGTTCAGTCCATATTGATGGTTGTAAAAATGGAGGTAGTTCTCCCCCACCAGTTTATTGATGGCATATACGGACAGAGGTTTGGGCGGATAGGCTTCCGGGGTCGGGTATTCTTCCGCTTCACCATAAATCGCTCCGCCAGAGGAGATAAAGACTACTTTCTTAACTTTATGCTTTACACAATTCTCCAGCAGTTTCACCGTTCCTTTCACATTGGTTTCCACATCGGCGAGGGGGTCTTCTATCGATCTGGGCACGCTGATTTGGGCGGCGTGATGATTCACGATGTCAGGCCGTTCCCGTTCGAAAACCTGGCTGATGGCGGGATCACAGATGCTGATCTGATAAAACTTTGCTCTGGGATTGAGGTTGTCCATGCTTCCGGTGGAAAGGTCATCGACCACAACCACCTCGTGCCCGGCTTCGAGACAGGCATCCGCCACATGTGAACCGATGAACCCAGCTCCGCCGGTGATCAGAATCTTCACAGACTTTCCTCTTCCAGGATGTAGTCCCCCAAGATCTTCACATTCGCCGGATCGACCATCACAAGCACAGCCTGGCGCAGTATATTCACCTGCAGGCGCACCTCATTGAGCTTGGTGTGGTCTTCCACGATTCCAGTGACACCCTTGAGCGGCCCTCGGACAATTTCCACCTCCAATCCCCTGGACAACCAAAGCGCGTTTTTAATCTCCACCTTGGGTTGCCGTAGCATTCTGATGTTAACCAGCTCTTCCAGAAGCTCTTCCTGAACAGGAACTCTGATGAATCCGACCGTCAGGCCAGTCATCATCAGTTTCTGCTTTTTGTCAAAATCGAGCACGCAAAACAGATAGCTGGGAAACATTGGTTTGGTGAACGATACGGTGCGCTTGTTATAGACTCTCTTGCTGTCCATTTGGGGAAGATAATAATGGATGCCTGACCGCATGGCGTAATCGGCCAGTTTCTTTTCGCAGCGTGGTTTGGTGTGAATCACCGCCCAGCGTTCATCCCCGCTTGGAACTACCAGCTCGCCGAATAGCTCGTCAATCAATACAGGCGCGTTTGTAGCCATTACTGGTTAATAGCGGTAGTATTCCGGCTTGTAAGGGCCTTTGATAGGGACATTGATATAGTCTGACTGGTGGCGGGTGAGCATGGTCAATTTGACACCCAGTTTCTCAAGATGCAGGCGAGCGACTTCTTCGTCTAGGATCTTGGGCAGCGTGTGCACCCCGATCTGATGCTTGTTCTTCCAAAGGTCGAGTTGCGCCATAATTTGATTGGTGAAAGAACAACTCATCACAAATGAGGGATGCCCGGTGGCATTGCCCAGGTTCACCAAACGTCCTTCAGAAAGCAGAATGATGGATTTGTCGTTAGGCATTCTGATGCGGTCCACCTGAGGCTTGATGTTCTCTTTCACCACGCCTTCCAGCGAATAGAGGCGGTTGACCTGTATCTCATTGTCAAAATGGCCGATGTTGCAAACAATCGCGTTGTCTTTCATCTTGAGCATGTGGTCAACCCTGATCACGTCGCAGTTGCCGGTGGCGGTCACAAAGATATCCGCGATATCCAAAACGTTGTCCACGGTATTCACTTCAAAGCCTTCCATGGCCGCTTGAAGGGCGCAGATGGGGTCGATCTCGCTCACGATCACCCGGGCGCCAAAACCGCGCATCGACTGCGCGCAGCCTTTGCCCACATCGCCGTATCCGCAGACCATTACTACCTTGCCAGCCACCATGATATCCGTTCCGCGTTTGATGCCGTCTGCCAGTGATTCCCGGCAACCATAGAGATTGTCGAACTTGGATTTGGTGACCGAATCGTTCACGTTGACCGCCGGGAAAAGCAGCTTACCTGACGCGTGCATCTGATACAGGCGGTTAACTCCGGTGGTGGTTTCTTCGCTCACTCCGCGGAGTTTTTTAACCATCCTGTGCCATTTTTTGGGGTCTTTTTCCAGGCCTGAGATCAGAAGCTTTTGCACAATCCTTAGTTCTTCGGATTTAGCATTCGCAGATGGCTTTTTACCCAAGCGTGCCATTTCATCTTCCAGGCGGTAGCCCTCGTGCACCATCAGGGTGGCATCGCCGCCATCGTCCACGATCAAGTCCGGCCCTTTGCCATTTGGCCAACTTAGAGCCTGCAAGGTGCACCACCAGTATTCCTCGATGGTTTCGCCTTTCCAGGCAAAGACTGGCGTGCCAGATGCGGCGATGGCCGCGGCCGCGTGATCCTGGGTGGAGAATATGTTGCAGCTTGCCCATCTGACATCCGCCCCAAGTAGTTTCAGCGTTTCTATCAACACCGCGGTCTGGATGGTCATGTGCAGGCTTCCCATAATCCGGGCGCCTTTCAGGGGCTTGCTGTTCGCGTATTTGTTGCGCAATGAGATCAGGCCGGGCATTTCCGCTTCGGCGAGTTTAATCTCTTTGCGGCCAAAGTCTTTCAACCCGATGTCGGCAATCTTGTAATCCATGCTATCCTTCCTCTTAAATTATAAAAACCAAACCTGGATGGCTAAAATGACCATCCAGGTTTACAGTCATTATGTCAAGCCTTATCTTCTATTGAAACGGTCGTTTCTGCCATGGGAGCGGCGGTCACGGTCGCCTCCCCTGTCATTGCGGTTGGAAGCTGGCTTTTCGCGTTTGGGAGCGTTGGGATCAGGTTCAGGATTGCCGGGCACGCCTTTCATGGTGAGAGCAAGTTTGCCTTTGTCCATTCCCAGGGACTTCACATGGACGATATCGCCCAGCTTGACCATGTCTTCCGGGTGCCCGATGCGGCTGGTGTGCATCTGTGAAACGTGCACCATGCCCTCTTTCACGCCTCCCAGAATCTTCACAAACACTCCGTAAGGCTCTATGCGGGTCACGGGGCCTTCAAACTCCTCGCCCACTTCGGGGTCGATGGCGATGCCCTTGACCATGGCCTTGGCTTTCATTATCGAATCTTTGTTGGGAGAGAGGATGCGGACTGTTCCGTCATCCTGGATGTCAATTTCCACCTGGCAGGCTTCGATGATGGATTTGATCATTTTACCGCTCGGCCCGATGATCTCCCCTATCTTATCAACGGGAACCTTGAAGGCTTCGATGCGCGGAGCTGTGGGCGCCAGGTCTTCCCTCGGTTCCTCGATGCAGTCGTGCATCAGGTCCAATATCCTGTTGCGGGCAGTGTTGGCTTTCTCGAGGGCGATGCGCATAATGTCTTTGGTAATGCCCTCGATCTTGATGTCCATCTGCATGGCGGTGATGCCTTTCCTGGTGCCCGCGCACTTGAAGTCCATGTCGCCCAGGTGGTCTTCCAGTCCCATGATGTCGGTGAGCACCACATATTTGTCGCCTTCCATGATCAAGCCGTTGGCGATGCCCGCCACCGGGGCTGTGATCGGAACGCCGGCAGCCATCATTGCCAGGCAGCCACTGCAGATGGAAGCCATCGATGAAGAACCGTTCGATTCCAGGGTGTCAGCCACAACGCGCATGGTGTAGGGAAAGCTTTCCTTTTCCGGCAACACGGCGGTTAGGGCTCTTTCCGCCAGGTTTCCGTGCCCCAGTTCACGGCGTCCGACCGGGCCCATGCGTCCGGCTTCTCCCACGCTGAATGGCGGGAAGTTATAGTGCAAATAGAAACTTTTCTTATATTCCACTTCCAGACCGTCAATCACCTGTTCGTCGCTTCCGCCGCCCAGGGTGATGGTGCCCAGGGATTGGGTCTCACCACGGGTGAAGAGAGCCGAGCCGTGGACGATGGGAAGCACGTCTATCTCGCAGGTGATGTCGCGCAGGTCATCCAATCCACGCCCATCCACGCGATGGTGCTTGTTAAGGATGGAGTCGCGCACATAGCGGCGGATAAGCTCTTCGTAGGCGGCTTTATACCACTTCTCGTTCTCTTCGTAGGTCTCTTCGTTTTCAGCCAGATATTTCTCCAACATCTCGGCTTCGGCACTGTCAAAGGCGTCCTGTCTTTCCTGCTTGCCAAGAATCACAGCGGTTTCCGCGATAGTCTTGCCATAATCGGCTTCCACCCTGGCCATTATCTCTTCGGGGATGCCAACCAGAACCACTTCGACCTTGGGCTTGGCTGCTTCCGCGGCTAAGTCATTTTGCAGGGCGCAGAGCTTTTTGATCTCTTCATGCCCGGCATACACGGCGTCGAGCATTGTCTCTTCGCTCAGTTCCTGGGCGGCAGATTCGATCATCACCACGCTGGTGGCGGAGGCTGCCACGGCAAGGTTCAGTTTGGATTTTTCATTCACATCCGCCATGGCGGGGTTGACCACGATCTGGTCGTCGATATAACCAACCGTCACTCCGGCGATGGGGCCTTTGAAGGGGATGTCCGAGATGGTCAAAGCCAGCGAAGCGCCAAATACGCCCAGCGCGGAGGGATCGTTGATCCCGTCAAAGGAAAGGACGTTGAGCACAACGTGCACCTGGTTTCTGAAACCGTCTGGGAACAGCGGCCTGATGCTGCGGTCTATCACACGGGCGGACAGGGTGGCGTCGGTGGTGGGCTTGGCTTCCCGTTTGAAGAAGCCACCCGGTATCTTGCCGCTGGCATACATCTTTTCGATGTAGTCAACTGTTAGGGGGAAGAAATCCTGATTTTCGGCAGCTTCCTTGCTCATAGTGGCAGTCACCAGAACTGAGGTTTCCCCATATTTAATGAACACGCTGCCGTTGGCCTGTTTGGCCATTCTGCCCGTTTCCACATAGAGTTTGCGTCCGCAAAACTCTATTTCTCTTTTAATGATGTTGAAATTGTGCATTTCATCTCCTGTTTTGGTTCCGCGGGAGAAGAAGCAATAGGCTGAAAGGGTCTGCCACCCTCTGAGCTTATTGCTCAAACTCCCGTAGAAGTTATTGGTTTGTACGCCGGCTGTCCGGCGCGTTCATAAAGTTTGAAAGGAGGGTATCAGCCTGTAACGGTCGACCCCTCCTCTCAAATATCCTGGCGTAGTTTACTTTCTGATATTGAGCGCCTTGATCAGATCACGGTAGCGGGTGATGTCTTTCCGCTTCAGATAATCAAGAAGGCGCCGACGCTGCCCGATCAGTTTCAACAGGCCACGCCGTGTGCTGAAGTCCTTGCTGTGCTCTTTCAGATGCCCTGTGATATCGTTGATCCGGCGTGTGAGAAGAGCAACCTGGACTTCCGGCGAGCCAGTGTCTGATTCATGGAGTTTAAACTCTGCCATGATAGCTGTTTTAGCCTCAGGTGTTAGTGGCATTTCATCCTCCAGATGAATTTTGTTCCAATATTTTTAGGGGCTGGGATTTGTAAAGGATTATTTATCCACGCTTCCTTCCAGACGAAGCGCGCAAGAAAACAAACCCACAAAAGCTTTCCCACCCGAATAAAAATGGTGGAGGTGGCGGGTATCGAACCCGCGTCCAAAAAACCGAACATGAGCGAATCTACAATGCTTAGTTGTCTTTGCTCGCGGCTGTGCATGGTAAAAGACAATCAGACCCATGCCAGCCAAGCTCAGGGTCTTAGCCGCAAGCTATGAGCGCTCGCTCGCGGAGCAGCCGCACTGTTTCGACGCCCAATCCTCTCCCGGCGGCTCGGAAAGGTTGAACGTTAGCCGCTTATGCTGCTAAAGAGTAGTTGTTATTTGCAGTTAATTTGCGTTTGCTGCTTGATAACGGAGCAGACAGCGTCTCCGGCATGCATCACTCACACCCTGGTTCCCTGTCGAAACCATGTCACCCCCTATATACTTATAAAAGAACACAATGACAAAATAATCAGCCCCCATTTTTTGTCAAGCCAGGTTAATAGAGCAATGACGGTTTCAGCCTTTAGCCACGTGATTTATCCATTTCTTTCAGAGCATCTATCACTATCGTATTCTGAGTTTCGGATTTCCATGCGTATAGCTTTTTGGTGATTCTCTTGTCTCCCTCTTAAACTATTCGCTTGCATTATTTCAAGGGAACCTTTTCGCCATTTCGCCTTTCCACAGCCTGATCGTAGCACCTATTATTATGGGGGGGAAGTGATGGCCCTCATTTGCATCACCCTCTCCAACCTGGGTCTTCCTGGGGTCAACCTTATAATTTATAAGGATGACCTAAGGATGATGGCGCTGAAGCCAGTCGTAGCAAAGGAGGGCGCTATGAAGGATATTGCGGAATGTATCGGTTTATTTATGCGGTTGTCAAGGAATTGATGCCGGTTGTTTTCAGGCTTGGTGCTTGATTCTAAAAGATTGAATCACGGGTCAAGCCCGGGATGACACAGTTTTGGGGATGGACGGGGTTTGTATCTGGGCTGTGTGGCAATCCCCCAAACGGCGCTATGGCAAGCGCCGCCACCTTGTACGGGCGGCCGCTGAACTGCCTTGTTCCACCATTCCACCCAATCAGGGTTGCCTGAAACCGCTTCAGCTCACTTTGCCGATAATGTCCTTCAGGCGCAAATTACGTTCCTCGAGATAGCCGTTCAGGCCTTGCACCAATTCCACCACCGCCTGGCTGTTGCTGAACATCGCGGTGCCGACAGCCACCACGGAGGCTCCCGCGTAAAAGAACTCCAGAGCGTCCCGCCAGGTGTGGATCCCACCCATTGCCAAAATGGGTAACTTGACGGCCTGGGCTGCTTTGTAGGTGAGCGCCAGGGCAACCGGTTTGACTCCCATTCCGCTATAACCACAGACCTTGCGCCCTATCCTGCTTTTGCCCGTGCGCCAGTCCACGGCCATGCCCCAGAGGGTGTTGATCAGGGCCAGCGAGGTAGCTCCTCCCGCTTCAGCGGCCTGTGCAACTTGCTCGATACTGGAAACGTTGGGGCTGAGCTTGACGGTCAATTCCTTATCAGTCAGTTTGCTGAGTTCCCGCGTGAGATTGAAAACCACATCCGGGTCGATGCCAAAGGGCAGCCCCTCCTTCTCTACGTTGGGGCAGGATACGTTCACCTCGTAGCCGGCGACCCCAGGCTGCTTTTCCAGGCATTCCAGCATCTGGCAAAACTCCGTGGGAGTGGAGCCGGAAAAGCTTACGATGAGAGGAATCTGAAGCAGGTCTCTCAGCCGGGGCAGTTCATCGCCGATAAAGCCTTTCAAGCCAGGATTCTGAAGCCCGATCGCGTTTAGCAGTCCTGCCTCAGTCTCATACAGGCGTGGAACGGGATTGCCAGCTTTGGGCTCAAAGGTGACGGTCTTGCACACATACGCGCCCAGCCAGCGTTGGTCAAAGAAATCGAAGTATTCGGTGCCAAAGGTTCCGGAAGCCACGGTGACCGGCGGGTCGAAATCCAGCTTACCCAGTTTTGATTTGCTTCTACTCACAGTTTCTCCCAGGCGATGTCAGCCGCGTTGAACACCGGGCCGTCCTTGCATACCCTCTTGAATTCATTTCCCACGGGAACCGAGCAGCCGTAACAAACCCCTATCCCACAGGCCATATAGGCTTCCAGGGAAACAAAATGGGGAATCCCTTCCACCATCCGCGCCAAAGCCTTGAGCATGGGTTGGGGCCCGCAACTGTAAACGAGCTGGATCCGGTTCTCCGCGATGACGCTTGGAACCAGGTCTGTGACCCGTCCTTTGCTTCCCGCGCTTCCGTCTTCTGTGCAAACGATGTCGCAGGGGAAAATATCTTTGGCGCTGGCTCCGCCATGCAGATGGATGACACTGGACGCAGATGGCAGGCAGCTTTTGAGAAAGGACAGGGGTGGATAGCCGACTCCACCGCTTACCAGCAGGATGTTTTGGACTTTTATGAGGGGGAAATCATTTCCCAGCGGGCCGATCAGCCTGACGCCATCGCCGGGCTGGAGCGAACAGAGAGCCTTGCTGCCCTCCCCCACTTCCTTGACCATGAAAGCTATCCTGCCCTCTTTCACCTGATATACGCTGATGGGTTTGTAAAGCCTGTTAGCCTGGTCGCGCCGGTCCGCCTTGAGTTCAAAGAACATTCCGGGAACGCAGCGGGCAGCCAGTTCGTGATCCTCTATCCACAAGACCCGGTAGCCGGGTTGAGGAGTATCCGCGCCAGTTACAGGCAGGGTTTTCTGGCTGACGCTCAAATAGCCTCCCAGGTGATCCTTCCATCCAATATGGTATAGATTACCTTGCCGGATAGTTTTTGGTTCAGCCAGGGGGTGTTTTTGCTCTTGGAGGCTATTTCTTCAGACTCAAAGCTTGTCTCCTGGTTCAAATCCACCAGGCAGATATCGGCAGGATATCCGATCTTGAGCGCGCTGGGGGGAAGATCCAACAGGGAGGCAGGAACGCTGGTCAGGGCGTCAACAATCCTTTCCAAAGATATGTGGCCAGGCTTCACCAGATGGTGGTAAAGGGCGGGGAAAGCCGTTTCCAGACCGATGATACCAAAGGGTGCATGGTCAAATTCCCTCACCTTTTCAAAATCCGCGTGGGGGGCATGATCTGTCGCGATGCAGTCTATGATTCCATCCTTGAGGGCTTGAACGCATGCCTGGCGGTCTGCTTCAGTGCGCAGGGGAGGTTTCATTTTGGTATTGGTGTCGAAGCCCAGGCAGGCATCCTCAGTGAGGATCAGGTGATGGGGCGTGACTTCGCAGGTGATATTGAAGCCCAACTGCTTGGCTTCCCTCACCAGTTCGATGGAGCGGGCGGTGCTGATATGCGCGATATGAAGGCGGGAACCTGTGTTTTCCGCCAGCATGATGTCGCGGGAAATGATTACTTCCTCAGCCAGGGCGGGAATGCCGGTGAGGCCAAGCTTTAACGCTATCTTCCCCGCATGGATCTGGCCGCTGCCGCTCAGGTTGTAGTCTTCCGCGTGCACGATCAGGGGCAACCCGAAATTGGTGGCGTAGCGCATGCAATTGAGCATCAGCTTGGCGTTTTGCACGCATTTGCCGTCGTCCGATACAGCCACGATCCCATCTGACTTCATGGTGGCCATCTCGCTGATCTCCAGGCCTTCGCTCTTTTTTGTCATGGCGCCAATCACATAGACTTTGGCGGAGCCAAGATCCTTTGCCCTGCGCTGGATGTAATCCACAGTGGCGATGTTGTCCACCACGGGGTCTGTGTTTGGCATGGCGCAGAGGGAGGTGAAGCCGCCCCTGGCCGCAGATCTGGTTCCGGAAACGATATCTTCCTTATAGGTCTGGCCAGGGTCTCGCAGATGCACGTGGATGTCCACAAAGCCCGGGAATACGTGCATCCCTTTGGCGTCTATCACCTTTTCCGCCGGTTCATTGATCTTGTCCTCGATACGGGTGATTAACTTGTCTTCAATCAAAATGTCTTTCTTTACAAAGGCTCCGTCGATGTAAGCGGTTCCGTTTTTGATGAGTGTGGTCATTTTTTGCCTCCCTTACAATTTTCCGCCGAGAATGAGGAACATCAGCGCCATGCGCACCGCCACCCCATTGGCAACCTGTTCCACGATGATGCTATGGTCGCTGTCTGCTATTTCGGGCAGGATTTCCACCCCCCGGTTCATGGGGCCGGGGTGCATTATCAGAGCGTCTTTCTTGGCAAATTTGATTGTGTCTTTGGAGAGCACGTAGTGTTTGCTGTACTCTTCCAGGCTGGGGAACAGGCCTTCGGTCATGCGTTCCAGTTGCATGCGCAGGCCCATCACAACATCGGCATCCCTAAGGGCCTCCGGCAGGTTGTATTCCACGCGGCAGCCATAGATATCTTCCATGCCTCCCGGCATCAGAGTGCGCGGGCCACAAACGGTCACATCCGCCCCCAGCTTCTTCATGCCGATGAGGTTGGAGCGCACCACGCGGCTGTTCAGGATGTCTCCCACGATGGTGATCTTGAGGCCTTCCAGGCTACCCAGCTTTTCCCAGATGGAAAAGATATCCAACAAGGCTTGTGTGGGATGGGCGTGCCTGCCGTCGCCTCCGTTGATCACGGGTTTTCCGGAGTATTTGTGCACCAGTTGCGGGCTTCCGGGAGAGCTGTGGCGGATGCAATAGAGGTCAATGCCCATCGCGTCCAGGGTATAAACCGTGTCTTGCAGGCTTTCGCCTTTCTGAAGGGAGGAAACGGTGGCCTGGAAGCTGACCACATCCGCGCTGAGGCGGCTGGCAGCCAGTTCAAAGCTCATCCGCGTGCGGGTGCTGTTTTCCACAAATAGAGTGCAGATGGTTTTTCCGCGCAGGGTGGGGATTTTTTTGTACTGGCGGAGGTTGATCTCTTTCATTCCCCTGGCTGCTTCCAGTATGTACATGATTTCTTCCGCGGAATAGTCATCCAGGTCGAAGAGATTTCTTCCTACAAATTGAGGTAATGAGTCCATATCTTCTCCTTTCCGGCTCACTGGCTCGGATTAAAGGTATATTTGTTACCATAGAGCTTCGCGGCGAGATTTCGTCAAGAGCTTTTTGCTTAAAGAGCGGAGAAGCGGGCACGTTAGACGGATGTCCCGGACGCGAAATCATTATAGAGAGGAAAATCCTTGACTTTTTGAGCAAGATATTTTTTATGAGCTTTAATAGGATAAATAATCCAGGAGATTACAGATGAATCGATTTATAATCCTTGTTATGGTCTTGGCAACGCTGCTCACAGCCTGTGCCACATCACGCCAGAAACTCAGCCCCCAGGCCAGAGTCGATCTGATGACAGCAAACGAGGCTTACACGCGTCAAAACGTTGAGGAAGCTGAACAGTATTACAGACTCGTGTTGGAAGACAATCCCGACTACGCTCACGCCCTGCGCCGCATGGGCGATATCAGCCTCTACAACGGCGAACGTTTTACGGACAGAGCGGTGGAACTCAACAAAGCTGCGTTTGAATACTACGACAAGTCCATCAATGTGATGGAAGGCTTTGAGAAGAAAAAAGAAAGCGACATGGCAGACATCCGCGACATGAAAAAAAGGAAAACCAGCGCTTGGACCCGTATCTTCAAAGAAGGCGAGAAACAAGCGGACGCTGGCAATACCGCCGAAGCCATGAAGATTTTCGAGACAGTCGCCGCCATGGATCCCTCCCGCGTGGAGCCCTTGATAAAGCTGAAAACCATCTATCAAAAGGATCTGAATGACCCCCAGAAAGCCGAGGAAATCCTGCTCAAGATCTACGCCAAGGATCCGAACGACGTTCTCTTGCTGCAAGAGCTTGGCATCTTCTACCTTAACCAGAAGAACTATGCCGAAGCCAAAACATATTTTGAACGGGTCAAAGATCTGGAACCCCTCAATGTAAACAACCTGATGAACCTTTCCTACTGCCAGTTCGAGATGGAAGATTATGCCGCCGCCAAAGTGAACAACCAATTGGTGCTGAATATCGACCCTCTCAACATTGACGCTCTGTCCGACGCCAAATACATTGCCTATAAACAGAATGACAATGCCGCCGCTTTGGAATATCTGAAACAACTGCTAAACCAGCGCGACGACGACAAAGACTATCAGGAAATCGTCATTCTGCTGAGGGATGCCGAGAATTACAAGGATCTGATCACCTACGCCACCAAATGGCACAAATATGACGAAACCTGCAAAGAAGCAGTCCAGTGGCTGATCCTGGGTGCCCAGATGACCAACAACAAAGACATGGTGCAACAATATTCAAACATTCTGAAAGGGATGGAATAAACCTTAAATAGATTTAGATAAGCCTGCCCAGATCTGGACAGGCTTTTTCTTTGCGCGGAAGATGACACAGAACACCAGAACAGCCTATCTCTACGCCCTGGGCTCCGTATTGGCCTGGGCCACCGTTTCCACGGCGTTCAAGCTTACCCTCAGGCACCTCACCCCCATCGGCCTGATGTTTGTCTCATCCGCCACCGCCTTGCTGTTTCTGGTCCTGGTGAATCTGATCAAGCAAAAAGGAAATGCATTCGATTCAATGGGGATAAACCTGGTCAAGTCACTTCTGCCCGGCATCCTCAATCCTCTGGTTTACTACCTGATTCTG
The DNA here is from genome assembly GCA_035420965.1 of Candidatus Cloacimonadota bacterium. GTDB lineage: Bacteria > Cloacimonadota > Cloacimonadia > Cloacimonadales > Cloacimonadaceae > Syntrophosphaera. The sequence goes on along the minus strand of DAOLWC010000006.1, from coordinate 50,960 downwards.
TTCATCGCCTATGACCGTCTGCGCGCCCAGGAAGCCCAGGTCTTGAACTACACCTGGGCGATAGTGCTTTCCATGTTATCTATCATTATCCTCAAAGAAAGGTTCAGGTGGAGCGATCTGGCCGCGCTGCTACTGAGTTTTGTGGGAGTCTTGATAATATCTACCCAAGGCAAACCTCTATCCATGGATTTCAGCGATCCCCTCGGTTCTGGGCTGGCCTTGTCCACTTCGCTGATCTGGGCAAGCTATTGGATCATCAACCTCAAAGACAGGCGCGACCCGGAACTTAAACTGATGTACAACTTCGCCGTGGGTACGATAATAATGCTGATCATCGCCCTTGCCAGCGGGGGAAGACTGTTTGGCCTGATGATCAATCCGGCTGGCGGCAACGCGCTTTACGGAATCCTGGGCGGGATTTATGTTGGCATCTTTGAGATGGGGCTGACATTCATCCTCTGGATGAAGGCCCTGCAAAGCGGAAACAACACTCCGGGCATAGCCAACCTCATCTTCCTGACGCCTTTCGTCTCACTGCTTTTCATCTCGCTGGTGTTAAAAGAAGCCATCCATCCAGCCACCCTGCTTGGCTTGTGCGTCATCGTGGGCAGCAACATCTTGCAGAAGCTGCCGCAGCTCAAAGTCAGATAGGTATTTCCAACTGGCTGTCGCCGTTCTTGTCGCCCAGATCGAGCTTGCCAACTCCCACGCCTAACAGGCGAATCTTGCGCTGGGCGTTCCAGTTTGCCACCAACAGCTTTTGGGCGTATTCAAACAAGACGCTGATGTCATTGGTGGTTTCAGGCAGAGGACAGGAACGGGTGTTCAACTCAAAATCATCATACTTGATCTTGAGGGTTATATTCCTGCCCTGAATCTTGTGGAGTGTCATGCGATTGACCAGCCTCTCCACCAGTTCCCTCAGTTCAGCCATTAGCTCATCTATGTCACCGATATCCGTAGGAAAGGTGCTTTCGCAGCTAATGGACTTGGGGTCTGTTTCTGTAACTACCTCACGGTTATCTATCCCCCGCACCACATCATAATAGTATTGACCCAGCTTGCCAAAGTGGAGAATTAGTGTCCTTAGTTCCGTATCAAAAAGGTCTTTGCCGTTATTGATTCCCATCTTTTGCATTCTGGCCGCCGTAACCCTGCCGATTCCATAAAACTTTCCTATGGGAAGCGAGAACAGGATTTCCTGCGCGTTTTGGGGGCTGATGACAGACAGGCCGTCGGGCTTGTTCAGTTCGGAACCTATCTTGGCCAGAAACTTGTTGAAAGAAACGCCCGCCGAGCAGGTAAGCCGGGTGGCCGCCAGAATTTCCTTTTTGATGCTCCGGGCGATTTCAGTGGCTCCCTCCAGATTCCCGGCTTTGCCGGTCACATCCAGATAAGCCTCATCCAAAGACATCGTTTCCACCAGCTCAGTATAGCTGAAAAACACGTTTCTGATCTGCTCAGAAACCTTCCGGTAAAGTTGAAAGTTAGGGCGAATAAAGATGCCCCGTGGACATAGTTTCCAGGCTTGTTGAGAGCTCATCCCGCTGCGAACGCCATACTTGCGCGCCTCATAGGAACAGGTGGAGACCACGCCCCGGCTGTTGGGTGAGCCGCCCACAATGACACATTTCCCCTCCAGCGCGGGGTTTTCCCGTATTTCAAGGGCGGCAAAATAGGCGTCCATGTCGATATGGATGATCTTCTTCATAAGCTCAGTAGTTGTTGTAGTCAATTTGGGTCAAGATATTTTATCCAGTGGCAGCTTATATTTTTTCCTGTATATTTTCATACCATCAGTCACTTCGCCCTCATACCTCGATAGCTTGTTGTAAATCCATTGATTTCCCGCTAAAAGCCAGCCCAGCGATTTGTCAGCGTTCAGTCAGCGATCAGTTAGCGGTGAGCGTATGAGGGACAAATGAGTTAATAAAATCAAGGACGCAGCAACATATCAAGCACTACCGATTAAGGTCTTGTTCATTTCTCACCTGATAATCAGCTTAGCTAATCCTTAGGTCAACCTTAACTTTTATAAGGATGATCTAAGGAAGACAGGTTATCATGTTGTAGGACAGAATGATAGCGATATGGGAGGATTAGCGGAGAGCTTATGCCATCGTCTCACAGAATATCGCTTATCTTATATTTTACCAGATAGATAGACTACAGATACCAGGTTTTAAGATGAAATCATAATTTTCATCCCCTGGCGCACGATTTTGTAAAAAATCCTTTGTTTGGAACGCATATTGATTAGTATATGAACATATATTCATATACATGAGGATGAGATGAACAAACAGTGCGCTTGCAAGTCAATACCGGAAGATGAATTAAAGCGGATTAAGGATGAACTGCCAGACTCCGATACCATAGAGTCTTTGGGTGAATTCTTCAAAGTGTTCGGCGACCCGACCCGCCTGAAACTGCTTTACTTCCTTTCACAATATGAATTGTGCGTGGCTGACCTTGCCAGGCTATCCGAGATGGAACAATCGGCCGTCTCCCACCAATTGAAAATCCTCCGCTTGCACAGGCTGACAAAGCAAAGAAGGGATGGCACCATGATCTATTACTCCCTTAATGACAATCATGTGCGCGAAGTGTTCGATGTCGCCCTTGAACACATTGAGGAAATCGGATAATGACAGTAAGAGAATATGAGGTCAGCAATCTCAACTGCGTGGATTGTGGTAACAAAATAGAGGCAGGCATCCAGGCTTTAAGCAATGTCAACAGGGCAAACCTGGATTTCATGGCAAAGAAACTGACTGTAGAGTACATTGAGAAAGTAGATAATCCTCTGATTATGTTGAACAGCGTTGCTGCCTCCATCGACCCTGCGGTGGAAATATCTGAAGCCGGGGAATTGTCGCGGAAGAAAAAAGCGCTTTTCGCCTGGCTTCCCCTCGCAGCGGGTCTGGCGGTCATCATAGAATCCCAGTTTTTGCCTCTATCTTGGAAAGGCTGGCTGGGCCTTGCGGCATATCTTTTAGTTGGATACAGGGTATTGAGGGGCGCCGCACATTCCATTGTTAAGAAACAGGTGTTTTCAGAAAAGCTCCTGATGTCCCTGGCTACAATCGGCGCTGTCATTTTGGGCGAGTTTCCGGAAGCGGTGGCTGTGATGCTTCTCTATCAAATTGGCCAATGGCTGGAAGACAGGGCGGTGGAGCATTCCAGAAGGTCGGTGCGGGGCTTGCTTTCGCTGAAGCCGGAACTCGCCCACCTCAAAAGCGGAGGTGACATCGTGGATAAACGTCTGTCTGAGATACAGATTGGCGACCTTATCCTGGTGTATCCGGGAGAGCGTGTTCCCCTGGACGGCAGCGTGACAAGTGGAGAAAGCACCGTTGACACCTCCACCCTCACCGGGGAAACAGAGCCATATCTGGTAAGCCCCGGCTCCCAAGTCTATGCTGGTTTTATGAACAACAACAGCCTCCTCGAAATCCAGGTGAGCAGTCTGGAAGCGGATAGCACGGTTTCCAAGATAATGCAACTGATCGACAACGCCACCGCCAAGAAATCTTCCCGGGAAAAGTTTATCAGCAGATTTGCGCGCTACTATACGCCCATTGTGGTGGGAATGGCCTTGCTGGTCTTCGCGATCCCCACCCTGGCTGGATTCAGCGCGGCTGTGTGGTTCAAACGCGCCCTGGTCTTCCTCATCGTATCCTGCCCCTGCGCCCTGGTGATTTCCATCCCTCTTACCTATTATATAGCAATCGGCATAGCCGCGAGAAAAGGGATAATCCTGAAAGGAAGCGTGTATCTGGATGCGGTGCGGGAAGTGGATACGGTCGTCTTCGACAAGACTGGCACGGTGACCACGGGTGATATGAGCATCGAAAGGATTGTCGCGCGGGATGACGCACTCCGCCCGGAACTGGAAAAGACGCTTTACCTGAGTGAATACACCTCCTCCCATCCTTTTGCCAGGGCAATCAAAAAGAGCTTCGTTGCTGATTATGACGGCAGGCTGGTCAACGCTTACTCGGAGTATCCCGGCAGAGGCATTCTGGTGCTTTACGACAAGGACAGGCTGATGGTTGGCTCAGCGGAATTCTTGCGGAGCTTTGGTTTTGTGAACCTGGAGGAAGTGGAATCTGCCAGCGTCGTGCATGCTGCCAAAAACGATGTCTATCTGGGTTGCGTATGCTTTGGGGACGAACTGAAAGAAGGCGTGAAGCCAGCCCTGCAGGAACTGCGGCAGCTTGGCGTAAGGCGGAACGTCATGCTTTCTGGAGATAAAAAAAGCAAGGCGAAAAAGGTGAGCGAGGAACTCGGCTTTGACAGCTTTCACGCGGAGTTGCTGCCTAGCCAGAAGCTGGAGATTCTGGAACAACTGATGCAAGCTGCCCCTGGCAGGGTCGCGTTTGTGGGCGACGGAATGAATGATGCTCCCAGCATCGCCAGAGCGGATGTGGGTATCGCCATGGGAGGCATCGGCAGCCAGGTATCGGTGGAAAGTGCAGATGTGATCCTGATGCAAGACCATCCAAGGCAACTGACAGCCTTATTCCAAATCTCACACAAAACAGGCAGATTTGTGGCGCAAAACATTACCCTGGCGCTGGCCATCAAGGTCTTGGTCATGGCCCTGGGGGTTGGAGGAATCAGCGGCTTGTGGGAAGCCATCATTGCCGATGTGGGCGTCACCCTGCTGGTGATCTTCAATTCATTAAGGATGAAGGGTTGGAAAAGCCAGACTTGACAAAAAGCATGGCTTCAACGATGGGGATTGCATAAGATCGCAAATTGTTAGTGGAGTGAAAATGAGTATAAATATCACATTGCCAGATGGCTCGGTCAAGAGCTATGAAAGTTCCGTCAAGGCTTTGCAGGTAGCCCAGGATATCAGCCCCAGACTGGCTGATGCCTCCATATTTGCCGAAGTGGATGGAGTGGCGGTCGATCTGGATCACGAGATAGTGCAAGACTGTTCGCTGGTGTTGCATACTTTCAAGTCCGAACAAGGAAAGGAAGTATATTGGCACAGCACCTCGCATCTGATGGCCCAGGCCGTGAAGCAGCTCTTTCCCAGCGTAAAGGTTACCATCGGCCCTGCCATCGAACAGGGTTTTTACTACGATTTTGACCGCGACACACCCTTTACCGATGAAGAACTGTCTCAGATCGAAGAACGGATGGTCTTCCTGAGCAAGCAGAATCTTGTTTATCAGCGCAAAGAACTCAGCAAGGCGGAAGCGGTGGAAATCTTCAAAAGCATGGGCGAAGATTACAAGCTGGAAATCCTGGCTGAGATTCCGGATACGGACGTGATCAGCACCTACCAGCAGGGAGATTTCATCGACCTCTGCCGGGGACCGCATCTCCTCGATACAGGCAAGATCAAAGCCATAAAACTGCTCAAAACCTCGGGCGCCTACTGGCGGGGCGACGAAAAGAACAAGATGCTGCATCGCATCTATGGCATCAGTTTCCCCAGCAAGAAAGAGTTGGAAGAATATCTGGAGTTTCTCAGGCAGGCAGCCTTGCGCGACCACCGCAAACTCGGCAAGGACCTCGACCTCTTTTCCATCAACGATGAAGTGGGGCCCGGCCTTGTGCTCTGGCATCCCAATGGAGCCATGATCCGCCATCTTATTGAAAGCTATTGGAAGGAAGAACACCTCAAGCACGGCTACAAGCTGGTCTATACACCCCATGTGGGACGCGCCAGTCTGTGGGAAACCAGTGGACATCTGGGCTTTTACAAAGAGAACATGTATTCCGCCATGGATGTCGAAGGCCAGGACTATTATATAAAGCCAATGAACTGCCCCTTCCACATGGCAATCTACAATTCCAACCTGCGCAGCTATCGCGAGCTTCCCCTGCGTTTGGGAGAATTGGGAACCGTCTATCGCTACGAGCGTTCAGGCGTGTTGCATGGTCTGATGCGGGTAAGGGGATTCACCCAGGATGACGCGCATATCATCTGCACACCAGAACAACTGGACAGCGAGGTGGAAAAGCTGATCGTATTCGCGCTGGATATGTTGAAGCACTTTGGTTTCAAGGAGTTTCTCATCTACCTTAGTACCCAGCCTGACGCTTCGGTTGGAGATCCCAAGGATTGGGAAGTGGCCACCGAAAGCCTGCGCCGTTCTCTGGAAAAACTGGGGCTTGCCTATGATGTGGACAAGGGGGGCGGAGCTTTTTACGGCCCCAAGATCGATATCAAGATCAAGGACGCCATTGGCCGCGCCTGGCAATGCACCACGATCCAGTTTGACTTCAACGAGCCGACCCGGTTCAACATGACCTATATTGGGTCAGACAACGCGCAACACCGCCCCTACATGATCCATCGGGCTATACTGGGTTCCGTGGAAAGGTTCTTTGCTACTCTGCTGGAATATCACGGGGGCAATCTGCCCTTGTGGCTTGCGCCTGTCCAATTGATGATTCTGCCGATCACTGAAGCGCAGTTGGATTATGCCCGCAAGATCGAGGAGCAGTTGCAAATGAGAGGTTTGCGTTGCGAAGTTGACACTCGTAACGAAAAGATTGGTTATAAGGTCAGGGACGCCGAACTGAAAAAGATACCCTATATGTGCATAGTGGGTAAAAAAGAAGAGGAAAACGGCACTGTAACCTTGCGGGAACATACCGTGGGAGACCTGGGTTCCATGAGCCTGGAAGCGGCTCTGGAAAAGCTTGGCTTGGAATAGCAGCCAACCCCGGGCAATCCTGCCTGTCAAACGCATTATCACGCGGGAGCTATGGATGGACGTATTTAGATCGCTACAGGAAGAACTTAACAAGGAGGCCGAGGCTATCCTTCGCGTCGCCCGGCAACTTGATCCTGAGCAAGTGAACAAAGCCTTTCAGCTACTGCTCGATTGCCAGGGCAAGGTCGTGGTGACCGGCATGGGCAAAGCGGGCATCATCGCGCGAAAGATATCCGCGACCCTCGCCAGCACCGGCACCACATCGATATTCCTGCATGCCGCGGAAGGCATCCACGGCGATCTGGGCATGCTTCAGCGACATGACTTGCTTTTAGCGGTATCCCACAGCGGAAACACCCAGGAATTGCTTTCCATTATACCCTATGTGAAGTTTGTGGGCATCCCGATCATCGCCATCACTGGCAATGTGGATTCTCCCCTTGCTCAGAACGCGGACGCAGTTTTAGACTGCTCCATCCCTGCCGATTTTGAAGCGCTGGGAATGGTGCCCACTGCCAGCACCACGGTTGAGCTTGCCGTTGGAGACGCGTTGGCTATCCTGCTGCTGAAAAAGAAGAACTTCTCCCTGGTGGACTTTGCCAGGTTCCATCCCGGAGGCAGCATCGGCAAACAGCTTCTATTGAAGGTCAAAGACCTGATGCACACAGATGAAGAGCTTCCCCTTGTCCGGCAGGATACCAGCATGAGCGAAGCCATCCTGGTTATGACAAGCAAGAAACTTGGCTGCACCGCGGTGGTGGATGAGGATTCCGTGCTTATCGGGATAATCACTGATGGCGACCTGAGAAGGCAAATCCAGCTCAAGCAGGACAGGCTCCTGGCACATCCCGCCAAAGATTGCATGACAGGGAATCCCAAAAGTTGCCATCCGGAAGACCTTGCCGCGAGCGCATTGAGGCAGATGGAAAAGCATAAGATCACCATGCTGCCTGTGTTGAACGACTCCCGCCAGGTGGTGGGCATCCTGCACATGCACGACCTGGTTTTGGCAGGTATCATATAGCTTTCCCCCATGCCATCTGATATTCGCCCTGCACCTCCCTGGCTGAAAGCGGAGCTTTCCAGACTGTTTTTGAAGCCATTTCTGCAAGGCTATCAAAGCCAGAATAACCTTCCCCCAGAAGAATACTCACGGCTGGAGACCTTTCTCAACTATCGCCGCTTTCTGATGTTCGCCTTGTTCTACGAACAGATCAAAGAGGGCGATCCCGATTATCTGGAAGTGTTCAGGCAGGACATTCTTTCCGGCACCAGGTATCTGCCTGTCAGTATAGAATCTCTGCTAAACTGACCGGCATCTGCACATCTCACTCCACAGTGACGCTCTTGGCGAGGTTTCTGGGCTGATCCACATCAAGCCCCTTGAGATCAGCTACATGGTAGGCCAAAAGCTGCAGAGGAATGACGGTCAGCAATGGTTGCAGATTGGGCAGAGTGTCGGGAATGTGGATTACGTGCTCGGAGATTTTCTTTAGCTCACTATCACCTTCGGTGGCGATCGAGATCAACCTGGCTTTTCTGGCACGCACTTCCTGCAGGTTGGATTGAACCTTATCATAGAGGGCGTCTTGGGTGGCGATTGCCACAACCGGCATATCCGCGTCAATCAGAGCTATGGGTCCATGCTTCATTTCAGCGGCGGGATATCCTTCGGCGTGAATATATGAGATTTCCTTGAGCTTTAACGCGCCCTCGAGGGCAACAGGATAGTTAAGCCCCCTGCCAAGATACAGGGCATGACGGCTGTCTTTGATGCTTGCGGCGATCTCTCTGATCCTCAGGTTCTGCTCGAGAATGTTTTCTATCTTATCGGGAATCATCTGCAGTTCACGGATGTAATCCATCCCTTGTTGTGGGGAGAGGTTCCTCTGCCTGCCAAGCAGTATTGCCAACAACGCCAGTATGGTAACCTGCGAGGTGAAGGCTTTGGTGGATGCTACGCCAATCTCTGTTCCAGCGTGGATGTATGAACCTCCATCGCTTTCTCTGGCTATGGTGCTGCCCACCACATTGGTGATGCCAAACACAGTCGCGCCCTTGGCCTTGGCTTCCCGCAAAGCGGCAAGGGTATCGGCTGTTTCGCCTGATTGGCTGATCACAAATACCAGGGTGCCTTCCGGGATGATCTGGTTGCGATAACGATACTCAGAGGCATATTCCGCGTGCACCGGGATGCGTGCCATGTCCTCGATGACATATTTGCCGATCAGCGCCGCGTGAAAAGAAGTTCCGCAGGCGATCAGGTGTATTTGCTTGATCTTTTGCATGTCTTTGGGTGAAAGGTGCAAGCCTCCCAGCCTGGAAACTCCGTTCCGCTCGTCCACCCTGCCCCGGAAGGCATTGCCGACCGTAACTGGCTGCTCATAGATCTCCTTGAGCATAAAGTGCTTGTATTCACCCTTTTCAATGGCAGAGATGTCCCAGTCCACCACAGAGATCTCGGGATGCACTGCCTCCCTCAGCGGGTTGGTGATGTCAAAGTTATCTCGCTGCACCACACAGACCTCGCCATCCTGAAGATAGATCACCCGCTTGGTGTGGATTACGATGGCGCTCACGTCGCTGGCTATGAAATGTTCGTTTTCGCCAATGCCGATGATGAGGGGCGAACCTTTGCGAACCGCGATCAGTTTGTCAGGCTCTTTTTTGGAAAGAACAACCAACCCATAGGTGCCTTCCACTTTTTGGAGCGCGGCTCGGACCGCCTCTTCCAGGCTTTCCTCCGTTTTTAGATACTGCTCGATCAGGTGAACCAGCACCTCCGTATCAGTCTCACTACGGAATATATGCCCCAAACCAATCAACTGCTCTTTGAGCAGTTTATAGTTCTCTATGATGCCATTATGCACGACTGCCAGCTCTCCCCCGCAATCTGTGTGGGGATGCGCGTTCAGTTCGTTCGGCTCTCCGTGGGTAGCCCAGCGGGTGTGGGCAATGGCAACTGATCCGGTGCATTTGCTGGGTTCGGGCAGCGAGCGTTCCAACTCGATGATCTTCCCATTCTTCTTGTAAACCTGCAATTCATTCTCATGGATCAAGGCGCATCCGGAACTGTCATATCCCCGGTATTCAAGCCGCTTGAGCGCTTCGATCACTACGGGCAAAGCGTTTCTCCGACCAATGTATCCAACTATTCCGCACATTCTGAAATCTCCATATCTGATTTTGTTACGCTATGAAACCATCTGAGTGAGAAGACCAGCACCAGCAGGGCGGGTATCGCAAGCCAATAGCGGATTTCATCTTCTCCATACATCAATGGCTTGAGCCAGGGTTTGCTGCTGTAGGTGACCAGAAAGATAGCCAGTGCGTTGTTTATTGTGTGCGAAAGCATGCTGCTGATCAGGCTCCTGGATCGATAGGTCAGATATCCAAGCAGCAGGCCAAGCAAAAACACAGGCAACAGCCTGAACGGATCCAGATGGAATACGGCAAACAGCGCGGCGCTGATGATGATGGCCTTGGTGCCGCCATACCGTTCGAAGAAGCGGAACAGAAAACCCCGGAACAGCACTTCTTCGCAGATGCCAGGAGTGAGGGCAACCACCAGAAAGAGCACCCAGGGGCGGGAATCCATCTTGAACAAGCCACCAAGCTGCTCCATATACTCTTGGGGGAAAGGATAGATCAGATTGATGAGTTGGGCAACCATCGACACGAGTACCGTGGCAGACAAAGCTATGAACGGCACCGGCAGGATGACCTTGAGCTTGGGCAATTTCAGCCTCAAGACTTCCAGAGGCTTTTGCTTGAAAATCCTGATCGTTACCAACACGGGCAGCAGGATGATCCACAGTTGGGTCTTGAGCAAACCGCTCATGAGATCCTTGCCCTGCCATTTGCCGCCCAGATAATACAATGCCCCCAACGCCAGAGCAAAATAGATTATCCCATTTTGAGCTGTAAAGAACTGCTTCCCGCTCTTGCGCATGCTTTTCAGGCTGGCATCATCTTCTGTGCGAAACAGCACAGACTCAGTGGCAAACAGCTTCACCGTAATCCAGATGGCCACCACGTCCAGCAACACCGTGGAGAATATCGTAATCAAAAGCTGCGCCAGAGTGTATTCATTTATCATCACAGCTTTGAAAAGCAACGCTATATTGATCACAGGAATCATGGCCAACAGATTGGAAAACTCAATGGAGGGAATAAAGCTTACCATACCAAGCATCATTGAGACCATCATGATCGGCTGCTCGTAGGTGCGGGCTTCCTTCATGTTGCGGGAAAATGTGGAAATCGAAAGCAGTATCGCGGAGAATAGAGTGGCAAGCGGCAACATCGCCACAAGCAGGATCAGGAAAGCGCTAACCGGCATTTTGACGCCGCTGGTCTCAAGGCCGGTCTGAGCTACAAGGTAACGCACTGAAAAGCTCAGACTGATCAGGTTGATAACTACATTTATCATGGACATGGTGATGATAGTCAGATATTTACCAATAACTATCTCCTGCCGCGAAGCGGATGATACCAGCAGCGTTTCCAGTGTACGCCTTTCCTTTTCTCCAGCCACCAGGTCCGCCGCCACCGTGGAAGCGCCGGTCACCAACAACAAGATCACAAGATAGGGCATCATCATCCCCAGGAACATCCCAATTTTCTTCTGGGAGGAAGAGGTGTCGCGGGGGTTTACATCCACCAGTGATAGGATCTCGGGATCGATCCTGTCATCCACAAGGCGTTGTTTGACAATCTCCTTTTCCAAATCTTTGACCGCGGTCTTGATCTTGGAAAACACCATCTGCCCGCGTTCGTTGGATCCATCATGCTGCACATAGACCTTGTAGGTGTTGAGGCCGCTTGAGGTGAGGGAGTCCGAAATAGTAATCACCGCCTGGATTTCCTTTTCCTCATACAGTTGTTGCACCGTTTTGGGACAGGGAATCAGGGTCACATAGTCGAGGGACTTGATCTTTGCCAAAAGCGAGTCCCTCATCGCAATCGACCTTGCATCCCTTTGGTTCAGGCTGTCGGTGTAAGCAATGGTCGCACCCCTTTTTTCAATCACGCCAGCCTGCCTGCTCATAATGGCGCTGAAGCCGATAAACAACAGAGGATACAAGATCACGGGCAAAATGATGGTGGTAAACAAAGTACGGCGGTCTCTCAGCAGTTCGGAGAATTCTTTGCGGAAAACGATCAGCGATTTCTTAAAATTCATGGGCCTGCACCTCATGCTCTTCGTTGGTCTGATTTACATAATAGACAAAAATGTCATCCAGGTCGATCATCCCGGAAACTTCTCTCAAGGCTTCCAGACTACCCTGGGTTAGAACCTTCCCCCGATGTATCAGCACGATCTTATCGGCCAGACGCTCGGCTTCGCGCATGATGTGGGTGGAAAACAACACACACTTTCCTTTGTCTTTGCAACTGCGGATAAAGGACACTATGTGCCGGGCGCTGAGTATATCCAAGCCAGCCGTGGGCTCGTCGAAGATCATTACCTGCGGGTCGTGGATGATGGAACGGACGATGGATACCTTCTGCTTCATGCCGCTGGAAAGAAACTCGATCTTTTTGTCCAGAAAGTCGTGCATCTCCAGCAAGGTTGCCATTTCCAACATGCGCGATTCGATGTCTTTATCCTCCACTCCATAAAGCCTGCCAAAATAGCGGATGAATTCCCGCGGCGTCAAACGGGCATACAAACCGGTATCGCCAGACAGGAAACCAAGGCTGCCGCGAACTTTGTCACCCTGGGTAATCACATCAAAACCGTTTATCAGGGCTGAACCAGACTGCGGATTGAACACAGTGGAAAGAATGCGCATGATGGTGGTCTTGCCCGCTCCGTTAACGCCCAACAGACAGACAATCTCCCCATTTTGCGCCTCAAACGTTACGCCGTCAACAGCTCTGAATGAGCTGCCGTCCTTCTTTTTGAACTCTTTTACCAATGAATCAACCTGTATCATACGATATCCCCTGTCAACTGAATTAGCTATCTTAGCAAGGAAAGTATTTCAGCATGCCTTCAGGTGTCAAGTTCCTTTGAGTTTTAACTGCCAAATTGGTTGAAGTGATACTTTATATAGGAGATCATATCTTATTGGTTATAAATCTATAACATCTATACAATATTCTCATGCCATTCCGCCCTCCTATGCTGATGATTAATTGATCGCCCGGTTGATCGCATGGCGATTGCCAAACAGAGATTTGCCTGGACGTAAATCATTCTATTTCATTTGCATTATGACAACTGGATCTCTCTTTCACCAATCCACCTTTCCATGCCCTGATCGTAGCACCTATATATTATGGAGGAGGATTGCCCTCATTTGCATCCCGCCCTCTGCCGTTAGTCATCCTTAGGTCATCCTTATAATTTATAAGGATGACCTAAGGATGATGGCACCAAAGCAAGTAGCAGCAAATGAGGGCGCTATGAAGGATATTGCGGAATGTACCGGTTTATTTATGCGGTTATCAAGGAATTGATGCCGGCTACTTTTTGACTGGGTACTTGTTTTGGGGCTTTAAGAGACTGGATCAAGGCTCAAGCCACTCCACCGGATCGTTACTTATCAGTCGGATACCGATGACCGTGATAACTCGGGAAATAATTTTGCTGATGTCCGTGTTCTAACGAGCTTATCCTTTTAAATAAAGTGTCTGCATTATTGCAACTACTTAGAAAACGGCATTTTTACAACTGGTGCATAACTATTATTCCATGTGATTCATCACAATCGTGATTAAATAACTTGACGAGAATAAGCAGGCTGAAAAGAATTGCATCAGATATGCGTTATGGCAGGCGTAGCTTTGAAAGCTCGCCTTTGTATCAAATCATCCCAATCTTATAAATGAGGGGATAGCATTATGAAAGATGCTTATGGCATTCTGAATCAGATCTCCGCTGATATGGTGCTGGATGCTGCCACAGGAAAAGGTGATTTTATCAACATCCTCAAGCAGAATTTGAAGTCATTCACCCAGATCATTGGCGTAGATGCTTCAGAACGCGCGGTGGACTACGCACAAAAGCTCTTTCCGGAGAACAATGTGGAAATCTACCGCATGGATCTGGAAAAGTTGCAGTTTGACGACGGTTATTTTGACCTTGTTTGCATCGTGAATGCTCTTCATCATATAGAGAAGCTGGATCTGGTTTTGGCGGAGCTTATGCGTGTGCTCAAGAGCGGCGGTCATTTTTTGATCGTTGAGATGTATCGTGACGGCGAGCAGAGTGATGCCCAGAAGACCCATATCCTGCTTCATCATTGGCTGGCGTCTATCGACACAAATTTTGGGGTGTATCACAGTAAAACTTTCGCTCGCCATGAAATTGAAGCGATTGTAAAAAAATTGAATCTCAAAAAACTGCGTTGTTCCGATTTCTACATTCCCGTGGACAACCCCAAAGAAGGACGAAGTTGCGAAGGTCTCAAGAGGAATTGCCTGGAAAACATTAAGCGTCTGGAAACCCTGGAAGGCACGGAGAAGCTGATCGAGGAAGGCAAGGCAATTTTGGGGCGTATCGCAAATGTTGGCTGCGCCAGCCCAAGCCGGATGATGTATGTTGGCATGAAGGTCTGAGGCTATCAAGATGTATATTATTAAAGGAGTATTATAATGTTATTTGAAGAAAACCTGTTTGAGCTACCACAGACTCAACTGCTGAAACTGGGAAAGAAGTATTCGATCGCCGGTTACACTCAAATGAAGGGCAACGATCTGGTCTTCAAACTGTTGGAATTCCAGGCGGCTCAGGAAGGCCTTGCCTTTGTGACCGGATGCCTCGAGATAATGGAGGATGGCTTTGGCTTTCTTCGCTTTGCCCAAAACAACTACCTGCCAGGCCGCGATGACGTGTATGTATCTCAGACGCAAGTCAGACGCTTCGGCCTTAAAACCGGGCACATGATCTCAGGTCCCGTGCGTTCTCCAAAGGAAGGGGAAAAATACTACGCCCTGCTGAGGGTCGAGGCAGTGAACTACATGGCCCCCACCGCAATGCAGGATCTTCGCACCTACGACGCCCTCACCCCTTATTATCCGACAGAGCGGCTAAATCTGGAATTTGATCCGGACAACTATTCCACCCGCATCATCAACCTGTTTACCCCAATCGGCAAGGGACAGCGCGGTTTGATCGTGGCAGCCCCGCGCACGGGAAAGACCACTTTGCTGCAGGACACAGCCAACGCCATTCTGACCAACCATCCGGAAGTTTACCTGATCGTGTTGTTGGTGGATGAACGCCCAGAAGAAGTTACAGAAATGAAGAAGATCCTCAAACCCGGGAACCGTGAAGTCATCAGCTCCACTTTTGATGAATCTCCCAAAAATCACACCGCGGTCAGCGAAATGGTTCTGGAAAAAGCCAAGCGTATGATCGAGCTCAATCAGGATGTCGTGATCGTGCTGGACAGCATCACCCGCCTGGCAAGGGCTTACAACAACATCACTCCTTCCAGCGGTAAGGTGTTGAGCGGCGGTATCGACGCCAACGGCCTCATTAAACCCAAAAAGTTCTTTGGAGCAGCTCGTAACACCGAAGAGGCAGGATCCCTCACCATCATTGCAACAGCCCTGATCGACACCGGTTCCAAAATGGACCAGGTGATCTTTGAAGAGTTCAAGGGCACCGGCAACATGGAACTGGTCCTGGATCGCAGCATCTCCGATATGCGCCTCTACCCCGCCATCGATCTGGTGAAAAGTGGAACCCGTCGCGAAGAACTGCTGCTCACGCAAAATGAGATCAACCGCATGTATGTGTTGCGCAAATATCTGAAAACCATCAGCCCCATCCAGGGCATCGAAACCCTGCGCAAGCGAATGCAAGGGACACAAACCAACCTTGAACTGCTGAACTCCATGAGTAACTGATCAAGGCTTGGTGGCGACAGACACAGGAACAGATTTGAACAATTCAATTAGCCTCCCGATAGTTGTGGTGATCGCTTTACTGATCATGCCACTGGCGCTTTTTGCCGTTGAGTTCCGGGCTGATTTCCGGAGCCTGGAAACCTTGTATCAGAGCGGCAATCTGAATGAACTGGGCGCCCGGTTGATGGATGTCAAAGCGAGGAACAACGAAGAATCTTCGCTGCTGCTGTACCTGAATGCCATGCTCAGGAAAAGCAAAACTGATTCTTCTGCTTTGCTGGAAGACTGCGCCCGAAAGTATCCCAACACCCACTATGGGCAACTCAGCATGCTGGAACTGGCCAAGCTCCATCTGCAGGAACGGGATGCCAGCAAGGCTAAAGGCTATCTGCAAAAGATTACCTCGCAAGAGCTGCTGGAACGCTACTATTGGCTGGCTGTCTGCGCAGAGGCAGGCAACGATTTCAGCCTTGCCATCGCCAATTGCGAAACCTATCTGCGCCTCGCCCCCAGGGGTAAGTTGGTGGAAGAGGCTTATTTCCTGATCGCCGAAGCATATCAATACCAGGGCAAATACCAGAGCGCCATCTCAAGCTTGAAAAAACTGCAGGCCCTGGATGGCTATCCCAAAGCGGATCAGTATTTCCACTATAAAATGGGGTATTTGCAACAACTGGCTAATAACCCCAATGAAGCGCTGGAAAGTTACAAAACGGGCTTGGAGATCAACAGGTTGTCGCATATCGCCTTTCTAATTGAAGACAGGCTTTTTGAGCTTAAAGACAAGCATCCCGCCAGCGTTGACCTCAGCTTCCTCTATCCATACACCGAACTGCAATTGCCCGAAACGGTTGCAGCCACCAAACCTGTTAACGGAACCAAGCTCCCCCTAAAACTTGATAACAAACCCAGCGGGGGCTTCTTCCTGCAAGTGGGAAGATTCAGCCAGGAAAGCAATGCTACCAGGATGTCAGCCAGTATCAGAGACATGGACCTGCTTTCCAGCTATTATGAAGACAAGGATAACAGGACTGTACCCTGGGTGGTGGTTAGCGGCCCGTATCAGACCAAGAACGAAGCCGAAATGATACGGCAAGCTTTGCTGGACAGGGACATCAACTGTTTTATCACCCAGTTCTGAAACAAATATGAGCGACACGGGCAAACCCAGGGAAACCAAGCTGACACCTATGCTCAGGCAGTTCCGGGAGGTAAAGGAAGCGCATCCCGACAAGCTTATCCTGTTCAGGATGGGAGATTTTTACGAAACCTTCTTCGACGATGCCTACCTCACCTCAAAGACCTTGGGCATCACCCTCACCACACGGGATAAAAACAGCGCCGATCCGGTGCCCCTGGCAGGTTTTCCTTACCATGCTTTGGACCAATATCTGGACAAGCTGATCAAGGCTGGTTTCAAGGTGGCGATTTGCGAGCAAGTGGAAGACCCCAAAAAAGCGGTCGGCCTTGTCAAACGGGAGGTTGTGGAAATCATTACCCCCGGCACGGTTTTAGATCACACTCTCATCGATAGCAGCGCCAACAACTTCCTCAGTGCGGTTTACTTTCCCAAATCGGGGAACAAGGCAGGCCTGGCGAGCCTCGACCTGTCCACCGGAGATTTTACTTTTACAGAGCTTGATTTCAGCGATCTGGCAAATGAATTGCTCCGACTGAAACCAAGCGAGATCATCGTGGATAGCACTGTCGCTGAACATACGGTCAAGGAACTGAAGCTGGAGCATCAACCTACGATCACCATTTTTGACAGTTGGCAGTTCAGACCGGCTGAAGCGGCGCAAGTCCTCAAAAAGCATTTCGGAGTGCACTCCCTGGAAGCTTTCGGCGCACATGACAAGACCCTGGGCGCGACTGCTGCCGGAGCCGCCCTGGCCTACGTGCAATCACTCTATCAGGTTCCCCTCCAGCATATCGCTTCCCTCGGTTATTACTCTTTGGACAGCTTCATGCAGTTGGATGAAATAACCCGGCGCAACCTGGAGCTGAGCAAATCGATCCGCTATGGCACCCGCCACGGCAGCCTCCTGTCGATTTTGGATCAGACCCAGACTCCGATGGGAGCCAGGCTTCTGCAGGGCTGGATGCTCCATCCGCTTTTAGACCAGGCACAGATAGAGACGCGTCAGGAAATGATAGCAATTCTTTTGAGCAATACAGCTTATCTGAAGGACTTGCGTGGCTGCCTCAGGGAGATTGGCGATATCTCGCGCCTGGTGTCACGCTTGGGAGCCCTGAGGATCAATCCCCGCGAGCTTTTGTCCCTCAGATCCTTCCTTGCCGCCAGTGTGGAGCTTAGAAACAGGCTGCAGGCCTTCCGCGGCGGTTTGCTGGACCAATACATCGAGAGCCTGACCAATTTCGACGGGCTGATAGCCACCATAGATGCCGCCATCCAACCCAATCCACCTACCGTCATCACAGAAGGCGGTATCTTCAATTCCGGATATAATGAGGATTTGGACGAGCTGCTGGTGATCATCCATGATGGCAAATCCTGGATTGCCAGCCTGGAAGAGGATGAGCGGCGCAAGACCGGAATCCCTAATCTCAAGATCGGCTACAACAAAGTCTTTGGCTATTACCTTGAGGTGACCGCCTCCCATAAAAACAAGGTGCCGGATTATTACATCGCCAAACAGACCCTGGTCAACTCTGAGCGCTATATCTCCCCACGCCTGAAAGAGTTTGAAGCCAAGGTACTAAGTTCGGAAGAAAAGATCAAAAACCTTGAGTATGAACTCTACAAGGAACTGCGGCTGCAACTGGCAAAAGAACTGGAAAACCTGCAAATGCTGAGCGACACCATAGCCCACATCGATGTCTTTTCCAGCCTCGCCTGGCTTGCCTGGCAACACAACTATTGCCGCCCCACTTTTCACCCCGAGCGAAAACTGAGCATCAGCGAGGGCAGGCATCCCGTGATCGAGCAGCTCATTGAGGGCAGCGACTTCATCCCCAACGATACTGAGCTGGCTCATCCCGACACGGCGATCGCCATCATCACCGGTCCCAACATGGCGGGTAAATCCACCTACTTACGCCAGATCGGCCTGCTGGTGATCATGGCCCAGATCGGCAGCTACGTGCCAGCCCAACGTATGAGCCTGCCCATCTTTGACCGCGTTTTCACCCGGGTTGGCGCCTCGGACAACCTTGCCCAGGGACAGAGCACATTCCTGGTGGAGATGATAGAAACAGCCAATATTCTTCACTCCGCCACCGACCAGTCGCTGATCCTGCTCGACGAGATCGGGAGGGGCACATCCACCTTCGATGGCTTGAGCCTGGCGTGGTCGATCATCGAGCATATCCAGAAAACCAAACACGCGCTTACTCTCTTTGCCACTCATTATCATGAGCTGACTGAGATGGAAAACCTGTATCCTGATATTAAAAACTACAATGTTCTGGTGAAGGAATACAATGACCAGATGATCTTTCTTCGCAAGATCGAACGCGGCGGAGCAGACCAGAGTTACGGAATCCAGGTGGCAAGACTGGCTGGTATCCCTGACCGCGTGATCAGGCGTGCCAAGGAAATCCTGAAAAACCTTGAAGAACATGAGATCAGCCCCCAGGGGCTGGCCTCCACACTGCGCAAAAAACTGGGCAGGCATTCACCTCAACTCGAACTTTTTGACGTATTGGCCAACAAAGCCTCAGAGACCGACCCCATCATCGAAGAGATCAAAGATCTTAACCTGGATGAGCTCACTCCCATCCAAGCCTGGCAAAAACTAAAGGAATGGCAGAAAAAGCTATGAAGTATATTTCTATCAAAATCCTCTTCCTCGCACTGTCGCTGGCCGCTTTGACAGCCTGCGCCGTCAATCAGGAAAACCTGGCCGGCAAAATTAACGGCACCCCCATCCTCTACAGAGATTATATAGAATCCTACCGAGGGCACTACAACAACTTTCAGATCCTTAATAACCGCGCCCCTGACGCCATCGAAAAGGAAACACTCAAGAGCCAGACCTGGTCCAATGCCACCAAGCACGTGGTACTCAACGACTACTTCAAAAAATACAGGATTTCCGCCTCCGGCCAGGAGATATTGGACACCCTCCGCGCCAATATCCCTGATTACATTCTACGCTCTCCCCTCTTCAACACAAATGGCAAGTTTGACCGCGCCGTCTATCTGCAATCGCTTGAGTTTGACACCCCACAAAATCTTCAGCCATTGCGCAGGCAATACCGCGATTATTACATCCCCGTTATGAAACTTAAAGAAAAGCTGATCGATGACCTGCTGCTCACTTCCAAAGAAAAGAAGCTGGGCGCGCGTATCATGCAAAGCAAGGCAGACATCGAATGGCTGGTATTGGATGCCAGAAACATCCAGCCAGTTATCACTGAAGAGCAACTGCGTTATGAATATGAACAGAATTTGCCACAGTATAAGCTTGAGCCGTACTTCAGTCTTAACTACTTCAGGGTGCCGGTAAAATTTTCCAAAACGGATATCCGCCGCAGTTATGAACTGGCGGATACGCTGTTTCAGGAACTGGTATTGGGGGAAGATATCAATGCCTCTGTGTCAAAGCGTCTCGCCTATTTCCCGCAGTTGACACTCAAAAACTCGGGCTATGTCCGCAACAACGATCTTGATCCAGAGTTATATGCCAGTTTTTCGGCTGTTGAAGAAGGCAGCTACCTCAGCCCCGTAAGCGATCAGGATGGAGTGAGTATCTACCGCCTGGACAAACGCACCAAGAGCATGAGCAGCTTCACCTCGATCCGGGTGCCCTATCTGCCTTCCGAAGCAAGCGTCAATTTCACCCTGCCCGAAGCGCAGAACCTCAGATCCCTGGTGAAAGATCTGGGCATTGACGCCGCCGCAGATGAACTTGACCTGAACTATATCAGCACCGGAAATATCAAGCCTGATGCTACCTGGCTGGACGACCCTTCCGTGGTGGAAGCGGTGAACCTGGAACTGCCCGGCAAGAAGCCTGGCTATGTCTTTAAGCCAATCTACTCTGAAGCTCAGCGTTGCTGGATAGTCGCCTGCCTGAGCGACACCCGCCTCGAAGCCTATAAACCCCTCACTGAAGTGAGGCAGGAACTAACCGAAGCCCTGACTATCCGCACAAGAGCTGATATGGCAAGGCATCAAGCCAGCAAAATAATAGAAGGAAACGGCAGCTACGCCTCCACCGCCCAAAAGGTCACCCTCCCAGCCATGACATATCAGACCAAGCTACTCGAGCGCAACGTGGACAGTATCTTTTTTAAAGTCATGCATGCCCATTACAGCAAATCCAAACAGCAGTACCACGAGCTTGGCGACCTCATCCTGATCCCCCGGGTCATACGAGTGATACGAGATAAGAGTATCAAGGCTTCTCCAGCCGATATCAGACGGCTCTTCAAATCCACACTCGACGCAAAATGGTTTGACAATTGGCTGGACAACGAGGTGGCCAAAGCGGATTTGCGTATTTATGCCGATATTTGATCCTTCAGAAATAGAGCAAGTATTCTACTTGCGTGGCCTTTTACCTGTCGCATATTACTATTTCGCCTGCATTATTACAACTGGATCACCATTTCACATATCCACCTTTCCATGGCGTGATCGTAGCACCTATATATTATAGAGGAGGGTTGCCCTCATTTGCATCCCGCCCTCTGGCGTTAGTCATCCGTAGGTCAACCTTATAATTTATAAGGATGACCTAAGGATGATGGCACCAAAGCAAGTCGCAGCAAAGGAGGGCGCTATGAAGGAAATTCGGAATGGTAAGCATGATATTATTGCTGACGCAAGTATGATATGGGTATTGTCCGCCTGATTAGTTGAGGGTTCAAACGTGTATATTTTTACAACTTTCCTGTAATCTGGCTAATTCTGCAACTCTATTGTGTAAAAGCAACAAAGGGATGAAAAAATCCATCCCTTTGCTTCGTTGTGGTGTATATCTCGCGTTACTTGATGAGCATCATTTTACGGGTGGAAATATAGTTGCCCGCGTCCAGCCTGAACAGGTACACGCCCGAGGCAACGCTTCTGTTGCGGGAGTCAGTCCCGTTCCAGATTAGCTGGTGGTGTCCGGCAGCCAGTTCGCCGCTGGCGAGGGTCTTCACCAGTTGTCCTCGCAGGTTGTAAACGCTCAGCTTCACCCGGGTGTTTTTTGCCAGGTCGAAGGAGATCGTGGTGATCGGATTGAAGGGATTGGGATAGTTCTGCAGCAATCGTGTGACCAGAGCAGGGGTTCCCGGATCCACACCTTCAGTGATCGGAAATGAGAATTCGATGGGGCCTATTGGTTGGCTGGTACCAACCGAGTAGACAGTAACGATGTAATAGGAATAGGAACCCATTATACACAGAGCTTCCACGTATTCGGTATCGGTGTACATTCCCATCAGTTCATAGCGTCCAGAGTTCAGCCTGCGATAAACTTCGTACCCGTTGATGGGATATTGAGGCTCCTGAGGGGCATTCCAAGTGATTCTCAGGGTGTCACGCAACACACTCCAACCAAGAGAGACAGCGGGAGCCAGCCACTCCAGATCGAAGTTGTGGTTCATCACAGGGGAAGAAATGTCCATATTAACAGGATAGACTGTTTCGGCCTTGTAACCGGGCGCGGAAGCTTCCACACTGTGAAGTCCCGCAGGCAAATAGAGGGCATACTGGCCGCTGTTGTCAGGTTGGGTTGTAAAGCCATCGGCATTTTTGATCTTCACCAGGCTCAGGTCGAGCTCACTATTGGAACTTGCCACCACGCCGCTGATCTCTCCCGCAAAAGGGAAATATCCAGTGGTCTGAACGTCGTCGATGTACCAGCCCCGAGCCTGAACACCGGAATCGGAAGCAAAAGTCCAGCGGAATCTCACATATTGGTTTTGATAAGCGCCAAGATCGTATCTGGATTGCACCCAGTCTTGGCTGACGCCAGAGAATCCGGGCCCGTTGAGGGCTGAGACATTGGAGTGCGTGTATCCTTCCAGCGGAGTGAGCAGATTCCAAGTAACGCCGTTATTTGTGGATATCTTCACGTTGCCGCCGTCGTAGCTGTTTTCCATATTGTACCAGTGCCAGAATTCCAGAATGAAGTTCATTCCCACAAAGACATCGGGTGAGCTGAGGGTCCAGTTGGCACCGTTGGAATACTGGGTGTTGATGGCAGTGCCCCAAACCTTGGTTCCTGAGTGTGATCCGGCCACATTGTCCTCTCCCCACTGCCAGGCGTTGTTGGAAGGGGAGGGTATGAAACCGCCGTCACTGCTTTCGAAGTCATTCATCATGCCCGTGGTGCCAACGCTGAGCAGCAATTGCTCATTATACGCAGGGATCTGGTCTCCCAGATAGGTGAGATAGAAGGTGATGTTGTTGCCGATTATCACATTGTTGGAAAGGCTTATTTCATACACAACCTGACAGGTGCTCCGGGCAGGTATCAGATTGATCAGTTGCTGTGGATTGGCGATGAAAACCTCTTCGCTAAGGCTCATGATGTTGCTGGTGAGGTTGTAGGTGGCAACATCAGATGAGTTTTCATAGTTTACCACCATCTTGAAGGTTTCGCCGGGTTCAGCCAGTCCGTTGCAGTTGCCCTGGACATCGTTGATGAACACCGAAGCCACACTCAGTTGCGCGCGGAAAACTTGCACACTCTGTTGATAGGTCCAGCTGTTGCCTTCAATTGCCACATCAAACTGGATCGGTATGGACAAACCATCGGGGCAGTCCGGGCTGATTGTAACCGAGATGGGTTCGATGTTGACCGCCGAACCGCTACCGCTAATATCGGGATAGCTACCTGATGAGTTGTTTATTGTAAGGTAGGGGCTCAAACTGGTGGCAGTCACGTTCACTGAGGTTGCGGTATCCATGCCAATATTGTTCAGCTTGAGGCCCAGGTTTGCTATCTCTCCTGGCTCCAAAACATTGTCTGCGTTGGCGTCGTTTACGATCAGTTCACCCACAACCAGGTGCGGAGTCTGGTAAAGCACAGGCACAGTGGTGATCAGGATGGCCTTGTTGTGGCCCAGGGGTTGCGCTGCCATGGGATATTGGTTGTTATAGGTGTATTCCAGCCCTCTTTTATTTGTGTGATCGCGAATACCCACGGTTGCATAGTTGCCATGCGAAGGTGAATATCCGCTGCCTCCGACATCCACATTGTTGAAAACTTTATACTGGATTTTGATCTTGCCATCGTCCATACTGGTGGGATGGTAAACCGGATCGTAAAAGATCACTTGGAAAGTCTCTTCGGAAGTTCGGTTATAGCCGTTTTTCAAGTTTTGGTATTGGATGATGAATATATGGTTTGCGGAGTCATAATAGCTATAGATGCCACCTCCGCCAATGATTATCAGGTCATCCCAGAATGGCGCTATCATAGGAGAAGGACCCTGTCCTCCCGGCATCCTGCCATTGCGGAATTCGCCATCCTCGGTGACTCCCATGGCAATGAAACCGTTCACGCAAACCGTTATCTGATTGTATAGCTCGCCATAAAAGGTAAATGGGAAGGGCAGATCCACCACCTCCAGGACATCGCTTCCCACCTGGTCTCCCTCATCGCCTGAGGTTCCGGAATCATTGAGCCCGGTGATCTGGGTTCCGTTGCCCCCCAGGCTGGGTACGATTTCGATCCATTCGTAACTGGGGCAATCAGGATAATTGACATCTGACACATCGTAGATAAAGTAACCATATTCATCAGGCCCCAGCGGAGTATTCTGCGCAACCGTTCCAATGGGAATATTGAAATAGGCGTACTGCTCAAAGCCATTTGCGTTGTATAGGCGGAGCCTGAAGGGAATAGTCATTCCTGGGATCAATAGAGGGCGGGCAAAAAGACCGAAACCATCGACAGAGGAAACAGTCATTCCAGCAGGGAAATTACCAAACCAGGAAAGGGAGTCGGTCACCTGAACCAGATCGTTTAGCGACTTCAGCTCTCCATATATATCCTGCAGGCCAAACACCGAACTGTTGATCACACTTATATTCAAGACTCCGTTCTCCGAGGGATCCAACACATTGTTTCCTCCAGCAGTGATGCTGTAGTTGGCAACACTCAGATCACCATTGAAAGCGCCAAGGTGGAAGATCACCTGATAATCTGTCCCCAAATCGTCCTCCAGATCCAGAATGAGTCTGAAATCGTGATAGGAAGGTATGTTTTCAGCCACAGTGAACAGGAAGGGGGTAGTGTTGATGCTGATGGAGTCCGGAGCTGTGTCCGCGTAGGCGCTTTGTCCATTCACAATTGTAATATAGGGATCAGCAGTGCTTAGTTGGCTGGTAATTCCAGTAATGGTCTGAGCTGTGGTATTCTTGACCATCAGGTTGAGGGCGATTGTCTCGCCGACGTTGATGAAAGAATCCGAGTTGCCCTGAGAGCCTGAGCTGCCATCGTCAGCGGTAATTTTATCAAAGTACACCAGAGCCCCTTGAGTGTCCATATCAATGAACTGTTGAGCAGGCTTATAGTCATGTTTGGAAGCAGTTACCAAGATCTGTGAATTCACAAAGTTGGGTATATTCAAAGTAACCACGCCCTGGGCATCGGTGAAACCTTTGGAGACCACATTGGCATAATCATTGTTGTATAATGTAACACTAACGTGTTCCAATGGTGAGCCACTGTTGTCCGTGACAGTAATATCAACCAGCGAAGTACCAACAGGAACAGAAGCCGGGGCGGTGATGTTGATGTTGCCTGGAATCCCGATGAAAGTTTCCACAGTAGGATCACCCATCAGGTTGCACCAATGAGCGAAATAGTTGGCCTGGTTGGAGTGGGTAGCGCCGTAGATAGTCCTAATATAGAGACGGCCATTGAGCAGTGCTTCGCCCATTGTACGCATATTGTAAAGGAAAATACCGTCAAAGATACCTGTGCACAATGCGTTGTTGAACATGGTATGGGTTCCGCTTGTGGCCATGCCGATCGCGGTGAGGGCTCCCCTGGGTTGTGCTTCTGTACCCAGGCGGATGAATTCTTCGGAGGTACAGGTACCATTGAATGATCCAGTACTGCAGGTAAGGATCACCGCGTGAGGTAAACGGGGGCCATTGCTGAGGCTGTTGGAAGGATCCCAGCCGCTCATACCGATCCAGCCGCGGTAATTGAAAAAACTGACGCCCTGGTTAATGCCTGAGTTGATAGTTCCGCTGTATCCACCGGTGTAGTTCTCAATGTAGCTGTAGTCCGGATTCACTTTCTTTGACATCTCGCGAATATATTTGTTATTGTAGATCGTGGAGATGCCTGAAGAGCTGGGATCGCCTATCAATAACATCCGGTTAACCCATGCGGCTGCGTCCGGGGCGGTGTTGATGTTCTTTTCGTAAGCGTAAATCTTACTGAAGATAGTGGCCAATTGCGAAAGATTTTCCGCGGAAATCCTGCCAATCATTACATCACCCAGCATGTCATTTCCTGCCAGATGGGTGTATGGATAGTCTCCAGCTCCATTGTAGTTACTCATGTTCTCTATCCAGGTGGGGATGGCATAGCTGCCGGTTGTGTCGCCCAGAAGGATAATATAGTCGGGACGGGTGGAGTCGCTGTTGTATTGGTTCTGAATGTAGTTTTTAATACTGGTATTGGATGTACCGGTCACTTGGGTGCTGACCACATTCACATCAAATCCTTTCTGGCGTTTCCAGGCAACGAACTCATTTAGTTTGGACAGGAAGTTCGAATCCGAGCTATTGCCATGGATCAGCAGGATCCTGGCTTGGGCAGGCGCCACGATCAGCTCCCGGTATTCAGTAAAGTTACTGATCTGGGCTTCGTAAATATTCCTGAAAGCATAGCTGTATGTGGTGTAGTCAGGCAGTTCATTAATGCTGGGTTCGTCATTGAAACTGAGATCGACCTGCAGGTTGTGATATATGAGCAGTTGCTGGTTCTGGTGATCATAGCGATAGGGATAGGCATTGATCTGAACAACCCGGAAATCCCTGAGGATAGCGGGTTCTGAAACCTGGATCAGTTGTGAGGGATAGATGCCTTCATCGCCTGCGAAGATACCTGTGCCGATAAGCTGATCTTCCTGTTCGTAAAGTAAAGGATTCGATACAGGAACGCTCTCCACGCTGCCATAAGTGAAGTTAAAATTAACTCCGCCCTGGGGAGGAATGGCAATCAGGGTACTAATGATGGGCAGTTGGGGTTGTCCATTGTCGGTTGTGGTACTGGTGTTTTCAACAGAAATATCTTTTACGGTTTTGCCGTCTTGGATAAGCTCCTGTATCATCGGTTGTGGAGTTGACAGCGAGAGATTTATCTGTCGCTGGTCGTATCTCATCACAGAAAATCTGGGCTCAGCATCGTCATTGCCGGCATAGAGAGTGCCGGCGCATAGCAACAGAGTGCAAAGAAGGAATAAGGTTACTTGTTTCATACAGTTTCCTTTATGCTATAAGCCAAAAAACCTGAAGCAGAGCTTCAGGTTTATAGGTTTAAATATTGTTATAATCAATTGATTTCATAAATAAGCAGTCCCTGATCACGAGCGGCGACCACAAGTTTATCGCCAACGAACCTGGCGTTATTGGTGTAGCCAATGGTGTTCAACTGCTGGACCAGGAAAAAGCTATTGGGATATGTGATGTCGAAAATATACACACCGCCGCTGCCGGAACTGACAGCAGCAAGATTTCCGGAAATGTCGATGGAATTTGCATATCCTGTAGTGTCAAAACCGCCCACTCTCACAGGCGCAGCGGGGTTGGATACATCCACCACATTGAGACCAGCCTGGCGGCTCGCTATGAAGGCGTAGTTGCCTTCAACCTTGACCTTGAGGGCTTCTCCGGGAACAGCAAGCTCTCCCAGTAACTGGCGGGTAGCTCTGTCGTAGATAAGTAATCCGCGCTGTTCGCAGGCGATATATACTTTATCGGGAGTAAGGAAAAAACCGGAAGCTGTGGCGGGTGTGAGTATTTCGATCTGGTTTGCGTTATAAATATTCCCATCGTAAAGGTCATACTTGAATCCAGTTCCAGAACTGTAGCCAATCGCCATCAGGAAATTTTCGCTGGGAGTTTCCAGGGGATAGCTGTCCATAGACTTGATGCCGCCAGTGCCCCCGATAATATCAAACTTATAGACCAGGGTATCAGGGTCAGAGATATCCAGTATCGTTATCCTGTCGGTGGCTGTAACTTCATTTAGAAATAGGCGGTCAAACTGAGGCATGGCGGATATTTTTTTGATCCTGCCCAAGGGGGTCATGGAACCATCTTCCGCGAACAGGTTTGTAAACCATTTCTGGTTATAGTTGTTTCTGTTGATGACCGCTATCCCCCCCTGATCCAAAGCAACGTAGATGCTGCTGTTGTCGTGGCTGATATCCAGCGGATTGCCCACCACGGGAATCTGCTTTACAAGAGTCACCGCTTCGTCGGGCTGATACTCTGTATTACGCTCGGCACAAGCGCTTATCAACAGTATCGCCACCAGAGTCATCAATATAGCTATCTTCCTGGGCATTGAGTTTCCTCCATATATAATCATTTATGGAATACAGCCAACACTTCTAAGTGTTGTATCAGACTATAATGCAAGAATCGTTCCGATATTTTAAATCTGTTTATCGTTCTGATTCTTACCGTCGTTTCAATCATGCAGATAGATTGTTGTTAAACAGATAACAGGTTTTCCAATACAAAGATTATCAGGGATTGTCACACAGGTTATAGTTAAAATCAGGAGAAGGCATACATCCTGTTTCCACCCTCATACATTGATCGCTGAATGATCACTAACTGAACGCTGAGCAATCACCGCACGGGAAATTACCTGGTGTTCTATGGGCGGTCAATGGGACATGAAGTCAGGAGGAAGTCAGGGCAGCTTACCATGTTTGCTTCAATAAACGTAAATCGCCAACAATCACGATTATCCTTCATAGCGCCCTCCTTTGCTGCTACAGCGTTTAGTGCCATCATCCTTAGGTCATCCTTATAAATTATAAGGTTGACCTAAGGAAGATATAGCCTTAGCTGCCTCACGCGCGCGAGGGCAAACAACAGAGTCTCGCCCTCTGAGGCACCAACACCGCCTGTGTGTAACAACAAACATGTTCTGGCAGGAAGTAAAATCAGGTTTTCGCTTGACAATCTAAGGGGTAAAATCCAGAAGGAATTATTCAAGTCAAGCTTGTAATTTGAACAGGAAGATGACAGTATGTTCAGTATTTCAAAGAAAACCTACCTTACAGCCACACTACTGCTTGCACTTTTATTGAGCGCCTGCAGCCAGAATGTAAAACTCTACAGAAAAGCGGAGAAAGAATATAAGCAGGGGCTTTATGAACAATCTCTGCGCACAAACACTGAATCCCTGAAACTGAAGCGCACCCACATTAAAGCCCAGGAGCTGTTAAAAAAGAACTTCAGTGGCATTGTAGCCTCCCGGGAAAACAAGATAGAATCCCTTAAAAGATCAGGAAGCCCTGACATCTGGGACAAGCTGGTAACTGAATACACGGAATTGATCTCACTGCAAAAGCTGGTGGAGCCGTTCAATCCGCTCTACAATCCCAAGACCGGAATGCCTTACGACTTCCAACTCAAAGACTATAGCAAGGAATTTGCCGCCAGCAAAGAAAACGCGGCTGAGTATCACTATTCCAAAGCTATGGTTCTAATCCAAAAGGGGACTACACCCGACACCCAAAAAGAAGCCGTGAGGGAGCTTGTGGCAGCCCAAAGCTTTGTTCCCAATTACAAAGACAGTGCAGCGCGTCTGGGAGAAGCGAGGAAACTCGCAGTAAAGAGGATCGCCATCCTTACCTTCGATGATAAAACCGGCACAGACAATAGATATGGCGGTATCTTCGACATGTTGACCGAGAGCATCATCGGCAAGCTGGTACAGGATAAAGAAGCGGGTGAATTCATGAAGATTGTGACCCGCAGCCAGATAGAACAGGTTTTGGCTGAACGGCAGCTAAGTGCTCCGGCAGAAACAGACGCCGCCTACGCCTCAAATATTGGCAGCATGTTGGGAGCGCATGAGATCATGACAGGCAAGATACTGCAGATCAACTACATTGCTCCCCAGACCATTCATCAGGACTTGAAGGAAACTGACAAGGTCACAACTAAGCAAGAAGTGGTCGATGAAAAAGGCAAAAAGAAAAAGCAAGATGTAACCACAGAGATTTCTTGCGAATACACGAAGTTCACCAAGACCGCCGCGGTGCAGATTATAGCCTCGTTTTCACTGGTGGAGGTATCCACCGGCAGAGTTAAACTGCAGGACACCGTTTCAGCAGAATTCCCCTGGTCAGACATCTGGGCAAGGTTAAAAAGCGGTGACGAAAAAGCATTGACTCCCGCCACCAAGGCTCTGATCAAAAAAACTGAACCAATGCCACCCTCGGAAATTGAAATGGTAAACACTGCCTTGATGTCGCTGAGTGATTCCATCGTGGACAAAGTGCGAAACTACGTGAAGTAGTAAAAGCATTGACAGGCTTAGCACCTTTATAAATAGAGTGATAAAATATATTAAGACACTGGAGTAGTAAATGAAAAACATCCTGGTTCTCGGAGCTGCTGGTCAGATTGGATCAGAGCTTGTTCCCTATCTCAGAAAGATTTACAATCCATCTTCCGTCGTTGCGGCCTATCGCAGCACTCCCCTGCCCGATGAGATCATGCAAGGCGGTCCCTGCGTAAAAATGGACGCCATGGAAGCCGAAAAGATGTACGCGGTGGTGAAGAAATACAATATCGACACCATCATCAACCTGGTTGCCGTGCTGTCCGCCAAGGGAGAAGCTAATCCCCCCCTGGCGTGGAAGATAAATATGGACAGCATGCTGAACTCCCTCGAAATCATGAAGGAAGTCAAGGGAGCGGTTTTCACACCCTCGTCGATCGGCGCGTTCGGACCCTCGACCCCAATGGATAACACCCCCCAGGACACTCTTATGCGCCCCACCACTGTATATGGCATCTCCAAGGTTGCCGCGGAGTTGCTTGGCGATTATTACCATATAAAGTTCGGAGTTGACACACGCGGATTGCGTTATCCGGGTATTATTTCTAATGTGACGCTGCCCGGCGGCGGAACAACCGACTATGCGGTGGAAATCTACTATGAAGCAGTAAAAAACCGCAGTTACACCTGCAATCTGGGAGCCGGAACCTTTTTGGACATGATGTACATGCCTGACGCCCTGAGAGCCCTGGTGGAACTGATGGAGGCCGATCCTTCCAAGCTTAAACACCGCAATTGCTTCAACGTATCAGCGATGAGTTTCGACCCTGAAATGATAGCTGCCGCCATCCGCGTGCACATGCCTGACTTTAAGATGGAATATCAGGTGGATCCTGTGAAGCAAGCCATTGCGAACAGCTGGCCTAATTCAATGGATCACAGCGCCGCCCAGGAGGAATGGGGCTGGAAGCCAGAGTATGACTTGAAATCCATGACAGCCGATATGCTCAATATCCTTGGCAAAAGACTATTGGGCTGATGCTAAGAGTTGCTGTAGCCGGCGTCGGACACCTGGGCCAGTTTCACGCGGAGAAATTCGCCTCCATCGGCAATGTGAAGCTGACTGGTGTTTATGATATCGACACCGCAAGAGCCTGTCAGATCGCTGATAAGCTTTGTGTAAAAGCATTTCAGGATTATGATACACTCCTGGAAGAGGTGGACGCCGTTGATATTGCAAGCACCACCACAGCCCATTATGAATTGGCAAAACAGGCGTTGGAGGCTGGAAAACACGTATTCATCGAAAAACCGATCACGTCCGAACTATGGCAGGCGGAGGAACTGGTAGCCCTGGCAAAGAGAAAGGGATTAAAGATCCAGGTCGGCCACATCGAGCGCTTCAACCCGGTTATCCTGAAAGTGGAAAAAAGCATCAAGGACCCCGTGTTTATCGAGTCACACCGGCTGTCCATGTTCCAAAGGCGTGGCACCGACGTTCCTGTGGTATTGGATCTGATGATCCACGATATCGATTTGATCCTGGACTTTGTGCGTGGAAACGTAAGCGACATCCGCGCCAGCGGCGTGGGAATCCTCACCCCCAGCATCGATATTGCCAACGCGCGCCTGGAATTCGACAACGGAGCCATCGCCAACGTTACATCTTCAAGGGCTTCGCTCAAGCAGGAGCGCAAGATCAGGTTCTTCCAAAGGGATGCATATTTCTCTCTGGATTTCAGCGCCAAACACGTTACTGTGGTAAAGAAAAGCGCCGACATTATGAGATATCTGCCTCAAATTCTGATGGGAAATGCCGACATCAAAGCAGAAAACCTGGTGGATGTGCAGAATATCGACCTGACTGATTTCCCCAAGGACGCACTGACCCTCGAGTTGGAGTCCTTCGCGGCAGCGGTGATCTACAATACCCCTCCCCTGGTGGATGGAGAAGCCGGACTCAGAGCACTAAAGGTGGCGCTGGACATCATGCAACGCATCAAGAGCCAGCCCAGTACCCATATTTAATCCGTAAGCTGTTTGACACTTACAATAAGGACAGTTGAATGAAACTAATATTAATTAAAGACATTGCAGCCAATCTTGGCGAAGAGGTCACCCTCCGCGGTTGGGTGCGCAATATCAGGCACAGCGGTAAGTTGCTCTTCATAATCCTTCGTGATGGAACTGGAGAGCTTCAGTGCGTAGCTTTCCAACCTGAACTCGGCGAGGAAATGTTTGAAGCCGCCAAAAGACTCACCATGGAATCCTCGCTTATTATAACTGGCATTCCAAAACCCCATCAGAAACTGGCAGGTACTTTTGAGCTTTCCGTGAAAAGCGTTAAACCGATCCAGATCGCTGAAGAGTATCCGATCGGGAAAAAAGAACACGGCCCCGATTTCCTGCTCTCAAACCGCCATCTCTGGATTCGTTCGCCCAAACAGTGGGCTGTGCTTCGCATACGCCATACAGTATATTACGCGATCTGTGACTGGCTGAACAAGAACGACTTTATCCGTTTTGACTCGCCGATTCTCACGCCGAACGCCTGCGAAGGCAGCACCACCCTCTTTGAGCTTGAATATTTCGATGAGGGCAAGGCTTATCTTTCCCAATCCGGACAGCTCTATCTTGAAACCGGTATCATGAGCCTGGGACGTGTCTATGATTTTGGACCCGTATTCAGGGCAGAACGCTCCAAAACGCGCAAGCATCTAACAGAGTTCTGGATGATGGATGCCGAAGCTGCCTTTGTGGAACATGCTGAGAGTATGCAGATTCAGGAAGATTTGATCCGTTACGTGATCCGAGATGTGCTCGCCAAATGCGATACCGAACTTACGATCCTGGAACGCGACAAAGCGGCTTTGGCAGCTGCCGACGCGCCTTTTAAGATAATGACCCATCGCGAAGCTATAGATTATCTGCGCTCCAAAGGCTCCGAAATCACTCACGGCAGCGACCTGGGAGCTGCTGACGAGGTTCTGCTGACCGAAGGTTCCCCGGTTCCGATCTTCATCGAAAAGTGGCCCAAAGAGATCAAGGCCTTTTACATGAAGCGGGATCCAGACAATCCGGATCTCGTATTGGGAAGCGATTTGATCGCCCCGGATGGCTTTGGTGAGATCATTGGCGGTTCCCAGCGTGAAGACGACCACGATTTGCTTCTGGAGCGCATGAAAGCCGAAAAGATGCCCCTGGAAGAATACCAGTGGTTTCTCGACCTGCGCAAATACGGCTCTGTCCCCCACAGTGGCTTTGGTGTAGGTTTCGAACGCCTGGTGGCATGGATGAGCGGCACACATCACATCCGCGAAACAATACCATTCCCGAGGATGATCTATCGAATCTATCCCTGACCTTGGCGGAGGATTGGCAACAGTCCTCCCTTTGTTGATTTTCAAATAAAATAACATAGAGGTATCTCATGCATTACCCAAGCGCATTTTCGCCGGTAACAAACAAAATGAAATCGTCTCTGATCAGAGAACTGGTGGCTTCAACGAAAAATATCCCCGACCTGATCTCATTCGCAGGCGGCTTTCCCGCTCCCGCAACCTTCCCCAAGGAAGAGCTTGCCAAGATATTCCAGGAAGTGGTTTCCACCGAAGGTTCTGATGTCTTGCAGTATGGCGCCAGCGAAGGCGACAGTATCCTCAAACGCGAACTGCTAAAATGGGAGGGATTGGAGCTTGATCCCGGACAGATGTTGACAACAGTGGGTGCCACCAATGGGCTGTATCTCTACGGACGCGCTCTGATCGAACCAGGCGACGTAGTTTTGTGTGAGGCTCCCACATTTTTGGGAACCCTGGTGGTGTTTGACGCTTTAGAGGCTGATATCCACAGCATCCCCATCGATGACGAGGGAATCCAAATGGAATTGCTGCAAGCCAAGGTGTCAGAACTTCGCCGCGCCAACAAAAGAATCAAGTTTATCTATGTGATACCTGATTTCCACAATCCCGGCGGAATCAGCTATTCCCTGCAAAGAAGGCGTGAACTGATTGCGTATTGCATTGAACAAAACATCGCCATCGTGGAAGACAATCCATATTCCAGGCTTCGCTTTAGCGGTGAAGCGCTGCCCACTTTCTTTCATCTTGCCCAGCGGGAATTCAATAGTTCAGATGTGGTTACAGAAGTGGTTTCCTTCTCCAAGATACTGGGGCCGGGGCTCCGCGTAGCCTACGTAAAAGGAAACCGCGAACTCATCTCCAAAATGGTGTCCTGGCAGCAAAAAGTGAATATCACGCCGGATTGCGTTTCGCAAAGGGTTGTCAGTCGCTTTTTGGAAAAAGGCCTTATGAATCCACATATTGCCAGGATCTGCGACCACTATCGGCCCTATTTGAACCAGATGCTCCAACAACTGCAGCTTAATATGCCCGATTCCGTAACATGGACAAAACCAGAGGGCGGTATCTTCCTCTGGCTGACCTTGCCCGAGGGAATGAACGCGGATGAGTTGTTTGTCAAGGCGCGGGATAAAAAGGTGTCTTTCATACCAGGCTCAAAGTTTTATCCTGAGGGACAGGAAAAGTTCAACACCCTGCGCCTGAACTATACTTTCTCGACTATGGAGCAGATTGAGACAGGCGTGCAAAGACTTGCTTCCCTGATCAAGTGAAGCTGTTACCAAACCCCTTGAATCTGTTTAATCTGCTGCTCTGAAACAATGCTATTTCGCTTGTATTATTACTAATGGATCACCATTTCACCTATCCGCCTTTCCACGGCGTGATCGTAGCACCTATATATTATGGAGGAGGATTGCCCTCATTTGCATCCCGACCTCTGGCGTTAGTCATCCTTAGGTCAACCTTATAATTTATAAGGATGACCTAAGGATGATGGCACCAATGCCAGTCGCAGCAAAGGAGGGCGCTATGAAGGTTATTGCGGAATGCGCCGGTTTATTTATGCGGTTGTCAAGGAATTGATGCCGGTTAAACTTGTAGGATTCACAGGACTGGTTTTGGTAATGTAAATCACTTCAAGGCCTGCAATGAAGCCATGTAAAAGCATTTGGCTAACAAGCGATGACTTTCCACTACTACTGTCAGAGCATGCTCACATTTGCATTGACACAATCTGACAGGTAAAAATCTTTGACTAATGACAAACTCATACTGGAGATAACAATGAGCGACCAGTTACAAGATCTGTTGAAACGAGTCTATGAAGAGGGCGTATCCAAGGCTCAAAGTGAAGCTGAGGAGATAAAGCAGAGTGCTCAGACCCAGGCTTCAGAGATAATCCAAAACGCAAAAAATGAAGCGGAGAAGTTAATCGCCTCGGCTCAGGAAAAAGCGGCGGAACTGGGCAAAAACACCGAATCTGATCTCAAGATGGCAGCGCAACACACGATAAGCTCGGTCAAACAGAAACTCACTGACGTTTTTTTGAGCAATGCCTTAGACAAACCCCTGAAAGAAAGCCTTGGTGAAGTCAAATTCGTACAGCAGATGATTTTGGAGATTGTTTCCACCTGGAAGGAATCCGGTGGGAAAATCACCATCTCAAAAAGCATGGAAGGGAAACTGGACGAATTCTTCCTTAAATCCATTAAATCTGATACCGCCAAAGGATTGAGCATAGACTTTTCTCCCCAGATGAAAAGCGGCTTCTCCATCTCCCCCGCCGACGGCAGCTATAAACTGAGCTTCACGGATGAGGATTTTGCCAACCTGTTCAAATCCTATCTCCGTCCCCGCAGCAACCAGTTGTTGTTCAAATAAGCAAACAGGCATGCGCAATCAATACTACTATTTTGTGGCCGGACTGCCGGCTCTGAATATAGACGATAACAAGGTCCAGATAAACACCAGTGACTTCCTGATACAGGCGCAGCAACACCTAAGCGCCGGAGATTTCAGATTGCTGACCTTGCTCTGTTTGCCGGAAGATGCTGACCTCCTGCTGCGGATCATCTATGGCAAGGTGAATGAAAACGTCCCGCCGGAAGAATGCTCGCTCTCTTTCTGGCAGAACTATGTGGAATTGATGAAAAGGAAAGCCGCTGATCCCGGTGTGTCGCTACCCAAAGACTATCGTGCCTATCCCGATGTCTTTCATACCATAGTGTTGGAGATATTTCAAACTGAAGAAATGCCTTCATATTTGGATTCCCAACATAAAATCCTGGATATAGTATATGATTACTGCTCAAACTTGCAAAACGAGTTTCTAAAACACTGGTTTGAGTTCAACAGGGATATCCGGAACATTCTTACCGCAATTAACGGACGCGAGCATAAGATCCCCTTCGCGAAATACCTGGTTGGAACGGGTGATTTGGTGTCCAGGCTGGCGCAGAGCCATGCCACAGATTTTGGCCTGGGTAAGGAACACGAACTTTTTGAGAGTGTTTACAGGATTTGGGAACAGAACAATATCCTCTACAGGGAAAGGGGTTATGATCTCCTCCGCTGGAAATGGATCGATAGCCAGAACTTTTTCAACTACTTCAATATTGACCGCATCCTGGGATACTATGCCCAGCTGCGGATTCTTGAACGCTGGCAGGGTATGGAACCTACCCTGGGAAAGGAGGTGTTCCGCGACACCATGGACAACCTTGTGAACAGCTTCGAGTTCCCCGAACAATTCAACATAAAATCAATTATTAAGAAATAGAAGGTAGCCAATATGACCAAAGGCACTGTTTACGGTATAATCAGCAACCTGGTGCACGTCAAGGTGGATGGGCCGGTCTCCCAGAACGAGATTTGCTACATCGATCTGAATGGCGTGAAACTGATGGCTGAGGTTATCAAAGTTACAGGTGATATCGCTTACACCCAGGTCTTCGAAAGCACCAGGGGACTGACTACGGGGTGCCCGGTAGAGTTTACCGAAAGAATGCTGGAAGTGAAGTTGGGGCCGGGAATGCTCTCCAAAAACTATGATGGTTTGCAGGACGACTTGAATGAGATGTCCGGTTTGTTTCTCACTCGTGGTGAATATACCGACCCTCTGGACGATAACAGCATCTGGAACTTCACACCTCTGGTCAAGGCCGGAGACTCGGTTAGCGCTGGCGACTGGCTTGGTTCGGTGCAGGAAAACTGGATCAATCACAAGATCATGGTTCCTTTCCAGATGGAAGATAAATACACGGTCAAATCAATCGCAGTTGCAGGAGATTATAAGATCAGCGACACTATAGCGGTTCTAACTGACGCCGATGGCAAAGAGCACCAGGTCACCATGGTCCAATACTGGCCTGTCAAACTCCCCATCCGGGCTTACGCTTCCAAACCAAGACCTTTCAAGATGATGGAGACCGGTGTGCGCACCATCGATACCCTGAATCCGATTGCCGAGGGCGGAACAGGATTTACACCCGGGCCTTTCGGAACTGGAAAGACCGTGCTGCAACACAGCATCTCGCAAAATGCAGAAGCCGACCTGATCATCGTGGCAGCCTGCGGAGAGCGCGCCAATGAGGTTGTGGAGCTATTCACAGAGTTTCCCCAGCTTGATGACCCCCGCACAGGTCGAAAGCTGATTGAGCGCACAATCATTATCTGCAACACGTCAAACATGCCTGTTGCCGCTCGCGAGGCTTCTGTTTATACGGCCATGTCGATTGCTGAATACTACCGTTCCATGGGCTTGAAAGTGCTTCTGCTGGCAGACTCGACTTCGCGCTGGGCTCAGGCTTTGCGTGAAATGAGCAACCGCATGGAAGAGCTGCCCGGACCGGACGCCTTCCCCATGGACCTGCCCGCGATCATTTCCAACTTCTATTCCCGCGCCGGTTACGTGTACTTGAACAACGGTTCAGCCGGATCAATAACCTTCATCGGAGCAGTTTCTCCTTCTGGTGGAAACCTGAAGGAACCTGTTACCGAGGCTACCAAAAAGACAGCGCGTTGCTTCTATTCCCTTTCTCAGGACAGGGCCGACAGCAAACGCTACCCGGCTGTGGATCCCATCGATTCCTATTCCAAATATCTTGAGTATGAAGAGGTTCAGGATTATCTCAATAAAAACATTTCCCCCGGATGGGTCAACAGTGTGCTTAAAGCCAAGGACCTGCTTCTGAGAGGCAAGGAAGCCAAGGACCAGATCAACATCCTTGGCGATGACGGCGTGCCGTTGGACTATCACTCCAGCTTCTGGAAAAGCGAACTGGTGGACAGGATCATACTGGTGCAGGACGGTTTTGACGATGTGGACAAATCCACGCCTATGAAACGGCAGGCCTATATGCTGAATCTTGTTTTAAAGGTATGTGATACTGAACTGTCCTTCGAATCTTACGAAGAACTCCAGCCCTACTATACAAAACTGATCAACACATTGGGACAAATGAATTATCAGCCCTTCCAAAGTGAAGACTTCCGCAAGTATGAAGCCCAACTGGATACGATACTTGATGAAAGGAGAGTTAAATAATGGCCGGCAAAGCTTTTCAAAAGATATACACTAAATTGCATCAGATCACCAAGGCAACTTGCACCGTTAACGCAACAGGGGTTGGCAACGAGGAACTGGCAACGGTCGGTGGCCGCATGGCCCAGGTTGTCAAAATCATGGGCAATTCTGTAACGCTGCAAATCTTCTCTGGTACGGAAGGTATCGGGACAGATGCCGAAGTGGTTTTCTTTGGCAAACCGCCCACCCTGAAAGTCAGCGACCAGCTCGCGGGAAGATTCTTTAATGCCTATGGCAATCCCATCGACGGTGGTCCTGAAATTGAAGGGGAAGAAGTTGAAATTGGCGGACCCTCTGTGAACCCGGTACGCCGTAAAGACCCTTCAGAGCTTATAGCCACGGGTATTGCCGGTATCGACCTCAACAACACCCTGGTTACCGGACAAAAGATTCCCTTCTTTGCCGATCCTGACCAACCCTACAACCAGGTGATGGCCACTGTTGCGCTGCGCACCAAGGCCGATAAGATCATCCTGGGCGGCATGGGGCTTTCCAATGACGACTACCTCTTTTACAAGAATTCCTTTGAAAACGCTGGTGTGATCGACAAAATCATTTCCTTTGTCAACACCACAGACGACCCTCCGGTGGAACGCCTGCTGGTGCCGGATATGGCCCTCACGGCGGCTGAATACTTTGCCATCCAAAAGAACGAATCGGTGCTGGTGCTGCTCACAGACCTCACCTTGTATTGCGATGCTCTGAGTATCGTCTCCAACCGTATGGATCAGATACCCTCCAAGGACTCAATGCCCGGATCGCTTTACTCTGACCTGGCCAAGATTTATGAGAAAGCTGTGCAGTTCCCTGAAGGGGGATCAATCACCATCATCGCGGTCACCACTATCTCGGGTGGGGACATCACTCACGCCATTCCTGATAATACTGGATACATCACGGAAGGACAGCTTTACTTGCGCCGCGACACCGACATCGGTAAGGTCATCATCGATCCTGCCAGATCACTTTCCAGGCTCAAAACCAAGGTTATGGGCAAACGTACGAGGGAAGATCACCCGCAGGTTATGTCTGCGTCCGTGCGCCTGAATTCTGACGCTGCCAATGCCAAAACCAAGATGGAAAACGGCTTCGATCTTTCCGACTATGATGTTCGTACACTTGCTTTTGCCAGAGATTATGCTGAACAAATCCTGGCAATCGATGTCAACATCGGCACCGATG
Organism: Candidatus Cloacimonadota bacterium; assembly: GCA_035420965.1. Lineage (GTDB taxonomy): Bacteria > Cloacimonadota > Cloacimonadia > Cloacimonadales > Cloacimonadaceae > Syntrophosphaera. Next base: position 11,329 of record DAOLWC010000006.1, on the reverse strand, counting down.
AAATGCTGGATACAACCTGGGCCCTCTTCAAGAAGCATTTTAAAAAGGAAGAAGTGGGCATAAAAGACGAATTCATGGAACTACACTGGAAATAGGGATGATCAGCAAGTTTCAATACAACAAAATATCCCAGCTCCAACTGGAAAAGCAGCTCAAAGTGAGGCTGAAAGCGCTTCCTACCTTAAAAAACAAGGAGTCTGCCCTGCGGTTGGAGGTTAAAAAAGCCAGGTATAAAGCCCTTGAGCTCGATCAAAGGATCCAGGCCGGCATCAATGAGCTTGACCAGTTCATGAAGCTTTGGGTGGAGTTTGACCCATCTCTGGTGCAGGTTCATAATGTGGAGATACTCACCCGCAAGATAGCGGGGGTGCAAATCCCGGTTATGGGAGACATTGATTTTGAGATTCGGGATTACGACCTGTTCAGTGCCCCATCGTGGTATCTGGATGGCATCGGGATGGTCAAGGAACTGGCAACGCTCCAGATTGAGAGGGAGTTTTTTATCCGCAAGATGCACATTCTGGAAAGGGTCAGAAAGAAAACCACGCAAAAAGTTAATCTCTACGAAAAGGTGCAGATTCCCACTTTCGAGACCTCGATCCTGAAGATCAAGCGCTTCCTGGAAGATGAGGAAAACCTGTCCAAAGCAGCCCAGAAGATCCTGAAAGAGCGCATATCTGAGGAGGAATTCGCATGATTGAAAAAATGCGCAAGTATTCCTTTGTCCTCTATCACTTGGACTACAACGAGTTCCTGAAAGAGCTGCAAAAGCTGGGTATGGTGCATCTGATCAGGACCACCGATACCCAGACCGAATCTCTGAGCAATAACCTTGAACTTATCAAGGAATACTCTGAGAATCTGAATTATTTGACCAAGTTAGGTTCCGATGCGGCCAAAGTCTCGGTCAATATGCCTGCCATAGCCTTGAATAATAAAATCGATGTCGCCAGGGAAAATAAAGAAGCCTTGAACCGTAAGGCTGAGATACTCAATAAACAAATAAAAGACCTTGCCCCCTGGGGTCATTTCGATTACAAGTTGGTGGACTCCATAGCTGCGAAAGGCATCAAGGTTGAATTCCGCACCTGCCTCAAGAACCACTTCAAGCAAGAATGGCTGGAAGATTACAGCATCCGGGTAATCAACGAAGTGGGAGGTATCACATACTTTGTCCTCTTCTATGAGGGAGACAGGCCAGCCATCGATGCCGATATGTTCAGTTTTCACCATCATACCCTGCAAGAATTGGAATCTCAATTGGAAGAGGTCAATGGCCAGATTGCCTCGATAGACGAATACCTGCATGGAATCGCCCCGACTGCCATTGAGATGTTCACCCAGGAAATGAGCGACCTAAGCAGAGTCTGCGAATATGAGGAAGCCACCTTGCAGGGCGTGAGCGAAGCCGATGATCATCTGCGTGTGCTGAGTGGCTGGATTCCCGTCCGCAAGGAACCTGAGTTGCAGGCATTCCTGCACGATAAAGGTGTCATTCACTTTGCTTCCAATGCCCGGGGCGAGGATAATCCCCCTGTCAGTCTTAGAAACAACTGGTTTGCTAGACTTTTTGAACCGATCAGCAGAATGTATATGCTGCCCTTTTATGACGATCTTGACCTCACCCCCTTCTTCGCGCCATTTTTTATGCTATTCTATGGTTTCTGCAATGCCGATATGGCCTATGGGGTTGTGGTTGTCTTACTGGGATTGATTCTGCGTAATAAATTAAAGAATCCCGCCATGAAAAGTATAATGATGCTGATTGTCATCTTTGGCATAGCATCCATTATCATGGGCTGGGTCATGGGCTCCGCCCTTGGTTTTGACCTCAAAACAACCTTCATGAATCCCAGTATCCTGATCAGAAACAATGATCAGATCTTCAATTTCGCACTGCTACTGGGAGCCATTCAGATTCTCTTTGGGGTCATGGTTAATGCATTCAAGCAAGCCCGTCAATCGGGATTCCGCTACTTCCTTGCTCCCCTGGGGACATTCCTTTTTCTATTGTCGCTATCGGTGCTGGGAGCGGGTTTGCTCAAAGTTGACATATCCAAGTTCCAGCCCTATGTCAAATATCCATTGGTAGCTGGCTTGCTTCTGCTGCTGCTTTTCAACAACCCGCAAAAGAACATCCTGATGAACGTCCTGGGTGGTTTATGGGTTCTCTATGGCGTTATCACGGGCTTTTTCGGAGACATCCTCTCCTACATCCGACTGTTCGCATTAGGGGTCTCCAGTGCCATACTTGGATTTGTGATCAATTCCATCGGTCAGCAGTTTCTTTCCATTAAAATCGTTGGACCGGTGATCTTTGTTGTTTTCATGCTTGCAGGTCATACCTTGAATATAGCTTTGGGAGCGTTAAGCGGTTTTGTCCATCCGCTCAGGTTGACCTTCGTCGAGTTTTTCAATAATGCCGGCTTTAGTGGCCCCGGCATGGAATATAAACCCTTTGGATATAAGAAATAACAACACCTGGAGGTTACATGCCTTACATTCTTTTAACAGCCGGTACTGACGTGATGCAGACCATTTCCGGAGGAAATGCCGCCTATATCATTGCGTGGATCGGTATCTTCTTGATGGTGGCTCTTTCCGGCATCGGTTCTGCTTGGGGAACGGTGATCGGCGGAAGCGCTACAATCGCGGCCATGAAAAAAAGGGACGATATCTTCGCCAACTGCATGATCCTTTCCGCGCTGCCTGGCACGCAGGGTCTTTACGGATTTGGCGCCTTTTTCATCTTGAAAGATTTTATCACGCCGGATATGACCATGATCACTGCTGCTGCGATATTGGGCGCCGGACTCATTTCCGGATTCACCAATCTGATCTCAGCCTACTGGCAGTCTCGCATCGTGGCAAACGGTATTGAAAGCATAGGTAACGGAAACAATGTGTTTTCCAATACACTAATTCTGGCCGTTTATCCTGAGCTGTACGCGATCATCGCTTTTGCAGCATGTTTCCTGATCAGCGGCGCGCTGTAGAATTCTCAAAAATGCATAATATTGGGCAGGGGATTGCTAAATCCTCTGCCCACTTTGCTTTTTATGACATGAATCCAATTATGGTAGTGCTCTACCTCCGGTATATATCGATCAGTTTATCCTTATAATCATTCTGCATTTTGTGGCAAATGTCTTGCTTTTCCTTCACCCCTCCTTACTTTGCTGCTAAAGGCTTTGAGGCTATCATCCTTTAGTCATCCTTCATCAGGTTAAGGATGACCAAGGCTGGAGCCCAGGTAATTGCACGGGCTGAAATCAATACGGGCCGAAACCAGTGTGTTGCTATAATCCACCAATGATTCAGCTGCTGACAGTTGCTGTTGATAGAGTCAGTCAGGTTTGCCCTCTATAGAAACCGCTTCGTAGATTGCGTACAACGTATAGCATGGTGCCTCTTGAAGCGTGAAAAGAGAAATGGCGTCCAGAAAGGAACGCCAAAATAAATGGTGGCGAAACCCAGAATCGAACTGGGGACACACGGCTTTTCAGGCCGCTGCTCTACCTGCTGAGCTATCTCGCCACGCACTTATGAGCATGAACTTTCGGGGGGCATTTTCTGTCAAGATATTATTCTGGCCGAACCTTGTGGTATAATAGCGTAGAAAGGCATCTCTGACAGGAAGGGTTCATTTTCTGGAAAACCAAAATGGATCGATGTCATAGCCTACATTCAGATAGAGATTTGGTTTACTGTTATGCCTCCAGGATGCCAACAGGCGAATCGGAGCCGCAATGGTGTTCAAGCCCACTTCAGCGTAAAAACAATATTCCAGATCATCATAATGCTTCCAAATACCTCCCCTTTGCAGATCAAGCCCCTGTAATCCAGTTTGTAGATACACATTTTTGTAGGGACAGATTACAGTGCCCAAGGTAAAATATGAATATTGGGGCGAGTATTTTTCATAGCGTTCATAACCATTGTAGCCATGCGAGCCGCTGAAATAGAAGGGGTCGCCATAATCCTGCTCCGCTGTGCCAAAATAGCTTCCACAACTGAATCCCAGCCTGAGAGACGCATAGCTTGTGATTGGCGAATAAACCTTAAAGTCGCTTTCAAAACGGCTGTAGATCTTATGGCTGATGGACGACCAGCGGGCAAAGTTGCACTTGGCAAAAGCCATAGTTCCCCGCATGGGAAAGTAAAAGTCGTCCAGGCTCTCGTGATATGCTTTGATGCCCAAACCTGAAACCAGATAGAGCAGACTGTCCGGAGCAACGGTCGATACATCGCGGTATTGCTTGGTTCTGTAAGTATAGAAAAAGCCTTCCGCAATGGCTATATCCCTGGCAAACAGACCTACGCCCGGGGTGAAACCGAATTCCAGAGATTTTACGCTGGATTGTTTGTCGCCGTTGTCATCGTAGAAATAGATCCTATGCTCGCTCAGGTAGGGAAAGAGCCGGAAATATGCCCCCCAAAGGTCGCCAAAGTTCTTTACAATATCCAGATTCACTTCAGTGCGCCCACCCAGGGTGAGGCCTGCCTGCAATTTGGAGTTCTTTAACAGCATATTGTTAAGCTGTAGCACCGCCCCCACATTAAGTTTTTCCTCTGTGGTGTAACTGGTATTGAACAGCAGATGTTTTCTTGGATTTTCCTGTTGGTGGATGATCAGCCGGTAGCCCTTATCGGTCTTGCTCAGCACTGGATATAATACTTTAAAAACCTGGGAATTCCAGGCTGTCTCGCTGGCCGCGATCAACTCGTCAACAGAGTACTTCTCGTTTTTCTCCAGACCAAGATAATCTCGTACCTTGGCAGAGCTTACGTGCTGGTTTCCCCGGCTTTCGATATTAACTATCTTATACTTCTTTTCAAAATGGTGTTCCGGTGGTTTGTTAAATACATACCCCTCAGAGACAAGAGCCTGCTTAAAGTTGAGAATCTGGTCAAGATGCTCTCTGGCATACGTTTCGCCAAAGTCTATGATCTTTCTGATTTTCTTAAAGTCCGTGGAGGAAAACTCTTCCATCAAGGGATCGATCAACAGGTCGCAATTGCTCTGTCCTTTGTCCAGATTCCGGGTAATGCCGATATTGATGGTCTGATCGATCACATCCACCAGATCAACCAACTGCTCTCTGGATCTTAGGGCTGAATTGACCTTGATCCCCAGCACCTTGTCCACTCCAGATTCTCTCAAGAGGGGTACAGGCATGTTTTGAGATATACCTCCATCGATATAAAAATGCGAGCCCACAGCAAGCGGTTCAATCAGGCTGGGTACGGATATCGAGGCTCTGACTGCCTGAATCAGGGATCCATCCCGAAAAACAACCGGTTCCCCAGTTACCAAATCTGTGGCAATGCAGACAAATGGTATGGGAAAAGAATCGAAATCAGGGTATTCGGCGGCTGCCAGAAAGAACCTGGCAAACTCCAGGTTTATTTTGTTACTGGCGTAGATCCCGGACGGTAGATGCGGATACCAGCGGTCGTCCATCTCCAAAACAAGATTGCCATAGGGTGCCCAGCGTTTCTCCCCTATGTAGAGGTCGTGGCGCGTGAAACGGACTTTGAGGAGTTCTGAGACATCGATATTCACCAGGAGGTCATCAATATCCTGGGCAGAGTAACCCAGAGCGTACAAACCGCCTATCAGCGCCCCAATGCTGGTTCCGGAGATGTAATCGGGATAGATGCCATTCTCCTCCAAGACCTTCAGAATCCCAATCTGAGCAAATCCCCGCGCTCCTCCCCCACTCAGGGCATAACCCAGCTTCTTTGCTTCAAGCTTGGGAAAAGCTAAGAGCAGGAAAACAAATAGAGCTATTAGATAAGCTGATTTTCCTAATCTAACCCTATTCGCTTGTATCTCCCGGATTGACATAAATGGTGTCCGCCTGAGCTGTTTGCTTTCTGGTGGCTGGCTTATACGCAAATTCAATTTTGCTAAAAACAGCCCTTGCTTCGATGGAAACCCTTCCTTTGGGATAGACCAGTGTCGAATCCGGCTTGCGGGGCACTTCAACCGAACCAAACACCGAAGTGGATTCGATATCAAACTCGATGTCTTCCGGCAATAACACGTAGGCGGAACCAAAAACCGCCGTCAATACCAAAGGCCTGGAGTCCGCGCTGATACCCGTGAGATCTATCGTTTGCGAGGAAAATACCACTGAGTGTTCCGTGCTGCCTGTGGTGTACACCCCTGATCTTGTAGTGCGAGTGCGGATGCTGCACGAACCTCCAACCAGCAGCCTGACACCAAACAGGATAATGACAATGGCGATAAACATCTTCACCAATGGCAGGTTCACTCCAACCTCTTTAAGAATCAGCGAAAGGCCAAACAGGACGATTAATATCCCCCAAAAGGCTGGTCCAAACAGGAAATTCATCTTCATCTCCTTCTCCTTAGATAATTGTTAGAGCCTGTTGCCAGGCATTCATGAGGCTCTGAACAGGCAGATCGATATGATTATTGACCCTGAAAGCGCCACTGTCGTTTACCACACCCAGCAATGATACAGGTGTGTCGTGCAGTGCGCACAAAGCCTCAATTTCTTTCTGTTTTTCCTGACTAAAACTGATAACGATACGGCCTCCGGATTCTCCAAAATATTCGCAGCTTGGAAGACATCCGAGTTCAAATCTAAGATCCACGCCCAAGGGATCAGTCTTAAAACACGATTCAGCCATGGCTACAAGCAGGCCTCCTTCGGAAACATCGTGTGCGGAGTTGATCAATCCCTTTTCATGTAACAACAAAATGAGATCTATCAGCCGTTTTTCCTTGTCCAAATCAATTCTTGGAACCTGACCGGAGACGAGACCATGCATTGTTTGCAGATATTGAGACGCTCCCGTTGAACAACAAGGCTCACCCAGCATGGCAATCATGTCACCGCTCTGTTTAAAGAACTGGTTGCTCACACGGCTGGCATCCTCGATCAAGCCAAGCATTCCGATTACGGGGGTTGGCCAAACAGCGCCCTTGGGGCTTTCATTGTAGAAAGAGACATTGCCGCCGGTTACTGGAGTCTCCAAAGCAATGCAGGCGGCAGACATGCCACGTATAGCCTCGGCAAAGGTCCAATACACTTCCGGTTTGTATGGGTTGCCAAAGTTCAGGCAGTTAGTGATGGCCACAGGTTTGGCACCGCTGCAGGCAACATTCCTTGCAGCCTCGACCACTGCAGCCTTGGTGCCCTCAAAAGGATCAAGGTAACAATGGCGGGCATTACAATCTGTTGCCAGGGCGATGGCTTTTTCCGTGCCTTCGATCTTGACCACGGCGGCGTCGCTTCCCGGTTCCACCATCGTGCCAACCAGCACCATGTGGTCATACTGGCGATATACCTCCCGCTTGGAAGCTATATTGGGTTCAGCCAGCAGCTTGAGTAAAACCTCCTGATAGGAGTCTGGTTCGGGCAAGGACGCGGGATCGAACTGCTTTGCTTTGCCTATATATTCAGGGATTTTCGTTTCCCTGGCATAGACCGGCGCAGAACCTCCCAAGACCAGTGTCTCGGCTGGTATCTCAGCAAGCACTTCCCCATTCATGCGCACCCGAAGCAGTTTATCGTCGGTCACCCGACCGATGATGGCGGCATCCAGATCCCATTTATGAAAGATGGACTGGATCAAATCGAAATTCTTCGGCTCCACAATCAAAAGCATGCGTTCCTGCGATTCCGAGAGCATGATCTCATAGGGAGTAATACCCGCTTCCCGCTGGGGAACCTTTTCGATATCGAGTTCAATTCCCACTCCACCCTTGCCAGCCATTTCAGAACTTGAGCAGGTAAGTCCGGCCGCGCCCATATCCTGGATGCCCACGACCAGTCCGGCATGTATCACTTCCAAAGTTGCTTCCAGCAGGAGTTTCTCATAAAAAGGATCACCCACCTGGACAGCCGTGCGCATGGAGGCAGATTCATCGCTTAGATCGACTGACGCGAAGGTGGCGCCATGGATTCCGTCTCTGCCTGTCTTTGCCCCCACATAAACCACCAGGTTGCCCACTCCTTTGGCGGCGGATTTGGCGATCTGATCATGTTTCAACACACCCACAGCCATCGCGTTTACCAGGGGATTGCCCTCATAGGAGGCGTCAAAGAACACTTCCCCGCCAACTGTGGGAACTCCGAAACAATTGCCGTAATCCGCGATTCCCCTCACCACTTCTTTGATCAGATGCCTGACCTGGGGATTGTTGGGGTCTCCAAAACGCAGGGAGTTCAGCGCGGCAATCGGCCTCGCACCCATCGTGAATATATCGCGCAGAATCCCTCCCACTCCTGTGGCGGCGCCATGATAGGGTTCCAGTGCCGAGGGATGGTTGTGGCTTTCGATCTTGAAGCAGATAGCCAGACCGTCGCCGATATCCACCACACCTGCATTTTCCTCGCCGGCCTTGGCAAGCATGAATTTCCCTTCTTTGGGAAGCGTCTTGAGCAGCCGGATGGAGTTTTTATAGCTTGCATGCTCACTCCACATAACGCTGAAAATACCCAGTTCCACATAGCTGGGCTCCCTGCCCAGGATCTTGAGGATCATATCGTATTCTTCCGCAGACAAATTGTGTTCGGCAATGAGTTCTGGTGTAATCGGTATCTTTTGCATAGTCCTTTAATTAATTGAAAGTTAGTTCTCTTTTTTTGATCTTTTCGATCAGGCGCTTGATGCGGTCTTCGATCATGGCGAAGGTTTTTCGATAGTTGTTAAACTCTGATCCATAGGGGTCGGCAATGTCGCCCGTTTCCCCCACGATTTCATTGAGAGTGAAAATCTTGCGTGCAGCTTCCGGTTGTTGTTTGATCATATAATCGCGTTGCCGTTCTTCCATGGTCAGGATCAATCTGCATCCATTGACCATTTGCGCCGTAACCTGCTTGGAAACGTGATCCCGCGCCTCTTCAATGCCCATGTCCAGCAACAGTTGCTTTGAGCTTTCCGAGATAGGGTGCCCGCCTTCGATCAGGCCGCAGGAATCTCCAGCATAGCTAAGCTCTTCTTGTAATACATAATGGTTGAACAGCTTTTCCGCGATGGGGCTGCGACAGATATTGGCCGTGCACACAAAGAGTATGGTGGGTTTTTCGAAGGCCTTTTTGACCTCGTAAAAGGGAATGGACTTTTCCCGCAGGCATTTGAGCTCATCCAGACCACTCTGATTCTTTTCTTCGTGGCTGTCCACATATTCCACGATCGTGGATGCCTGCCATTCTTTGTCATAAATGTCGGGAGAGGGGATGATCCCATAATCGAACCAGTCCCCAAAAATGCCGATTATCCGTTTCAGATCAGACTCCGGTGGCAGATTGGCGATATTGATGCTGGTGCTGATCATAGGTTCATCAAGCTGTTCCAAAAAGTAGCGCAACAGAGCATCATGAGGCACCCTGAACGCCACTTTGCCATCAACTGCCACATGCTCAAACCTGGGATCGCCACATTTGAAGACAACGGTCAGATTTCCCGGCCAATATTGCTCCAACAGGGGATACAAGCGTTCAGGGATATAGATACTGTGCACCTTAAACCAGTCTATGTGAGGCAGCAGCACGATCAGTCCCTTGTTATCGCTACGCTGTTTCTGCTTCAGAATTCGCTGTATGGCATCAAGAGAGGACAGGCGGCAGCCAATGCCGAACATTCCCCCTGTGTAATGCAGAATAGTCTTGTCTGCAAAGTTTTCTTTGCGAAAGGTCCTGTCCAGCTTGCGAACTGACGGATTCTTAATCAATTGCATCGCGTGTTCCTCAGATTCTATTCAAGATATGAAAGGGGGTTGACAGCCTTGCCATCTTTACGCACTTCAAAATGCAACGACGGCTGGGATGCCGAGCCGGTAGCCCCGGATTTGGCAATTTGCTGGCCTTTTTTCACACTGGCGCCTTTGCTGACCAACAGCTCATTATTGTAGGCATAGACCGTAAAGAACCCGTTTTTGTGGTCAATGATCACCAGTTTCCCCTGACCGCCGTAACTACCCGAAAAAACAACTTCCCCTTTGTCGGCGGCAACCACCGGCGTCCACTCCGGAGCGGCGATCTCTATGCCGTTGCAGACTACGGAAGTGCCATAGGAGCGGGTTTCCTCGCCAAATTGCCTGATAATTCTTCCTTTCAAAGGCCAGGCTATGGTTCTGGCACTAAACTTGTAGGATGCCGGTTCACTGTCGTCTGTTCTGGATGTTAGCCTGCTGATCAGAGACTCGAGCTCTGCCGCGTCCTTTCTCAGGCGCGCAATCTGATCGCGCATCTTTTGCTGTTCCCTGGACAACCTTTTGTTTTCGCTTTCCAGGTTTCTCACGTCGCGATCAAGTCGTTGGATTGTTGTGGTTTTGCTGCGCACATCCTGCAACACAAGCCTGTGTTCGGTGCTTTTCCGCTCTTTTTCGATGGTCAGGTTTCCCTGAACCACGCCCAGATTATCCAGTTTGTTTCTGGTTTGGGTGCTCATCAGCGCCAGATAATGCTGATCGCGATGGCGCAACTTGCTTGTTCTGCTGGCCAGGTCACGCCGGATCAGCGCGGAAAGCTGATTGTTTTGCAAGCTGTTCAAATCCCTGATTTGTTCCTCGACTGTGCGTAATTCGCTGGAAACCAGGTTCAGCATGTCTCTTTTTTCTTTTTCCTGACGCTGAGAAATTTTCAGTTCGGCATCGGTCTTCTTCTTTGTGCTTTGCGCGCTTTGTATGCGTGACTGATTCTGGGTTTTCTTATTCTCACTCTGCTGCACCTTTTTCTCCACAGATTGGAGATCTTTCTTCAGCTTGTCGAGCTGCTTCATCTTGTCGCTCAACTCATCCGCGTTCAGCGTGAGCGCAAACAACAGGGCCAGAACGATTATTATTATTCTATTTTTCATATCTATACACCAAGTTCTTTGGATTAAACCATATTGAAAACACGCCCCTCCATGTCAATGCAATTCTGTGTTAAGCTGCGGTATTGGTGGATATTTTACAACATGGATAGAGATTGGGGTTAATAACAGTTCTGATTCTCCCGCGGCTGCCCCAGGCAGGGAAGGACAAACTCCTTTATCCATAAGCTTTTTTACAGTTCGAGTAGCAAAGCCCATCTATTCAAATTCTTATGGTCCTTATACATTCATGACTCATTGATCACCAATTGATCGCTGACTGATCGCCCAGCCGTTTATCGATCGGACATCAATATGCGTTCAACACATCGTCTGGGTATGAGGGGAACATGACGGAAATCTTCTTAATATGTGTGGGTTATTGCTGTGGAATGGTGAAAAGGTTCTCTGAAACAAACACCTCTGCCTAAAAACAATCGGCATCAATTACTTGACAATCGCATAAATAATCCTATATAATCCGCATAATGCT
>DAOLWC010000005.1:0-76860 GCA_035420965.1 Candidatus Cloacimonadota bacterium | reverse complement strand
GGTTGACCCCAGGAAGACCCAGGCTGGAGAGGGTGATGCAAATGAGGCCCATCCCCCTCATAATATATAGGTGCTACGATCACGCCATGGAAAGGTGGATAGGTGTAATGGTGAAACAAAAGATCCATTTGTAATAATGCAAGCTAAATTGTATCAGCATGCAAATGAGAGGGAAATACAAAAGCCATCCCCGAAAGGATGGCTTCATTACTATGAGTTGAATTTTGTTATTTCTTTCTGGTAAGCTTCTGAACAGCTTTCTTTTCTTCGACAGCGGCAACCTTGTAGGTATCCACCACCATGCCGGAAGCAAGGAAAATGGAACCCAGGGTGCCAACGATGATGCCCAGGGAGATGGCCAGGGCAAAGTCGTGCAACACCGCTCCGCCAAAGAAATAGAGCGAAAGTGCGGTTATAAGAGTGGTACCGGCTGTTAGAATTGTCCTGCTCAGGGTTGTGTTGATGGCGCGGTTGAAAACTTCCTTCACAGGGTCTTTGCGGTAGATCTTGAGATCTTCGCGGATACGGTCGAAGACCACAATCGTATCGTTGATACAATAACCCACTATGGTCAGCAGGGCAGCTATGATCTGCATGGTTACTTCTTTTCCGGTCAGCGCAAACACACCCAGGATAAAGATAACATCGAAAGCAAGGGCCAGGATGGCCATCAAGCCGAAGGTAAACTCGAAGCGGATCCAGATGTAGATGATCATCAGAATCAGTGCGATAACCACCGCCAGGATTGAGTTGGCCCTCATTTCGGAACCGGCTTTTTGACCCACGGTGTTCACTTCCATGATCACTTCGCTTTCGATGTCTCTGCCAGCGGTGTATTCCTGTAGTTCCCTGCTCACGATTTCAGCAAGCTCGGCTTTGGTATCTTCCAGATCCTTAGTCGATTTCATCTTGAGTTGGAAAATGGCATTGCTTTCCGGGCCCACAAACTGGATTTCGGCATCATCAAAACCGTTATCGCTCATTACGGAGCGAAGTTTATCTATAGCAAGAGGAGGTACGCTCTCGCTTTTGGGCATCATATTAAGTGTGGCGGCTATTCCGCCTGTAAAGTCGATACTCCAGTTCAAGCCTTTGAAAATCAGTCCGCCGACCGATATCAGCAACATAATAATGGCAATCACATAGGCGATCTTGCGGTTTTTGATAAACTGGAAGTTTGCGTTTTTGAATAATCTCATCTTGGACTCCCTCAGATACTCAAGGTTTTCTTATCTCCGCTCAACATAGTCTTTTCCATGATGTAGCGGACAAAGACGATGGCGCAGAAAATAGAGCCGATGACGCCAATCGTAAGGGTGAGGGCAAATCCTCTTACGGCTCCTGTTCCAAACTGATAGAGCACGAAGGCGGCGATCAGGGTGGTGATCTGGGAATCCCAAATGGTCACCGAAGCCCTGTCAAATCCGCTTGCCACTGCAGAGCGTGGAGATTTGCCAGCATCAAGTTCTTCGCGGATTCTTTCAAAGATCAGCACATTGGCGTCAACCGCCATGCCAATGGTCAGGATTATACCCGCAATTCCAGGCAAAGTAAGCGTGCCTCCAAACAGGGTCATGGCCGCAAGAATAAATCCGACGTTGAAGACCAATACAAAGTCCGCTATCAGACCGGAAAGCTTATAGTAAAACAGCATGATCAAGACCACAATGATGATACCAATCAATCCCGCCCGCAGTCCTTTCCTGATGCTGTCCGCGCCCAGACTGGCGCCCACCGCCGAGGTCGATTCAACAATCAGAGGGGCTTTCAGGCTGCCCTGATCGAGCAGGATCGCCAGAGAGCGGGCTTCCTCGCGGGAAAAGATTCCGCTGATAATCGCTTTACCATCGGGTATGCGATCTTGAATATTCGGGGCGGAATATACAAGGCTGTCCACCACTATTGCAAGCTGTTTGCCAATGTTATCGGCAGTCACACGCTCAAAGAGCCGGGCACCGGTGCGGTTGAATTCCAGTGAGATATAGGGTTTGTTGGCTGTTTGCGGATTGGGGTCTTCGGAAGAACCGATCATCATCTTGGCTTTCTCCAAATCCGAACCGGATACCTGAACCGCGGATTTGAGCACATAAAGCTGCCGGTTATCCACCGCTTCCTTGACATTCCTTCCGGTGCTGCCAAAGGCAAATTCGTAACCCTTGGGAACCAGTGACGCGAAGAGTGAATCGGCAAATAGTTTCTGCAGGACGGGTGCATCGTTTTTACTTACGGAAAAGGTATTATCCGCCGAAACAAGCAAGCGTTTGAACATTCCGTTCTGAGAAACCAGGGAATCCGCTTCGATGCCACGTTTTTGGAGCTCGGCATTTTCCTTGCGTTCCAACTCTATAAGCTCAGGAAACATAGAAGGATTGGTCTTGATGATGTCATCGATCTGAGTGACCACAGACTGCGCTTCATCAGCAGTGGCAACCAGCTTGAAGTTCAGCATGGCGGTTCTTTTGACCAAGTCTTCAGCCCCAGTGCGGTCTTTCGCGCCCGGAAGCTGAACCACGATCCTGTCTTCGCCGATCTTCTGGATGGTGGGCTCAGCAACACCAAATTGGTCGATACGATTGCGGATGATCTCGATGTTGCTGTCTACGGCATCGGGAATCTCCGCGGGCGTTAAGCCTTTTGTGTCCAGACCCAAAACGATCTGAATGCCTCCCCTGAGGTCCAATCCCAGATTCAGCTTTTGCTTGATCGGCCAGCTGGTCACACTATCTGGAACAAACAGGGGAGAAAGAAATATTAGCGTACCCAATACAAATATGAGTATGAGCACCGGACTTAGCCAGGAGTACTTTTTCATTGGCTTATGCTCCCTATTTCATGAATTTATAACGATTTTTGACGTATTTGAACCAATCAAAAGAGAATGCTCTTGACGTCAAGTGAATTATTGCCCCGGCTTGAGCTTTAGCGTTAGCGGGTAATAAAGCTCGTCTGCAAATCGCAGCCCCTTCTGACCGGTTATTTATCCTGCTTGAAGCCCACAGGTTTGTTTTCTGTGACTCCCTGCACTTTGATCTCGCCAAACTGGTTTTCAAAACCTTCGATGTTCTTTTGCAGGATTTGCAAAAGCTGCTTCGCGTGCTGGGGCGTGCAGACGACCCGGGTGTAGATTCTGGCATCAGGAATTCCGGGCAGGATGCGGCCAAAGTCAATGACGAACTCAGAGGGTGAGTTTGTGATCATAAAGAAATTGGCGTAGGTGCCTTCCCCGACCTTTTCGTCGATCTTGATATTTAGTTGTTGCTGTTGTTGAGGTTGAGCCATTGGTATTCTCCTTTATTCTGGCATAATTTGCTTTGCTGGGATTATATTTCCGGCAGCTTGTATTTTGTCCAATAAAAAAGCGAAGTGCCACGAGCCAAGGCACATTTCCCGGTTACCCAGGATAAGCACCCGCTCTTGAGCCCTGCTGAGGGCCACGTTGAGTTTCCGATCCACCGATCCATCCGGTGAAAGTGACATCAGGCTGCTTAACGCGCTGTTGTCGTGGATTGGAAGGGTTAGGATCATATTCTTCCTTTCGGAGCCTTGAAAGCGTTCCACTGTATCCACGGTAATCGCTTTTTGCTCTTCTTTCAGCTCCTGTAAAATGGCATGGATCATCGCCCTGTATGGAGCCACGATCCCTATATCTGTGGAGTAATCCTGTATTATAGCTTCTTTCTGGAAAAGATCCAGCAAATGGCATACGAGCTTTACCTGAAAGGTATCATAGTAGGGCGTGGTTGTGCGTGGGCAATCGATCCAGATTACACGGGAAGCAAGCAGCGCGTTGCTGTGAGGTGGCAGGATTTCCTTTTGTCGGGGTAAACTGGATATCAATCTGCCCTGATAGTAGTGCTGGATCAAAGCGGCAATCTCTTCATGCATGCGGTAATGATACCTTAGCAGTGAGTTAGTGTGCTGCCATCCATACCTTATACACACCCGCGTCAGACGTTCCAGCAGCGACTGGCTGTAATTGTCATAGCAAAGGTCTTTCAAGCGAGGATTGGAAAACCGAAATCCGTGGCCAGACATAGCTGTGATTGGCGGCAACTGATTCTGGTCTCCGATCAAGATGGTTTTTTTAACTTTTGACACAATGCCCAGAATGCTGTTTTCCACAATCTGCGAAGCTTCATCAACTATTAATTGGTCAAAATTGACCAGCCGCAACATATCAGGCAACCAGGCAGAACAATTTGAAACAGTGGCCACCCAAATCCTGTTGCCGCGCAGGATGGTATCAATCTGCCGATAGTCCTTTCCGCGTATTATGTTGCTAAGCAGTTCTTCATCAACTTCTTGCGAATTACCTGTTCGGACGTAAGGTATTTCAGCTTTTTTCAGGCATCCGCAGATCTCATCGACAGCCCTGTTGGTGAAGCTAAGAATCAGAATCCTGTCATCGCTATCACGATATTGGCGGGCAATGTACTCTTTTAACAACCCGGAAGTTTTTCCCGTTCCAGGCGGCCCCTGGACAATATGGTATTCTTTGGAAGCACACAAGCGATCAACCGTGTATTCCAGGTTTTCATCCAGCTTTTCCATTTTCCGGTCAGTTTCCGGCTCCCGTAATCCCAACCATAGTTCCCGCGTGGAAGGCAGGCTTTCCAAAAAGCTGAACAACGACGACAAGGGAGAATATAGTGACGCTTCCAGAATATCGTGTTCCAGTGACCAGGTGCACTCATGAAGCTGTTCGGGGGGCAATCTTAGTCCACCGCGGATGGATACCTCTACTGCATCATCGTTGAAATCGCTTATCTGACCCCGCACAATCTGCTGCTTTTGGATGGGAAGATTGTTTTTATAGAGCGCAACTACATCCCCAACCCGGAAGTTAGATATATAATCATCTTTCGGGGTCACAAATCGAATCACATCGAAATCGGCGTAATCGACCTCCAAAGGGCTCAGCAGCTGATATCTCAGCTGTTTTTGGGCTGCCCCCATTCTCCATAAGGCATTACGGCCATAGACCGATTCGCTACTCAATCCGCCGATCTTGACTTGCCAAATTTCCCGTACCGCAAGCCTGCATTGCTCCAGAAACCATTCATATTCATAGTCTGCGAGTGACTTCAGGGTGCTGACGATTCGATTTATACTGTCTCCGATAAATGGTGGATAAACGGTAGTGTCGGCTTTTAACAACCAGTTGAAAAACAAGGAAGAATCTTCCGTCAGACGGTGCATGATGCCCACGATCCTGTTGCGGCAAAGCAGCAACTCTTGCTCCAGTTGAATTGTGTTGGATACACTCCGGAGTTCGTTTTCTTCCGCCGCTGAGTAGAGGATGCTGCTGGTGCCTCTTGATGAGCTTCCGAAACAGTTTCTGATTATCATGTTGTAGGCTATGACCTGCATCTGGTGTTCTTTGTAAACATCAAAACGAGGTGGCTTCCCACTCTTGAGCTCCACTATATGTGGAATTCCTTTCAGGAACCAGAGGATATCCAACCGTCCTTGCAATCCATAATCCGGGTTGATGAAGGATGGTTCCAGTTGCAGGGGATTACCTTGTACCGTTTTGGCAAATGTCTGAATCTGGGGTAGATGGTTGATGCGGATGTTATTGTAGATTTCCAAGGCGGAAGTTTCACCTAAGCTCACCATTTGGATTGCCTGGCGAGCCAAGCTACGCCTGAACAACTGCTCGTACTCCAGACTCGGATCTATGATCAGTTCATCCAGAATATTGTTCACCATAGTACCCTGGGCCATGCTGATTTTGGATGCCTCCCTGAGCAGCTGTTTGACTATAAACAACTCTGGATGGTAGTCCTCTTGGGTAAAACAACTGGCAATAGCCGTGGCATCAAGTAAAAAATCCGGCTCCAATACCACCATGGTTGAGGGGTTGCTCTGCAATTGATCCTGCCTGCCACGTACTTCACTGAGATCGAAACAATTAAGGCTGCAATACTTCCACAGCGTTTTGCTCAAAAGACTCCACTGTTTGCCTGGTTCATCTCTGTCGTTGAGGATGATGTCGTACTCCATCCCATCTTCAGTGCTCACTTTGAGCTGAATACCACAGTTTACGCCTTCTTTCTCAAGCAGTTTCCAGGAAGTCACCACGCAGCTAAAGCTGTGTTTCTTACTGGGTTTGAAGGCGGGAAATGGTTTGGCATTGGAGTTTTTTAGAAAAAGTTCTATCTCTGGGTCGTATTGCTCTGGATTCAACCACTTCAACAAGGCGTAGAGAGTGTGAATGGATGACGTAAAAAACTCCATGCGGGGAGTGAAATCATCCTCATGAGCCGCTTTATTACACAGAATCCGTATCTGGTTTGTCTGCTGTCCGAGATCCTTCGGTACTTTCAAAATAGAGTTTACATACTGAATCCGCGCGAAAAGTCCGGAAAAGCTTGTTTTACTGTCCGCGCTGAGCACCTTGTAGATTGTTTCAAGCAATTGTCGGACATACAGCAGATTGGTCTTTGGATCAGTTTCCGCCTGAATTATTTCCCGAAGGCGCAGGAGCAACGCCTGGATTTCGGAGTTCTCCAAGAGGGGCATCAGTGACGTTTCTTTATAAGGAAAATTGAATAGGGTTTAGGAATATAAAAGGCGCCTGTTTCATTCCTGATCACCTACGGTCTCGTTATTGGAGAAAAATGCTTGTATGAACTCATTGACGTTGAAATCTTCCAGATCATCGATGCCCTCTCCAACTCCTATCATGCGGACTGGAAGTTGCAGTTTATGCTTCAGATTAAAGATGATGCCTCCTTTCGAAGTACCGTCGTACTTGCTAAGCACTATGCCTGAAAGCTGGATAGCCTGATCAAAACTTACAGCTTGTGAAATCGCATTTTGGCCTGTAGTGGCATCTACCACCAGCAGGGTCTGATGGGGAGCTTCGGGAAGGAGTTTTTTGATTGTCCGGTCTATCTTGCTCAGCTCTTTCATGAGATTGTCCTTGGTATGCTGACGCCCGGCTGTGTCTATCAAAACCACGTCGTAGGATCTGGCAATGGCAGCCGCAATACCGTCATAGATAACAGAGGCAGGATCGGCATCCTGTTGGGATTTGATCAGGGTTGCTCCAGCCCTGTCTGCCCAGATGGAAAGCTGTTCGATGGCCGCGGCCCGGAAAGTGTCACCCGCTATGATCATAACCGACTCTCCCGCCCTGACCAGGCGATGGGCAATTTTCCCTATGCTGGTTGTTTTGCCAACACCGTTTACGCCTACAAACACTATTACGTAAGGCCTGCGGTTGATTTCATCGTAGATACTGACAGTCTCATTGTAATCATTGAGCAGAATATCCTGCATGATCCCCTGCAAAGCTTCCAGCGCCGCGTCGGGATCGACAATCTTTTCTTCCCTGATTCGCGTTGCCAGCGCTTCCATGATCTGATCCGTCATTTCAACGCCAGTGTCACACTTCAGGAGCACTTCTTCAATCTGTTCCATCAACTCGTCGTCAACTTTGCCACGTAAATGCACCGTCTCAGCGATCTTGCCCAAAAAACCACTTTTGGTCCGTGCAAGTTTTTTACGCAAACTGCTCACTATATTAAGCATCTTAGCTCCAAATCAATTAATTCATGTGATGTGCCATAGGTTTGGTCCACTTTACTATTGACATCCATGCGCCTGCCATAAAATGGACTAATGGCTATCAGTCAACTAAAAAAACATTCCGAGGATTTGATGCATACAAGCCACTTTCGTCCAGTGATGCTATTGGCAATTCTTATCCCCTTGCTGATTACAAGCATTGGATATTATCTGATGTTTGCCAATAAAGGCACTAAATCACAAAACGTTGCTGAGTCTTTTACCGATGTTCCGGACTCGATCTTCGCTTATAAGATGATCGATGAGGTCAATTCCAGTACTCAAGAGCCAGAAAAGGGATTCGGGATTGGAGAGATATCACTCTATCTATCTTTGCTTTTTGGATGCGTGGCATTTCTTTGGTTTTATCTACGTTCCAGCCTGGTCTGGGTGGCGATCATTGCGATACCCATATTCTTTTCCCTTTGGGTGGCAATTACTCTGGGCATAAGCATTATTCCATTCTATCTATTGTCTTTGTTGTTTGCCGTCCTATTCGCCCTGCTTGTCCGGCATCTCTTTTTCTGGCCCCCTGTCCTGCGCTTCAGGATGGTTCTGTGTTCAATCGTCGGAGCAGCTTTGCTAACTCTATACTACCGGGGCATTTTTTGGGTTACAAGCCAGGAATGTGTTCCGTCCTGGTGGTCGAATGTGGCTACAAACTCGTTGATAGCAATGATATTTATCACCTTTGGATTATCCATGGCAGACCTTGTCATCCTGCGCAAGGAAATTTCCGATCTAAACAAGGAAAAGAGACGCAGAGCTCTGGCTGACGAAGACGAAGACGACAACAATGCTGACTGACCGGGATTACTTTCTTCTGGAGCACAGTGGTAACCTGCTGGACTATCGCACGATATTCGGCAATGACAGGCCAGTGTATATTGAGATAGGTTGTGGCAAAGGCGAGTTTATTTCACAGTATTCCATACTCCATCCAGAATGGAATTTCCTGGGTTTTGAAGGCAGAGAAAAACGTATCCGCAATATACTGAGAAAAATATCGCCGGCTAACAATCCAAATGTGCGTTTATTGCGCCTGATGATCGACAGCAACATTGCTCAAGTGCTTCCACCACAGTCCATCCAAGGTGCTTTCATACAGCATCCAGATCCCTGGCCTAAAAAGAGACATCATAAGCGACGGCTTATACAACAGGATTTCCTTAACGCCTTGGCGTCGATACTAATGCCAGACGCACAGTTGCATATCTCTACTGATCATGAAGAATATGCAAACTGGATCGCGGAGGAATTGCTTAGGAACGCCAACTTTCTTTCTTTGCATGATCAGCCAATCCAGAAAACACCCAGCCTGGCAGACCATGTCACCACCTGGTATGAGAAGGATCAGCGCCGACAAGGCTTTGAACCCAACTTCATGCTTTACAAAAGAATCTAAGGCAAGTTGTGAACAAGATCAACGGAGATATCTCCGTATCCAATATTATTAAACGCCTGATCAGAACACCGGAAACAGATGACTGCGAGTACCAGCAGCATATCGAGAGCCTGAACAAGATTGGCAACGCTCTGTCCACAGATGTTGATTTAACCAAAGTTTTTGATCTGATCCTAAGCATGGCTATTAACTACACAAATGCGGACGGAGCAACCATCTATCTGGTCTCCAAAGATGGTATGAGACTTGATTTCAAGCTGATTTACAACAACAGCCTGGGTATCGGTCAAATCGACCATCAGCAACAAAGTGAATGGCCTTCAATACCGCTTTACAGTCCCGATGGCAGCCCAAGAACAGACAGCTTGGAAGCTTACGTGTTTCACACCAAAAAGACACTGGATCTGGACGATGTCTATGAGTCGGCAAACCAATACAAAAACGGAGTTGTGATCTCTGACAGAATGCATGGTTATCGCTGTAAGTCAATGCTAACAATACCGTTGTTGGATCATGAAAATAATGTGTTGGGCCTAATCCAGGTGATCAACGCCATTGATACCGATGGCATGATTGTTTCCTTTGCCGGTCGGGACAAAGAGTTGTTGAAATCATTGGCCTCACAGGCAGCACTCGCGTTATCCCACAGAAATCTGCTGGAAGGGATGGAAACCCTTTTGATGCAGTTTATGCGGGTGATTGCCACAGCCATCGAGCGTAAATCAACCTATTCATCCCGTCATATTTCCAGAGTGGTGAAGCTTACTGAAATGTTGGCCCATGAGATTAACAAAGCGCAAAGCGGCGTATATAAAAATGTTTCCTTTACAGCGGATCAGTTGCGCGAGCTCTCTATGGCTGCCTTAACCCATGACCTCGGAAAAATTGTAACTCCCAAATACATTATCGATAAAAGCACTCGCTTGCTTGGCGTTTTGGACAAAATCGACCTGGTCATGCTTCGGTTTTCACGCATGAAGCTATTGTGCCGCTTATTGAAAGAAAGGATGCAAACAGAGGATTTCGCGGATTTTGTCCTATCCAATTTTGGCACCCAGGTTCCTGTGAAAGAATTGGAGGACTGGCTGGATAAACAGTTTGAATGGCTGCGGCAGATTAACGAAACTGAGGAGTATCTTTCGGAAGAAGTGTTGGACAGGGTGCAAACACTGGCTGATATCCACATCGAGTATGATGGTGAAGAATACTATCTGCTAAGCCCGGATGAAAAGCTTAACCTCAAAGTGCAGCAAGGCACCTTGAATCCGGAAGAAAAAAAGCTGATGCGGGAGCATGTCTGGATCACTTTGGAACTGCTTTCGCAGCTTAGCTTCCCCAAAAAGTATCAAAATGTTGCGAACATTGCGGCCTCGCACCACGAGAATTTGCTGGGCACCGGTTATCCACGTGGCTTGAAAGCTGAGCAGCTATCGATACAGTCTCGCATCCTGGCCATGGCAGATATATTTGAGGCCATCACTGCTTCTGATCGCCCATATAAAACCCCTTACTCCCTGTCTGAGTCCTTGAGTATACTTGCCAAAGCTGTTTGCAAGGGCGAACTGGATGGCGATTTGATGGATATCTTTCTGGATTCCGGTTTGTATATGGAGTATGCCAGAGACTCGCTTGAAGCAGAATTGATTGACAAAATAGATGTTAACCAGATCAAGAACATCTATCACATCTGAATGAGTAAGTTAACTCATATAATTGATAATAAATTATGGCTGGCTCCACTGGCTGGTTTTACAGATCAGGCATTCAGGCAACTATGCAAAGCCAACGGTGCTGACGTTCTTGTAAGCGAGATGGTAAGCGCTGACGGGCTGATCCGGGACTCGGTTAAGACAGTGCAATATATAAAGTTTTCAGAAGCCGAGAGACCTTTGGGTATTCAGATCTTTGGCTCAGACCCAGTGGTGATGTCCAGGGCGGCGGATTTCTGCCTTCAATACAAGCCTGATTTTATCGATCTGAATATGGGATGTCCGGTGAAGAAAGTGGTCAAGCGTGGGGCTGGATCAGCGTTGATGAAAGACCCCCAGCGTGCTGCGGCAATCGTGAGGGAAGTTAAAGCTGCTCTTGCAGGACTTGTGCCTTTGGGAGCCAAGATTCGCAGTGGATGGGACTCTCGCTCTGTCAACTACCTGGAAATGGGGCTCGGCTTGCAGGAAGCGGGAGTCGATTTTCTCTGCCTGCATCCACGCACTCAGCCTCAGATGTTTTCCGGTCAAGCAGATTGGGAGCATATCCGCATGCTCAAACAAAAGCTAAGCATTCCTTTGATTGGAAACGGAGATATCAAGTCTCCCGAAGATGCGGCGCGAATGTACTCCACCACGGGCTGCGACTCTGTTATGATCGGAAGAGGCGCTTTGGGAAGGCCTTGGATCTTCAAGCAGATTCGTGAGTTGTCACTTACAGGGGATTATTCTCCAGTCACCAAAACCCAGATGCTGGAAACCATCTTTAGCCAGATCGACCTTGCCCTTTCCTATAAACCAGAAAGAGTGGTCACCAAAGAACTGCGCTCCCAGCTTTGCCATTACACCAAGGGATTTCCCGGCGGCGCGGATTTAAGGCAAAAGATCAATCACGCGGAAAACACCACTGTCATAAAGGAATTGCTCATCCAGAGCGAAGCTTTTCGGATCTAATACCAATTCGCTTTCATCAAGCTATATTTTGCATTTTTACGAAACAAGTCCCACCAGACACCAAAGCCGCGTCATCACGGGCAATCGGGGTCCCCGCCGAAGCGCGTAGCGGTTTGGTAGGGTAACCTTACCCGTGATCCAGTCTTCTGGAAACAACAACCCAACCTGAAAACAACCGGCATCAATTCCTTGACAACTGCATAAATAACCCTATATAATCCGCAATATCCTTCATAGCGCCCTCCTTTGCTGCTACTGGCTTTTGTGCCATCATCCTTAGGTCATCCTTATAAATTATAAGGTTGACCCCAGGAAGACCCACGCCAGAGAGGGGGATTCAAATGAGGAGCATCCCCCCTCATAATATATAGGTGCTACGAAAAGATCGTGGAAAGATGGAAAGGTGAAATGGTGGAAAGGTTCCCCCGTAGCAAGTCCCACCAGACTATATACTATGTCATTACGGGCTTGACCCGTGATCCAGTCTTTGAAAATGAGAGCCAGTTGTAATATCATAAACGAAATAGTATAAACCTCGTTTTTATCCGCCTATCAGCTCTTCTATCAATTCCACTATCCTCTGAGGCGAGATATCCAGCATGCACCTGAAGTGCTGTAGGGGACAACGTTCCAAGCCGTGCAAAGAACATGGCTGACAGGGCAGATTGGCACATAGTATTTTGGCAGATTCGTTCAAAGGCGCAAAACCCAGTTTGGGGTGGGTGCCCCCAAAGATCGCTATCTGTTTCCTTCCCAAAGCTGCCGCCATGTGCATGGGGCCTGTGTCGCCGCTAATTACCAGATCGGTCTGCGCCACCACCTGTGCCAGTTCCGCAAATCCAAACCTGCCACAAAGATTGTGTGATGCGGAAAACTCCCGCGCCAGAATGCTGGCTGGTTCTCTATCCTGATTGTCTCCCAGCAGCCAGACCTGATATCTGTCGCCCAGAATAGACAACAGCTCCCGATACAATTGGATAGGATAGGTCTTTGTTGGATGCGCGGCACCCACAAATATAGCGATAAGCTTTTTACCATCAATCCGCTCTGGCAAACCGTCACAGGAGGATTCGCGGATGCTCAGTTTGGGGTGCAGCAATGGCTTACGCAGATAGGACGCGTTGTTAAACAATTTATCCAGAGAGGAATAGTACAGACGGACGGTGGATTCAATGGCAGTATCAGTTGTCTTGTTTACAATGGATTTCCTCAACCGCCTTTGTTTGCCATAAGTGGCTTTTCTGCGGGCAGGGACGATACATCTGATCAGCCAGGTGGAAAACTTTCCGTGCAGATCGATCAGGATATTGTATTGTTCCTTGAGTAGCGAGAGATGCCAGCCTAGCGTTTTGCTATAGGGCACAAAAACCAGTTCATCATCCAGCATCCGCACCAAGTCCGCGTACTGGCTCTTGCTGCAGTAGTGGATTTGCGCCTGGGGATACAACTGCCTCAACTCTGCCACAACGGACTGAGTGAGGATGATATCTCCCATCGAACTCAGCCTGAGCAGAAGTATCTTCATTGGACAGATTGGGCTATGATTTCAGGCAGGTCCTTGATAATGGCTGGTATCTGCGTTCTATCCTTGCCTCCTGCCATCGCGGAATCAGCCCTTCCACCGCCTTTTCCTCCCATGCGGGAAGCAACCGCAGAAACGATTTTACCGGCATGATACTTTGACAGCAGGCTCTGCCCCACAATTGCCAGTATTGATACTTTTTCTTCCGTGGGGCTGAAAATCACAGCTATCGTATCGCTGTATTTGCTTTTCAGGTAGTCGCCCAATTCTCTCAGCCTGGCAGGGTCAGAATTGACCTCAGCCGCCAACAAACGAAAGCCTTCAAGCTGCTTTGCAGATTGCATCAGCTTTTCCGCTTCATTTCCGCTGTCCAGGACCTCCAAATGTTTGATCTTCGCTTCCTGTTCATGAAGCTGGGTGAGCAAGGCTTCCAATTTGCTTTCCAACATTTTTTCCGGAACGTGCAGTTTTTCAGACAAGCGCGTCTGAGCATCCTGGAGAGCCAGGACAAACTCATCTGCAGCAGTGCCGGTTACCGCCTCGATCCTGCGAATGCCCGCGGCCGAAGAGCTCTCGGAAATTATCTTGAAAAGGCCAATCTCACCTGTGGCGCGGACGTGGGTGCCTCCGCAGAGCTCCTGTGAAAACCCTTGCACGCTAACCACTCTCACCTGTTCAGAGTATTTCTCGCCAAACAGGGCAATGGCTCCTTCAGCCCTGGCCTCGGCGATTGGTTTGATGGCAATGCTGACCGGGCGGTTTTCACGCACGGCCTGGTTGACAATATTCTCGATGGCGGTGACCTGATTTCTATTCAGTCCTTTCACATGGGTGAAATCAAAGCGCAGATGATGTGGGCTCACCAGCGAACCCTTTTGCTGCACATGCTCACCCAATACGGAACGCAGGGCTTTGTGCAGCAGATGGGTGGCAGTATGGTTGCGGGCTGTGTCCTTCCGGCGGGAAACATCGATCTCGGCAATCACCGGACGCGGTAAGACCTGTCCGCGGGTTATTGTTCCGATATGGACAAAGAAATCCCCGCTCTTGACCACGTTGCTCACTTCCATCTCAAAGTCGTCATTGTGGATCTTTCCGGTATCTCCCACCTGTCCGCCTGACTCAGCGTAGAACGGGGTCTGGTTCAGTTGCAGATGCAGTTGTCCGTCATCGGCAATCAGATAGCGTTGGATGCGGCATTCGGCGCGCTGCTGGTCATACCCGATAAACTCAGTCGGAGTAGAAGGTTCCAACTCTACCCAATCGGAATTGACCGCGTCGAGGGCAAATTTTGAGCTTTCCCTGGCTTTTTTGCGCTGAAGCTCCATCTCTTCCTCGAAGCCTTTGGTATCCACACGCAAATGCTTTTCTTCCGCCAGCAGCAATGTCAGGTCAAGAGGGAAGCCATAGGTATCGTAGAGCGCAAAAGCCTCTTTTCCGGGGATAAGGTCGCCCTCCAGGCGGGCGTAGATTTCGTCAAAGCGTTGCAAACCTGTATCCAGGGTATGGTTGAACCGCTCTTCCTCAGACTGGATCACCATCTTGATATATGCTTCCTTACCTGACAGCTCCAGAAAATGGTGGCCCATGATCTCCGTCACGGTCTCCACCAGATGAAACATGAAAGGCTCGGCGAAGCCCAGGAGCCTGCCATGCCGGGCGGCCCGGCGCAATATCCTGCGCAACACGTAACCCCTGCCTTCGTTTGAGGGGAACCCACCGTCGGCAAGGGCAAAACAGAGGCAGCGGATGTGGTCGGCTATCACCCGGTGGGAGACACCCGTTTCCGGATCATACTCTTTTCCGCTCAACTGCGAGATCTTGTCTATGATAGGCATAAACAGGTCGGTCTCATAGTTGCTGCTCTTGTTTTGCAGCACCTGCGCTACCCTTTCCAGGCCAGCCCCGGTATCCACATACTTGTGTTTCAGTGGTGTCAGTGAGCGGTCTTTTTCCCGGTTGTACTGGATGAAAACCAGGTTCCAAAGCTCGATGTAGCGTCCGCAAT
The DNA here is from genome assembly GCA_035420965.1 of Candidatus Cloacimonadota bacterium. Classification (GTDB taxonomy): domain Bacteria; phylum Cloacimonadota; class Cloacimonadia; order Cloacimonadales; family Cloacimonadaceae; genus Syntrophosphaera. The sequence goes on along the minus strand of DAOLWC010000005.1, from coordinate 61,690 downwards.
CTCCGTTCACCGCGCAGACGTGGCCTTCAACGCCATTTTTGCTGCAGAAAGCTTCGCCCCTGTCGATATGGATTTCGCTGCAAGGTCCGCAAGGCCCGGTCTCCCCCATTTCCCAAAAATTGTCTTTGTCGCCGTGGAAAGAAACACGCTCCGGATCGATATCCGTCTGTTTTTTCCACAGTTCATAGGCTTCCTGGTCGGAATCGTGGACAGTGGCATATAGCTTGTCTTTGGGTAGCTTCCAGACTTCGGTGAGCAGTTCCCATGCCCATTCGATGGCTTCTTTTTTGTAATAATCCCCAAAAGACCAGTTGCCCAACATTTCAAAGAAGGTGTGATGGTAACCATCTTTGCCGACCTCTTCCAGATCGTTGTGTTTGCCGCCAGCGCGGATGCATTTCTGGCTGTTGACTGCCCGCGGTACGGATGGCTCATGCAAGCCGAGGAAGATGTTTTTAAACTGGTTCATTCCCGCGTTGGTAAACAGCAGGGTTGGATCCCCCTCCGGAACCACCGGCGAGGAAGCTATAAATGTATGGCCTCTGGCTCGGAAGAAGTCCAGAAAACTCTGACGGATATCTTTGCTGCTAAACACTGATTCAGTCCTTGTTCCCTTCTACGGTCTCGAAGTTTTCCATAATCCAATTCTCCGCGCTCCATGCCGCCACTGCACCATCGCTGGTGGCCGTAACCACCTGGCGCAGCACCGTGTGGCGGATATCTCCCGCGGCATAGATGCCGGGCAGGTTTGTGTGCATGTTATCATCTGTAATCACAAATCCCGAGCCATCCAGTTTGAGCATTGATTCAAACAGTTCATGGTTGGGCAGTATGCCGACATAGATGAAGACGCCGTCCACATCCACGAAACTGGCTTTTTCTGTTTTGCGGTTGAACAACTCCAGTTTCTCTATCTTTTTTTCACCCTTGATTGAGAGAACCACAGTATCCCAGATGAATTCGACCTTGGGATTCCTGAAAGCCCGCTCCTGGATGATCTTTTGCGCGCGCAGCTCATCCCTTCTGTGGATGATATACACCTTACTGGCAAAGCGGGTCAGGAACAACGCTTCCTGCACGGCGGAATCCCCGCCGCCGACCACAGCCACAACCTTGTCACGGTAGAGGGCTCCATCGCAGGTGGCGCAATAGGACACGCCCCGGCCTGTGAATTCGTCTTCGCCGGGAACATCCAGTTTGCGCGGATGTGCGCCTGTACAGATGATCAGGCTTTTAGCGCGATACTTGTTGTCACTGGTTTCCACGATTTTGTAAAGCCCGTCCATTGCGATGGAGGTCACCTCTTCATCTATGAATTGCGCCTTGAAACGCTCTGCTTGTTTTCTCATGCGGTCGGTGAGGTCAAAGCCGGAAAGCGGCTCTTCAAAGCCAGGATAATTCTCCACTTCGTCAGTCACGTTGATCTGTCCGCCGACCAGCGCCTTTTCTATCACCGCGGTCTTCAAGCCGCCTCTGGCGCTATATATTGCCGCGCTAAGGCCAGCCGGCCCGCCTCCGATTATCACCACGTCATAATTCATTGGTACCTCAAACAGGATAATTTTTCTATGAATGACTCTTCTTTTGGAAAGCCTGTCCACGTCAAGCAATTTGTAAGTGGCGCTTTCTCTTTCTGAAAACCCATGGAGCAGATATCACACTCCATTAACCTGGCAAGTTTGAGTTTATAAAGTCGTTCAAACAGAAAAGCCCGAGTTACCCCAGACTTGTTTTTAATAACATTTGTTTCTACTTCATCATCAGCATTTTACCGCTGATTGATTTTCCACCTGACACAAAGCGGGCGAAGTAAAGGCCGGAAGCTACAGATCGGCCATTGGAGTCCTTTCCCTGCCAGACTGTTTGATAGTTTCCTTTGCTCTTGTATTCACTCACCAGAGTGTTTACCAACTGACCTTTAACGTTATAGATACGGACTTGTAAGCTTAGACTGATTGCCGAATGAATAAGTCTGGATCCCGGGTCAAGTCACCCTACCAAACCGCTACGCGCTTCGGCGGGAACCCCGACAGGCCAGGATGACACGGAATGTAGTCTGTTGGGTGTATGTTTCGTGTCTGGCTGGTCTTTCTGATCGGCGCTATGCAAGCGCCGGTACAGCACAGGCGGTCGCCGAACCGCCTTGTTCCACCATTTCACCATTTCACCTTTTCACCTCTCCATATAATAATCACAAGCTTCTCCATAATCCTTCATATCTCCCTCCTTCGCTGCTACTGGCTTTTGTGCCATCATCCTTAGGTCATCCTTATAAATTATAAGGTTGACCCCAGGAAGACCCACGCCGGAGAGGGTTATGCAAATGAGGCCCATCCCTCTATAATATATAGGTGCTACGATAGGTGGAAAGGTGTTTTTGAGGTGGAATGGTGGAAAGGTGGAATGGTGGAATGGGAATCCCGTGAAATAATCCAGGTTAAAAAGTATCACCCACGCCCCTCATACGCTCATCGCACATTGATCGCTCATTGATCGCTGACCAATCGCCGGGTTGTCAATCGCCCGGGCATCAGTGGGAGGTCAGGAAGAGATCAAAGTATCAGGGATACAGAACAGGTATCTGCATGAGCCGTTATCAGTTGCGATATACCCATCCGGTCTGCCAACGTCATTCGCAAATCTTCAAAAACGAAAAGCCTCATTGATGAAACGAGGCATTTTCAGCACTTTGTTCTTGACTTTTTTGGAGCTATCCAGAGACTGTAAAAATGCGCAAAATCTTTTGTTTTGCCCTCCGCATGGACAAGCTAAGCATTTGCGCGGCAGAAACTAACTAACATATAAAAAGATAAAGGAGCACCATTATGGAAAACATGATGTTACTGGGCGACGAAGCCTTGGCGCAGGGCGCTCTGGATGCGGGAATCTCCGGATTCTACGGTTATCCCGGCACACCTTCCACCGAGATCATCGAATACGCCCAGCGCAGCAAACAAGCGGAAGCAAACAATGTCCACCGCACCTGGTCTTCCAATGAAAAGACCGCAATGGAGACAGCCATCGGAATGAGTTACACCGGAAAACGGGCGCTGGTGACAATGAAACACGTGGGTCTGAACGTCGCGGCAGACCCCTTTATGAACTCTGCCTTCACAGGCGCAAACGGCGGACTGCTGGTTGTGGTGGCGGACGATCCCAGCATGCATTCATCGCAGAACGAGCAGGATTCCCGTTTTTACGGCAAGTTTGCCATGATCCCGGTATTGGAGCCTTCCAACCAACAGGAATGCTACGACATGGCCTTTCACGGCTTCGAGCTTTCCGAAAAATACAAGGTTCCTGTATTGATCCGCCTGACGACCCGTCTTTCGCATTCCCGGGCAGGCGTGAAAACCAGGCAGGCATTGCCGCAGAATCAGATGAAGAAACCGGATGACCTGTTTCAGTTCATGCTGCTCCCAGCCGTGGCGCGCAAAAAATACAAACACCTGATCGAATTGCAAAAGGACTTCGAACAGGAATCCAAAAGCAGCCCCTTCAATTCATGCGATATGAGCGGAAGCGACAAATCCCTGGGCATTGTGGCCACCGGCCTGGCCTACAACTATCTGCGCGAAGCGTATCAGGGCAAGCCAATACCCCACCCCGTGGTCAAGATTTGCCAGTATCCCCTGCCTGTTAAGGAATTGCGCGAGCTTTATGACAGTTGCGACAGCCTGCTGGTGCTGGAAGAGGGCATGCCTCTGGTGGAGGATATGCTCAAAGGCCTGGCGTGGAAAGGCAGCAAACCGATCAAGGGAAGGCTGGACGGCAGCATCCCGAGGGATGGAGAACTCAATCCCAACAAGGTCGCCCAGGCTTTGGGCCTGCCCGACACCATGGGCCAACCCATACCTGAAGTGGTCAGCCCCCGTCCGCCTGCTTTGTGCGTGGGATGCCCCCACGCTGACAGCTTCCTGGCCCTGAGCGAAGCCCTCAAGGAATACGGAAGGGGACACGTTTTCAGTGACATCGGCTGCTACACCCTTGGCTTCATGCCCCCCTACAACGCCATCAATTCCTGCGTGGACATGGGAGCCAGCATCACCATGGCCAAAGGCGCCTCTGACGCCGGCTTGTATCCCGCCGTCGCCGTGATCGGGGACTCCACCTTCTCCCACTCTGGAATGACCGGCCTCCTGGATTGCATCTACGAAAACGCCAATGTCGTGATCGTGATTCTGGACAACTCCACCACAGGCATGACCGGAGGACAGGACTACACCGCCTTTGGCAAGCTGGAAGACATCTGCGCCGGCCTGGGCGTTGCCAGGGAACACATCAGGGTGTTCAAGCCCCTCAAAGCCAACTGGGACGAAATGGTAGCCGTCTATAAGGAAGAACTGGCCTACGAGGGAGTATCTGTGATCATCCCCCGGCGTGAGTGCGTGCAAACGCTGAAAAAGAAAAACAAAATGGAGATACCATCATGAAGAAAGATATAATCCTGGGTGGCGTGGGCGGACAAGGCATCCTGACCATTGCTACGATTATTGGCACGGCAGCCCTCAAACGCGGCTGGAATCTCAAGCAGGCCGAGGTGCACGGCATGAGCCAGCGGGGCGGGGACGTGCAGTCCCATTTGCGCCTTTCCGACAGCCCGATCTGGAGCGACCTGATCCCCTTTGGCCAGGCGGACATGATCCTGGCAGTGGAACCCATGGAAGCTTTGCGCTATCTGCCCTATCTGGCTTCCGACGGTTGGCTGATCGCGAACAAAACCCCTTTCAAAAACATCGCCGTCTATCCCGATGAGGAAAAGATATACGCGGAGATAAAGAAATACACAAACCATGTATTGATTGACGCGGACGCCATCGCCAAAGAGGTGAAGGCCAACCGGGCCATGAACATCGTTGTCCTGGGCGCGGCGATTAAGCATCTGGGCTTTACGGCGCAAGAGATCGAAGAAGCAATCAAAACCATCTTTGCCAGCAAGGGTGAACTGATCATCGAAGCAAACCTGCGAGCCCTGAAGGCTGGCATTGAAGCATAATAAAACATGGGAGCGCCTCTTTGGGGAGACGCTCCCCACTCTTTACAGAGCTGAAGAGAGATACGGATGAAAACAAGCAGGAAACCCGGGATTTGCACCTTGCTGATTTCGCTTGGGGTGTTGTCGCTCATGCCGCAGATCATGTTTGCGGATTTGAGATATGACACTATCGAGGATTTTGAAAGCGGCTATGTGAACCTGGTATCCTGGGAAGATGAAGACCTGAGCCCCAATTCCTGGCAATTGACCAGTTCTGGCACCCACAACGGAAGCGCCTGGTCTCTTCACCTCTATGGTAACACCTGGAAACAACAGTTTATAAACCCGGTGGCGGTAGATTCGGGAGCGGTATTCCAGGTCGCCGCCAAAACCTCCAACGGAGCCAAAATCCAGGGCATCGGTTTCAGCGACGGCATCAATGAGCTCTTTTACTCGTTCTCCGGTTCGCTTGTCCTGGATCTCGAAACTTGGGTTCCTGTCTATCAGGGAGCTTTTTCGGATGACGTCTGGAACCTCTACCAACTGCCCATTGCCAGTGACTGGTATTCCTTTTTCGATTATCTGCCCCAGATCAATTCACTGATCTATGTCAACGACTTGGATGGAGTAAGCAACAGGAGCTTATATCTGGATACCATTATCGATATCAGTTCGGATATTGGTGTGGCTCCCACGGTTTCGGTGTCCCACCAGATCAGCTTTCAGGGCAGAAACAGCTCGGGAAAGCGCATTGTGGGAGTGCAGTTCTACAGCAGCGTTATCGATCCCGACAGCAACAGTTTTACCTATTCCTGGGATTTCGGCGACAGCCTGTCCAGCTCCGAAGCCGATCCCTACCATGTTTACACGGTCACCGACAACCATCCCTACAGGACGACGTTGAAAGTGACCGATAGCACAGGCAGGTGGGGACTGGCATCGTGTCTGGTCGATATGGATCAGGGGCCTGACACCCTGCCATTGCGGATGAATTTTGTCGGCGACATTATGCTGGCGCGCAGATATGAATCCGGGGACGGCATTATACCCAACCAGGGAGTCAACGCCATCTTCGCCCCCACCCTTGACATGCTTGGCAACGCGGCCGACATCACAGTGGCAAACCTGGAAGTGGTGCTGACAAACCAGGGCAATCGCCACCCCACCAAAAGCGTAGCTTACCGGGGCAATCCAGCCAATATCAGCGGCCTGGTTTACGCGGGAATAGACAAGGTTTCCCTTGCCAACAACCATACCCTGGATTATGGCTTGGAAGGGCTAAGCCAGATGACAGGCCTGCTGGAACAGAATGGGATCGCCTTCAGCGGCGCCGGAGCTAACTCCTATGAGGCTTACACCCCATCTTTTATCAACCGCAATGGCCTCAATATAGCCTTTTTGGCAAGCAGCGACCGCACCGGGCAATATAACAACGCCCAACCCTATCTGCAGGCGGGTTACAATAAGTTCGGCTTTGCCTACATGACCCCTTATTATATACTGCAACAACTGGCCGCGGTGGAGGGTGTGGCAGATTTGAAAGTGATGGAACTGCATGGAGGCAGCGAGTATTCCCTGGCTCCTGGCAGCGGTTATGACAAGGGTAATCCCTTTGCGGGGGATGTGGAAGATGAGGACTATCTGCTCAAAACAGACGTTCCTCACATGTGGGATGTGGCAATCAGGCACTTTGCCATTGATTCGGGTGCTGATCTGGTCATAGTGCACCATCCACACATCATACAAGGTTTGGAAATCTATCAGGGCAAACTGATAGCCCATTCTTTGGGTAATTTCGCCTTTGACCTGGAGTATCCAGAGACCATGCCCTCCATGATCCTCTATGCGGATGCGGATCGGGAAGGCTTTTCAAACTATACTGTAAAACCGGTGTTTATCGACAGCTACATCCCCAAGCCCGCCACAGGCCAGTTGGGAAGCCATATCCTGGATTATCTGGCCATGCGCAGCAGCCAAATGAATACCAAATTAACGGTGGACCATCAAGACATGTCTGCCAAAGTGCTGGTCTCAAACACGGAAGCAAATGTCACGAGCCATCATTATGTTTACAATCAGCATCTCTATCCACAGTCAGCATCCGTGAATCTAACCCAACCTTTCAAACTGCCCCGTTACGGCAGTATTCGGTCACTTGACTCGGTTAGTCCGGTCACTGACGCGCAGGCACGTTTTGGCGCCGAGACTGTCTGGTATGGCAATTTTGAAGATGAGGGCTGCACTTTGTGGGATGTGGATGAGTTTACTTACCAAGGCGCTTTTGACGGCCTGCGCAGCGCCCTGCTTACCGCAACGGCAGGCAACACAAAAACTGCCACCATCAAGAAACGCTGCAAATGGTATGACAACACCAAAAGCTTTACCCTGCATGGCTGGATCAAGACAGTGAACGCCTCGAGCGCGAACATTATGATCCGCTACTACAATGCCCGCGATGGATACATGGTTGGCTATGAATACATCAGCGCAGATATAAACGGCACTACAGACTGGACCTGGTATCAGAAAGAACTGAGCATCCCCGCCAACGCCTGGTATTACGATATTCGCCTTACTTGCACCAATTCTGGAACAGGAACCGCCCAAGCCATGTTTGACAACGTTGGACTGATAGAATGGACGCCGTGGGCTCCCCAGCGTGAACTTAGCAACATCATTTGTCCCAACAATTATTACTGGATACAGCTTAAAACAAGTGAAAACCCCAAATCCATCAATGTGAGGCTGACAGAACAAAAACTTAACCCTGCCAGCTCCACCAGAACCTATACTCCACCCGCGTCATTGGGTCTTTCCAGTCACCCCAATCCATTCAAAACTGAAGTTCACATCACATTTAATGTAAGCAAAAGCTCCAAAACAAGACTGGCAATCTATAATATCAGGGGACAGTTGGTTCAGAAACTTACCCAAGGACAGCTTCCGGAGGGAAAACACGTTTATACTTGGAATGCCCGCAACACCCATGGACAACTAGTGGCTTCCGGTGTTTACTTTATCAGATTGGAACAGGGAAGCAAGTTTGAAACGCGCAAGATAGTGCTGATACATTAGGTTTGCAGGCAAGTGTACATAGTGATTAGATAATGACAGACGAACTGATAGTTTTTAGCGTTTTCGAGATTACCAGCCACCTCAAGCAGGTCATCGAAACGCAGATAGAGCCTCTGTATATCAGGGGCGAGGTTAGCAATTTCACCCGGCACAGCTCGGGACACCTCTATTTCAATCTCAAGGACGACAACTCCACCTTGCGCTGCACCTTTTTCCGCTACGCCAACCTGACACTGGATTTTGAGCCGGAAAACGGGATGGAGGTTATCTGCTTTGGAAAGCTGACCGTGTATGAAAAAGGCGGCACTTACAGCCTGAACGTGCAATCCATGAGCCTGGCAGGCAAGGGAGAGCTGGCCCTCCGCTTCGAGCTTCTGAAGAAGAAACTACAAGAAGAAGGCCTTTTCGACCCGGCAGCCAAACAAACCCTTCCCCGTTACCCGAGGCGCATCGGGATCATTACTTCTCCCACCGGAGCCGCTTTGCAGGATATCCGCAATGTGCTCTCAAGGCGTTTCCCCGTGGAGGTGGACGTTTATCCCGCCCAAGTTCAGGGAACCGGCGCTCCCGCTCAGCTTATAGCGGGTATAAAGTACTTCAATCAAGTCAAGGATGTTGATCTGATCATCCTCACCAGGGGAGGTGGCTCGCAGGAAGACCTTTTTTGCTTCAATGACGAAAACCTTGCCCGAGAGATATTCGCCTCCCGGCTGCCTGTAATCTCGGCCGTCGGACACGAGATAGACTTTACCATTGCGGACTTTGTGGCTGACCTTCGCGCGCCCACTCCATCTGCTGCCGCCGAGATTGCTGTCCCTGACAAGGCAGACCTGCTGGCTTACCTGGCTTCGCTTGAGTCGCGCATGAAGATTATGGCCTCCAGCAAAGTTGACCGTTGCAGGAGCGCTTTAGGTGAAAGCAAGTTGGAGTTTGCCCGCTTGAATCCGGAAAGATTGTGGCTGAGCATGAATCAGAGGGTGGACATGGCGAATCTGGCGCTGCTCCAGATACAGTCGTCCCTGAAAAGCAGGCTGCATCAATTGGAATTACGAAAAAGCATGGCGGAGAACAAACTGAAAAGCCACCACGCTCAATACAAGCTCATTTTGAGCCAACGTCTAAGAGAGATGCAAATGTCCCTGGGATACTCCCTCTCCCTGGCAATGCTTGAAAACAAAAACCGCCTTGAACAGTTGAGATTACGCCTGGAAGGTTATTCACCGCAAAGAATTCTCGACAGGGGCTGCTGCTTTGTCTCCAAGGATGGTAAACCTGTTTCCTCCGTGGAGCAAATCAGTCCTGAAGACATGCTGAAGCTACGATTTAAAGACGGTTCTTCGGATGTTAAAGTAACAAATGTCCATCCCCGTGGTCTCGCTGATGATGCGAAATAGTATCAGACTCCTTTTGCTGATGGTGGCTTGTCTCGGTTTTTCCTGCCTGCTTCAGGCAGAGATCAGGGCTATTTGGATTCTTCCCTGGAGCACCAATACGCCTCAGAAGATAGACAAGATCATCGCCGATGCTGTTTCCGCGCGGCAAACCGATGTTATGTTAGAAGTGCGTTATCGCTCGGACGCGCTTTACCAGACCAACAGGACTCCCGACCCTTATCCCAATCCAGAGCCTCCAAGCTATATCCTGAATGGTTTGGACTTCGACCCTCTGGCCTACGCTCTGGAGGAAGCCCACAAAAAGAACCTGCGCTTACATGCCTGGATTGTGGTTTTCAATGCTACTCCCACGGACTCGCTCAGAATCCGGCAAAACTATATCTACACACAACAACCGGACTGGATAACCTACGACAGCAAAAACAAACGCCAGCAATCGAGCTCCCAATTCGGTTATTTCATCGATCCCGGCATACCACAGGTGCAGGATTACTTGCTGAATGTGATCGGCGACATCGTTTGCGGATATCCGGAGCTTGATGGGGTTCATCTGGACTACATCAGGTATCCGGAAGCCGATCTGGGCTATCATCCAATATCTGTGCAACGTTATCGGGAGGAATTGGCTGATTCTTCCATGAGCTTCAACCAGTGGAGACAGCTTCAGGTTACAAGCTTTGTGCAGCGCACCAGAGCCTTGTTGGATACCCTGGCCCCCAATATCATCCTGAGCGCGGCAGTCATGGCGGATTACGCAAATGCCATAAACCTTTATGCACAAGACTGGCTGGACTGGCTGCAACGGGGTTACATCGATTACGCGTTCCCCATGGCTTACAGCCTCGACAGAGGCGAGTTTGACAGACAGCTGAGGCAAATGGAAGCCATGCGGATGAATGACCGGATTGTGATTGGGTTGCGAGCCTGGAATAATGGAAACAAATCCCTTTTACCAAACAAAAACGGCCCATCATACAGTATAACCGAACTCGCGGCCCGTATCGAGACAGTCAGGTCAAAGGGCTTTGGGGGAATCTCCCTTTTCAGTTACGATGGCTTGTCCATAGACCGGGCACTGGATGTTCTGGCCGATATGGCATACACAGGCCAGACGGTCGCGCGTCTAGACAACAAACTGTTGCGTTCAACCGATGCAGAGCTGGATTCCACGGGAGAAGATGTCAGGGTTTTGGACGTCAACCGCGGATACCGTTTGTATCCCAAGGTGAGAGAATCAGGCGTATGGACCTTGGAAATCCGCGACGCTTCGCATAATGTAATCTACACTCGGGATTCATTCTATCTGCAAGGGGTGAATTCCGACCGTTGGGATGGGATTTTGTCAAACGGAGAGTTAATCGCTCCGGGGCTTTACGCCGCCAGCCTCCATCGTGGGCAAGACAGGTTTGAGATTTTGACTCCCGTGACTATCGAGGAGCTTTCCAATTGAGCTACCAACGCAGTAAACAAGCCGGGCTACTTACCGCCGCAGAGTTCATCCGCTTTGGATTCAAGTCTTTGGTAGGAATTATCCTGGCCCGCATTCTAACCCCCGCAGACCTGGGTTCGTACCGGCAGCTCTTTCTCATCTATACAACCTTTTCCACCCTGCTGTTGCTTGGAATACCCCAGAGCGTGATGGTCTTGCTGCCCAAGCTTCGCCATATCGATTCCAAACGCGAATACATTAGTAAAGTAGTAAACCTGATCACGATCCTGGCTTTTATCTTCAGCTTGGGGATATTGGCTTTCAGGCATCTGATCGCAGACAAATTCCATAATCCCGGCATAAGCCAATTGCTGGTACTTTTCGCGGTGTATCCCCTGTTCATGTTTATCACCCAGATCTATTCAGCACTGATGCTGGGTCTCAAGCAACCACAGAAAACAGCCTGGTTCACCATCTTCAGCGTAGTCACGGATACAGTTCTGATCCTTGGTCTGGCCATCCTGACCAAAAACCTCGCCTACACTGTTTTGGGAGTGATGCTTTCCGCCTTTTTGCAGTGGGGCTTCGCCCATTACAATCTTGTCTATTACAGGGCCAAAGTGGGGTTCGATGTGGAGTTTTTACACGGCTTGCTCCAATACTCCCTTCCCCTTGGGCTATCGTCTATTATCGGAATGCTATCTATCCAACTTGATAAGTTCGTCATTTCCGGGTTCTTCCGTCCTGCAGATTTTGCCGTCTTTTCGATTGGCGCCATGGAGCTGCCCTTTGTCTCCATCCTTTCCAATTCAGTGAATTCTGTTCTGCTACCCCATATCAGTACGGATACTGATACTCTGGCAACTACCTTTCGCGCTGCGGTGCGGAAAAACGCCCTCCTCATTCTGCCTTTGTGCGTTATCTTCTTTATCCTCGCCAAGCCATTGATCACTCTTTTATACACCAGCCAATATGAGGCGTCCGTTCCAGTTTTCAGAGTATATCTGCTGATTCTCCCCTTGCGTATAGCAACTTTCGGCATCATATTCATGGCTTTGGGAAAAACCAGATATGTTATGTATAACGCGATCCTGACCCTCCTGTTCAACCTTGTCCTGAACCTCATCCTGGTTAGGCAGATAGGCATGATCGGCGCAGCCCTGGCAACTGTTTTGGTGACCTGGATCTCAGCCGGCGTGTATCTTTATTGGATCAGACACAAGCTGAGGCTCTCCCTGGCAGCCCTATTCCCCTGCGCGGCCATTTTGCGAACGGCTTTGGCGGCGGTTGTTGCCGGGGCGTTTGCCTATTTCACTGTCAGGGCGAACCCGGGTTATCTGTTCTCAGCTTTGGGCTTGCTTGTCTTTTTTATTGCCTATGTGGTTTTCGGATACCTGCTGAAAGCCATATTGCCCTATGATTTTCTCCTGCTCAAAGAGCTGTTCCTCAATGCCCTGTATAAACGTAAAATATTGGATTGATATGGATATTTTCTCTAAAGAAACTTGGAAAAACTACGATGCTGCCGGACTTATCAAACAGCGACTGGAACTGATTAAGCGTATCATTCCCGATGACGTCTCCACCATTCTGGATGCCGGTTGTGGTAACGGGGCCATAACAAACGAATTGGGCAATTTCTACGCCATCGTGGGACTGGATCTGTCTCCCGCTGCCCTGGAACATGTGCAAACCCCAAAGATCCTTGGCTCGGTATCCAGTATGCCATTTTCAGATAAGTCTTTTGATCTCTGTATGTGTAATGAAGTATTGGAGCATCTGCATCAAGCGGAGCTTGCTGAAGCGATTAGTGAATTAAAGAGGGTAGCAGCCAGATATGTGCTTCTTTCGGTACCCAACCAGGAACAACTGGATCAGGGTCTGGTCAAGTGCCCTGTTTGTGGAAGCGTATTCCACGTCTATGGCCATCTGCAGAGCTTCGATATTAAAAGGCTTAACTCCTTAATGGGTTTGCAGGCTAAATGGCATAAGACGTTAGGTCCCAAAACAAGGTGGGTGTGGCCCCTTTTGCTACATTACAGGCAGCAGCAGCTGAATCAATGGTTCAATCCCCAGTTCACTATGGATTGCCCAGATTGTGGCAACAGGGAATTCAAAGCAAAATCCTCCCTGGCGACCAAGCTGGCCAACGCCATCGCCAGGTTGAAAATCCCCCGCAAGCGTTATTGGCTGATGGCCTTGTATGAACTGAAACAGCCTGCCTCCGAGTGAAATAATGGCTAAACCGAATCCTGGAAAGATACTTTACATCTCATATCATTTCCCCCCTCTGGGCGGCATTGCTTCTATCCGGGCTCAAAAGAACGTGGTTTATCTGCACAAAGCTGGCTATGATATTCATGTTTTAACGGTATCGCCTTTTTTGATCAAGTACCAGAAAGACCCCGGGCTTTTTGCGGGGATACCGGAGTCAATCAAAGTCCATCGCTCATTTTGTCCCGATGTCAATTGGCTGTTCAAGGCTCTGTATGGTTTGAAATGTTCGCGACTTGTCACCTTCCTGCGCCAGAATCTTTTTATACCCGATCCCGAACTGCTGTGGCTCCCCTTTGCCAAGGCCTCTCTGAGGCGGCTCCTGCGCGAAAAGGTGCCTTTCTCCGCGGCGGTGATATCCTCTGGTCCGCCCTCTTCCCTGTTTCTTGGCCTGTATTTGAAACGCAGGTATCAGATACCCTTTATCGTCGATTTTCGCGACGAATGGACCAACAATCCCGAACGCCTGAACATCAAGTTCCCCCGCAGAACCCAAAAGATAGAATTGAAGCAGGAGCTTAAAGTTCTAAAAGAATGTTCGGGAGTTGCTTACCTTACTGAAGCCATGAAAGGCAACTTTCAGTCCAGATATCCCTTCCTTGCAGAAGTCCCCTCGGCCACCATTCCCAATGGCTTTGATCCGTCGGACTTCCCCGTTTTGGCTTCCAAAAAGGAGGACGATGCCTTTCATCTGGCGTATTTTGGCAGCTTTTATGACCGCCGCCAACCTGACTCGCTGTGGTCGGCAATCTCTTTGCTGTTGAAGTCAGAAGCGGTTCCACCCCATAAGATTCGCGTGGATATCTTTGGCAGAAACACAAAGTCCTTTGTCTTGGGGAAATTCCAATCCGACCCGCTCATCAGAAGCCTTGTCAGCTTTCATGGCTTTGTCTCCCAAAAGCAGGCTTTGAGCGAAATGCTTGCCGCGGATGCCCTGCTGCTATACATCCCCTCGGGGCAAAACACCGATTCCGTCTTTACCGGCAAGATATTTGAATACCTTGGTTCGGGCAAGCCGATACTGGCTATAGTGCCCCCCCAGGGAATTGCTGCCCAAACTGTCTTGCGTGCAAAAACAGGCTTGGTGGCTGATTACATGGATATCCAGGGCATCGCTGCCAACCTGAAAAAGCTCTATGATATGTGGGAAACAGACTCTCTGGAGGAAATTACCCCGGATACGGACTATGTGGCCACCTTCACCAGGGAAAAACTGGCTACCAAACTTGCGGGACTTATTGACCAGATCGTTTCAGGCAAATCTACTGACGCGGAAGTCCTGCAATGACAAAAGTCCTGCTACTTCCCTCCTGGCACCGCTACAAGCGGAATCCCTCCGCGGGGATTTTTATCCTCAATCAAGCCAAAGCTCTGGCCAGAACGGGAAAAGCGGATGTCACCCTCCTCAACTGGGGACAGAACGAGTTCCAGCTTAGGATTCGCGATCCATTGCACTCCCTGGGCGCTCTGAAGGGACGAGTCTTTTCCAAACATGACACCCGAATATTGGAAGCTGGTCTAACCGAACTGAGTATCCCCCACCTCACATGGACCAGCCGTTTTCTGAAGGGCAACATCGATAGCCTGGCAAACAAGGTTACTCTTGATGCCACTCCTGATATTATCCATGCCCATGTCGCTTTTCCTGCTGGTTATCTGGCCATGCTGCTTTCCCAAAAACTGGGTGTGCCCTATATTATCACGGAGCACAGCGGCCCTTTCCCTTTCCCGGAGTTTGTCAACTCCCGGGGCATCTCCCCCTTGATCCTCGAGCCGCTGCGCGAGGCGGCCCAAATAGTTTCAGTGAGCAGTTTTCTCCGGCAGGAGATCAAAAGCAAAACCGATCTGGATTCCCTTGTCATCCCCAATTCTCTTGATACCAGTTTATTCCAGCCTGGCAAACCTCCCCCTTCCGATGGCATGTTCAGGCTCTTTTGCCTCTCCGGTTTGAATGTGGAAAAGGGCGCCACCGACCTCCTGCAAGCCCTGAAGATAGCCTCCCAGATGAACACAAGTTTTCATCTCAACTGGGGTGGGCAGGGCAAGCTGCAAAAAGATATGCCGCGTCTGCTGGAACAATACGGACTGGAAGGCAGGGTAACGCTTTTAGGCGCGCTGAAGCCTGAAAGTACTGTCAGCTACTATCAAGGTTGCGATTGCTTTGTGATGCCAAGCCGCCTGGAATCTTTCAGCATGGTTGTTTTGGAGGCAATGGCTTGCGGAAAGCCTGTCATCGCGACCAATTGCGGCGGGCCCAGAGACCTGCTCTGTGATGAGTGCGGCATCCTGGTGCCAAAGCAGAATCCCCTCGCTCTGGCCAAGGCTATCTCGCTTATGAGCCAGAAATATAGCGAGTATTCGCAAGAAAAGATCAGGCAACGATGTTTGGAAAACTATTCCCACGAGGTTGTCGGCGAACGCCTTATCGATCTTTACCGTCAGTTATTGAGGCGCTTGCCGTAGCACCATATATAATGGGAAGACATGTTGACCGGTGACCTCCGCCACAGCTTTCCCCCGCATACGCGAGGCTTGGCTAAGTCTATATCTTCCTGGGGTCATCCTTATAATTTATAAGGATGACCTAAGGATGATGGCATCAAACGCTGTAGCAGCAAAGGACGGGGCTATGAAGGATTATGAGGATGGTTGCTGTTGTATTTGGCGAATGTAACACTAATTTGCTTGCATCCTATTTTATCATTTGTGCAAATATGGCAGTGTGTGTTTGAAACAAGCGAATCATCTACTGATGAAACCAACCCATTCAGTCTGATAGAAGGACTGAAAAACAGGCTCGCGGAAAAAGCAATTGACAACAGAAGCCAGTAAAAAAGAGTGGTATATTCTGAACTAATATAGACAAGCACAGATAGGTTTTTTATAATATAAACAAGAGATACAGTGTATGAGGACACAATGAAAGAATACGACTTAAAGAAAATTCGCAATCTTCTCTTCATGGGCTCCAGCGGTGCCGGCAAGACCACCCTGGCAGAGCAGATTTTCTATCTTACGCACACCACCACAAGGTTGGGTAAAATAGACGAAGGTAATACGGTCATGGATTTTGACGCTGAAGAAATCAGCAAACGCATGTCTCTGAACCTGAGCCTCGGATTCTTGAACCACAAAGACCATAAGATCAACATCATCGACACCCCCGGCAATCCGGAATTCATCGGTGAAGTGATCGCCGCAATCCCGGCAGTGGAGAACGCGGTGGTGGTTGCCAACGCAACCGGTGGCTTTGAAGTGGGCATGGAATTGGCCGTCGAGCAGTTAGACCACAAGAAAGTTGGCAAAGTAATCGTGGTCAACCGCATGGATAATGAACACGCCGATTTTTTCAAAACCCTGGAAAGCATCCGCGAAAACTCCGACTTAAACCCCACCCCCATCCATATTCCCATCGGCAAGGAAGGCGCGTTTGAAGGCGTGGTGGACATCATCCGCCAAAAAGCCCTGCGCCCCTCCGGCGAAAGCGACATCCCCGCGGAGATGCAGTCTGCCGTGGAAGAAGCACGCATGAATCTGATGGAAGCGGTCGCCGAGACAGACGAGGAGCTTCTGAACGCTTTCCTGGAAAACATGGAGCTTAATGACACTCAGTTGATGGGCGGACTGAAGAAAGCCGTGGCCAATGGTGACATCTGCCCAGCTTTTGTATGCTCAGCGCACACAGGCGTTGGTGTGTTGGCCTTCTTGGATGCAGTCACCCAGTATCTGCCTTCTCCAGAAGACGCAAATCCCCTGCAAGTGTTGGAAGACAACAATCCAAAGGAAATGGTGGTCAAAGCAGATGGAGAACTTTTAGGCTATGTGTTCAAGCTGTACGCCGACCCTAACATGGGCGACTATGCCTATTTGAGGATATTCTCCGGTACCCTCAAGGCTGGCATGGAGTTCTACATTCCGGAAAAAGAGGCAAAGGATAAAGCGGGCAATATGTACTATATGCTTGGTAAAACCAGGAACGACACCCAGGAAATCAGAGCGGGCGAGATCGGTGCACTGGTGAAGCTAAAATATGCCAAAGCCTTGAACAGCGTAACGGCTGTGGGTTCCAAGCTGTCGCTTCCCCTGCCGGAATTGCCAACTCCTACCTACTGGCAGATGATCCGCGCGGCGCAGCAATCCGACGAAGACAAGATAGGCCAGTCCTTGCAGCGCGTGATCGCCGAAGACCCAACCATCCGCTATGAACTGAACCCGGAAACGCATGAAAACGTGATCTCAGGTATGGGAGAACAGCAGCTGCAATTGGTTTTGAAAAAGCTGAAAAACCGCTATAAAGTGGACGCGATTATGAAAGACCCCCGCATCCCTTACAAAGAGACCATCATGGGCGCGGCGGAATCGCAATACCGCCACAAAAAGCAATCCGGCGGACGCGGCCAGTATGGCGAAGTGTATTTCCGCATCAAACCGACCGAGCGCGGAGAAGGCTTCCAGTTCGTAAACGCGATTGTTGGCGGCGTGATCCCTTCTAACTTCATCCCGGCAATCGAAAAAGGCCTGGTGGAGACCATGGAAAAGGGTATCATCGCAGGTTACCAGGTGGTTGACGTGAGCGTTGAGGTCTATTATGGCAGCTACCACGATGTTGACAGCTCTGAAATGGCTTTCAAGATCGCCTCATCCATGGCGCTCAAGGAAGGCTTCAAGAAATGCAAACCGATCCTCCTCGAGCCCATCCACGACCTGGTGATCATTGTTCCCAGCGAATATATGGGCGACGTGATGGGCGACATCAGCACCCGCAGGGGACGCATCATGGGGATGGAACAGCGCGGCAAGAAGCAGTATCTGAATGCCCAGATGCCTGTGGCGGAGATTTATCAGTATTTCCCCGCCTTAAAATCATTTACCCAGGGAAGGGGCAGGTTTACCCAAAAATTCTCACATTACGAGAAAGTTCCGGACGAAATAGCGGCCAAAGTTATAGCCGCCTGGCAGGATTCGGAAGCCTAAACCATTCCCGATAATAGACAGATTCCTGGGGGAGGCTATAATCATAGCCTGCCCCCTTTTTCTTTCTTGACATTATTTATAGTATTATATTCATGCTGACATAACAGCGACAATGATCAAACTACAATAAAGAGGTTCATATGTCCGGACACAATAAGTGGAGTTCCATCAAACACAAAAAAGGCGCGGCTGACGCCAAACGAGGGCAGCTGTTTACCCGCATCGTTAAAGAGATAATTCTGGCAGCAAAGAACGGTGGTGGTGACCCCGAAATGAATCCCCGCCTCAGAACCGCAGTTCTCACCGCAAAAGCGGCCAATATGCCAAGGGAAAACATCGAAAGAGCCATCAAGAGAGGCACTGGCGAGATCGAGGGCGCAGCATACGAAGAGATTACCTACGAAGGCTACGGGCACAATGGAGTGGGTATAGTGGTCGATGTTATGACCGACAACAAAAACCGCACTGTGGCAGATCTGAGACACGCTTTTTCCAAATATGGCGGAAACCTGGCGGAATCGGGTGCCGTGGCGTGGAACTTCGAGCAAAAGGGTTACTTCACAGTTCCCGCCGCGGGGCTGGATGAAGATGAGTTCATGATGCAAGCGTTGGAAGCTGGCGCGGAAGATGTGGAACTGACAGATGATTTCTTTGAGATATACACCGCCCCCACCGAATTCCATACCGTTCTGGCGAACATTGAAAACATGGGATTTCCGGTAGAGAACGCCGAGCTCACCAGAGTGCCGAAAAACACCATCAACGCTGACGATGTGGCTCCCAAGCTGTTCAAGCTGATCGAGGTATTGGAAGAGTTGGATGACGTTCAGAAAGTTTACTCCAACTTTGAAGTATCAGATTCTATATTGGCGGCTCTCAGCCAGGAATAGTGCTGATCATCGGAATTGATCCCGGTAGCCGCTACTGCGGCTACGGATTGCTTGAGGTCCAAAAGAAGCGGATCGTCGCTGCGGGTTGTGATGTAATTGACGTATCCCGCGAAAAGGACATCCTCAAGCGCCTGAACATGCTCTATAGCGCAATGGATGCCATATTGGACGAGTATAATCCGGATGTGGCGGCTGTGGAAAGCATGTTCTTGCAAAGACACGTGCGCAGCATCTTCACCCTGGGGCATGCCCGGGGGGTTATCCTGCTTTCGATAGCCAGGCATAATCTGCAGATGCTGGAATACAGCCCCCGGGAGATAAAGAAAGCCGTGGTCGGCAATGGAAACGCGTCCAAACAGCAGGTGCGCTACATGGTGAGCAAATTGCTGAACCTCAAGTCCGCGCCCAAGAGGGATGACGCTTATGACGCACTGGGAATCGCTCTCTGCCATTATCACAGGATAAAATACGAATTATGATCAGCTATATTCAAGGCACCCTTGTCAGCAAACACCCCGTGACGGCGGTGGTGGAAACGAAAATGGGAATTGCTTTCGAGCTGGGCATCCCGGTAAGCACCTTTGAAGCGTTGCCCGACGAGGGCATGAGCTGCCTGCTTTACACTCATCTGCACATCAGCCAGGATGATGTGCGCCTGTTTGGCTTTGCTACCAAGCCAGAGAAGGAATTGTACCAGCAGTTGGTACGCATCTCTGGAGTAGGCCCTAAAATAGCGCTTTCAATCCTGTCCACTTTATCTATCCAGGCTTTTGTAAAAGCTATCGAAAGCGAGGAGACCGCCCTCTTGAGGAGGGTCCCCGGAATAGGCCTCAAGTCGGCTCAGCGCCTTGTGATTGAGTTGAAAGGCAGGGTTGCTCATCTGCTCGATGAACTGCCCTCAGCGGGCAAGTCTGTGGATGGGATGGCAGCCCTGGAGGTGGAAACGGCATTGGAATCCCTGGGCTTCAATCTGCGCGAAATCAAAAGAGAGCTTAGCTTGCTGCCGTCTGATGCCAGGAGCATGAGCAGCGAACAGCTGATCAAAGAAATGATCAAACGTCTTTACCAGAAAACTAAGTAATGTTCCGAGCCGAAGCATACCAAACGATTCTCAAGGTATTCAAGAATCTGGAGTTTTCCGACGCCGTATTGCGACAGCGGGCAGCCAAGATCCACGGCGAGGCGTCCAACATTCCGCTGTTTTATACCCTTGTCAAAGGCGTGGTCAAGCAGCGTCTCAAACTCGACTTTATCCTCTCCCACTACACGGATGACAAGAAGTTCGAAGCCACCGATATCAAAATCAAGATCATGCTCTATATCGGGCTCTACCAACTTATGTACATGGATTCCATTCCCGCGCATGCGGCGGTTAATGAGACGGTGGAACTGGCGAAAATCACCTTGGGAGACAAGGTGGCGGATTTTGTCAACGCGGTGCTCAGGGCCTGGCAAAGAAACCCTGAGATCGAATATCCTTCTGACCCCATCCACCGGATCGCCTGCGAGCATTCCTATCCTCCCGAACTGATAGAAAAGTGGATATCCATCTGGGGCGAGGAAAACACCGAGTATCTGGCCATCTATTACAATGAGAATCCCAAGCTGCATCTGCGTGTCAATTCCACCGCCACCACCCCGGAAAAGCTGATCCAGTATTTCGCAAAGCGGGAAATTTTCGTGGAAAAAGCTCCAGCATGTTCGCAGATGCTCATTACGGACAACGCTGATGTGTTGGATGATGTCGCTTTTTCGGAAGGATATTTCTCGATTCAGGACTGTTCCTCGGCGATGGTGGTTGATCTGCTGGATCCGCAACCCGATGAAAACATACTCGACCTTTTTGCCGCTCCGGGCGGGAAATGCACCTACATTGCGGAAAAGATGGGAAATACCGGCGAGGTCGTGGCTGTGGACAAGATTCCCAGCAAAATGAAGCTGCTAAAACAGGCTGCTGACCGGCTTCAGCTCACCAACATCAAGCAGATCGTGACCGACGCTTTCAAGTATGGCCCGGTGGCACCCGCTTATCACAGGGTTTTGGTGGATGCCCCCTGCTCAGGCTGGGGAGTTTTTGGCCGAAAAGCCGACCTCCGCTGGCAGGCTCATCAGAACCTGAACGAACTGGTAAAGCTGCAGGCCAAAGCACTTGAATACGCCGCCAACTTTGTCGCCAAGGGAGGAACATTGGTTTATTCCACCTGCACCTTGAACCCCGCTGAAAATGACGAACAAATCAAGAACTTCCTGGCCCGCAACAAAAACTTCACTTTGGTGGATGCCGCGTCCTATCTTGACCCGCACTATGTAGATTCGTCTTTTTACCGGACACTTCCTTTCAAGCACAATATCGACGGCGCTTTCGCCGCCAGGATGGCCAAATCAACTTAGGAACCAATATGAAAAAGAAAAAGTCCAAAAAAGCGCTATATATCATCGGCATTGGTCTGGGCATAATATTCCTGAGCGCTTTTGTGACCAGCCAGATCATCTTTCCTGTCCTTTTTGGCAGAGCTAGAAGCATTGAGGTGCCAAACCTCGTTGGTTCCACTATCTCAATTGCCAGAAATGAACTTAAACAATTGGGACTTCATGTGATTGTGAGGGATTCTGTCTGGTCGGAGGACCAAAAGATCGATACCATCCTGGAGCAATTTCCCGAACCGGGAAAGAAGCTGAAACCCGAGGGAGTTGTTCAGGTCGTGGTTTCCATAGGTTCCAGGATGAGACCCGTCCCATCCGTGGTTGGCGCCACCTTTACCGAAGCTTATATGAGCCTGAGAAACAGCGGTTTCAAAGCCATTGTTGCCGACTCGGTCTATTCGGAAAGCTATCCGGTGAATACGGTCGTGCGCAGTTCGCCATCATCCAACAAGATGCTGGAACAGGGAAAATCGGTGAGACTGTATCTCAGCAGGGGCCCCGAACCTCATTACGAGGAAGATGATGAGCTGCTGTTAGAGGAGTAAGCGAAGTTGAACACTTTGCTGCCTCCCGCCAGGGCTTATATCCATCTTGAGATTGAGGTCAAGGCTGGCAAACAATGCCTATTCAATCATCTGCTTGATTCAATTGAAGGCCTGGCAAGCAGAAGCATTAACGCCAACCCGGACAAGCTGGATGTATATTTTGACCCAAAGCTGGAAAACGACTTTGAGCTTTTTCTTGTGGCGTGGAATAATTTCTCTCATTCTAACAATAAAAACATAGACTAACCATCTGAGCCTGATCACGTTATTCCATGCAGTTTTGCAGGTAATGATAGAGCAATGAAATAAAGGGAGGCGGATTCAAAGAGGTCGTCAATATGGATGGAATATCTGCCTGTTCCCGCCCTCATACCTTGATCGCTTATTGATCGCACATTGATCGCAGAGCAATCGCTGCGCCGGAAATTACCTTGCGTTCAATAGGCGATCAATGGAACATTATATCAGGAGGAAGCTTAGACAGCTTTCAATATTTGTGCCTCAGAATATAGTTTGCCAATATACTGGTTTTTCCTTCATAGCTCCGTCCCTTGCTGCTACTGGCTTTGATGCCATCATCCTTAGGTCATCCTTATAAATTATAAGGTTGACCTAAGGAAAACCCAGTCAGGAACCCGGGAATCAAATGAGAGCAATCCTCCTTCATAATATATAGGTGCTACGATCACGCCATGGAATGGTGGATAGGAGTAATGGTGAAACAAAAGAGAGCCATTTGTAATAATGAAAGCTAAATTGTATTAGCTGCCTCGTGCGCGCGAGGGCCGGCTGACTCCCTTGTAAAGAGTTAATCATAATTACGCAATGTCTTGCTGGCAAATATCTTGTCGTTCTAATAACCGGTATTCTATCCAGACCCCCATTTTATACTTGACTGAATTGACCGTTTGAGTATTAAGAGTCAAAAAGTCAGTAACGAATACGATAAAGCTATTCGGCACCATATTAATAGAGGTTGGAATATGAACAAAGCCGCGAACATGAAAGCCAGAATCCTGGAAACGGCTATAAGCCTATTTTCACATTATAGCTTTGGAAAAACATCAATGGACGATATCGCCCGGGAAACACGCATCTCCAAAGGAACTGTCTATTACTATTTCCGCAACAAGGAAGAGCTGTTTCTGAGCGCCGTCAACAAAAGAGCCGAAGAGTTTTTCGACATCCTCGATGAACGCCTGCAATCCTGCTCTGGTTTCGAGGAAAAACTCACGATGTATTTCAGGTTTCCCATGAGCTTCATATTTACAAATATGCCCATTCTGTTGGAAGGCATGGCTCATATCCCGATGAGCTACCAAGAACGCCTGCATGAAGAAAAACGCCTTTACCAGAGCAGGATGAAATCGGTCTTGCTCTCTGTTCTGAACATTGGCAGGGAAGAAGGCCTGATCAACAAAAGCGTGGATTTTGACCGCTTGGTGGACTTGATCAACGATTGGTTCATGCTTTCAGATGTTAACTATTCTTGCATTGACAAAGAGCGCGTGATTTCACGGATCGAACGAGATCACGAGATGATTATTCAGTTAATTTTATATGGCATCATCAAAAGGAGTTGATTGATGAAACGAATTATCACCTGCTTCCTCGCAACTCTCGTTTTGGCGCAAATAGGCGCCATCAGCCTGGAGGAAAGCATCGGCCTTGCCCGCCAAAACAACCGCAAGCTGCTAATGGCCAAGGAAGATGTCCTTATGGCGGATCAAACCTACAACGAAGTGCGAGGCACCCTGTTGCCCCAGTTAAACCTGGTGGGAGGCTACACACTTTCCAAGACCTATCTGCCAGATTCTGCAAAAATCCCCGCGATGAACTTTGCCGCGGGGCTCGATACCCTTGCCACGAGAAACGATTACTACCTGGCTGGAGTGGTTAACGGCATCTACAATGGCATGTTACCGAGTTCGCCGATCGATGAGGGTTCAATCGCTGCCCAGCTTCAGTTTTCCCAAGTCCTGTTCCTCGGCGGAAAACTGGTCAATGGCATCCGTGCCGTGGACCGCTACCGCTCGATCCAAAGACTTCAATATCAGCTGGCAGATCAGGAAATGGTGGTCACCACAACGCAGCTTTTCTACGCCTGCCTGCTCGCGGACAAGCTGACAATCGTCCAACAGGAAGCCCTTGACACCGCCAGACGCCATCTGAGCAGGATGGAGGCTTTCAATGCGGAAGGACAGGTATCGGAATTTGACCTGCTGCGCGCCCGCCTGGAAGTGGCCAAGCTGGAGCCTCAACTACTGCAGGCACGGAACAACTACGAGCTCGCGCTCTCCGCTTTCCAAAAACAGATAGGCAGCCCGGATGCCGTGCCCGAAGGCGAATTCCTGCTTCCTCCCCCCTTTCAGCTCAGCCTGGAAGAAGCTGAAGCGCAAGGCCTGGAAAACAGGCTCGAGATCGAATTGGCAGATATCGCCACCGAGGTGGCAAGGATCAAGTGGAACGCGGAAAAGGGAAACTACCTGCCCAATGTCTTTCTGCAGGCCAACGCCTCCCTCTATACCGCCGCTGACGAGTTTGCCATCGAAAAGGATGATTTTGGCACCAGCTACAGCATCGGCATCGGTGTGCAGCTTCCGCTTTTCACAGGACTGTCTAACAGCTCGAAGCGAAGGAACGCGGAACATGCCTGGCGCAAAGCCAGATTCCAGCAAAACGAGTATGAGGATTTGATCCGCTTACAGATAACACAGGACTATCAGAAACTGCAACACGCCCTGGAAAACTACCGTGTCCAGGAAGAAAACATCCGCCTTGCGGAAAGGAGCCTTGTGCTCGCCCAGGTCAGATACGAGAACCAGGTTGGCATCCAACTGGAGGTTTTTGACGCCCAGACGATGCTTTCCGCCATCAAACTGCAATACTTTCAATCCATCTACGAAGTGATCTCTGCCAACCAAAACCTGCAGCGGTCAATCGGTATCAGTTTATAAAGGGAGATCAAAATGAAAAAGACATACATTATCCTGGTCTGCGTAGTTCTGCTACTTTCGGCCTGCGGGAAAAAGGGCGAAGTTGGCAAGAACATGGAGCAGATCCAGCGTGAACAGGGTATCCCGGTGCGAGTCAGGACAGTTGAAGCCGGGACATTCACCCAGGAACTGAATTACAGCGCGACTCTGGGCGGAAGGGAAGAATCCACCGCCCAAGCCATGGTAAGCGACATTGTGACCTCGATCAAAGCCAAGGTGGGAGACCGCGTAACGGCTGGCCAGATCATCGTCACTTTCCCTCAAAACACACCCTCGGCCCAGTATGTTCAGGCTTCCGCGGCTTTCAACGCCCAAAAACAGGCCTATGAGCGCATGCAACGCCTATTCAACCAGGGCGCGATAGCTCGCCAGGACCTGGATAACCTGGAAACCGGCTACAACGTGGCCAAGGCAAATCTGGAAGCGGCGGAAAAGATGATCAACGTGCGCGCTCCCATCTCGGGGGTAATCACGAAGATCATGGTCAATCCCGCGGAACGCACCTATCCAGGCCAGGACCTTTTCACTGTTTCGTCAACAAACGGCTTTAAAGCCACTCTGATGATCCCCGACACCGATGTCTCCAAGCTGCGTGTAGGCACGCCTGCCACAGCCAAATGGATGGATCAGACCCTGAACGGGAAAGTCAGCCAGATCTCCATGGCCCTCGATCCCTACACCAAAGCTGTGCGCGTGGACGTCGTCTTTGGCGGCTACAGCAAAAAGATCAGCTTTGGCTCCGTTGCCCAGATCAGCTTGAAAACCATGACCAAGAGCAATGTCATCGTTGTGGACCGCGTCCATATTACCAATGAGAATGACAAGTTCTATGTATGGTTAAACAAAGATAACCACGCCGTGCGCCGCGAGGTCGGGCTGGGCTTGAACAACAAGCTCCAGCATGAAGTCATATCCGGCCTGGAAGAGGGGGATGTCCTGATCACGGAAGGGATCAACCTCTTGAGCGAAAACGCGCTCATCCGCGTGGTTGAGTGAGGCACAGGCCATGTTCCTTTCCAATATATCAGTCGAACGCCCGGTGCTCGTCACCATGGCTTTGCTGGTCTTTGTGGTCTTTGGCATCCTGGCTTACTTTGAGATGCCTCTGAACCAGATGCCGGATGTGAAGATGCCCTTTCTGGTTATCCAGACAGTGTATCCCGGCGCCGGACCCAGCGAAGTTGAAACCCAGATCACCAAAAAGATCGAGGACGCCATCGCTACAGTAAGCCAGGTGGACTACACCCAGTCCTATTCGATGGAAAACGCAAGCATCATCATGATGGCCTTCAAGATGGGAAAAGACATCGACATCGCCAATCAAGAGGTCAAGGATCAGGTCGACGCGATAATCCGCGAACTCCCAAGCGACGTTGAACGGCCTGTCATCCAAAAAATAAACATCAACGCCTACCCCTTCATGGATATCATCCTCACAGGTAAAATGGACGGCAAGGCTCTCTATCATCTCGCGGACAAGAGGCTCAAAGACCGCTTTGGCCAGATCGAAGGCGTCGCCCAAGTGACAATTACAGGTGGCAATAAGCGCCAGATAAATGTTGACCTCAACGACCAGGCTGTCTTTCAGAACAAGATATCCCTGGCCCAACTGATGCAAATCCTCGCCGCCCAAAACATGGATATGCCTGCCGGAAGCATCAAGAGCGGAACCCAGGAGTACTCCGTGCGCTTCAAGGGACAATTTGACAGCGTTGACAAGATCGGGGACGCGGACATCCCCACCATGACCAGCATTAAGAAGCTGCGCGACATCGCCACCATCACCGACGGCGCCGAGGACGTTACCTCCCGGGCCATTTATTACAACATACCCGCGCAACGCCTTGAGGAAAACATCGTCCGCATCTCGATAACCAGCGCTTCCGACGGAAACATGGTGGACATCTCCAAGCAACTGAATGAAGAACTGCCGGAAATCCAAAAAGAACTACCCGAGGGTGCCAAGCTGGAACTGGTCCGCGACGATTCGGACTTCATCCGAGCCACTGTCAACGACACTTTCAGCAACATCTGGATGGGCATAGTCCTGACCGGATTGGTGCTGCTGCTCTTCCTGCACGATCTGCGCTCCACCCTGATAGTTGCGCTGTCCATGCCGATTTCGATCGTTTCTTCCTTCATGTTTATGCAGATAGCCGGTTTCAGCTTCAATATGATGACCCTGATAGGCATCTCCACGGCGGTCGGCATCCTGGTTTCCAACTCCGTGGTTGTCATCGAGAATATATTCCGACACAAGGAAATGGGCAATTCCCGCCGCGAAGCATCAAAAAAAGGGACTTCCGAGATTGCCATTGCCGTGCTGGCAAGCACACTAACCAACATCGTGGTCTTTCTGCCCCTGGCCACGATGCGTTCCATGGTTGGACAGTTCCTCGTGGAATTTGCCGTGACGGTGACGATCGCCACACTCTTTTCCCTTGTCACTTCCTTCACCATTACCCCCATGCTGGCCTCATTGATAATCCCTCAAACAGTCAAGACTAACAAATTCGGACTTGCCTTTGACCGCTGGTTTGGGAAGTTTGCCCGGGGCTACAAAAAGTTCCTCAGTTTAGTGATCGGTTCAAAAAGAACCGCTATCCTGATGATTGGCGCCACTGTGTTGCTGCTGATTGTCAGCTTCGCTCTGGTTCCCATAATTGGCCTGGAACTGTTGCCCGTCATGGATATGGGCAACATCACGGTCAACGTCGAACTGCCCCAGGGCTACAATCTGGATCAGACCGCGAAGGTTTACGAGGACATCCACCAACGCATCGGCAAACACAAAGAGATCAAGCACATCATAACCAACATTGGTTCCTCAGGATTCATCGACACCGGTTCAAACATCGCCGCTTCGGACATCAAGCTGGTGGACGCCGATGACCGCAAGCTCAGCTCCCGCGAGATGGCGGATCTGCTCACCCGCGAACTGGCGGACATCCCCAACGCCCGCATTAAGGTTTCAGCCTCCACCTTCATGATGGGTGGCAGTTCCCCGGTCGAGTTTTACCTCCAGGGCATCGACAACGAGCGGCTGGAGCAGCTTAAAACGGAGGTAACGGAGCGAATCAAGGATACGCCCGGCCTCATCAACCTGGATACCAGCACCCGCTCCGGGCGCAGCGAGATTACGGTCGAACCCCGCCGCGAGCAAATGGCTGCCATCGGCGCCACGGTTTACGATCTCGCCCTGGCCTTGCGCGGAGCAGTGGCCGGAATGGTTTCCACCCATTATCAGGAAGGCGGAGACCAGTATGATATCAATATCTCGCTGGACGATTCCGAACTCTCCACACCTGACCGGGTCGGCAACATCAGCGTGGCCGTGATGGGACAAACTTATCTGCTCTCTCAGCTCGCTGACGTCAGCTTTGCCCCCGCAACCAACAGAATCATCCACCGCGACCGCGCCAAGTCCATCGTCTTCAATGGCGACGTGGCTGAAGGAGCCCGCCTGGGAGACGTGATCTCCGGCATCAACGAAAGGCTGGAAGATTACAAGCTGCCAGACGGCTACAAGGTTATATGGGGCGGCGAAGCGGAAGTTCTGGCTTCCACGCTCAATGATATGGTCCGCACCTTTGCCCTCGCGGTTTTGCTTACTTACATGCTGCTGGCGGCGATTCTGGAAAGCTTTGTGCAGCCTCTGTTCATTATGGCGACTGTGCCCCTGGCATTGATCGGCGTCATCTTTTCACTACTGCTCGCGGGTTTCAGTTTCAACATCATATCCATGCTCTCCATCATTATGCTGGTGGGGATTGTGGTCAACAACGCCATTCTGCTCCTGGATTACGCCAACATGAAGCGCAGACAGGGCACCCACCCTCGCGACGCCCTGCTCGAAGCTGCCGAAATGAAGCTCAAGCCGATAGTGATGAGTACCCTGGCGGTGATCATCGGAATGCTGCCCATGGCTCTCGGAATCGGTGCTTCCGGCGTCGAAATGCGCCAATCAATGGGTGTGGTCTCGATTGGCGGCATGGTCGTCTCCTCATTCCTGACCATGATCATCATTCCCGCATTTTATTACTTGACCGTCAGAGCGGATGCCAAGAAAAGTGATTCAGAAGTAATACCGATGGAGGAACGATGAAAAAGTTCAAAACTACTGTCCTGTTATTAGTGCTCGCGGCCTTTCTCTCTGTGAGCTTGTTCAGTTGCTACGGCAACTTCACCCTAACCCGCAAACTGTATCAATGGAATGGTTCGCTGGGTGACAAATACATCAACAACATAGTCTTCTGGATACTGCTCTTTATTCCGGCCTATGAGTTTACCGCCGTAGCCGATTTCTTTGTGTTAAATACCATAGAATTCTGGACAGGCACAAATCCGATGTCTATGAACGAAGGTCAGGAAGTTATCAAATACGCCCAGACCGATGACGCGAGCTTCAAGATAACCATCACCAAAAATAACATCGCGATCGACGAGCTGACCGGCAAGAACGCGGGTCAAAGCGTATTGCTTTCCTTTGATGAGGAATCCCAGGCCTGGTATCTTGTCAATGACGGCAACAACATTAAGGTTGCTACGATGGACGGCGACAAGATGAATCTCATCTATCCTTCCGGCAACACCCTGACTGTTGACTTGGCTCAATAAGAAACATCCCTGATGTTAAATACGCGGAAAGTTTTGCTTTCCGCGTTGTTTTCATTAGTTTATCCTATAAATAACACTCTAAGGAATGAGACGATGCTTGATAAGCAAAAGATTGAAACGATATTGGACAAAATACGCCCCTCCATCCAGTCTGACGGAGGTGATGTGGAACTGGTCAATGTTCGGGAAGACAACGTAGTTGAAGTGCGCCTCAAAGGCGCGTGCAATGGATGCCCCATGGCAACCCTGACTCTTAAAGCTGGTATTGAGCGAATCATCAAGGAAGAGATTCCCGAAGTTGTCGAGGTCATCTCGGTCAAGTAAAGAGATTTCGACCATAATTGCGAAGACCCTGGCTTATGCCGGGGTTTTTTCGTAGCTCTCATTCAAACTAAAAGTGGATTGGTTGCTGATAGCAGATAATTGGCTTGCTCCAAACAACGTATTCCTTTACTTGCCTCATATAACATTAACCGCTTATTATCCCGTTTTCCCTTCATAGCTCCCTCCTATGCTACTGTAGGTTTTGCCGCCATCATCCTTAGGTCTTCCTTATAAAAGTTAAGGAAGACCTAAGGAAAACATAGATTATGCTACCTCGCGCACGCGAGGGCCAGACGTACACGCTCTCGCTGTAGCGCAGCTTGGGGACAGCCATCCGTATATGGATAAAGCAAAAGGACCCGGTCTGCTGCCGGGTCCTGTAGGATCAGAGGATCGTTTGTTTTGTTTCTATTTCATCAGCACAGCTTTGCGCGTGTAGCTCTTGCCGCCCACATTCATGCGCACGAAGTAGAGCCCCGTGCCGCAGGCGTTGCCATTGTTGTCTTTGCCATGCCATTGGATTTGATGGTTACCCGTAAGCTGATTGTTTATCTCCTTGCTAAAGACCAACTGGCCGCGGGAGTTGTAGATGCGGAAGCTCACGTCAGCCGGGCCTTCGTTTTTGCCGATGCTATAGGGTATGTATGCGCTCGGATTGAAGGGGTTGGGGAATACCGATTTCAGCTCCGTCACAAGGGGAATCTGGGGCGTGGTGCTGCCCTGGACGCTGTATGCGATGCTCACCGGCCCGTTGAAGTTGCTGCTGCCGTCCATGTCGGAGTTTTGCAGCCAGTAGTAGTAGGTGCCGTCCTCATACAGATCTCTGTCCGTATAGGAATAGACCTGCTGCTGGGAGGTGTTGGTTGCGCCTATGAGCGGGCTGATCACGGCTGCCTGGGCCAAATCCTCCTGGGTGTTGCGCAGGATGTAGAAGCCTTGCACGCCTGTCTCGGATTGGGTTACCCAGGTGAGGCTCACGTTGTTGTCCACGGTATACGAGGCGGTGAAAGAGGAGAGTTCGACGGGGGTCTGCGCCTGGTAGAAGTCTCCCGCCACAAAATCATCCACCATCAGCCAGAAATCTTGTGATACACACTGGATTGCTATGTACGTGGTTGTATTGGCGCAGACAGCCGGCAATTCATACTCGAACAGGGTCCAGTCCAGACCGACGGTCTGAGGTTGGGTGCTGTTCAGATAGTTTCCGGCAAAGTCCGTGTAGCTGTTTCCTGTTGTGGAATACAGGACATTGAAGTCTTCCGGATAGTAGTTGGTTGCCAGGGATTTTGCAAAGAAGCTGATCCGGGGCGAATCACCAAAGTTCAGGGCGGGCGAGATCAGCCAGTCGTTATTCGGGCCAGGGTTCGCTCTTGCACACCCTGCATACTTGTTTCCGCCGTAAGCCATCCAATCGCTGCTGGGTGCTGGTGAAAAACTGCTATAATCCGCACATTTAAAAGAACCCGTATATGAACCGATTATAGTTACGCCATCTGATTGAAGGCCGTAAGTTGGATTGTTGTCTCCGTCATACTGAGTCCAGGGAGCAAGTGTCCCGCTGAGGTGGGTATAGCTTTCAAAGTAGTCCTCATAGACCTCTTGCACCGCAAAGCCACGCAAAGGCGAGATGGTGTTCACCGCTTTGCCTGTCGATGCTGGCATCAGGACGCGGACGCGGCTGTCTGCCACCATATTTCCTTCAGGGTGGGATCTACCAATCCTGGTGGCGCCGGACAGGGCGGAACCGGTATCCGGTAAAGCGTTGCCAGCGGCTCCTTTGGCGGCGTTGTCAACAATCTGCAGGCTGGCGGTCTTCTCGCCGTAGGGGGTGCTGGCCTGGGGATCAAATTTGACTGTCCAGGACGCTGTCTGGCCATGGGTGAGGTTGATGGGATAGGTATTGGTGTCGATAATGGTGAATTGGCCAGAGTCAACACCTGCCATTGTAACCCCGCCGGAGTTTATCGTCAGGGTGGAGCCGCCGATGTTGCCCACCACAAACTCATGCGGAGTGCAGTTGCTGCCTCCTTTGAAGGCCAGGCCATAATTATAGCTGGTGTCGGCAAATCCCATCACAGGAGTGGGCAGGATGCCGGAGATGCTGATGTCATCCACTGCCGCGGGGGGTTGGTTTGCAGTCGAGTTATTGTTCTTCCAGGAGAAGATCAGCAACTGGACGGTATCGGAGACGTTGTTGTTCAAATTGACGGTGGGCGTCTGCCAGGTGGTCCTTCCGCTATAGGGGCCGCCAACGCGGTAGGCTGGGTTGAAAGCCGTACCAGCCGTGGGATAGATTCCCAGATCCAGATTCACCAGAAATACTTCCAATACATCGTAAGTAGCCTGTCCGTTGGATTTCCAGGCGAAGCTTAACTGGTAGCTGTTTCCGGGAGGGAAATAGATTGGAGCGAAAAGATGGGAAACAGAAGTTGTATTGACATACGTGTTAGCTAACGTCGTGCCATTGGTGATGTAGGCGCTGTAAGAGGCACTATTGTAAGTGGCGTTGGCAATGGTCCAGAAGTTGGCCTGATTATCCTGGTCAATGTACCATTCATTGAGGTTGCCGTCCCAGTTTTCCTCGAAGAAGGTGATGCGCTCGGTTCCATCGGCAAGGGTGGTGGCCTGCGCGGTCACACCGGGGGAATATGCCACGGCCTTGGCGTCGCCCACGGACCAGGCCTTGTAATAATAGGTGGTGTAGGGCGAGCGTCCCGTGTGGCTGTAGCTGGTTAGGGCTCCGTTGTAGAGGACGGTGCCTCCGCCGGGGATGCTGTTTCCGGCTGAATATGAGGTGCCCGCGGTTGGGGTGCCGAAAGTTCCGGTGGCGCTCCATGCCAGCAGCACGTTGTCATTGGCGGCGTTTTTGGTCCAGGACAGGTCGATCTGGGTGGTGCTTACCGCTGTGGCGGTGAAAGCGGTGGGATCGTCTATGGTCACCGGACTCAAAGTGTTCAGGGCAGCTTCCATGTTTATCAGCCCGTATCCGGTGTAGCGGTCCCAGCCCACTGACGCGCCGACGGTCATGTCCGTGGCAGTGCTGGTGAGGATGCTTCTAATCTGTGCCGGGGTCAGGGTCGGGTCTATCGAGAGCAGCAGAGCTGCGGCGCCGGCGGCATAGGGGCAGGCGCAGGAGGTGCCGCCAAAATATAAGTGGTAGTTGCCGCTTGACCATCCGGCAGAACCCTGGATGTCCGTGGAGGGAAGTTCTGTGGGAGCCATGATGTCTATGGCCAGCGGGTCATCCTGGGTAGTTGAGCCGTAGCAGGAACCGTAATAAACAACTCCGTCAGAGGAGGTGAAGCTCTTTCTTTCACCGGACGGAGCGGCGGCGCCCACGCTGATCACATATTGGCTGTTGGCTGGATAGCTGATGGCATTCTGGGTCGTGTTCCCGGACACATACGCTGGGTCATAGTAGTTACCAGCGGCAGCGAAAATAACCACTCCCTTGGTATTATATGCGTAGCTCAAGGCTGGATCCATTGCTGAGTTTGTAGTTACTCCATTGATTCCCAAGCTCAGGCTGATAACATCCGCGTTGTTGTCCGCGGCGTGGGTAATGGCATTGGCGATGGATGTATCTGTCATGCTACCATTCGCAGCAGCCACTTTTAACGGCATAACGCTGCAGCCTCCGGCGCTGCCCACCACGCCAAGGCTGTTGTTGGCTTTGGCAGCCGCGACTCCCGCGCAGAGCGTGCCATGCCCGGCTTCGTAGGCGTCGTCCATGGGGTTGCTGTCGCCGCTGCCGTAATCGTATCCCGCCACCAGAGTGAGGTCGGGATGGCTGGTATCCACTCCGGAGTCTATGATCGCGATCACGATGCTGGAGTTTCCATATCCGTGATTCCAGGCCTCTTCCGCGTGGGTATCGAATCCGGGTGTGCCGACTGTCGGGCCGGTGTAGCCGGAGCCAGATACCCAGGAAGGGAACTGTCCTGTGTTGTTGTGGCCCCAGTTGTAGCCATAATAGGGATCGTTGGGAATGGCTTGCGGGTAAGCAAAATATTCCAGATCGGCATCCTCGACCTCGGGGTCGGTCAGAAAGTCAGCCAGAGCCGTATGCACATCCGTGCTGCCGTCCAGCATGATGATGAACCAGCG
Organism: Candidatus Cloacimonadota bacterium; assembly: GCA_035420965.1. GTDB lineage: Bacteria > Cloacimonadota > Cloacimonadia > Cloacimonadales > Cloacimonadaceae > Syntrophosphaera. Next base: position 27,666 of record DAOLWC010000005.1, on the reverse strand, counting down.
GTCGAAACCCGTGGTCTGTTCCCAATCCAGGTCATTCACCCGGCGATGGGCGCGCTTGATCTTGTAAGCCCCGTTGCGCCGCATGGTCCTGTCCAGGCTGGAAATGCCGAATATGCTTTTTTCGGTGTTGATGTCCTGGGGCAGGTCTGCCCTGCCTTTGGCTGAAGAAGTCAATTTGATTTTGATGCGGTCGGTGGCGAAAGCGGGGTGCCCGTCAAGGGATTCCTGACCACCAGTTGTGGGGGAGGCTATCCCCCTGACGCTGGCCTGCAAGCCTGTTTGCGGCCAAACCATAAGCAACAGTCCCATTAGCAGAAGAAAAATGCCCAAGCAAACGATCTTTTTCATAAAGATCCTCCATCCTGAATAAGTAGTTTTGCTTGTTCCTAATCTGTTTAATGTCAGTTGTGTTTCTTGGTGAACCTATAATTATTTTACGCGCCGCCCAGGACAGCTTGGGTGGCAGGTGCCGGACTAAAGGCAACCAATTACACTTATACCGGACTTTAAGATATTTGTCAAGCTTGATTTTTGCAAATACCACCCAAAAGAGGGTAGAAATAATTCTCAGTTGACTTTTGTATGCCTGTTTATCCGGTCTTGAACATCCATTGCCACCCCAGAAATAAAGCTCCTTACCAGCCAAGGGGCAAAATGATCCCTGTTTTTGGCCTATCGGTATAATCCTTGTATTTAAGGATGGCTCTCATACACTCATGACCCATTTACCACTAATTGATCACTAATTGATCGCCGACCAATCGCCCAGCCGTTAATCGATCGGACATCAACGGGCGTTCAATACAGTGTCAGGGAATGAGGAAAATATCTTAAATGCGTCTTTCAGGGAATCTGTTCTCCCCCACTACACATTCCAAAACCACTGGCAGTGAATATCTGTTGTTTTTTGTATCAGTTGGTTTGAGGAGGTTCAGGAATGCAGCTTTATCTCGAGATGCGCTCGCTGATGGTGAACCGTAGCTTGTAACCCTGTTGGGAGCGCAGGTATCGTCGATAAATCAGCCTCCAGTCGTTTCTATCTATAGCCGGAAAGCGGGTGTCACCCTCGAACTCGGCTTTAATCGTTGTTAAATAGAGGCGGGAAGCGCGATCAAGGAAGAGACGGAAGATCTGTTCGCCGCCAATCACAAAACATTCTTCTGACCCGCAAAAAGCAATCAAATCAGCAAAATCTCTTATCGCTATAGCTTCGGATGGGGAGAAGGCGGGATCGCGGCTTAAAACAATGTTTTCGCGCCCCACAAGTGCTTTGCCCAACGAAAGCCAGGTCTTTCTACCCATGATCACCTTATGGCCCAAGGTCTGTTTTTTAAACCAGGCAAGGTCTTCCCGGATATGCCATGGCATGCACCCATCCTTGCCGATTATACCGTTGCGGTCGAGGGCGGCGATAATGAAAAAGCGGGGTTCAATCATAACGCCCGGAGCGGAAGAAAGTGTCTATGGACGGGACATGCGCTTGCTTGGCAGAGGCGAGGTCGCCCTGGAAGATTAGCCGCCCGTTTTCCAGGAAGATGATACGGTCTGCGATGCGGTGGATAGAGGCAAGCTCGTGGGTCACGACCACGATGGTCATGTTCAGTTTGCGCTTTAGCTCCAACAGCAATTCATCAAGATGCGAGGAGGTGAGGGGGTCGATACCGGCGGAAGGCTCGTCGCAAAAGAGGATCTTGGGATCCAGCACTATCGCCCTGGCCAAAGCCACACGCTTTTTCATGCCCCCGGAAAGTTCGGATGGCATCAGATGCATAACGTCGCCCAATTTTACCAGGGATAATTTGACGCGGATGATCCGCTCGATGAGGGCGGGAAAGAGGTGCGTGTGCTGCTCAAGCGGGATCGCGATGTTTTCAAAGACATTGAGGGAGTTGAGCAGCGCTCCTCCCTGAAAGAGCATTCCCACCTGCTTGAGCACTTTCTGAAAGTGGTTTTCGTCCATCTGGGTGATCTCTTCGCCCCAGTATTTAATGCTGCCTTTGGTAGGTTCGACAAGACGGGTGATGGCTTTGAGCATTGTGGTTTTCCCGCAGCCGCTGCTTCCCAAAATAACCGTTAGCTGGCCCGGGAAGATGTCCAGATCGATATCGCTGAGGATCACCTTTTCGCCATATCTGGCTTCCAGGCCGCGCACGCTGATCATGGGTTTGCTGTTTTTCATATATAGAGAAGGCTGAACAGGGAATCGGCAATCACAATGGCAAAGATGGAGGAAACCACAGAGGCGGTGGTGGCTTTACCCACTCCTTCTGCTCCGCCTGTGGTCTGGAAACCATAATGGGCACCGATTATCACGATGAGCCACGCAAAGACGGTGCTCTTGGTAAAGGTGATGATCAGGTCTTTAAGGGTTAGAATATTGAATGAACGACTTAAAAAGGTGCTCACGCTCAGATCCAGGTAGCCAAAAGCGATCACCGCCCCGCCAATCTCGCCGGCTATGATGGCAAGCAACACCAATACGGGCATGACCAGTGTTATGGCATGAAACTTTGGCACCACCACAAAACGAACGGGATCGAGTGCCATCATGCGCAGGGCGTCCAGTTCTTCCGACACATTCATGCTCGCGATCTCGGAGGCGATTGCGGAACCGCTGCGCCCAGCCACCAGGATCGCCGTGATCAAGGGCCCCATCTCGCGTACCATGGTTACGGCAAGTAGGTCGGCCAGAAAGATGTTCGCCCCATAGATGCGCAGTTGCACCGCAGATTGCAGAGACAGGATAAAGCCAATGATGAATGACATCAGAGCGATGATCGGCATGGCATTGAAGCCCAGTACGAGGCCATGTTGAACTATTGAATATTTGCGCTGTCCGCTGCGGTCGAAGATTCCAATTATGGACCACCAGACCACTTCCGAAGCGGTCATGATGGCGTTTTTGAAGCTGTCCAGACGGATAAGCAGATTTTCGCCTGCGCTTTCCAGAAATCCCTGTTTGGGTCGGGGTTCAACGGTGGGAAGATCGAGGGAACGAAAGGTGTCCATCACAGATTGGACCTCTGCGGAAGGAGGATGTATGATCAGGGCTCCTTTTGGGGCGGCTTTCAGGGTTAGCTCTTCCAAAAAGGCCACGCCGGCGCTGTCGATCCCGGTAAGGCCGGAGAGGTCGATATTGAAGCTGTCTTTGCTCTTCAACGCAGCTTCCAACTCGGAATGGAGGGAGGGAATTTCCTGTGCCACCAAAGAGCCTTCGATGCGCAACAGTCCTTCGTGGAAACTGTGTTTAAGCATATCAATAATAGAGCGAAATGCGCAAAAACGAATCCAGGCCGTAAACGATCCAATCCTGGCGAGCCCGCTCGTCCTTGCGTTCATAAGCGGCTGTGAGTTTCAGATCCAGAGAGACGTTGCGGTAGATGCGGATGTTGAAGCGGCTCTCACTTTCAAAACGGGGACGGATCTGGTCGCGATTCATGGGGACAAAAACCTCAAAAGTGGAATTGACGTTCAAAAAGCGCATCAGGTTGAGGGCTGAGAGGATGAGGGTGCTCTCCAGACCATGGTCGTTTTTGTCAGAGCCTTCCATATACATGTCATAGTAGAGTGAATCCACTAAAGTCCGTTCCACAAAGTTATAGCTGTCGCGATTGAATTCCTGCTGCCAGCCATAGCCACCACGCAGGCTGAGAGCGACCTTGGGGTTCATCACCCAGCGGTAGGTGATGCCCAGTCCCTCCTTGAGGTTCATGGGGAACAAGGCATGTTTGGTCTTAAGCTGGTCGGCATTGGTGAGCACCTGCAGGGTGTCGCTTTGGTGAGAAAGGACAAGCAGGTTTTTGGGATCGTCAAATTTGCGGGTCTCGTCAAAAAAGTGCGTTTTCAGATCTACCCGGCCATAGAAAGAAAAGTCTTTCAGCTTTTCTCTGGCTTCCCAAGGGGTGAAAAGCATAACATTCTTGAGAGAATAGGAATCTGTGCTGATTTGCAGGTCTCTGCCTGTTCCGTGGCTCATACCCAGGTCGTAGATACTGCGTGCGGTGTAATGCCTGTAAGGAAATGTCAGGTCCAGATTGTTTTCCAGCTGGCCGATAATGTTCAGGTTATACTCGGCTTCCTTTTGATCGTCGCTGTTGCGGGTATTGAGGTTGATGTTGCCGTGGATGGCACCTTTGTGGACCAAGGGCTGGTCTTTGAAGAGGGGGTCTTCGCCCAGGATGCCTGCTCCAATCATGAAGTTGCCTTCTCCGGATGGATCCACCACTACAGTTAGGATCTCGTTCTGGCCAGGGTTGATGTTGACCGTGGTGAAGTCCTTGAAGTCGTTCCAGAAACCACCCAGCTTGATCATGTAAGTGCCAGGCTTCAGAATCCAAACCTTGTCGGGTTGTCCCAGGTCTTCATCGCCAATACTGGTGTCCGAACCATAAAGATAGTAATCGTATTCGTCAGCGTCCTTGATCCACAGGTCATAGGACAGGCGCACCCTTGTCTGGCTCTGGTCCATGATCTTGACCACCAGTTCCGACCATTGCCCGCTCACCACGGTGCGCATGCGGGGTTTGATCTCAGTCGGGATTTGTATCTCCTGGTTTTCGCCGATAGTGATCAGATAGTTTCCTGGTTCGAGAGGTAGTTCCTTACCGAATTCAGCTTCCTGGCGGTTGACGATATCCCCGTCTGTGTTCATCTGTTCCACAGTGTAACGTATTACAGTGTTTTGGTTGGAAAGCAGAGGTAAAAGCAATTCACCGCCGGCAGTTTCGGCAGCGGCTTCGGAAGCAGCGGTGTAAACGAAGTTTTGCAGGTGGCCCTGCTTTTCGGGGGTCAGATCATTCTCTTCGTCCTTGCCTTCCAGAAACAACCTGCACTTTGCGGCGAAGATATCGGTTTCCTGCATCAGCATCACATTGTAAGTTTGCACCAGATAGACGGTGCTATTGTCCGGCAGCTCTGAATAGCGTTCTGGTTTATAGGAGAGTAAAACGCTCTGCGATTTGGCATCCTGCAACAGGAACTCCAGGCGTAAATGGGCTTTGGGACGTTGGCCTTCGATCTTTTCCACGTTGAGGATATTCATTTGCAGGTAGTAATCCGGAGCAGCCTCGGCGGCATCGCGGTTTACCCGGCGGAAAATGTTGTAGGCGCGCAAGCGTTGGGCCACCAGATTGGGAATCGCGTCGCTGAGCCTGTTTGCCCAGATGTCGAAAGGCAGGTATCTGACCCTGGTAAAGCTGTCCTTTACGACCAGTTGATTGCGCGAATAGGTGCGGTCGATGGTGGCGTCAAGGACTTCAATGTTCTTTGGAAAGGGCTTGGTCAGCCTGAGCTGATCGTTTTCTGTGGCGGGAAGATAGTCCAGCACATAGTAATTGGTGACCGTTCTGTCCACTTTGTGCAAGCATCCGCCCAGGAACAATAACGTGCCAAAGAGCAGCATCAGGATGCAATTCAGGCGAGTTTTTAGCTGGTTGCGCTTCATCTGTTACCCCTCAAAATAATGGAAGGCTGGTCGGCGATCTGGCGGGAAAATTCGTTGAGGTTTTCACTCGCTTCCCGCAGAGATTCCAGGATCTCGGTCAAGTTGGCCCTGTTGCTGATAAGCAGCCGATCGACGTTGGAGACCATACTTCCCGTTTTGCTGGTTGTCTCGCTTAACTGGCCAATCAGGTTTTGGATGTCGGCCTCTTTCAATTGGGCTGATATGCTGTTGATGTTGGCTACCAGGGAATCCAGTTCAGCCGAGGTCAGGACATTGTTGACTCTGTCCAGTGAGCTGTTCAGCTTGCGGCTCATCTCCGCAGCGTTAGCTGCCAGGACGCTGAGGCTTTGCAGTGTGGAGGCAAGATCGGTTTCCGTGGCTGCCAGGATCGAGTTCGTTTTTCCAAGGATGCCAGCGAGATTGGCTTGGTTTTCGGGATTGGTCATGGAACTGATGTTGGTGGCAATGACATCGATCTTTTCAGCGATTGTTAGCGCCCTGGTGGAGATGTCGTCCAGCGATGAAACTCCCCTGCGAATGAAGCTTTTGGGCTTAAGATCGGCTGCCTGGTTGTTGCCTCCCCTGATTTCCACAGCTTTCACTCCCGTTATGCCTACCCAGATGAGGATGGCTTCGCTGTCTGACTTGATGGGAGTGCCTTTATCGAGTCCAACTTTGAGAACCACTTTGGTGACATCGTTAGGCTTTATCTTGATTTCCTCGACCCTGCCAACCGGTATTCCGTTGTAATTGACTGTTCCACCCACATGGAGTCCAGTCACAGAGTAGTTTTCAAACTCTATGAAGTAGATGTCCTGGCTTTGCATCAGGTGCCTTCCGGCTACCACAATGAAAAACAGTACAAGGATCGATATGCCTACGCTAAGAAACAGGCCCAGCCTGATCTTTGCCGCTTTGGAAACCATCAGCGCTCCTCCTATGAATCCAGATTCAGATGCTGAGTGATCAGCTTGCTCTTGATATGCACTGGCTGGCTGGATGTGATGCTGACCTCGCCTTCGCAGATCACATCCTCGCCAAAGCTAACATCTCCGGTAACCTTGAAAGACTTGCATCCGGCCAGCGAGGGAATGCCATCTTTGAACCGCTCGAGCAACTGGTCGATCTTGCCGTAATAACGTTCATCGAGCTCGATCAGGGGTGGCACATCCAAACCGCGTTTGAGGACTACCTGGTACTGGTCGTTCAACTCGTAGGCGTCAGACCAGATGGCTAGCAGGTCAGTGTTTTTCTTAACGGGCGCGAAGCGGCTGCGGGGCACCACCAAAGCCTTGGAGTTGTTAAAGACATTGATGGCGGCTCCCATGGCTGTTTCCAGTTGATAGACGGGAGTTCCATCCACCACCTTGGGATTCACTATCAAAGGCAGGATCATGACCCCTTCCTCGGCGATCAGATTCCACTGCAGGGCCTGGAGATCGACCCATATATTGTTGGTGTTGAAATATTTATAATATTCGATGTTCTGGAACTCGGCAAGCTCGTCGGCGGGGCACTGTGCCACTTCGCGCAGCAGAAGCCGTCCGTTCAGGTCTTCACTGAGATGCCCACCTTTCCTGTCTGCAGCGGTGCGTTCGCAAACCTCGATCAGGAACTGGATACCTTTTTCCTCCATAAAGGCGGGAATTCCTGTATCCACTGTGGCTCCCAGGTTGTCAGAGTTTGAGATAAAGGCATAGCGGTAGCCGCTTTCTATCAGCCTGTCCAGCAATCCGGAGGTGTTCAGGGCGGCGTAGATGTCACCGTGGCCGGGAGGATTCCACATCTTGGCTTCGTTTTCGTTTTCATAGGGCTTCAGATTGTCCTGCCGGATGCGGGGGAATCTGTTCTGCAAAAACGACAGGGGCAGTTTCTGGCGCCCCAGGTCAGGATACCTGTTTAGATAGCTGAGTGTGTCCTCTTCCGTGTTGTAGCTGTTCATAAACATCAACAGCACCTCATAGCCGGAACCTGCCCGCAGGGAAAGCACCTGCCTCGTGATGATATCCAGAAAGTTCATGTTGCCTTTCACGGGAAGCAGGCTTTTGGCCGCGCTGAGGCCCATGCTTGTGCCCAATCCGCCGTTAAGCTTGATCACCACGATGTTTTTCAGGATACCTTGATTCCTGAATGAGTTGACCTCGCTGTAGTCGATCAGGTTTTCCGGCGAAGGGGCCTTGATCTCTGAACCCTGTATCTGGCCGCTGGCGCCGCTTTCAAGGAGCTTATAATAAGAGCCAAAGGTGCGGATCACGCTTTCAGGGATGGAGTGGGCCTTCATCAGCTTGTTGAAGTTGTTAAGCATGCTGCTCATCTGCCTGCCTTGTGCCTGACAAGATTTTCACCGACCAGGGCTTCGATCTGCTCGTCATCCACCGGGCTGGGAACAGTGATATGTCCTTCCGTTGGGTGGGCTTCGTTCCAGGCCTGGACGGTTTGGATAGCGTTGGGATTGCGGGCCCAGCCGCGCCTGCCGACTCCTCCCATCACATCCCAGGAAAGGCCTGATCTGACCACTTCATCCATTCTGGCGCTGCCATCCAGGACGATTCCGTTACCGCCGTTGATGGCGCGGCCGATGCCAACTCCACCGCCGTTGGAAAGCACCACCAGGGTCATGCCTCTGGCGATGTTTCCGCCAAAGCAATGGGTGGCCATATCTGCCATCACGTTGCTGCCGTCCCGGATATTGGCGGTTTCCCTGAAGGGGGAGTCAGTGCCCGATGTGTCGTGATGGTCGCGGCCCAACATCACCGGGCCTATCTTACCTTCCCTCACCAGTTGGTTGAATCTGAGGGCGATATTGACTCTGCCCATTTCGTCAGCATAGAGGATGCGGGCTTTGCTGCCGACTACAAGTTTGTTTTCTTCCGCGTTCACGATCCAGTGGTAATTGTCCCTGTCCATCGCGTTGCGGTTGGGATCTATCAATTCGGCGGCTGCCTGGTCTGTAGCTCTCAGGTCTTCGTCCTTTCCGCTCAGGCAAACCCAGCGAAAGGGGCCATAACCAAAATCGAAGCAGATGGGGCCCATGATGTCCTCCACATAAGAGGGGAAGATGAATCCTTCGCTGGTGTTGATTCCGTTTCTGGCGACGCTGTGTTCGCCGGAATCGAAGACCGATGCCAGGAAGCTGTTTCCATAGTCCCAAAACTTTGAACCTTTCGCGCTGAGGCGAGAGATAACCCTGAAGTGGCGCTGGAGAGATTCATCGACTTTCTTGCGGAAGGCATCGGTGTCGGTCGAAAGCAATTGCCTGCCTTCTTCAAAGCTTAAACCTGCTGGGGTGTAGCCTCCTTCATAAACGGCATGGCAGGAGGTCTGGTCTGATATCAGTTCTGCTTTCAGGTTGTGGGTGTCCACGTATTCCAAAAGATCGACTATATTGCCGTAATAGGCAATGGAGATGGGTTTGCCGCTCCTGCGGTGTTCATCGACCCAATGGAAGATTTCCGGGAGGTCGCTGGAGACTTTGGTGACCCAACCCTGGCTGTGCCTGGTTTCGATGCGGCTGTAGTCAACCTCGGCGATGACGCCGATCCCGCCTGCTATTTCCACCGCTTTAGACTGAGCCCCGCTCATGCCGCCCAAGCCGGAAGAGATATACAGGATTCCGCTCAGATCTTTGTCAGCAGGTATGCCAAGGTATTTCCTGCCCGCGTTGAGCAGGGTGATATAGGTTCCGTGAACGATTCCTTGAGGTCCTATATACATCCAGCCCCCGGCAGTCATCTGCCCGTAATTGGCAACTCCCAATGCGGTCAGCCGCTTGAATTCCTCCGGATTGTCCCAGTTCCCGATCACCAGACCGTTGGTGGAAATCACGCGCGGAGCCTCGGGACGGGAAGGGAAAAGACCCAGGGGATGGCCGGACTGGACAACCAGAGTCTGGTCTTCCGTCATCACTTCCAGATATTTTTTGATCAGGCGGTATTGCATCCAGTTTTGGCAGACCTGCCCGGTTTCGCCGTAAGTGACAAGCTCATAGGGATAGAGGGCGACATCGAAATCCAGGTTGTTGTCTATCATCACCTGCAACGCTTTGGCGGATGTGATTCCTTTATACCTGTCCAGGGGCAATCCTTTGATCCTTCCCTGGGGGCGGTAGCGGTATCCATAGATACGCCCATGGTTCAACAGCTCATCCAAAAACTCCGGGGCAAGCTTCGCGTGGAGTTCATGGGGCACATAGCGCAGTGCGTTCTTGACCGCTAAGGCGATTTCTTTTTTTGTGAGATTAAGCCCTCTATGGGGTGCTCTGCGGATATTAGGCTCAAAGACCGGATCAGGGGGCAGTATCGGGTCCAGTTTAACTTCAAACTTTTTCTTATGGGGCATCTAAAACCTCTCATGCTATTTCGCTATCCGGCGGCGTTTTCTCAAGAATGTCACTTGGCATTTGGATATATAACAAAGAACCGTCGGAGATGCGGAATTTATCCTTTCTACTATGGAATCCTGGAAAGACTTTTTTGTCAAGTTAAAACTCGATCCTAAGGGTTTATGAAAGCATAGTACGATTGCTTACCTGTTTTCGCTTCACGCCTTTTTCCTTTGCACCCGCAAATTCTGCCGCCATCATCCTTAGGTCATCCCTCACCAGGTTAAGGATGACCCCAGGAAGATATAGGCTTAACCTCAACTTGCTTATGAGGCCAAGCTTTCCGCCTCAAATGAAAAAAGGCTCTCCGTGGTAGGAGAGCCTATTATGTTAGTCAGGATTACTCTATAACGAACAATCCGATATCACTCTGTTTATAAAAGCTCTGGCATCGGCTTCACGCATGTAGGAGAGCGGGAAACCAAGCAGGTAACAATGAGCTCCGTTGGGATTCACCTTCCTGAATCCCACTGCTCTGTTATTATACTTGTCGTATTCTGTCTCATTGGCTGGCGAATATGAATCCGCTCCCACATTTTTAATCCTCATCCTATAGATGACGTTTGCCGCGTAACTCTCGTAATCATGATCATCCATCAAGGGGAAATAGGTAACCGCGGAAAGGCCATCCCTTCCCTCCACAATGGAATTGAAGCTGGGCTCTCCGACACCATTAGCGTTGAATTGCAGATTGATATCGGGGAAAGGAACGGAGTTTACATTTTGACCTACAGCAGTCTGGAAGAAAGGTCTTACTGTCAGACCGCCGCTTATGAACAAGGAAGAGTCGTTTCTGTAGGGCACGTTCATGTAGTGCAGGAATGTTCTTTGAGCAACGGAAGAGAACGCTGTCAACACCGAGGATAGCTTGTTGGTGTGCGATATCAGCATATTTCCCCCGGCTGCAAGATACTGCGTTATACCATCGTTCTCCAGTTTTAATTCTCCGCTCTTGTCTGGGTTGTCATTATGATAGATCACCAGCTTGTATTTCATCAGCTCAGAGGGCGAAAGCTGCCGGTAGCGTTTGTCCGTATGGAATTCGTCGTCTTGCACAGCACCACTACCATAGTGCCTTTTCTTAAATACTTTCGGTCCCGAATAGTCAGCCAGCATAGACTCATACTTGGCTTGGATAATGGCGTCCGGAGCATAAACATCATGATGTTCGTCATCATCAATTATCAGGATACCGTTTCTTGAGGCTGGTGGTATATATTGAGCCACATTGAAGGTAAACTCTGCAGGCTGGGGATCGACCTCGCCCTGTAAGTCTTCACAACGCACCTGGAAAGTGTGCATGCCAGGCTGAAGTGAAGTGAGCACAAGGGTTTGCCCAAGGGGAGAATTGATTGGGATTCTCAGCCATCTATCTCCATTGGGATCGGTAACATGGGCTGTTTCATCCCCCGCGAGTGGCGCATAATTGTAAGGTTGGCCGTCCAAGCGTAAGTGAAAATGGGTTATCTCACTAAAATAGTTTTTGTCGGTTGCCCTATCCAAGACCGCATCCAATTTCTTATCAAAGGGATTGTCGGTGTATTCGATTACCGAACTTCCACCTGCACCGGATCTGATTGTTCCATATTCTCCTCTCCAGCCCCAGCGTAACCAAACTTTTAGATTCTGGCTATGCACCGTGTTGTTCTTATTGTCGGAATCAACATAGAAAAAGGTGGCAAAGCGCTGGACACCACCAATAATGGTAAAGGGCAATATCTCGGAAGTCTCGCCGTCTGCGTAATCTATATAGTGATAATCGCCCAAAGCGTAAATTCTTTGATGGTAGGTTTTTGTAAAGGGACGGAAACCGGGTTTAACCGCGAAGTATATGGAATCACGAACGGCAGAAGCAACTCCGGCCATATCATAAGCAACCGCGTAGATTTTGGTTTTTGTTTGAAGTACCGTGCCCCCGTCATTAAAATCGTATGTAAGGGGCGGATTAGTATGCTTGGTAAGAAGGAATTCTTCGATCTTGTTGTCGTTTAAAGAGATGGATGTATCGTGCCAGACAATATCCTGAGTGCTATTATGCACGCCGGTTGTATCCGATTTTACAATGGCAAACATATACTTGGAGGGAATCGAATCGATGAATGGATCGCTACTCTTCATGGAAAACATGAGACGCAAGCCAGCGCCAACTTGTCCACCATTAGGATTCCCTTTGGTGGTGGAGACAGTGCAAGTGGGTGGATCGGATTGCGCATTGAAAGAGCGCCACGCTTCGCTACGGGGAGGATTGCTATAGCGGGGATCAACCTTGGTGATATCTCCCCTGTTGTCTATGGCAATCACTTCAAACAAGCTTTCTATTACCTCTGGATTGCCCAGTGTGTCGGCGGCGGGGAAGTTGATCGTGGCATACTTTTGAGTGGTCCAGATGGATTGGGTAGGGTTGTCCCCGGAAGTATGTAAAACCCAACCCGTACCAAGTGTTTCCAAGACGTTGCTGGGAGTGAGCTGACCATCGTCTATGCTGTCGTTGCCAGGAGTGGCTATTGGCACGATTCTGGTTATGGAGCCTGAGTTATCGCGATAAACACGGGAAACCCGGTAGGCAAAGCCAGTGATCACTCCATCCTGGTCTGTGGCGTGCCAATAGATCTTTTGCTGGAAAGCAAATAGTGAATCCGCATAAGGAGAGAGAAGGTCACTATCGTCAGCACCTTCATACGAAGTAATTTTAATTGTTGGAGCCTGGTTGGCAAACCTATTGCCAGATTTTCCGCAACCGGAGAGAAGCAAGAGGGCAAGCCCCGTGGCTATTAGAATTGTTAAGAGCGTGATACTCTTACGTTTCATCGTTCCTCCCAGAATACATCAGTGAGTCTGTTTATATTATTTTACACTAAAAATGAGAGCTAATAATTCGTCAATAGATTTGTTGAGGCCAGCGCATAGCAGAGAGGCTCTGACCAGATTTAAAAGCAGCAGAGAACTGGTTACCGTGCCTATCCCCCCGGGGACAGGCGTGATGGCCAAAGACTTGCCATGGCATGAATTATAGTCAATGTCGCCAACATAGACGGCATTCCCTTCGGAATCTGTAACTTCGTTTATCCCCACATCGATTAGAATGGAATTCTCTTTAATCATGTCAGCATTAACAAAGCCAGGTTTTCCCACCGCCGCGACCACAATATCTGCGGATCTGACCAACTCGGGTAGGTTTTGGCTGCGGCTGTGGCAAACGGTAACGCTGGCATTGGCAATATCGCTTTTCCAGAGCAGCATATTGGCAAGAGGCTTGCCAACTATGGCGCTGCGCCCAATAATCACAACATGCCTGCCGGTTACGGGAATCTGATAGTGCTTTAGCACACATAACACAGCCAACGCAGTGCAGGGAAGAAAGCCATCCATCTGGAGCAGGATTTTTCCAAGGTTCAACGGGTTGAGGCTGTCAATATCCTTGGCCGGGGAAACCGCCAAACCAATCTCAGTGTCATCGATATGCTTGGGCAAAGGTTTCTGGATCATGATACCATGAACGGAGGGGTCGAGGTTTGCCTGCCCGATCACGGCGATCAACTCGCTTTGACTGGTGTTTTCTGGCAAACTCACAAGATCAATCTGGCAATTGAGTTTGGTTCCCAAGGAAACAATGTTTTGTACATAGTAATCCGCGGCTGGGTCGCTCCCTAAAATTATAAGGCTCATTCGCGGCCTCAACCCATGTTCTCCAATGATACTTTTAAGAGTTTGCCGGATAAGTTTAGCAACAGGTTTGCCGCTTAACACGTGTTCCATGATTTCTCCTTGCTTTTATCGATGCCCGCCATTAATATCTGGGAAGTGATCTCTCCTGATACGCTGGATGGAGATCGCCCTGCCCGTCTGCGCATTAATCTGTAAAAAAACCGCGTTGACCTGCAAGCCTTTGTCCGATGATTCATACCTGCTGGGCAAGGCATTTACAAACTTGTTCAGGATAATCTCTTTTCGAACCCCGATTACACTGTCATGCGCCCCAGTCATCCCCACATCGGAAATGTAGGCAGTTCCCAAAGGAAGAATCTCTTCATCGGCGGTCTGGATGTGGGTATGGGTGCCCAGCATGGCTGAGATTACACCGTCTGTATGCCATCCGAAGGCTCTTTTTTCGGCTGTTGATTCAGCATGGAAATCAACGATTATGGCCATGTTTCCAGCAGTCTTTTCCCGCATCCAATTGTCGAATGCTGTAAACGGTGAATCGCAGGGAGGCATATAGATCTGCCCGCAAAGCGACAACACTGTCAATGATTTTCCATTTCTGCTCGCGGTGAAAGAACTACTCCCCGGAGTCGCGGATGGATAGTTTAAAGGTTTGACTATGTTGGGATGGCTACGGATAAAATCCCAGGATTCGGAGCGGTCCCATAGGTGATTACCACCTGTGATTACGTCTATCCCCGCGTGAAGCAAAGGCTTTGCCGTCTTTTCTGTCAAGCCTCTGCCATCGGCCAGGTTTTCACCGTTCATAATGACAAAATCCGGAGCAAACTCCTCTCTCAGGCCGGGAAGCGTGTCGAATATGACCTGTCTTCCCGCCTTGCCAAAGACGTCTCCAAAAAATAGCAGGGAGATCATTTTGCCATTGCGATCTGTCTGGTTTCCCTGATCACGGTCACTTTTATCTGACCTGGATACTGAACCTGTTTCTCTATTTGAGCTGCTATTTCCGTAGCCAGCAAAGAGGTCTGAGCGTCTTCCACCATGCTGGGTTCCACGATTATCCTGAGTTCGCGCCCAGCTTGAATGGCGTAAGATTTGTTGACCCCATCCACAGAATTAGCTATTTCTTCCAGCTTGGCCAGACGCTGCATGTATGTTTCCAACATTTCCCTGCGTGCTCCCGGCCTAGCTCCGGATATGGCATCGGAAGCCTGAGTTAGCGCTGCATATACTGACATCGCCTCAACTTCCTCATGATGCGCTTCTATGGCGTTGACTATAATCTTGCTTTCTCCATTCTTACGGGCAATATTAGCCCCGATAATGGCGTGTGTGCCATCGAATTCCTGATCGATTGCCTTTCCTATGTCATGCAGCAAACCGGCTCGACGGGCAATCTCCTGGTCCAGATTAAGTTCCGCGGCCAGAATACCGCAAATCCAGGCGGCTTCGATGGAATGTTTAAGCACATTTTGACCATAGGAGGTGCGATAGTGTAAGCGTCCAATTATCTTTATCAGGTTTGGGGAGATGTTGTGGATATTGGTTTCCAGCACGGCTTTCTCACCAATTTTAACCAGGGTCTCTTCCATTTCTTTGCCGGTTTTGGAGATGACTTCTTCAATTCTGCCAGGATGAATCCTGCCATCGGAAATCAGCTTCTCCAAAGACAGCCGGGCGATTTCCCTGCGAACCGGATCAAAACAGGAAAGAACGACAGCTTCAGGTGTGTCATCGATAATCAGGTCAACCCCGGAAGCTTTTTCAAAAGTGCGGATGTTTCTCCCCTCGCGACCAATGATCCTGCCCTTCATTTCATCAGATGGAAGAGATACCACAGATACGGTGGTTTCCGATACTTGGTCCACAGCCATGCGTTGTATTGCCGTGGAAAGTATTTCAGCCGCCTTCTTGTTTGTATCCAGCTTTATCTGTTCGATAGTCTGTTTTGCGTCGCTGGCAGCTACCTGCCTTGCTTGGTTGATAAGCTCCTCGCGCATAATCTGCAGAGCTTCGTCCCGGCTCAATCCAGCTATTTCGGAAAGCTTGGATTTTTGTTCCGAGATGACATTCTCGAGGTCCTGATTCTTACGGCTGAGTTCTTCATCTTTGAGCTTGAGTCTTTTCTCTTGTTCGCTCAGGTTGCTTTCCTTCTTATCCAGAGAGTCAAGGCGTTTATCCAGACTGCTCAGCCTTTCGTTGTATTTCTTTTCCTGGACGCGCAGTTCTTTCTGCCGTTCCTTGATTTCGTCTTCCATCACCCGCTTCTGTTTGAACCATTCATCCTTGGCTTCCAGTACAGCGGCTTTTTTGCTGGTTTCGATTTCATTGCGGGCGTTACTCTTGAGTTCCTCAACTATCTGCTTTGCCTGAGATATAATGCGGAATGTGCTGTTACGTTTAATCAGGTAGATAATGACAGCCAGCAGAAATCCTGCTATCACGCCTATTGCAATTATGATTATGTCATGTGTAGACATCACTCAATCCTTTTGTTATCTATTCAGGCGGGTCATCCCGGCCATTAACAATATAAAAGCCCGCATGGACCGTGTATGCTTGTCCGATAAAGCCAAGCATCAAGGTGGGCACCTACCTTTTGAGCTTTGTGGATCCGGAACTGGCCGGCTTGCACGCCACCCATGGCTCGGTTCCCGTTATTCCAGTAGCTTTTCTGCAATCCATATCACGAGTCCCGCAGGCAACAACCATTTTTATATCTCCCCGATTATCTTACCGACCATCTGACTCACTCTCTCCAGCTCTTTGCTGAGATCTGAGTTGCGGTTCTCAAGGGAGCGTAATTCTTCTTGTTGCTTGAGCACAAGAAGAAGTAAAAGTTTGGTGAAATCAAGGTTTTCATACTGCTCGTGAAGTTCGTTTAACTGAGAATTGATTGAGTTCGCAATGGCTTGCGTAGCCTCAGTATTGTCGCTTCTCAAACGATACTTACGCCCGAATATCTCGACTTCGACCATTTTCATTTATTGACTAATCCAAATCGGGAAAAATGCTGTCGATCTTGTCGATAGCCTCAGAGGCCATAGTCTCAAATCCGCTGACAGAGCTTTGCAGATCGGAATATCTATGTTCCAGGTCTTTCAGTTTGTTCTCCAACTCCTGGATTCTCATGGCTGATCCGTTTTGGGACACACTGAAACTCTCGATCTGTGCCATGAGTTGCTTGTTCTGCTCCGTAAGTTCGGCATTCTGTTCTTCCAGCTTGACAAGCTGTTTTTTATCTTTTGTGTATTGGTCGATCAGTTTCTGTATTTTCTCTTGCAGGCTAATTGTCTTGTCGTCCATATTATTACCTCATTGTGATTTGCCATGTCTGTTCCAGCATCTGTAACACAGATGCAATTAACTTATCCACACGTTCATCTGTCAATGTTTTTTCCATGTCCTGAATGAATATCCTCAAAGAAACACTGCGTTTGTCGTCAGGCACCTGTTTCCCGCGATATTCGTCAAAGACGGCCACGTTTTGAACCAGATTGATATCGACAGACCTGATGCTCTGCTCTATCAAGCTGTAGGGGATGTCCTTCGATATCAGGAAGGAGATATCCCTGGTAACTCCGGGAAAACGAGGCAGGGCAGAGAACTCGAAGTGTTTGTTCCGGGTCAGCTCAACCAGGTTGTCCAGATCCAGCTCAATAACCCAGAGTTCCTGCTTCAAGGTCAGCAAGTCGATATCAGCAGCCTCTGCAGTAAGCGGATTAATGCTGCCCAGATAACCACACAACAGATTATCTGAACTGAAAGAAAGGTTTGCATTTCCTGTCAGCCAGGGTTGTTTGTAAGCGTCAAACCTAATATCGATAACACCAAGGGAGTGCATCAATCCCTCAACCAGGCCTTTTACATGGGAAAAACCAACGTTCCCCAATTTACTCTTCCAATGCTCTGGCCAGATTTTTCCAATCATCATCGCCGTCAAACGCAGAGGTTCTTTGCTGGAATTCCCGTCACGATGGTAAACCTTGGCAGTCTCCATCAGTTTCAGATTACGTTCGCCATGATTCAGATTGAAGCTGACGTTTCCCAGCAGTTGCGGAATCAGGCTTATCCTCATGGCCGCCTGGTTGCTGCTTTGGGGATTCTTCAGATTAATCAGCTTTCTTTGGCTATCTTCCAAATCAAAGGCCATTGCCTCAAGCTGAGAAGGATCACAGAAGCTGTAATTCAACACCTCATGGAAGCCATTGGATATAAAGTAATCCTCTATCGACCGTCGTATCCGGAAAGCGTGCCTGTCCATTATCTGGGATACGGCTGTTTTCTGGGGGATGGTATCGTATCCTGCCAACCTTGCCAGTTCCTCAAGCAAGTCAACCTCACGTAACAGGTCGACACGGTTGGATGGAATGCTGAAGTAGAGCGCGTTATCGGCCTGAGACGCGATCGACCCTGTTTTATTAAAAGAAATGGAATCAACAGGGTTGATCAGACTCAAATCCTGGATTGGCCCTTCGATCCACTTCCCGGATTTAATATACTCGCAGCCCAAGGCAATCAGATAGGATTTTAGTTTATCTTCGCCCAGATCGGTACCTATCAGATGTTTAAACCGATCAGGCCGGACTCCCAGATACCGGGTTTGTTCCGGTTTTGGGTATGCATCATAAAGGGGACCTACCACTTCTCCGCCAGCAGTTGCAAGGATCAACTCAACCGCGCGCGCACTGATCTCAGTAAGCATTTCGGGGCTAAGTTGCCTTTCAAAGCGGTAAGATGAGTCCGTGGAGATCTTGTGCTTATAGGAAGTAGCTCGAATGGTTCCATGCGCAAAGTTGGCTGTTTCCAGGACAATGCGGTTTGTGGAGTTAACAATGGATGTCGGTTTCCCGCCCATGACGCCAGCCAGGGCGGAGACGCTTTGCCCGTCGGCTATCACAAGGTCCTGTTCATCCAGACGGTAATCCTTGCCATCCAAAGCCACAAAGCTTTCAGCGGGATGCGCTGCACGGATTACAACAGCGGGATATCCGTCTTCCGGTTTTGCCGCTTGCAGTTTATCATAATCGAAAGCGTGCAGGGGATTTCCGGTCTCAAGCATGATGTAATTTGTGACATCCACAACATTGTTAACTGGCCTGAGTCCGGATTTTATCAAAGCTGTCTTCAGCCAGATGGGAGACTCTTTAATAGTCAGGTTTTGCATCAGTCTCGCCGTGTATCTTGGGCATTTTTCTGGATTTTCCAGTCTTAGATCGAGATTCATTGCCGAATCACTTGCAGCCTTGATTTCCTTGATTTCGGGAAGTGCCATTGGCACCCCCAGGGAAGCAGACAGGTCTCTGGCTATGCCAATGTATCCAAGCAAGTCAGGCCGGTTTGGCGTGATCTCCAACTCCAGGACGGTATCCGGCAACTCATAAACCTTGTTAACCTGCATTCCCAATGGCGTATCGGGGGGCAGTTCAATTATCCCGGCATGGTTGTCGGAAATGCCCAGTTCTTTTTCAGAACAGAGCATGCCAAAGGACTCCACTCCACGGAGTTTCGCTTTATTGATCGCGATACCGTTAATAATGCTGCCAACCCCGGCTAACACGCTAATCATGCCTGCCCGGCAGTTCGGAGCGCCACAGACAACCTGGATAGTTGAACCCGAAGCGTCATCCACCTGGCAAACATGAAGATGGTCTGAACCATGTATCAGCTCTGAACTGACGATCCTCGCGGTGCGAACTGATTCGGGCAGCGCAGACATCTGCTGGACAGCTTCCACCTCAATACCGGAAAAGGTGAGGGTGTTGACCAAAGTGTCCACATCTTCCGGAAGCGAAATGTATCTACCCAGCCAATTACAGGAGATTTTCATCAGCGCACTCCCACAAATTGCCTGAGCATGCGCACATCGTTCTCAAACAGGATTCGCATATCAGGAATGTTATACTTGAGCATGGCGATACGTTCTATTCCGCAACCCAGCGCGTATCCGGTATAAATCTCGGGGTCGATGCCGAGGGTCTCGAAAACAGCGGGATCCACCATGCCGGCACCCCCAAGCTCAAGCCAGCCAGAGTTTTTGCACACCCGGCAACCCTGACCCTGACAACTTACACAGCTGATATCCATTTCCGCGCTTGGTTCTGTGAAAGGAAAGAAGTGAGGTCTGATGCGTGACCTGACACCCTGGCCAAACATGATTTGGGCAAAGTTTTGCAGAGTGTCTTTGAGGTCAGCCATCGACACACCTTTATCCACGACCAATGCCTCAACCTGATGAAAGACAGGCGAGTGGGATGGATCCGGCTTGTCATTGCGATAGCATCTGCCAGGCGAAATAATACGGATGGGAGGGCGGTGCCTTTCCATAACCCGCACCTGCACGGTCGAAGTTTGGGTGCGTAATAAATAACCGTTGTCCAGGTAGAAGGTGTCCGCCAGATTCCGCGACGGATGGTCCGCGGGAGTATTCAGAGCATCAAAGTTGTGGAAATCGTCATCGATATCGGGCCCATCGGCAATTTCAAAACCCATGCTCATGAAGATGTCTTCAATCTGCCTTCTGACGATAGTCAGAGGGTGCAAGGCCCCAACCGGATTGAATATCCCCGGCAGGCTCAGGTCTTCATCCTGGGCCTGGGCATGACGGCTCCAGCTGGTTTGTTTGATATCTTGCTCTTTTTGGGCAATGAGCGATTCCAGTTCTTTCCTGGCATCGTTGATCATTTGCCCGAAAGCTGGCCTATCCTCTGCTGCCAGCTCTTTGAGCCTGGCATAGAGTTCGCTGAGCAGGCTTTTTTTCCCGAGATAGCGGGCTTTTGTGTTGTTGAGATCGTTTGGGCTTTTACAAGCGCCAATCTCAGACCGGGCTTGAGTCAGGACTTCTTTCAACTGGTTTTGCACTTCCACATCCTACTGGTTCTGCGGGTTTGTCGCAGATATGATTATATCTTGCGGGTATTGCGTGGTTCAGCCTTTGGCTATTTCCACCAGCTTGGCGAAGGCGTCGCTGTCGTGCCAGGCAAGATGGGCAAGAGTTTTACGGTTGATTTCGATATTGGCTTTGTGCAGTCCATTGATGAACTTGCTGTAGGACATGTTGTTGATCCGGCACGCGGCGTTGATGCGTGTAATCCACAGACTGCGGAACTGGCGCTTTTTAAGTTTGCGGTGCGCAAACGCGAAAACCATTCCTCTTTCGACCGTCTGTCTTGCCAATCTATAAGTTTTGCTTCTGAGGCCAAAGTAACCTCTGGCCGCCAGCATGTATTTTTTTCTTCTGCGATGGGCTGCTACGTTGTTTGTCGATCTTGGCATCTTCCTCTCCTTACATTACCAGCATCCGGTAAATTCTGCTTTCGTCACATTTGTTTACAATCGCGCTTGTGCGCAGGTTACGTTTTAGCTTGGGCGTTTTCTTGGTTTTGATATGGGCACTCTTGGCATGATGTCTCACGATCTTGCCTGTGCCGGTAACCTTGAAACGCTTGGCAGCGGAACGGTTAGTTTTGATTTTGGGCATGTTTATCTCCTTAACAATACAAATAAATCAATGAAATGGAAATGTTCTAAAGGAATCAGATTCTGTGCTTGTTCTTTTTCTTCCTGATCTTTTTGAGGCCTATGTTTCCGGAACTTCACTTGGCGGGGCAACGGATGCCGGAAGTCCTTCCGCGGCGAGTTTTGCCAGAATTTTGTCGATATCTTTCTTTGGACTCATGATCATGGAAAGCAGATTTCTTTCAGAAACCGGTTCGGAGTCCACTTCCGCTATGTGGGCAAGATCTGTTTTAAGTTTTTCCAGAACATTGTAACCCAGCTCTTTGTGGGCCATCTGACGCCCCCGGAAACGGACGGTGAATTTGACCTTGTTGTGTTGCTTGAGGAACTTGACCGCATTGTTCTTTTTGAAGTTGTAGTCATGCACCTCAGTGTTGGGGCCAAACTTGATCTCCTTGATCTCAACCTCATGTTGTCTTTTCTTGGCTTCTTTGGCTTTCTTTTCTTTTTGGAAATAGTATTTGCTAAAGTCAAGTATGCGGCACACAGGCGGATCTATATTAGGGGAAATCTCCACCAGATCCAGGTCTTCTTCCTCTGCTCTGCGCAGGGCTTCTTTCAGTGAAACCACGCCAATCTGCTTGCCATCAACTCCTATCAGGCGCACAGTCGTAGCTGTGATCTGATTATTGATCCTTTCTTTTGGCACGACCTCATTGGTGCGGGCCTTTCCTCTTTTAATCCGGATTATAAGAACCTCCTTTTTTACCGGAAAAGAAAACAGGCGGCATTTATACCGCCTGCTTATCAGTAAAGACATATAATTTTTTATTGGCCATTACGTGCAACGGAGCAGTAAGGCAGAAGCAAGCAGCTTCATTTTGGGTCATTGTTTTAACTGTGCCGGTTTTGTCAATCCTTTTGTTTGCTCAGGAACGGGCTGGCTGCTTGGAATGACGAGGTCTGTTGTTTGTGTTTCATGTTTCCCCCTCATATCTTGATCACTCATTGATCACTTATTGATCGCTGACCAATCGCCAGACAGTAAATAGCCTGGACATCAATGAGCGGTCAATTGGACATGAAGACAGGAGGGAGTCACAACAGCTTGCTAAATTTGCTTCAATAAACATAAATTGCCAACAATCACGATCATCCTTCATAGCGCCCTCCTTTGCTGCTACTGGCTTTGGGACCATCATCCTTAGGTCATCCTTATAAATTATAAGGTTGACCCCAGGAAGACCCACACCGGAAAGGGATATGCAAATGAGGCCCATCCCCCTCATAATATATAGGTGCTATGAAAAGACCGTGGAAAGGTGAAATGGTGAGAACCTGTTGTAATGCAAGCGAAATAGTATGAGAGGAAATGGTTCGGACCAGCTCTGAGACAAGGCAGACTCAGATACAAAAAGCCAGCTTGTCCTTTCTTTTGATGGATTTCAACTGCGTTTCGAGATTTTTAGCCTGGACTTTGAGCTTGGCGGGGTTGGAATTGTTGTCCACCACCAGATCGCAAAACGGCGCTTTGTTTTCATCGTCAATCTGATTCCCAAGCCTGGCAAGAATCTCTTTCTGTGTGGCATGGTCACGCTTTTTCAGGCGTTTCAGCCTGACCTCCGGGTCCACCCTGACCAGTACCAGATAGTCAAAGCAACGTTGCATGCCTGCTTCAAACAGCAGTGGCACCTCAAAGAAAAGATACGCTTCGTTCGACTCGTCCACAATACGCTGCATCCCGGCCAGCACCTGGGGATGCAATAACTGATTCAGCCATGCCAGGTCTTTGGGACTGTTGAACACAAGTTCGGCTATCTTTTTGCGGTCGGCTTTGTTGTCGCGGACATAATTCCTGCCCCAACGCGCTGCGATCGCGGCCAGATTTGGCTTGCTGTCCAACAGGTCTTGTGAAATGGCATCGGCGGAGATCACCGTCAGGCCACTTTCCCTCAGAAAGTTGCAAAACGAGCTTTTCCCGCTGCCATAGTTACCTGTTATACCGATTATAATCGGGCTTGAACCCATATTTATTTCTCCATCAATGCCGCTATTTGACAGCGTCCGTGATTATTTGCAGCAGTTCTTCATACGCAATGTTGACAGATATTTGCCCGTTTCGCGCAACGGAAATCTGGCTGTTCTGCTCTGAAACGATGATCGCTACGGCGTCCGAGATCTCCGTAATACCTATCCCTGCCAGATGGCGCGTGCCAAAGCGCTTTACATAATCAGGTTTGCGGGAGAGGGGAAGCACCACTTTGGCTGCCATAATCCGGTCTCCGCGGATAATGATGGCTCCATCGTGGAGGGCGGATTTGGGGTTGAAAATAGTGAGGATCAGGCGCAGGGACATTGTGGCGTCGATGATCTCTCCGCTATGGATATATTCGTTCAGCTTGCGCTTGTTTTCGATGACGATGAGAGCCCCCGTCTTGCGGAACGACATGGATGAAATTGCGTCCATCAGAGGCATATATATTGAGTTACTCTCTTTTTTCCTAAATGCCAGTCCCAGTTCCCGCGAAATATTGAACCTTGCCAAAAGAGACCGCAACTCAGGTTGGAAAAGAACTATCAGGGCTATGATCCAGTAGTTTCTGATCGACGCCAGGGCTGAGCTTACCATCTTCAGGTCAAACAAAGCCGCGATCAGGTAGATCAGAAAGATGAACATGATGCCCAGCAGGATCTGATAGCCCCCGCTGCGCCTGACAATGGACAGCGACTGATAGACCAGAAAAGCGATCAGGAAGATATCGACAATATCTTTGAACCTGGGAATCAGGAATTCCATTAACTCCGCCTCAGAGCAGTTTCCCGTAGTACTGCAAAGAATTGTTTGTGTTCCATAACGTCGTGCACCCTGATCAAGTCAACTCCTTGCAAAGCTCCGATAAGAGAGCTGGCAATAGTCCCTGCCACGCGGTCTTTCGGCTTTGTGGGACAGATGGCGTTGATAAAGCTCTTGCGTGAAGCCGCCAACAACAAAGGAAGCCCAAAGTGCTTGTAATGCTCCAGATTCGCAAGCAGGGTCAGATTGTGGTCCAGGTCTTTGCCAAAGCCAATGCCCGGATCCAGGATGATCATTTCCCTGTCAATTCCGTGCTCCACAGCAAAGCTGATGCGTTCTTCAAAGAACTCATCCACCTCTTTGAGGATGTTTTCATAGCGGGGCGCTATCTGCATGGTTCGGGGATCGCCCTGCATGTGCATCAAAACGATTTGTGCGCCTGGATGTGAGGCGACGGTTTCTGCCATTTGCTGATCATCCCGCAGAGCGGAGATGTCATTTATAATTGCCGCTCCCGCTTGCAGGGAAGCTTCCGCGACCTCACTTTTGCGTGTGTCAACCGATACGGTGATGGCTGGAAATTCTTTCTTGATGGCCTCAACAGTCGGCACCACCCTTTCCAATTCCGTATCCAAGTCAACCGGCAGCGATCCCGGACGGGTCGATTCTGCACCAACGTCAATGATAGCGGCTCCCTCCTCAATCATTTGACGGGCTCTATTCAGGGCGAGTTCCAAAGACAGATAGCTCCCTCCATCGGAAAAAGAGTCTTCGGTAACGTTCAATATCCCCATGATTTGGGGTTCACGAATCTGCTTCAGTTGCTGCATGGATCGCCTCCTATCTTTATAAAAACTCGAATGTTATCACGCATTTCATGTTGGAAGATGGTTCCCCGATCACGCTTAGGCTGCCATCCATCAGTAGCTTTTTGGCAACCTCGAAAATCCTTCCTTCAGTTTGCTGGGTAGAGACCACCGTGCCTGGTATCACGCGGGAGTAGCGGTCTATTTCAAACTGCAGGGTAACACTGCCGCCGTATCCCAGATTATGCCTGTACCCTGCCGGCATCGAAAAGCGCACCCTGCCACCTTGCACGGCAATTCCGACTCCTCCGGATGTGGCTCCCGTCGCGGGGCCCCTGGCCATGTCACGTAAAGCGTTCATGGCAAGCGGGTTGTTGCCCAGGCTTACTGGACGGGAGGGGTCTTTGGCGGTGGTTCGTATGGGTGTTTCCAAAATCTCTGCTGGCCCGGTTTGTGGTATTCCGGGGTTTAGGGTCGGAGTATTCAGGGGTTGGGCTGTTTGTTCAGGCCTGCTAATGTCGCGGGCTCCGCCCTGGGATTCGCCGGAATAAGGGGCTTGCGTCACGGTCGCTGGACTGGTATTTTCAACAACTTCATCAGTCATGTAAGGATACTCAAAACTCACTTCATACCAGATGTCGTCAAGGTTCGGGGGCAGGGTAAAGATGGCCATGGCAATCAGCAGAACTGAGTGAATCCCCAGAGATATCATCAGAGGCTTGTTCTTTTCCAGCAGAGTCATTTTCTCTTTTCTATTGCCGCTTCAGTAGAAATAAAAATCTTTTCAAAGCCAGCGTTTCTGACCACATCCATGAGGGTAACCACCTCCTGGAGCGGAGTTTCTTTGTTGGCGGAAAGCCTGACAGCCTGTTCCTTGCCGGCAAACTCCCGTTTCAAAGCCAGACCCAAAGTGTTGATGTTGTAGCGGACGTTCTTGAAAACGACGTCGGAGTCGCTATTATACACGATGTGCAGCACCTGATGCGCCTGACGCTGTCCGGAGGAAGAACCGGGCAGACGTACGGAAATCCCCGTCTGAGAGGAGAAATTGGAAGCGATCAACAGGAAAAGCAGAAGCAGGAATATTACGTCTGTCATCGATATCAGGACGGTTGTGCTTATCCTCTTGCTTGATGTCTCCAATTTCATGCCTTGTATGAACTCCTGTTATCGTTTGCCTGAAACTTGATGATGCTGTCTGTGGCAAAGTATTGAATGTCTTTGGCCAGGTTTTCCAGTTTTTGCACCAGATCGTTGTAAAACACGATCGCCACGATACCCACAATCAAACCTCCGATGGTGGTGAGCAGGGCGACCCAGATGCCGCCCGCCAGGCTGTTGATATCCACCATGTTTTGCTTCTGCCCCTGGATGTTCATAAAGACACTCACCATACCCATCACTGTGCCCAGAAAACCGATCAGGGGAGCAACGGCGGCGCAGGTTGACAGCCAGCCCATGCCTCGTTCCAGCTTGTGCAGTTCGAGGTTGGCTGTGGATTCAACGCTGGATTTGATCAGTTCCAGATCGTTGGCGGGAGATCTGTAGAGCTTGTCCAACACCACCCCCAGGGGAGATGAATCTCCATGGATATTCAGAATTGCCTGGATTTGCTCTGTTTTGCTTTGCTGGGCAAGGGCTTGCTTAAGCCTGTCATTGGCTTTTTTCGCTTTGACGATGGTCATGTATTTGTTTATCACAATCGCTACCACAGCCATGGAAATACCCAACAGAACGAACATCAGAAATCCGCCGCGCAGGAAGAGATTCAGTAGAGACATCGTGTACCTGTTTGCTGTTTTTTTAAGCAAGGCGGAGGAGTGATCCCCCGCCTCGCCTTATACGATTGGCTGTTATCAGCCGTTCTTTTTCTGGAATTCCCGCATAAAGTCGCTCAGGGCTTTGGCAGCGGGCAGGGGCAGCGAATTGTAGGTGCTGGCGCGGCAGCCGCCCACGTCACGATGTCCCTTCAGTCCGATCATGCCTTGTTTTTTGGCTTCGGATATGAAGGTAGCTTCCAGTTCTTCGCTGGGCATGCGGAAGGTGATGTTCATCAGAGAACGGTCTTCCTTATCCACGGTTCCTTTGTAGAAGCCATTGGACTCGTCGATTACATTATAAATGTAATCTGCCTTGGCAATGTTGTTTTTCTCCACCATTGCCAGTCCGCCAAAGGATTCCACCCACTTCAGGACCAGGCCTATCATGTAGATGGTCCAGCAGGGAGGCGTGTTGAACATGGAGCCGTTTTTGGCATGGGTGTTGTAGTCCAGCATGGTGGGCAGCCCGGGATTCACTTTTTCCAGCAGGCTTTTCTTAATGATCACCACCACAGCGCCGGAAGGGCCGACGTTCTTCTGCGCTCCGGCATAGATCAGGTCGTATTTTTGGACTTCAATCGGTTTGCTCATGAAGTTTGAGGACATATCCGCGATCAACGGGATCCCGGCCGGAATATCCGGATCTTTCTTCCATTCCGTGCCAAAGATGGTGTTGTTGGTGGTGATATGCAGATACGCCGGGTTATCGGAGAGTTTCCAGGTTTTGGGGATATAGGCAAAGTTCCTGTCTTCGCTGGTGGCAGCCACATGGACGTTCTTGCCTATTTTTTTGGCTTCAGCGATGGCCTTTTTTGACCACTGTCCGGTGTTGATGTAGTTCGCCTCTTTGCCTTCAAAAGCAAAGTTCAACGGCACCATCAGGAACTGCATGCTTGCGCCGCCTTGCAAGAAAAGCACATCATATTCGTCGCCAAGGCCGTAGATGCGTTTCACGGTCGCGTGGGTTTCATCGATGATTGCCTGGTATTCCTTGCTGCGATGGCTCATTTCCATTACGGAAAGACCCATTCCCTTGTAGTTGAACAAATCAGCCTGGGCTTCCCGCAGAACTTCCTCTGGGAGCACTGCAGGGCCAGCGTTGAAGTTGTGTACGCGTTCCATATTTAAATCCTCCTGGAACAGATTTTTTTTCATGGGACAAGCTTTTCTGCCCTTGTCTTTTCCGGCAAGACTTTTTTTCACCGCTTTGGAATTTCATCTCTACAGATGCCGCTAAACCATCTTAGAGCCGTGATCCAGTCTTTTAGAAACAACCACCCGACACCGAAATAAAGCACACC
>DAOLWC010000004.1:0-100066 GCA_035420965.1 Candidatus Cloacimonadota bacterium | reverse complement strand
CAGAACCGATGGTGATCTGGTTGGGATGCAGCAGAATGCTGAGCAGGACATTGGACTCGGTCTCGGTCACCTTGCGTTTATGACTGATGTTCTTGCCCTTATGCAGCAGTGCGAACATGTCCTGATTGGATTTGAGATACTGGTCGATCCAGAGCCGCAGAGCCCGTTCCTTGCGCTCACCCCTGAGCTTGAGTAGCTCTGGGGCCATGGTTCCGTTGTTGTACTCCTCAACTATCAGCTTCCACTCCTCTACTTTGGAATGGCATAAGGCCAGCCTCCGAATCACGAGGTTGCAGAAGTGGCCAAGTAACCTGGCTTCCTTTTCGTGTTGAAGTGGGATGTGTTCGCGGGGACTGAAGTCGATGTACCCTGGGCTGTCATAATCAACATCAAGTGGTGGGGCAGGTGTTTTGACCGCCCTCTCCTCTTCCTTATATATGGGGGGAGCCGCCAGGGCTTGCTTCTGACTCCCAATAAGTTCACTTATTCGAGGATATTTTCCCCGATCAGGGAAGCGCTCTTCATAAAATGCGGCGTATTCCTCTGGAGTGACATCATAAGGCTGCATAGTAATCACCGTCCTCCGCAGTTGCGTTCCTATATTTGTAGACAAGGGCACTGTTCAGCAGCCTGCCATCGACCTCGATACCGGTTTCAATGAACTCGTCAGGTATCCGGCCCCTGCTCTCACAGTCTGCCATCTCCCTGGCATAGATCTCCGGGTCGGTCAGCAGGAAAGACTTCATGATCTTACTGCTGCCTTGCTTTATCTGCTCTTTGTGTACCATCATACTGGTTCTCTTAACGTATCTCCATACTGTGCGAGTGGAGCAATTCATCAACTCCGCCACCCGCTCTACGGTCAGCCAGACCGCCCTGATCTTCCGCTTGCTCATCCTAAGCCTTCTCCAATAAAATTCAGTTACCGGTAAGAGCACTGTGACAGACCCACCATGATGATGTGTCACAGTGGTCTGATCATCTGTCACAGTGGTCGGTAATTTCGGCACCACTGTGACAGCTTTCAGGCCATTTTTGCTGTCACAGTGCTCAAAGTATCTACTGATCAGCATCGGCAGGTATTTTCTCCGATTGGATACCACTGTGACAGCTGTCACAGTGGTCGGGTTGTCACAGTGGTCGTCCCCGACCACTGTCTTCCCAGGTTCGTAACCGGTCGCTTTCATAAGCGCCTCCCTAATGTTATTGTTGGGTGCTACTATACTGCATCGCAATAACTTGGGAAGTCCTTTCTGCTCCTTCCGAGAGCATTTGCAAACCCTCCGATCCCAATGGAAGAATCCGCCGCCGAATCACACTATACAATTCTATCTTGACAAAATTGATAGACAATTTATCTTGTCCACGGATGCATAATCTTACCCATACGGCAAAAGGTCAAGAGAAAAATAACCATATAGGAGGAAATATGGACCCAAATGACATCGGTAGCAGACTGGGAATGTTGATTAAAGCAATGAAACTGAAGCAGTACCAGTTTACGGAAAAGTTTGGTATCTCTGCCAATTCATTGGACCGCTACAAGAATAATGAGAGGTATCCCGACCCTCAGTTCATGGCAAGATTGATCGATGCCGGAGTGAACGTGAACTGGCTGCTGAGAGGGGAAGGCAGCATGTTCATCCTGGCTCCCTGGGAGCTCGGTGATGACATCAAGACCACCAAGAAAGTGCGGATCGTGGATGGCAAGCCGGTCTTAGTGAATGATTTTGATACCACTTACGTGCGCACTTCGATCTTCCCGATCGTGGCGGAAATAGCCGCCGGATCACCCATTGAAGTTCCAGAGGGGTATGAGCCAGCGGAATCAGTCGAAGTCCCCACGCGCTACATTCCCTTCGGTACGGACAGCTATGTGGCCTTCCGGATCAATGGTGCCAGCATGGAGCCTCAGATCTTGCACGATGACGTAGTGTTAATCAAGAAGCAAGTCACCTGGGATGGCACGAATGGGAAGATCTGTGCGGTACGCTATGAGACTGGTATCACCTTGAAAAGGATACACTTCGATGAAGCCCGCCGGGGAGTTGCCCTCCAACCTCTCAATAAGGACTTTAAGATCGAGTTTATAGACGCTGATCAGAGTCAGTGGCTCACGATGATAGGGACTTTGGCACTTCAGTTACGGCTCTATTAAATGAGATAATAGTTTCAATAAATCCGATGGTCTGAAAACACCCTGAAACTAGGGCAAATTTGCAAAAACCCTGATACTGAAACGTCCAAAAACGTCCAAAGAGCACTGTGACACAGTCTAAAGCCAGTCCTATTCATCTCACAATCCCATAAACAGTTACGACCACTGTGACAGGTGATACCCATTTGCAAGTTTGGGTGATACTTTATATCAAGCTTCCATGCGTGATCTGAGAAAGTCCGGCGCCACCTCTGTCTAAAATCAAAGCTCCTTCTGCATCCAGGCCCCGAATAACACCTCTGATCCGCAGGTCGTGCTGTATTATCTCTGCTTGCTTGTTTTTCGCGTAAAGATGTTGATTACAGTAGCCAAGATAGAGATGGGGTGCATTCAGCATGGCGGAATCACGCTCGACAGCATGCACGAACAGGGAAGCCAGGCAGTAATTTGACACAGGATATCCAATGATATCATATATGTTAGCTATATTATCTTCAAGTATTACCTCATTTATATTGGTGTTTGTATTTATACCCAAACCTATTATATATCTTCCACTCTCGAGCTGATGCCTGCATAGAATACCTGCCAGCTTGGCTCCCCCCAAGTAGATATCGTTGGGCCACTTGATCTTTAAATCCTCAAAGCCGAACAGCCCGGCAAGCAGTTTATGAACGCAATATCCAATGTATAACGCAAAAGAGGGAACTGAGGGTTGATGGAGCAGGTCAAAGCTCAGATACAGCCCGCCCGCGGGTGATTGCCAATCGCTTCCATCTCTGCCCCGTCCGGCATACTGTGTCTGCGATGTGAGTACATGCCTGTCCAGGGTACCGCAAGCATCTAACAAACGGAAGTACTCTTCCATCGTGCTATCGAGCGATTTATAGTTACAGATATTTCTCATGATATGTACATGGCGTCGCCATAACTGAAAAAGCGATAGCGTTCCCTGACCGCCATCTGATAAGCTTTCATCACGTTACCCAATCCTGCAAAAGCAGAGATCATCATCAACAGCGATGATTTTGGCAGATGAAAGTTAGTAATCAGCGCGCTGGCAATCTGAAACCTATAACCAGGATAGATGAAGATGTCAGTCCAGCGTGAACCGCTTTCAAGCCTGCCCCCACGGGCGAAACTTTCCAGGGTGCGCATGGATGTGCTCCCTACCGCAACCACCCTTCTTCCCCCGGCAATGGCGGAATTGACGGCCTCGGCAGTCTCCCTGGGAACGGTGCAGTACTCGCTGTGCATCTTATGCTGGTCGATACGTTCGCTCTTCACTGGCAGAAAGGTGCCCAGACCAACGTGCAAGACTACATTATGGATCAGAACTCCCTTTTTTCGCAGCTCATCCAGCAAATCAGAGTCGAAATGCAAGCCCGCGGTGGGGGCAGCAACAGAGCCCGGTTCCGTGGCATACACCGTCTGATATCTGTTGCGGTCTGAAGCTTCATCTGTTCTGCGAATATAGGGCGGCAACGGCATGTGCCCAACCTCCTCGATAATCTGCCAATAGCCTTGGGCGGGTGAAAACTCGATCTCCCTGAGCCCATCCTCATCTGGCAGGGAGACAAAACCCTTCAAAGCAGGCGAGAACTCTATCCATTGCTCTTTTTTTAGCCTCCTGCCAGGATGCACCATACAGCGCCAGGTATAGTCAGAGAGTTTGTTCACCAACAAAACCTCCACCTGCGTGCCGTTGTCCTTGCGGCCAAAAAGCCTTGCGGGAATCACCCTGCTGCTGTTGAGGATCAAAACCTCGCCTGGGTTAATGTGTGATACAATGTCCCTGAAAGAAAGATGCGCTACATTCCCTGTCTCGCGGTCGAGGCATAGCAAGCGGGATGATCCCCTGTCGGGGAGAGGGTACTGGGCTATCAACTCCTGTGGGAGTTGAAAATTGTAGGTTTCCAGATCAAGCAGATCCGGCATCACTTTTCTGGGTACTTGATCTTATAGGGGACGTTCTTCGCGTCTTTGAGCTTGGCAACAAAAGAACCGAAAGTAACCGCGCTCTGCACCTGGATGGGAATCTTGTAGGCGTCATCGGTTATCCAGATCATGATTGATCCCGACTGCTTGAAAATCCCTTCGGTTTTGAGCCGGGGTTCGATCACCAGGCATTTGATCCTGCCAAAGATACTGGAAAGCTCCTCACGGCGATGTACCAGCACTTCGGTATCCACCGCGCGGCCATCCACAGTGATATTCACATTCACCTTACGCCCGGGTACGAGCGATTGATTCCGTACATAGTAGAAAGCGCTGAGAACATCCTGGGTGGTAAAAGGCAAATTCATATCCTCGGTGATCCACTTTTCGTTTTTAAAACTCCACTTTTGGTAGGTTGTAGTTCTGTTTTTCTGGTCATAAGTATGGATGCGATACTGCCTGTAACCGCCTTCCTGCAAGGTTTTGGAAAACTTGAGAGATAACAGGTCATCTTTATCCCACCAGGATTCTACTTTATCCCGAACGCGGAAAAATGAATCGAAGAAAGGATGAGTTTTGGCGTTGGTGCTGAGATACCATACGTTACGCCCCTGATAGGTAGATGACTTTGCCTCCATCACCGCAGCACCGGCTGAGATTAGCCCATACTTCACGTTGAAGGTCAGTTTTTCGCCATCCTGAAAGGCAACAGCGCCCAGGCCCCGCAACAGGGAGAACAGGATGATCGCAACAATGAAAGCTTTATATTTCAAGTTTTCCTCCATCTATCAACTGATCTGAGCGGAAAATCCGCCATCCAATACTATGTTTTCTCCGTTCAAATTGGTGAGCGAATCGCTCAACAGCAGATCGGTCACCAAACGTATTTCTACTTTGCTGATAAGTTTTCCGGTGGGGCTTAGCTTGAGGGCTTTTTCAAAATAGCGGCGGCGAAAAGCAAGGTATTCTCCACGATAGTCTTCCTCCAGCTTTGTCTCCACTGGAGCGGGAGAGATACAGTTAATCAGAATTCCTTGCGCGGCATTTTCCAGGGCTGCGCTCCGGCAAAGGTTGACGATCGCCGCCTTGGCAGAGGCATAGGCAGCTCCATTGGCCAAACCTGTGTGTACCACATTCGATCCAAACAGCACTATCCTGCCAAACTTATTATCCCGCATCGCTGGCAGCGTGTAGCGCAGGATATTGTATGTTCCCATAAGGTTTTGCTTAAACACATTGGCAAAAGTGTCCGGATCACCTTCCGCCACACTTTTGGCATCTGAACTTCGCACAGCCGCGGTGTGGATCAGATAGGCAGGAACGGCGGAGTTGGCTCGCGAAGCGCAGGCAATCACCTGCTTCACCTGGCCTGGGTCACACAGATCACAGGACTCCAGCGTTACACCGGGCAACTTATCCAGTTCAACGATCCGGTCTGATTGCTTGTGATAGAGCAACAGCAATGGATTGCGGCTTTTGGAATAGACACGTGCCAGAAAGCTGCCGACCTGTCCATTGGCTCCAGTGATGATCGTCAGTTTGCGTTCCACAGCTTGTTTATCCTTTCCGCAAGTTGCAGAGCAACTTCAAACTTGTCGCCACTCAAACGACGGTATCTTGGATGAGCCGCTTTGGAGGGTGTGACCAATGTAAGTTCGGTGCTGTCTGCTCCCGCGGTGGACAGATGATTGACGCAGATGAGGTCCAGGTTTTTGCGGACCAGCTTACTCCTGGCATTCTCAATCAGGTTTTCCGTCTCCGCGGCAAAACCGACCAAAAGCTGCCCTTTCGGTTTGAGCTTCCCCAATTGGGCCAGAATATCCGGGGTAGCAACCAGGTCGAGGCTCAGAGCTTTGCCTTTTTTTATCTTGGAGGTTGATGCGGACGCGGGTTTATAGTCAGATACCGCCGCGCACTTGACGATCAAATCCATTCCGGCCGCTTCGGCCAATACCTGTTCATACATTTCCTGGACGGTGGGAGTGTAAACCGCTTTGCGCAGATAGTAGGGCACTGTTTCGCTCAGCATGCCATGTATCAAAGTGACATCCGCCCCCCTCAGAGCGAAAGCCCGGGCTATTGCCAAGCCCATCTTTCCACTGGAGCGGTTGCTGATCATGCGCATCGGGTCGATAGGTTCGGCGGTAGCCCCCGCGGTCACCAGCACTTTCTTGCCCGCCAGATCGGCGCGATAATCCAGATAGCACCTCAAGGCGTAGATTATCTCCTCATTGGGAGGATACTTACCCTGTCCCTCATAACCGCAGGCAAGCAGGCCGGTGCTGGGTTCCAGGATATGGTGCCCGCGTTGGCGCAGGATGTCCATGTTGGCCTGCGTGGCAGAGTTGCGATACATGTTCACGTTCATGGCAGGCACAAATAGCACTGGCGAATGTGACGCCAGTAAGGTTGTGGACAGCAAATCGTCCCCGATACCATGGGCTGCCTTGGCCAATATATTGGCAGTGGCGGGAGCCACAACAATCTTATCCGCCCAATCAGCCAAAGTGATGTGTGGTATTGGATCCGTATCTGTAAACAGGGAACTGTGGACGCTGTTATGGGTTATCGTGCTGAAATTCAACGGTGATACAAACTGGGTAGCAGATTCCGTTAGAATGGTTTTTACCCTGCAGCCGTCCTTGGTAAGTCGGCTGGCTAAATCAATCGCTTTGTAGGCAGCTATTCCTCCGCTAACGCAGAGCAGTATTTTTTTATCCATTCTTCACCAGCTTTTTTTTATCCTTTATTTCTTTTACAGAGTTTTGTGTCAATCGAAAAACTGCTTACAGTCTATGAATTCTACTTGCTTTGCCCCGAAACACTGCAGTAATTCTGGCTCCCTTTCAGATTTAGTTACCAGATTCTTGTTGGCTGGTATCTGGTTTGTTCCAATCAATGCTTTTTAGAAATAGGTACATTGGTTACAGTTACAACCAAGAGATGGCATATTTCCCTGTTCCCGCCCCCATACGTTGATCGCTGATTGATCGCTGATTGAACGCTGAGCGACCGTTGCGCTGGAAATTACCTGGCGTTCAACGGGCGGTCAATGGGACATGAAGACAGGAGGGAGTAAGCGCAGCCTGCCATGCTTGTTTAAATTAATATAAGTTGCCAACAATCACGATTTTCCTTCATAGCTCCCGCCCTTGCTGCTACTGGCTTTGGTGCCATCATCCTTAGGTCATCCTTATAAATTATAAGGTTGACCCCAGGAAGACCCACGCCGGAGATGGGGATGCAAATGAGGCCCCCATAATATATAGGTGCTACGATAATCCCGGAAATAAGGCAAGAAAATCAGCCCGGAACCTGGATTCAGTTCCGGGCTTATATCTATGTTTTTAGATGCTGATCAGCATTCAGGGCCGAATTATGTCTTAGATGAAGAGGTTTATATTGGCCTGTTCCGCTTCCGCGAGGTAAGTGGCCACACCTCCAATCTTAACTCCATCAATCAGTTCTTCAGCCTGGACGCCCATAATGTCCATGGACATCTGGCAGGCAATCATCTGCACACCAGCCATCTGAGCCTGGCGGATCATCATCTCCAGGGAATCCACGTTTTTATCTTTCATGCGCTGGCGCATCATCACGGGCCCCAGTCCGGCAAAATTGATCTTGGACAGGCCAAGGCCCTTGCTGCTGCTGGGTAACATCATGCCAAACATCTTGCCCATAAAGTCTTTCTTCACCTTGGGACTGTCTTTGCGTTTGATCACGTTCAGGCCCCAGAAAGTGAAGAACATGGTAACCTTCTTGCCTGTCGTGGCTGCTCCGTTGGCGATCACAAAGGATGCCATAACCCTGTCCAGATCGTCACTGAATACAATCATGGTCTTGTTTTTACCCGCCGCGGTGGAAGAGATTTCCTGCGCCCCTCCTTTCTGGATGGTGGCTATGATCTTCCTGCCTTCCTGCCGTACTTCGACCATGGTATTGCCTGTCATCTGGCACCAGGCCGGCACGTCTTTGGCAAAGCCTTGATCCGTGGCAGTTATGCGCAGTTGATCGCCATTGGCGAGCTTGTCCATTTCCTGCTTCAGGCGCATGATCGGGCCGGGACATTGCAAGCCGCAGGCATCAGCTTCTATGATTTTCCCTGAAGGAACTGCTGATTTGGGCTGGTCGTTCTGTTGGAGCTGGTCATCTTTATTGGTGCTTTCACCGGCAAAGGCATTCTCGTTGCCTTGCTGTTGGTTGGCATTTTTGTAGGTCATGTATCCTCCCGAGAGATTGTAAACTTCGTTAAAACCGTTTTGCATCAGGATGCGGCTGGCAAAATAGGAGCGGTGGCCAGTCCTGCAGAACACTACCAGTTTTTTGCCGCGGGGAACTTCGTCCAGCCGTTTGCGCAGCTCATCCACACTGATGTTAATGGCGCCTTCGATGCTACCCAAAGCGTATTCTTCGGGTTCGCGCACATCCAGCAGCGCCGTTTGGGAAAGGTCAAGGGCGGAAATCTCATCCCAGTGGATGATCCTGACCTTGCCTTTGATGATGTTGTCCGCGACCAATCCAGCCACATTAACCGGATCTTTGGCAGATGAGAAAGGCGGCGCATAGGCATGCTCGATCTCCATCAGATCATAAACCGTTCCTTCACGCTTGATGGTTTGCGCCAACATGTCGATGCGTTTGTCCACACCATCGAAACCAAGCACCTGGCCACCCAGGAGGCGGCCGCTTTGGGGTTCAAAAGTGATCTTGACGCTTATGGGCAGAGCATCGGGATAGTATCCGGCGTGGGAAGAAGAATGGATGACAGAAGAAATGTAGGGCAGCCCCTCCTGCTTGAGCGCTTTTTCAGAAACACCCGTCGCGGCCACTGTCAGGTCAAAAACTTTGGCTATCGCAGTGTTGATCGATCCACAATAGCTTTCCTTGTTGCCAAACACCAGGTTGTCGGCGGCTATGCGGCCCTGTTTGTTGGCGGGGCCTGCCAGATATGTGCTCATGGTCTTCTTCGTGATGGGATTGGGCAGGGCTATGGCGTCGCCCACGGCGTAGATATCGGGATCGCTTGTCTGCAAATGGCTGTTGACCAGGATTGCTTTGTTGATTGCAAGATCGAGGCCAGCATCTGCAGCCAGCTTGCTGTCAGGCCTCACGCCGATGGAGAGGATCACCAGATCCGCTTGCAGGGTCTTGCCGCTTTGCATCTGCACCACCAGGCCACCGGCATCCCTTTTGAAAGCAGCCACGGCGTCATTGAGCAACAAACCGACCCGCTTGTCTTTCAAGTGCTGATGCACTTCAGCAGCCATCTCAAAATCCAGGGGAGCCATCACCTGATCGGCCATTTCAACTATTGTAACCGCCAAACCAAGATGATGCAGGTTTTCCGCCATCTCCAGGCCGATGAATCCGCCTCCCACGACCACAGCTTTTTCAACCTTGTGGTCTTTCAAATAGGCTTTGATCCTGTCGGTGTCCGGAACGTTGCGTAAAGTTAGAATGGCATCGTCTTCGATGCCGGGGATGGGAGGTTTCACTGGCTCCGCTCCGGGCGACAGCAAAAGTTTGTCGTAGCTTTCGCTGTATTCCTCGCCTGTTTTCAGATTCACCACTTTCACAAGTTTGGCTTTCCGATCTATGGCAAGCACTTCTGAATCAACGCGGACATCCACATTCAACCTGGCTTTGAAGCTCTCCGGCGTTTGCAGGAAAAGCCTGTCCCGCTCGTTGATAACGTCTCCAATGTAATATGGCAGGCCACAATTGGCATAGGATATGTAGCTGCCTTTCTCAAACATGATGATCTGGGCTTTTTCATCCATACGGCGAAGTCTGGCAGCGGTGGTCGCTCCCCCGGCAACTCCGCCCACGATTACGTATTTTGGCATGGCTGACTCCTGGTAATGGTATTTAATTTTTTATAAATCCGTTCAAGGGTGTTATTTGTCAATATATTTGTGCCGGCTCTGGGCAAAGCAAGTCCTATCGTGCCTTGCGAGTTTTTCCCAAACAAGCGATCAGGGCAGAATTCGCGGGCAACAGGACGGCATCCATATTTCTTTGAATAGCTCCGAAAGTTCTTAGGAGGTTAAAATCCTGGCTCAAGGTAATCTGGCTGGCCGTATTGCCTGGATTCAGGGCAACCACCATGTTTTCGCCCTCCAATTCCCTTGCATAGGCAATAATATCCTGCCCGACAGACAGGAATGAGAAGCTCCCTCGCTGAAGGACAGGGGATGCCAGCCGCAAGTGAATAAGATCACGATACAGAGACCTCATTTCAAACGCCTCTGGCCTTTGCTCCCAATCCCAATCGAAGGGACGCCGATTGTCCGGATCCTTTTTTCCTTTCATGCCTATCTCATCACCATAATAAACGTGTGGCGCACCCACGAAGGTCATCTGGAAGATCAGAGCCAGGCGCAGCCCGAAAGGATTGCCTGCAGCAAGCTCGTGAATCCTCCAGGTGTCGTGACTGCCAAGCAGATTCATCATCGCGTGTGAGGCTAAACCTGGATATTCTGCCAATCCGCTTTCTATGGTCTCGCAAAACTGTTCTTTCGAGATTTTGCGTTGGATAAAGAAACTGATAACCGGATCCTTGAAATGCGCGTAGTTCATCACAGCATCGAAATATTTTGGCCCAATCCAGGCCTTGGCGCTCTGCCATATCTCGCCCACGATCCAGGCCGAGGGATTGAGACTCTTCACCAAGTGGCGGAAATGCTCCCAAAACCAGAAAGGGACTTCTTCCGGCACATCCAGACGGAATCCATCGATGCCAATATCCCGCAACCACCAGCCAATACAGTCGTCCAGATGCCCGATCAGGCTTGTGTTCGGCTGGGCTTTTTCAATATCGCGCACGTAATTCTCGGCTGGATGGGGCCTGCTGAGATCATAGTTCAGATCAGGCATATCCTTTATTCCCCACCAGCACTGGTAGTACTGCCTGGGATCAAAATCCGCGGGCAAAGGTTTGGGGAGCGGCCATTTCACCCAATCATACCAGTTCCAATAGGAAGATGCAGGGCCCTTTTCAACGCAGTCCCGGAACGCCCAAAAGGTTTCTCCCGTATGGTTGAAAGCCACGTCCACAATGATCTTCATCCCGCGCCGATGAACTTCCTTCACCAGATTCCGCATATCTTGTTCGGTACCGAAATGGGAATCGATCCTGGAAAAATCCGCCGCATCATATTTATGGTTGGATTTTGCCTGCCAGACAGGATTCAGATAGAGGATGTTTACCCCCAGATCCCTGAGATAATCAAGCTTTTCTATAATGCCGGGAATGTCTCCGCCATAGAAAGACCACCAATCGGGCTTTCCTTTCTCCTGCCAGGGACTCTGGGTGAGGCCGCTAATATCTTTCCAGTCTTCCACCAGATGGAAGTATTCTCTTTGGGGTGGCAGATATTCTCCCTCGGGAGGCGGAGTGCGCGAGTCCTCGTAATACCATTCGCTGAAATCCGGATTCAAACCGGGATCGCTATTGTAAAACCTGTCGGGAAAAACCTGATAGACAACACCGGATGCCACCCATTCCGGAACGGAGAAGACAGGGAGCGATCCCAGGTCCAGGCTGATATTCCCAAGCTCGGAAGGGTGCAAGCTGAACCCCTTTCCGCCCAGAAACAGACTACGATCCCCGGCGTTTACCCGGATAATCAGTTTTACAACTGGTTTGGCACTGTGGAACAGGCAATGCCAGATTTCCCTGCTCCCCAGGGCGCCTATACGTTTCAGGTCGTATTGCTCGCCGTCGATGAATGCAACTATGCTGCCAGGCAAGGCACAATACCAGTGGAAGCGCAGTTCATACCAGTCCGCGCTGTTACGCATCAGTTCAAAATACGTGTCCGGTCGTTGCTCCAACTTTCCAATATCCTGCCAGACATCTTTCCAGGTCAAGCCGCGAACACGTTCATCCGACACATGAAGCACCGAGTTTTCTCCGCCAAAGGGATCCGGTTCACGCTCCAGATTGGCAGGATCGGTCACCCACACTCCATCAGCAATGAATTTATAGCGGTATCTTCCTGGCTCCAGATCGAGTTTCAGGCAAAAGACCCCTCCTATTTCCCACATCTCCAGGATAGTCCAGGAATTGAAGTCACCAGCCAATCCCACTTCCCTCACTCCGGCTATGGGGGGTTCATAACGAAACAGGACTTGCTTCATTTCTTTTTGCTAAGGCTTTTTTCTCTGTCGTAGAGTTTTTTCAGATACTTGCCGGTGAAGGATTTCTTGCTTTTTATCAGGTCCTCCGGAGTGCCGGCAGCCACCAAATAGCCACCTTCATCGCCACCTTCAGGGCCCAGGTCTATCACCCAGTCGGCCGATTTGATCACATCGAGATTGTGCTCGATCACCACCACGGTGTTGCCCATGCGAACCAGTTTGCTTAGCACCTGCAACAGCCTTTTGATATCATCGAAATGCAGCCCGGTGGTGGGTTCATCCAGCAGATAAAGAGTATTGCCTGTGCTTACCTTGCTCAGTTCCCGGGAAAGCTTGATCCGTTGGGCTTCGCCGCCGGACAAAGTGGTGGAGGGTTGCCCCAGTTTCATATAATCCAATCCGACTTCCATAAGTGTTTCCAGTTTCTGGCGGATGGAGGGCAGGTTTTCGAAAAACACATAGGCTTCCTGGATATCCATATCCAAGACCTCGGCTATATTTTTGCCCTTGTATCTGACAGAAAGGGTTTCCTGATTGTAGCGCTTGCCTTTGCACACCTCGCAGGTCACGAAGATATCCGGCATAAAGTGCATTTCGATCTGTTTCACTCCTGCCCCTTCGCAGGCTTCGCAACGTCCGCCTTTCACATTGAAAGAAAAACGGCCTGGCTTGTAACCTTTCATTTTGGAAGCTGGCAGACTGCTAAAGAGGGTGCGGATGGGATCAAAGAGTTTGATATATGTGCAGGGATTGGAGCGAGGGGTTCGCCCAATGGGCTGTTGGTCTATGCAGATGACTTTGTCGATATGCTCCGTTCCCTCGATGGATTTGTGCTTTCCCACCTTTTGCGAGGTGCGGTAAAACTTGTTGTGCAGAAATGGATACAGGGTCTGGTTGATCAGCGAGCTCTTGCCACTTCCGGACACCCCCGTCACGCAGATCAGGGTGCCGATCGGTATCTCAACATCGATATTTTTAAGGTTATTATGGCTGGCCTGGATGATCCTGATTTTCCTCTCATCCGGTTTGATCCGCCTTGCTGGTATAGGTATGCTCAACCTGCCCGACAGATACGCTCCGGTAAGCGAATTCTTGTTCTTGATGATCTCATCCACGCTGCCTTCGGCAACTATCTCTCCCCCGTGGATACCCGCGCGGGGTCCGAAATCGATGATCCTGTCCGCGCTGCGCATGGTGTCTTCATCGTGTTCCACCACGATCACGGAATTGCCCAGGTCTCTCAACTGGCAAAGCATTTCCACCAGGCGCTGATTATCCCGCTGATGCAGGCCGATGCTGGGTTCGTCAAGTATATACATCACCCCCACCAACTGGCTTCCGATCTGGCTGGCCAAACGTATCCTCTGGCTCTCGCCGCCTGACAGAGTGGGAGACCGGCGGTTCAGGCTGAGATAGTGCAAGCCC
Source organism: Candidatus Cloacimonadota bacterium (assembly GCA_035420965.1). GTDB lineage: Bacteria > Cloacimonadota > Cloacimonadia > Cloacimonadales > Cloacimonadaceae > Syntrophosphaera. Next base: position 86,400 of record DAOLWC010000004.1, on the reverse strand, counting down.
ACGCTTTGTAGAAATCCCAGGCGGGCTTTGAGTTCCTTCAGTATTTCTCCGGCGATGATCGCCTGGTTGCCCTCTAACTTGAGCGAGGTGAAAAAATCGTAAGCCTGCTTCACGCTGAACTCTGTGATATCGGCGATGGTCTTGTCTGCCACTTTCACTGCCAGAGAGCCTGGTTTCAGTTTCCTTCCCCCGCATTCGGGACAGGGTTTGTCACTGATATACTGCATATAATAGCGGCGCATCTCTTCCGATGTCGTTTCATGCATGCGCCTCTCCAGAGTGTGGATCACGCCTTCGTAACGCATCAGGAACTCACCCGAACCGCGGGCATTTTGCCAGGCGATCTTAAACTTCTTTCCTTTCGAGCCATACAGGATAAGCTGCTTCACAATATCCGGCAGCTTATACCAGGGCTCGGTCAGGGAAAACGAATAGGCCTTGGCCAGATTGCGCACCGTATTGAAAGTCCAGCTATCCTGCTTGGCTTCCATCCTTCCCCAGGGATCCACCGCGCCTTCCATGATGGTAAGTTCCTGATCAGGCACCACCAGGTCGGGATCGAACTCCAGTTTGTAACCCAAACCATTGCAGACAGGGCAGGCGCCTACGGGGCTGTTGAATGAGAACTGCTGGGGCGAAAGCTCTTCATAGCCGATACCACAGCGAGAACAGGAGTTCTTTGCCGAAATCAGTTGCACTTCCCCGCTTTCCGTATAATCGATCTTGACCAATCCCTCGCTCAACTTCATTGCCAGTTCCAGGGAGTCAGACAGCCGCGATTCCACCCCTTGTTTGATCACCAGGCGGTCCACCACCACGTCGATGGTATGCTTGCTTTTCTTGTCCAGCACGATCTCTTCGTCCAGATTGCGCAGCTTGCCGTTGATCAGCACCCTCACGAAACCTTCCTGCCGCAACTGCTCCAGTTCCTCTTTGTGCTCGCCCTTGCGTTCCTGCACCAAAGGGGCAAGGATCTGCAGCTTGGTGCCCTGGGGACTCCGCATCAGATGCTCTATCATCTGGTCCACACTTTGCGAACCCACCGGATCCCCGCAGTTGTAGCAATATTGCTTGCCCACCCGGGCAAAGAGCACGCGCAGATAGTCATAGATCTCAGTTACCGTTCCCACAGTGGAACGCGGGTTTTTGCTGGCTGCTTTTTGTTCGATGGAGATTGCGGGAGACAAGCCCTCGATATAATCCACTTTGGGCTTTTCCATCTGGCCCAAAAACATGCGGGCATAGGCAGACAGCGATTCCACATAGCGCCTCTGCCCCTCAGCGTAAAGTGTATCGAAAGCGAGGGATGACTTGCCTGATCCGGATACACCGGTAAACACCACCAATTTGTTGCGTTCAAACTCGAGGTTTATATTCTTCAGATTATGCTCTGAAGCGCCTTTGATGATTATCTTTGTCTTCAAATTTTGATCCTCTTGGCCGAGCAGCTAATTTGGGAACAGCCTATCTGTCAATCGAAATCCCCGTTCACCAGCTTACATTTTAGGGTGAGCAAGTGACCTGTCTTTTTTTACATCAGGAGTGACGTGTAACGCATGTTATCAACTTTGTTTTCATATTTTTCTAATGATTTTGCTGGATGCATGCGGTTTTGTGAACCTTGGGGTCGATTCTTGTTTAGATCTGGTATAAACTGACACCCAAAGCAGCAAGAAGTGACACAAGGGGATAGTGGGGATAAGGTTTTGATTTGTGGAAGATACGATGGACTGGCTTTGGAAATGTCCAAGCGCCTATTTGGACGTTTTTGGACTGTTTGCTGACACTATTACTGCAAATTAGCGAGGCGTTTGGACAGGCTTTGGAAAGAGCAGTTGGGAAAACGGAACTTTGAAATTAGAAAAAGCGCAATTGGAGTGCGATTGTGCCGATCAGGAAAGCTCCGTAATTCCAATCCGAGTCTAAAACCAGAACCGGATAGTCTATATTAAATGGTTGGATGATTATCTGTTGCCTGTGGTGGTCGATCTGCACCTTTTTGATGGTGAGACCATCGTCAGTCCTTACAACTGCAGTTTTACCATCGGCATTTTCCCAGCTCTGATTGCTCTTGATGACCACTATGTCTTGATGTTGGATCGATCGGATTAGTTAGATCAGATCGGCTGAAAGGCTTCGCACTCTCAACGCTCAATCAGCACATCTCCATAGGAATAATGTCCATCCTGAAACCAGATGTAAACACGGTAGAGACCGGGGTTGAGGTCGCCGACCAGCGTAGTTATCAGTTGCTGTGATCCCTGCCCGAGAGTCCTAGTCTTGCGGATACTGTGTTCGGTGTCGAGCAGGAGCATAGTCGCAGTGGTCCCGACCTTGACATCCACCAAGAGGTTAAAGCTGTACTGACAGGGATTTGGGATACGCGGCTGAGACCAAGTTTACTGCCGGTGATATGTCGATCATTACCGGACCCTGAAAGTTGGACAGATCCTCAGTAAAGACATACTCCATCCAGTAATAGTAGATGTGCCCGGGGATCACAGTCGTGTCAGTATAATAGTAAACATGTTTTTCACTGGTATTTGTAGCCGGGATCGGCTCGTTCGTGATCTCCAGGGCAGTGGGAATATCGTTTGTATCAGAGCGGTAGAGCCGGAATCCGAGCATCTCAGTCTCCGACTCGGTAACCCAGGCTAAGCGCACCTGACCCTGTTCTGTCAGGGTTGCGGTGAAAGAATTGAGCAGGGGAGGGTAGGGTTCTCCGATTCCCGTAAATGTGTAAGTATAGGTGTTAGTCTCTTGATCAAAGCTGACCACGGGACCATCGGGGAATACAGCATACTGCAGCGCGACTGTATATCTGTTTTCCAAGGCAGGATCGTAAACCCCCTCATGCGAGAAGGTATGCGGAGTGAAACAACCGGTGGGTATGCCGTCGAGATAAACTACAGCGTTATTAGGGTTAAAATCAAGCAGCAATAAATGCATTGACACAAAAAACCATGTGAGGAAAATGGCCTTTCAGTAATTGATTTGAGTGGAGTGAATGAATTCGGTAGAATTCAGATGATCTTAGTGTTATGCAAAATATACTCCCTGCGTGGGCAGATAAAGGACTTAATGAAAGGATATGTTTGAACAATTTAACACCGAAAGAAGTTTTTAGCGTTTTAAGGAGATTATAGCTTGAGAACTATCCTTTTTTTAACCTCTCGTTTACCTTATCCACCTAATCGCGGGGACAAGGTACGGTCTAATCAATTCCTAAATATTCTTTCTTCCAGATATCATATAATCCCTGTTTCTTTGTACGGCAGGGGAGAACGCAAATACCTCAAGGAATTTGAAAAAATGTATCCGCAGGCACTCGTTTTTTATCAATCATTGCTGCGGATGCTCTGGAATCTAATAATTGGTGTCTTCGGTACACGCCCTCTACAAGTAATTATTTATCGCAATAGAAAAATGCAAGCTGCCATAAAGGCACTCACTGATAAAGATAGACCTGTTGTTTATGCTTTCATGATTCGCATGGTGGAATACTTGGAAGCAGTTCCTGATTGTTATCGAATCTCAGATTTAACGGACTGTATCTCCATGGAATATGAACGGCGATTATGCTATCTGCGTGGTTTGCAACGTTTAGTTTTCTCTCTGGAAGCAAAAAGGTTGCGTCGCCTTGAACGTGCCATACCCAATGCCGTTGAAGAAGTGTGGTTTATCTCAGATGTTGATCGGAAAAAGCTGGCTCTAAGTACAGACAAATGTAAGATAATCCCAAATTCGACCCTGATCTATCCCAAAGAAAAAGACTACCGGTTCTGGGGAAAAATGGTGTTTTCAGGAAGAATGTCAGTCGCGCACAATATCCATACAGTTGAATACATAAGGAATGAACTGCTAGATGAGATTCTGGCAATATATCCCGATCTGCAATTTGACATCATTGGCGCAGGCCCAACTAAAAAAATCATGGATATGGATGGTAACCGCAACACAAAAGTACATGGATTTGTTCCTAATCTATTGGAAGCTTTATCTGAAAGTGATGTATTTGTTGCTCCTATGTTTTTCAGTGCCGGAATGCAAAACAAAATACTGGAAGCGATGGCGGTAGGTTTACCGGTTGTTATGACGGAAACCGTTGCCGAGAGCATTGGCTGTGCTGACGGTATACACTATCTTAAAGCTGGCACAAAAGAGGAGTTTATCACTAGAATCAGGGAATTGCTAAGCAATGAGGTATTAAGAAAACGGATAGGTAACTCAGCAAAGCAATTCATTAAGGAACACTATTCTCCTGAAATTGTGACCAAGCTCATCTATTCTAGGATCAGCTCAATTATGGAGTGATACTATCAACTCTGTGTTAACATATCTGGATAGCTGCTTCGTAGTGTACTCTGGGGAGTGGCATTGAATGCTGCCATTAGATTTGTGTCCGATTCTTACTATGAAAAGCACTTTTTAGATGGCTTCCTTAATCTGTTTATGCTTTCCTTTCTTTGCTAGTTTAGTGTAGATCGTTTCCAGCAAGGTTTCCTGAGATTCCCAATTATAGACTTCTTTAGTCAAACGGATGCCGTTCTCCCCCATTTTGCGGGCTTCGCCAGGATTTGCGATCAAGTATGATATTGCGGCGCGTATCTGATCTACATTTGCGGGATCCACGCAGATGCCGCATTTGTTATGCTCAATTATTGTTTTATAGATGGGAAAATCCGGAGCAATCACGGCAATGCCGCCAGACATGTATTCAAACATTTTTGTGGAAAGTGACTCAATGTTATTGGGGAGTCTCTGCAGTAAGATCAGCCCAGCTACCGATCTGTTGATTATCTGCAGGGCTTTAGTCCTGTCAACATAGCCATATTCCTTTACTTTCGACCAGCCAGGCAGTGCTTGCAACACTTCCCTGTATGACTCAGGTTCGTAATTACCGGCAAGATGCAGCAGACAATCGAGTGGTTCAATTGCCTGCAGGATGTAGGAGATGCCCCGTTCAGCAACGATATTGCCTATGTAAACTATATCTGAACGGGCAACATCTTGAACCCTGGCCGGCATCTTATCCCACTCGCTAAGTTTGGGATAGTTGTACAGAATTGCGGTGCGATCACCCAGATCAAACTGGGAATCGATGTGCTTTGTTGCAGAGATCACGAAATCCAGCCTCTTGACCACAAAGTCTTCCAAGAGTCCAAAGGCTTTGGACAACAACTTCGCGTACTGAGGCTTAATATATTCTTTATGCAGTAGAAAATCACGGTAACTTTCATGGGAATCGTAGACAATCCGCGCTTTACTGACAAGCTTCATGGCCAGTGCGAGGGGTAGCAGCTCTGCATCATGGAAAACAAAGATGTCAGCCTTGATAGAAAGCAATTCCCTAAACATCCTGACAGGGGCTTTCAGCATACGCTGGAAACGGCCCCGGTAGGCGCCAATATCGCGGATGCTTATTCCTTCGTCCACACTGTCACCCTTGCCATCCGCAACACAAAAGAGCACATCAAAGTGCCTCTTTTTGAGACTCATGCATTGCTTGTGAAAGATGCGGGAGTCATGCCGCGGGTGAACTGTACTAACGTTGCATACTTTTACAGACATCTCTAGTTCCGAGTAATACTTTTGTATATACTGAAGTAGCGCTTCACCACACTATTAATTGAATATCTGGATTCAGCCCAACCGCGTATAGAAAGACTGTCATAGGAAGACCACTTGTCATCCAGTTCCTTAAGTCCTTTGGCAAGCTCTTCAGAGCTACCTGGCTCAACCAATAAACCTGTTTCTGAAGCGACAATCTTTTCTGGTCCGCCACATCTGGTGGCAAGCACAGGCAGTCCACAAGCCATCGCCTCAAGCAGCACGATGCCAAAACTTTCCCTCAAGCTAGGCAATACCAGCGCGTCATAACTCGGCAGTTCCCGCTCCAATTGCTCAGGTGTATATCTGCCTTTTAGTGTTACGCTACCCTGCAAACCAGATTGATCTATCATTTCTTGTAATTGAGAACGATACTCACCTTCCCCAATTATGTCAAGCGTGAAACTTCTGCCTTGTAGCTTTAGCAGGGAGATAGCTTCTATCAAATACTGAATGCCTTTGGCTGGAATGAGGTGAGCGATGCAGACCAGATATTGCAGTCTGTCTCTAATAGTATGCAGCTGGTAGCGTCCGAAGTCCAATCCATTAGGTATTAGTGTGGCTTTTACATTTGTTTTCTTCAATAGCACATTGGCATTATATTCGGATACGGTCGTTACTTCAGCAGCGGACTTATAAGCTTTCTTCAATTGCGCTTTAATCCAGAAATTGTCCAGGGTTTCAGCCAGCAAGCCTCTGTGCTCCGTTAAAACATACTTAATCTTCAATGCCCGCGAAATCCACATCGCGGCTATACCATCCGGATAGGCAAAGTTTACATGTATCAGGTCGATATGCCATTTGCTGTGGATTCTTTTAATCGTGTTGATACATAAAAGAAATTCCACATACCCAATTAAAGGTGTCAGCAGTCTTCTGGGAAGCAGCAAGTATCTCGGACGATACACTTCAACCCGTTTGGCACCCATCATTATTGTATCCAGCGCGTTGATTCTTCCGCGGTAACGTTTCTTGAGTTCGAGCCCAAAAGGCACTGGCGCGACCACCTTATAATCGTGTTCTGGGGGATAACTCTCAAGCAGTTTGAAGTTAAAGATACCTAATAGCGGTTCCAGTTTGTTGGGAAAGCTTGCGCCGAATATCAGGATATTCATAAGGTCATCTCAAAAGTGGTCAGAGCTCTTGCCTGGAAAAGCCTGAGCTTCCCAGAAACAGGATTGGTTATTGGGGAATATCTATCCGTATGCACAGTTCTTATCTTCATGTTTTCTCTATCGCATCCAAGTATTAACTGCCCCTTTTTTTGTCAATGCTCATGCAAATCATACCTTTGTTTACTAGTTTGCCAGCCCTGTTGTAATCAATAATTTTACGATAACACCCATACCCCACGAAATTATAGTAGCGATACCAGGACAACACAAACATACCACAACAGACAATATACTGCGTCATAACGGACTACCAGGCCCCTGCCAAAGCGCGTAGCGGTTTGGTGGGGTGACTTGACCCGTGATCCAGTCTAATTAAACCTTAAACGGTCATCCAGCCCTGTAAAAACTACCCCCAAACGATAAAACTGTGTCATCACGGGCTTGACCCGTGATCCAGTCTTTTAGAATCAAGCACCAAACCTAAAAACAACCGGCATCAATTCCTTGACAACCGTATAAATAAACCGATACATCCGCAATATCCTTCAAAGTGCCATCCTTCGCTGCCACAAGCGGTTAAACCATCATCCTTAGGTCATCCTTATAAATTATAAGGTTGACCCCAGGAAGACCCAGGTTTGAGAGGGTGATGCGAATGAGGGCAATCCCTCTATAATATATAGGTGCTACGACAGGTGGAAAGGTGTTTTTTAGGTGGAAAGGTGGAAAGGTGAAATGGTGGAAAGGTTCCCTGAAACAAACACCCCAGTCTATAAGCTGTGTCATCACGGGCTTGACCCGTGATCCAGTCTTTTGAAGCCACATCACAGCACACAGCCCTGAAACAATGCCAACAAATCCACATACTGTCGGGGTCCTCGCCAAAGCGCGTAGCGGTTTGGTGGGGTGGTTGATCCGTGATCCGGCCTCTGAGAATGAGAGCAAATTGCAATAATGCAAGCGAAAAAGCATGAGGTTAGCTTCAGTACGGTTACCCATTATAAAATCACTCCTTTCAACGGAGTGTGGCTGGAAAACAACAACTGATCCTGCCTTGTTTAAAAAACGGGGGGATGTGAGTTTTTCACGATATTCCTTGACACTCTGAGGTGTTGATATTTAAAAGGTAACAATGGTTGGTCTAAAAACAGACCAACGCCTGAAATTTTAGTATTCACAGGAGCAAATTGTGAAAAAAATCAGACTTGGCATTATTGGTTGTGGGCGCATTTCAAAAAACCATCTGGATGCGGTGTCGCAGATTCCCGAGGCAGAATTTGTGGCAGCGGCGGACATTGTCGCCGAAAAACTACAAGCTGTCACCGATAACTATGGCATCAAGAATGTCTATACAGACTATAATGAAATGCTGGATAAGGAGGATTTGGATGCGGTCAGCATCTGCACTCCCAGCGGCATGCATCCCCAAATGGGTATTGATGTTGCAAACCACAAGATCAATGTCATCACTGAAAAGCCCATGGGAATCAATGTGGAAAGCGCTGACAGACTGATCCGGGCTTGCGACAAGAACAAGGTCCAACTCTTTGTGGTTAAACAAAACCGTCTCAACAGCACCATGCAATTGCTTAAACAGGCCATCGACAAAAACCGCTTTGGCAGGATTTATCTAGCCCAGTCCAATGTCTTTTGGCAAAGGCCCCAGGCCTATTATGACGCGGAAAAATGGCGTGGCACATGGGAGTTTGACGGCGGCGCGTTCATGAATCAAGCCAGCCACTATGTGGACGCATTGTATTGGCTGCTTGGCAATGTGGACAGCGTGATGGCCTATACAGGCACCATGGCACGCCATATCGAAGCTGAAGACACTGGTTGCGCTATCCTGCATTTTCGCAGCGGTTTGATCGCCACACTCAACGTGACCATGCTCACCTATCCCAAAAACTTCGAAGGTTCCATCACCATCATTGGCGAAAAGGGCACTGCCAAGCTGGGTGGAGTGGCTGTCAACAAAATCGAGAAATGGGAGTTTGAAGATTACGACGATGATGACAAAATCGCCCAGGATGCCAATTACCAGCCACCCAACGTGTATGGTTTCGGGCACAATCCCTATTACCGCAATGTGGTGGATGTGCTGTTGCACAAAGGAGTGCCGGCTACTGACGGTCGTGACGGGCGCAAATCAGTAGAAATCATCCAAGCTATCTATCTCTCGGCAAAAACAGGAAAGCGGGTATCACTACCTTTGTAAACAAGGTTTGTATCCTCTTTTGAACTATCGGCCAGCCTAAACGCTGGTCTTTTTATTTCAACCAATTCAGCGTTAAACACAACGATAATGTAGAACTGGCCAGGGATCACTGATACTGGCACTTGTCAGGACACGCCAACATTGGCATTGACAAAAAGGCTGTAAGCTGTAAAATGACTTTTCTAAATAATACGATTGTCAGGAATAAATGAAGCTGGTACACAACGCAATAAGGATAATCTTCAAGCTTCTCTTCGGTGATTTCAACGGAGTGCAGGTATTTCTGTATCCGCTTACTTTGTTTGTATGGATCGACGATCTGAGTTTTAGCTTTGTTGTAACTGGCTTACTGACTGTTCATAAGCATTACTTTCCCCTGTTTATCTTTCTGCTTTTGCTGCTCTATGTGTTTTTCCTGATACTCAAGAGCCATAGTGTGTATCAATACAATTACCCAGATAGCAGCCCTCAGGAGAAGAGGTTTTTTCGCAAAGCTGTCATTGATATCCATCTGGGACTGCTTTTAGTTGTAATCAGCAGTGGAGTCCTATATATGCTGGCAGCTTTTTTCAGTTATTACTACCATATCAGGATACCCCTAAAGATCATTTATCCATACAGTTTCAGGGTGTTAAGTGCTCTAATGATTATGTCGCTGGCGTGTTTGCACTATCTGATGTTGCCGTACAGAAAAGCAGGGGCATCCATCACCAGATCCTATCGGAATATCATCGTCGGCATACACAGGCAGACTTGGTCTTACTTGTTATACGTGGTGGTTCTTTTCGTATCAGCAGTGCTGTCCAGTTACATTTTCAACTACCTGGTTGGTCAGTGGATCTTCCCCATTCTGTTGGCTCTCAATCTTTCGCCGGAATTGATCATGTTACCTGTCGATGGCTTTCTGTCTTTACTATATGATGTTGCCATATTGGGAGCAGCTTTCATGCTTTCCAACCTGTTCTTTTCTCCCTTGGCGTTGTTGATCGGAAACATCGCAGACAACCTGCATCCCCACAATTTGAAAACCCATGCGCCGCAAAAAAACAAAATCTAAGAGTCGCCGGACTTCCAAAAAACGAGGATTGCCTTTGTGGGTCTTCGTGGCAGCAGGTGTGATCTGTTTTCTGATCATCTGGCTTATAACGTCAGCACCGGAAGCTGGAGAAATATCCAAAAATACCCCTGAACAACAGGCAAAAGTTAGTGAAAAGCCGGTTACGAAAACCAAGGCTGAGCAACGCGAGGAACCAAAACAACAACCAGAACCGGAGGATATCCTCAAACAGGCTTTGCACAAATTGGGAGTGCCGCTCACCAGCGTAAAGACCAAAGCATCTTCAAACAACGTGACAATAAAGGTGCCACTGAATCAAAGCAAGGTAGATCTCACCTTCGCCAACATGATCATCAAAGGTGAAATGGAGCGAAATGGAGCCATCCTCAAAAACGGAGAGGATAAACGCGACCGACAGATTCTGGACTTTTCCCATAGGGGTAAGGATATCCGGGTCAACTTATATTACGACACCAATCCCTACCAGGAAAAGAAAACCAAGAAATACATTGCTATCGTGATCGATGATTTTGGTTCGCTGAAAGGCCCCCTTCTGGACTCATATTTTGACCTGCCGCAAGAGATCACATTCTCCATCTTTCCTGATATGGAGAACAGCGTGCAAACAATGAACCGGGCGCACCAACAGGGCAGGGAAACACTGATCCACGTTCCAATGGAACCCATTGATTATCCAAAAGTCAATCCCGGTAAAAACCCTGTCCTTGTTCAGATGAGTGAAGCGTCAATCGTGCGTCTGATAAACAACAATCTCAACAAAATGCCGCTGTGCATGGGCATCAACAACCACATGGGAAGCCTCGCCACCACAGATGAAGATGTGATGGGCTATGTGATGAAAGCCCTCCGGGATAAAGGTAAACTGTTTTTGGACAGCAGAACCTCCAACGTATCCATAGCCTATCAGGTTGCGCAAAAAGCCCTTGTTCCAGCCTATCGCAACGACATGTTTCTGGACACGCCTGATCTTTCGGATGCATCCTTGCGGAGCAAGGTGAGGCAGGCTGTCAGCCTCAGCGAGAAAAAAAAGTTCATCATCGCCATCACACACTGCCACAGCGAGGAAAAATTAAAACACTTGGAGCAGTTCATCAGGTTGATCAGGAAAGAAGGTTTTACTTTATTGCCTTTGAGCCGCGTCAACAAGATGGATGCTCCGCAGATATTATGAGAGAGTTATGAATTTGCTTAGCAGCGTTCTCCTGGGTATCCTTCAAGGCCTGACAGAGTTCTTGCCGGTGAGCAGCTCCGGCCATCTGGTTCTGGCCCAATATTTCTTTGGTCTCAAGGCTGGCAACGACATTGTCCTGGAAGTATTCCTGCATCTGGGCACCCTTGTGGCAGTACTTATTTATTATCGTAAAACGCTTTGGGAGTTGACCAGATCTCTTTTTATTTTCGAAGGCACTGTCGATAACAGCGCCAACAGGCATAACCGGACTTTGGTAATATATCTGGTTTTGGCTACTCTGTCGACCGGGCTGATATATTATTTGTTTGGCGACCTGTTCGAGTCGTTTTTTGCCAAACCCCTGCTGGTAGCCCTGATGTTGGCTGTCACGGGTTTTATTGTTTTCGCGTCCGATTTTATGAAGTCAAACTCTATCCCAGCGTCAGAAATGGGTGTGGTAAGAAGCGTTATCATTGGAATCATTCAAGGGATTGCAATTATCCCTGGAATTTCCAGATCGGGCTCGACAATAGCGGGTGCCCTCTTCACCGGTGTGAAACGGCAGGATGCAGCCAAGTTTTCCTTTCTGCTAAGTATCCCAGCCATAGTCGCTGCCAATCTGGCTAATTTGAAGGAACTCACCCAACTCACTGGCTCAAAGTTGTTCAACTACACCAGCGGAGCTGTCGCGGCATGTTTGGTGGCATATCTGGTAATCTCATTTCTGATGCGGTTGATCCAAACCGCCCGTTTAAAATACTTTGCCTATTACTGTTGGCTGGTTGCGATAGTTAGTGTTGTTTATATTCTTTTCGACAAGGTTTAGATGAGCCAAACCGAAGCTTTTCAATTCGATCCCTCCAGTATCAGCCTGGGGAAAAACTATCTGCTGGTGGGTGGAGACCCCTATCTCACCGATATGGTCTCTGATATGATCCGGCGCAACCTGCGCGACAAGAATCAGATAGACTTGATCATCATGTATGGCGATGAAGCCAAGGCAGCGCAAATGAACGACCTTCTGGATACTCTTTCCATCTTCTCCAGTTCAAAATTGATCCTTTTTCGCAACGCCGATTTGATGGATAAAAAGGAAATGGAATGCCTTAGCAACTATTTTGACGCGCCTTCCGAGCAACAAACGGTGGTAATTACCGCGGAAAAGATCGATACCAAGTTATCTGCCTGGAAACATATTCGAGATAACTGCATGGTGGTCTCTTGCGATCCACCCCGTTATGGAAAGGCAATGAGTTCCTGGCTGAACAAAGAGCTTGCCAAGCTGGGCAAAAGCATGTCCCCAAAAACCAAGGATCTCTTTCTGGAACGAATAGAACTGGATTATGCCGATGCGGCGAACGAACTGCAGAAACTTGTTCTCCTGACCGGGGCAAACAAGCAGATTTCCGAACTGGATGTCATGAATAGCATTGGCTCATCCAGAGCGGGAACACAGGTTGATTTTTTCCGCTCGCTGGGTAACCGGGATGCCAAAAAATGCATCGAACTGCTAAACAGAATGCTCTCATCTGAATGGGAGCCGCTGCAGGTGCTCTCGCTGGTGACCAGGTTTTACAATATCGTTTACAGGGTTTTGATACTCATGCAGAATCGTGTCAGCATCGCGGAAATTAAAGCCAAATATCTGAAAGACGTGTACCAGAGCCAGGAGCAAACCTATATAAATGCCGCATCCAGTTATCGGATGGAAGACATGGTTTCGGTGTTTGAAGCGCTGTTGGAGACCGACGCCAGGTTAAAAAGCTCAGCCGGAAGCCCTGAGGCGATATTGACCATGGGCGTTTTGGCAATGTTGGAGAAGTCTTGAAAAAATACGGCATCCTCTTGCACATCAGCTCACTCCCCACAGACTTCGGCATCGGAGACTTTGGCCCTGAGGCCTATAACTTTGTTGATTATCTGGTGGACAACGGATTTAAATATTGGCAGATATTGCCTTTGAACCAGACCGGTTATGGCAACTCTCCCTACAATCCCTTGTCGGCTTTTGCTCTCAACCCTTTCCTTATCAGCCCGGAATTGTTGTTCGAGGATGGCTTGATAGACCTGCCTGATATTGAAGCAGCCCTGCTACCCCGCGGGCAACAGGTACCCTATGTATCGGTTTACAAGTTAAAAGAGCCTTTATTGGCAAAGGCGGCAGATAATTATCTTTCAGATATGGAGATATCTGAGTATATCGAAAATAATGCCCTGTATTTGAAACCCTATCTGGCATATAATACATTATGCAAACTATATGGCGATGATGATTGGCAAAGCTTTCGCGCCGAGCACAGAACATACTCTGAAAAGCTTTATGATCAGCTGTTTGCCAGCTACGGCAGGATGATACTGCAGGCAGCCGGAATTCAAGCCCTAATTTCAGACCAGGTGCGGCGTTTCAAGGATTACGTGAATTCCAGAGGCTTGCAGTTGATCGGAGATTTGCCGCTCTATCTTTCCTACAACAGCTCAGAAGTCTGGGCTAATCAGCAGCTTTTTGAACTTGATGAAATGGGGCGGCGTCTGGCGGTTGCGGGAGTTCCACCTGATGCGTATTCCTCAGACGGACAGCTTTGGGGAAACCCTGTCTATAGATGGGATGTAATGCGCCAGGACGGTTTTCAGTTTTTCCGTGACCGGATGAATCACGCGCTGGAGTACTTGGATCTTCTCAGGCTCGATCACTTTATTGGCTATGTGAACTACTGGTCAGTACCAGTGGTTCAAGATGCCGACACCGGCAACTTGGAGCTGCCCGGGAATTCGATGTCAGGAGCCTGGCAGAAGGCTTCACCCCAGGAGTTATTTTCCATACTTCATCACAATCTGCCCCTGAACCGGTTCATTGCAGAAGACCTGGGTATTCTTAACTCCGAAGTATGCTCATTCCGGGACAGGTTTGGTTTTCCGGGGATGATTGTGTTACAGTTTTGTTTTGAAGAGAGTGTGCCGGATGTTGGCCAGTACCCCAAGGATAGATTTATATACACTGGCACGCATGACAATCCCACTGTCCTGGAATGGTATCTGAATCTGGAACCAAGCTCCGAATCAAGAATGAACTTGCAACGCTTCGTGGAAGAAAATCCAGCCATGTTCTCAGGCCTTGGGATAACAAACCCGGATGATCTGTCAGAATCTGTCCACCTTGTGATGATGATCATTGCCAGCGAGTCTGGGTGCGAAAACGTGATCTTCCCCCTGCAAGACGTTCTGGGCTTGGATTCAACATCCAGAATGAATGTGCCGGGCACTGCGCTGGGTAACTGGCAATGGCGCCTGGTGGATTTTTCTGGTGTAGCGGAAGCACTGGCGGATCTTGCTTCCCATATAAAATGACAATCACACCAAGAACTGGAGTAATTAACTCGGGGGAACCTTTTCACCATTCCACCTTTCAACCTTTCAACCTTTCAACCTTTCCACCTGTCGTAGCACCTATATATTATAGAGGTGGGTCTCATTTGCAACCCCCTCTCCGGAGTGGGTCTTCCTGGGGTCAACCTTATAATTTATAAGGATGACCTAAGGATGATCAGCTAACCTGTTGATGGCTGGAATGATAGCAACATGGGAGACGGTAAAGTGTATCTTGGAATTTGCCCGTTCGTTTCCGGACTGGCTGATCGTTTCTAAAAGACAGGTTCACGCAGATTTTCGCGGAGAGAAGAAAAGACGCAGATTGACGCGGATTGCTGCTATGGGGTCTGATGCGCTTTGTTTCGGGGCTTCTTTCAGCATTGCATCATTCCACGGACTTTACAAGAGAATGAGAAATTACAAGTTGCATATATTAGCTTGATGAAAGCAAAGTTGTATAAGTCTGAAAGAGGTTCTCCATTATAAAAGAATGACGGCAGAAACGAATTTCTGCCGCCATTAGGATATTAACTTAGTTTTTTACTTCTTTCCAGCTTTAACAGCTTCTTTCAGCTTTTTCCCAGTTTTGAAGACAGGGACTTTGCGAGCTGGAATTTTGATGGCTTTTCTGGTCTTGGGATTGATACCATTGCGAGCTTTGCGCTGGGCAACGCTGAATGAACCGAATCCGACAAGGGAGACCTTCTCACCTTTTTTAAGGGCGGCCATAACTGCGGCAATGAAACCACTAAGGGCTTCACCGGCTTTCTTCTGGGAGATTTCGGCAGCAACTGCCATCTTTTTGATCAAATCATCTCTGCTCATTTTACCTCCTTATAATTCCTAGTATAGAGTGAGAGATAATACAAAGTCTATTAAAATCAGGGGTTGGAAAATCTGTCAACAAAAAAAATCGTGATTTGATGAGAGTTTACAAGAATTAGCTTCCATGAGGTTCACCAACGCATAGATATCACCATACTATACAATGTGTTATGGTTATTCATGTTTAATTTGGAAAAAACCGTAATTTCTTCCTATTTTTATGGATACCAGCTTTTTCCATTGACAAATTCGGAGACCTCAGAGGAATGAAATTAGAATAAAGAACACCTGGAGGTTGAAATGAATAAAGGTGGATATCTATTAATCCTGTTGATAGCCATCCTGATGGTTGCAACTGGATGCGCACGCAATAAGAAGATCGAAGAACCCGCCGAAATATTGCCTACTCCGCTGGAACTCGCCAAAGCCGCATTCCTTGAAGGCGCGGAAGCTTATCAGAACGAATTGTATCCCGATGCCGTCCTTGCTTTCAATAAGGCACGCGAATACTATACCCAGGCAGCTCCTACCTCAACGGAAGCAGACTCAGTGGACGTGAACATCGAACGGACACAGATCAATCTGGCTGTCACCTATATGGGAATGGCATTTGAAAGCGTGGAATTGAACATGTACGACGACGCCCTCAACGAATACGAGAGTGCAGCTAATATCTACAAAAGCCTTGCTCCCCTGACGATGAGCGCGCAGGAAAGAGATGACAGCGTTGCCAAACTCTACCTCAACATGGCCATCACTGCCAAGAACGCGTCCCAATTTGAGCGGGGGCTTGGTTTTTATGACAAAGTGCTGGAATACCGTCCCGGAGATCAGGACATTCTGATGGAAAAGTATACCATCCTCAAAGACAATATCCGGGATGAAGTGAGAGCTTATCAGGTCCTGAGAGATTATGCGGAGGCTTCCAAAAGCTATGAAGCATACATTATTCTGGCAAACGCGTATAAAAACAATGGCGACAACAATACCGCCAGCACATACTACGACCTCGCTCTGGAAGTGAGCAAAACCCCGGAAGCATACCGCAACGTGGCGGATTTTTACCGCAGCATTGAAAACTATAGCAAATCCAACCAGCTCTTGGATCAATTGACAAAAGTCGCAACGGACTATGCCACCCTAGCGCAGGCTTATCGTGTCATGGCAGAAAACTACGGCAATTTGAACAATACCAATAAAAAGATTGAGGCCTACGACAAGTCTTTGACCTATGAAAAGAGAGTCGATGTTGCCCTGACCCTTGCCAACCATTACCATTCAGCCCAAAATTGGAATCGAGTGATCAACTATGCCACTCAAGTCTTGAGTTTGGAATCTAACAACAGCAGCGCTCTTCTTTTGCGGGGCAATGCTTATGCTAAAAACAAAAACAATACGGCAGCCAAGAACGATCTCAACAGAATCGTAAACGATCCCGTACACGGGAAGACAGCCCAGGCTATCCTCAAGACCCTGAAGTAAACTAATATTGAGACAGTCAGCCGCCTCAAAGTGGTTGACTGTCTTTTTGTATTATCCAGTATTAAGCATGCAAAAAGGGAAATTCAAAACCGACGGTTCGATTAAAGCAGTGTTTGCTTGCAAGACCGGCGTCAGGATGCCCAGACCACTGATCGGACAGGGCGTACCTGCAGGTTTTCCATCTCCAGCCCAGGATTACATCGAGGGCTCTCTGGACCTCAATGAACAGTTGATCAAACATCCGTCATCAACATTCTTTCTCAGGGCCGACGGCAATTCCATGATAGGCGCTGGAATCTACCCGGAAGACTTGTTGGTTGTGGATAGATCCATCGAGGTCGCAAACAATGACATAGTCGTAGCCATCTATGATGGCGAACTGATCCTGAAGAGATTTCGAGAGCGGGCTGGTGAAGTGTGGCTCTGCGCCGAAAATCCAGAGTATCCGGATCTTTTGGTAAAAAACGAGCTGGACTTCTACATCTGGGGAGTGGTAACCTACGTAATACACAAGCTATAGAATGTGCGCAGAACGTACCTTTACACCCTTCTTGCCTTAATCGCGCTTGTTTTACCCGCATCGCTGCCTGCTAGCAGCAGTTTGATTGCAAATACCTCTATACAATTACAACCCCAGGTATTCAGTTATAAAATATCTGTTGAACCCATAATCAACAACTCGGAAATCGTCACATCGGGCGTTCAGCAGCTTCTCAGGGGCAGAGACTATCAAATCGATTACCGCAACGGACAGTTGACCTTTATCGCTCTACCGCAAGAACAATATGTGCAGGTACAGTTCATAAAAGTCCCACCCTATCTGGCAGAGCGGCATTCGTCATTTGAAGAACTGTCCTACACAGATAGCCTGGTCATCCCAACAATAAGCAAGGGAAAAAGGTCCGCTGTTGAAGATGGCAATCTTCTCATCTCGGGTTCCAAAACCTTCGCCGTTTCTTTCTCCGACGATGATGCCTTTGATGTGAAGCAAACCCTGTTTGTAAACCTGGATGGCAGATTGGCGGACAACGTAAACATAGCGGCTCAGCTATCGGATAGCCAATCCAAACTAACACCGGAAGGTGACTCGAAAGAGCTAAGCAGCCTGGACAAGGTTTTCATCAGGGTGTATGGCAAACAATATGAAATTGCCATGGGCGACCTCGACTGGACATTCAGCGGAACGAAGTATCTTGACTACCAGACCAATATCGAAGGACTGAATGCCTGGTACAAAGGCCGTCATGCTGTCCAGGGTGGATTCACCGCGGCAAGCGGCAAACCAGCCTGGCAGGAAATCATGGTTGTGGATGGCAAACAAGGGCCATACCATCTTAATCCCACTGGTTTTCAGAGCACACAGTTGATTATTGCCGGCAGCGAAAAGCTTTATATGAATGGCAGACTGCTCGAACGGGGCAAGGACTACTACATCGATTACACGGATGGCTCCGTAATGTTTCGCATCCTGGTGACTTCCTCAGACAGTGTCTCTGCCTATTTCAGCTATTCCGACGAATACTACCGGCAATCCACATATCTGGGATCATTCAAGCTTTCGCTTGCGCCAGGCCTTTCCCTGGCACAGCATGTCGTGCATCAGGCGGACTCAAAAAACAACCCTTTGTTATACGATTTCACGGCTGCCGATCTGGATTCACTCAGACAGGCTGGAGACAATATTGTTTGGGGCAGTGGTGTAACCCAGGTTGAACCCGGCGCCGGCAATTACGCTAAACTGGTGAATCAGGAGGGTGTGGAATACTATCAATATGCGGCCGGGGATTCCACTGCCTGCTATAATGTGGTTTTCAGTTATGTGGGTGCCGGCAAGGGAGACTACATCGAGTTTTCCACCGATAAGTTCAGGTATGAAGGGCCAAACCTGGGTTCCTGGCTACCGGTTAAAAGGCTGGTGCCTGCGGTAAAACACACAAACGCGGATCTGCGCCTGGACTATGAGTATCGGAGTATGCAGATTGGGGTGGAGGGTATCTTTACTCACCATGACAAGAACACTTTTTCCAGGCTGGATGACGCTGACAATCCCAGCGGGATTGTTTACGCTTTTGGCAAATTACGGACGGGAGAAGTGAATCGCCAAAGCAGCCTGCAGATTGATTTTGAAAAGCGCTGGGCCAATAGCTGGTTGTTTACCCAGTATAGCGATCCGCAGACCGAGTTTGATCTGGCGGCTCTGGACAAGGCCGATTCGCTCGCTCAACAGAGGATGAATCTGCTGCTGGCTACTAAAAGATGGGAAAGCTGGCAACCCGAGCTTGGCTTTCGCTTCTCTGAGATCAGCAACTATTACTCCCAGAAATCCATCCGCATGGTTTCCAGGTCTTTGGGCTACGGCATTGTCCCCGCGGTCAATCTGAGGACAACTTTCTCATATCAGGATTACGTTGCCAGCCAAATTCCCAACAGCCTGGTTCAATATCTGGATTTGGACAGCGAGTCCGTCTATCGATTATTAAAAGCTAAGTTCCTGCTCAATTACAACTCGCTGCAATATGATACTTACACCCCCGCTGTATCTGGAAACCGTTACCTGAAAATGAACCCGCAGCTCAGCTTCAGCAAGCCCGGTATCACCACCACACAGATTGGTTTCAGCACCGATCGAGCGTGGATACAGCAAGAAACATGGAAAGATATTTCCTCCTCACAATCTTACGCACTCAAACACGCAACCACCACTGCCGATCATACAGCAAGCCTGGACCTGACCCACAGGGAGGTTGATAAATCTGGCCAAGCCGAGAAAACAAGCTATGACCTCATCACTCTTAGAAACTCGCATTCTTTTCTCAAGCAGGCGATTCTGCTGATTGGCAACTACCAGTTGAATCAAACTGAGTTCTTTCCTCAGATCAGAGAGCTTCTGTATGTTGGTGGTGGCCTGGGCCTCTACGACAGCACTGGGGTCTATTCTGCAAATGGCGATTACGATTACTCATACATCAGTAGCAATATTGGCAAACTAAGCACGGAGCTGAACTCTCAGATAAGCCTCTATCTAAAGCCCGGAAATATCGCGCCAGCTTTGAAAAAAATGCGCACCGACATGATACTGCTGCTCACCGAGCAAAGCGATGACCTGCAAGACTGGCGCTCCTACCTGTTCCTGCCGAATACAGTGTATGACAGCGAATCTACTATATATGGAAAGCAGAACTACAACCAGACTATCTGGATAGATATTTTACCAGGCAAGATATCAGGCAATCTGGGTTTGGAAATTGACCGCAGTATGGATAACCGCTATCAGACATCATCCCGCACTTACAGCCTGGCGAAGAAAGCGGAGCTTGATCTGAAGCATTACTGGGGAAACAATTTCAACATCAAGTTCACCAACAGCGATGAAAGCGACACCCGCTATATGTCTTCCATCAAGTCACAAAACCTAATGTTGCTGGTGGAAAGAAACATCAACCCCCAGACAATACTATCCCTGAATCTGGAAGCGTCCGGAGAAACAGGTTCCCAGCAGAATGGCTCGCAAAAGTACAGAATCAACGGCCTTGCCATCAACAATGGATATCGCGGGTCATGGGGCAGTAAAGGCAGGGTTTCAGCCAGTTGGGGAGCGAAATACAACCAAAGGTCGGGATCGGAATACCTGTCTTTCCTGCCTGAAAAGAGGGATGGCTTCAGCGTCTTCGTTTCCGCGTCTGCTGTCTATAGGATCAACAGCTACACTTCGGCAAGTTTGGACTATAAAGGCTCCAGCTATCCAAATGAATCGATTAAACACACTCTCTCCCTTGAATTCAAAGCGGAACTATAATAAGGAACTGAATACTGACGATGGTAAACCTCTCCCCTCTTGACTATCTGGTGGTATTACCCTTTATCTTTTTGGCTGGGTTGATAGATTCAATCGCAGGTGGCGGTGGCCTCATCTCTCTGCCCGCGTATGTGGCGGCAGGTTTACCCATACACAACGCGCTGGCGACAAATAAATTCTCCTCCTCTTTCGGCACGGTGTTCTCCACCGCCAAATATCTGAAGGCCAGGGTGATCGATCTTCCCGTGGCTGCCATCAGCGCGCTATTCGCGCTATTGGGTTCCTGGTTGGGCACCCGCACCGTCCTGGTTGTATCGAGTGACTTTCTGCATTATCTGCTCTTGGTTCTGATCCCCTTGGTGGCGGTGATTACCCTGCTCAAGAAAGACCTGGGCAAACACGACCGCTCGCATCTGCTCAAGCGGGGTTATCGCTTTGCTTTAGGTTCTCTGGCTGGCTTGTTGATTGGCTTTTACGATGGGTTCTTCGGACCGGGCACGGGTACATTCCTGATCTTCATCTATACAATTATCATGCATTACGACTTTATGGTCGCCAATGGAAACACCAAAGTGGTTAACCTTGCCTCGAATATTGCCGCTGTGATTACTTTCTTGATTGCCGGAAAAGTATATTTCCCTCTGGCGATTCCCGGTGCTGCTGTGGGCATCCTTGGAAATGTAATCGGCTCCAAACTTGTCATCGATAAAGGCAACAAGCTGATCAAGCCTGTTTTTGTCCTTGCTTTGCTGTTGTTGATGGGAAGAGTCGTTTTCAATATCTTTAGCAGATAAGCTGATATTTCGCAGCAGCTTATCAGTGGCTACAACAAAAGCCTTGACAAATCAGGCTGCCTTCAAGATTTAGTCCATAATCCAGTGCTGAAGTGGTGAAATTGGTATACACGCTAGTTTCAGGGACTAGTGGCCAATGAGGCCATGGGGGTTCGAGTCCCCCCTTCAGCACCATTTTTTTGCCTGGCAATTTTCTTCAGGGATAGGTAAACAATTCAATCATTGGTGTTGTTGCGCTGACCTGATACCAATTCGCTTTCATCACGCTATTATATGCTATTTGTAATCTGACATTCTCTTGTAAATTCAGTGGAAAGGTGTTTTGAGGTGGAAAGGTGGAAAGGTGGAAAGGTTCCACCGAAACAAGTCCACCAGGCTATATACTGTGTCATCACGGGCTGTCGGGGTCCCCGCCAAAGCGCATAGCGGTTTGGTGGGGTGACTTGACCCGTGATCCAGTCTTTTCAAAACAACCACTCAGCCTCGAAACAAGTCTCGCCAAGCCCCAATGCCGCGTCATCACGGCCTTCGAGCCGTGATCCAGTCTTTTAGAAACAACTGTAGTAAGGTGAAATGAAATCCAGTTGTAATAATGCAAGCTAAACAGTATTATCCCAGAAAGGCGATACATCTGCGACACACGGGAGCCAAAAGCCGGATTCCCCTCCTCCCTCCCATATCGCTATCATTTTGCCCTGCAAGGCGTTAGCCCATCATCCTTAGGTCATCCTTATAAATTATAAGGTTGACCTAAGGATGACTAACGCCAGAGGGCGGGATGCAAATGAGGCCCATCCTCCTCCATAATATATAGGTGCTACGATCAGGCCGTGGAAAGGTGGATAGGTGAAATGGTGAAACAAAAGAGATCCACTTGTAATAATGCAAGCTAAATTGTATGAAATGAATAGAAACCATAACCCCTATTTCCGCTATGCTTTCTCCCTCATTTGATCGCTCATTGACCGCCGCTCAATCGCTGGACAGATAATCGCCCGGTCATAAATTGGACATTGGTGGGCATTCTGGCCATGAGGGCGAAATCAGGATGGCAAGCCGCACTGCGAGCCCAATTCTAATTACCCTGAGCATCTTCTCATATAATAGTGGGGCTATCCTGGTAGTAAAAATCCATTGACGCCAATACGAACATCCATTAAATTGGAAAATTACATAGTTGGATGATACTATTATACATGAGTATCGTTCATGCTTGGATAAACTTGATACGCTGGCAAGCCACGCAGGCGGTTTCTGCCGCGGAATGAGGCAATCCAGTGTTTTCGGATAACAGCGACTTTATCATAATACAGAATCAAAAACAGTAAACAAAGGACCGAGATTTGAAAGAGAAAATATTCGTATTGGATACAAACGTCCTGATACACAGTCCCCAGGCCTTGTTTTCCTTCGAGGAAAACCGGGTGGTAGTTCCCATAGTTGTGCTTGAAGAAATAGACCAATTCAAGAAAGGGGTGGATGAAAAGAGCCGCAACGCCCGCCAGATAGGGCGCTATCTTGATTCGCTCCGCACTCAGGGCAGCTTGCAGGAGGGTGTGCGCATGGAGAATGGCGGCACTATCCAGGTTACAGTAAACAAAGATGTTACAGATACCGCGGACAAACTGTTCTTCCTTGACAGGATCGATAACCTGATCATCGGCACAGCCCTGTATTTCAAGGATAAGTATCCTGATAAACAAGTCACGCTCATTTCCAAAGATACCAATGTGCGCATCAAAGCGGACGCCGTGGGAATCAACTCTGAAAACTACGAAACCGACACCATCAAGTTTGAAGAACTCTACACCGGCTGGAACCCGGTGGAAGTGGAAAAGGGCGTTTTTGACGAAACCACGGTGAAAGGATTTCTGCCCAACACCTTTGGCGAGTTTAGCCCCAATCAATACTTGCGCATCACGGACAACCAGGATCCAGCCCGCAGCCGTTCATTCAGGTATCTGAAATCGTCCAACGCCTTTCATGCGATGCAATTTTACACTGGGGAACCGGTTTTCGGCATCACCGCCCGCAACTTTGAGCAGGAAATGGCTCTGGACCTGCTGCTGGACGATTCCATCAAACTTGTCAGCCTGTCCGGAAAGGCGGGAACGGGCAAAACCCTGTTGGCAATGGCTGCCGGTTTACAGAAAGTGGTGGAAGACCAGAAATATACCCGTCTGGTGATCTCCCGCCCCATTTCCCCCCTGGGCAAAGACCTCGGATACCTGCCCGGCACCAAAAGCGAGAAATTCAATCCCTGGATGCAACCCATTTACGACAACATGGATATTCTGCTCTCATTGCATGAAGACAAGAGTTATGAAAACATGAAAAACAAGCGCAAGCCAAGCATCGAGGACTTCATGGATTATGGTTTCCTGGAATTGGAGCCCCTCACTTACATCCGCGGACGGAGTCTGCCAGACCAGTTTATTATCATCGACGAAGCTCAAAACCTAACGCCCCACGAGATGAAGACGATCATAACCCGTGCCGGGGAAAACACCAAGCTTGTGCTGACCGGCGATCCATATCAGATCGATATTCCCTATCTGGATTCCGCCTCCAATGGTTTGTCTGTTGCCGTGGAGAAACTTAAAAATGAAGACATCGTGGGCCACATGACCCTTGAAAAAGGCGAACGCTCCAAACTGGCGGATCTGGCTGCCAAGTATTTCTGATATGACCAAAGACACCCTGCCTTTCCATGAACGCAGTTGGGTTGAGATTGACCTGAGCGCGTTCCGCGCCAATCTGAAAGCCCTCAAAGCTTTCCTGGGCAAGGATCAGGGCTTCATCCAGATCGTCAAGGCCGACGCCTACGGGCACGGAGCCTGGGAAATCAGCCAGGTCGCGCTCTCGGAAGGGGCGGCGGCGCTCGGAGTGGCCAATCCTGATGAAGGCAAACTGCTCAGAATACAAGGCTGCAAGGCTCCTATTCTCATCCTCTCACCCGCGCTGCCCGAGGAAATACCCTGCATAGTGGAATACCAGCTCATACCCACCCTGAACTCCGCTGATTTCGCCCTGAGCCTGAACAGCCATTGTATTAAACATAACCTGAAATGCCAGATCAGTTTAAAGCTGGATACAGGCATGCACAGAAGCGGAATGCAGGAAAACGAATTTGTGGAGCTTTGGAACCTTTGTAAAGGTCTTTCCGGCCTGGAGATTGAGAGTGTGTTTTCGCATTACGCCGCCGCTGAAAGCGATATCGGCTTCAGCCAGGCCCAACACAGGAGCTTTGTAAGCCTGCTTGCCAAATACGACATCAAAGCACGCTGGACTCACATTGCCAACAGCTCCGCACTGATTAACGGATTGGGCGCAGAAACAAACCTGTGCAGACTGGGCATTTTGAGTTACGGCATCTATACCCACAATTCTCAAATGAGTAAGATTAGCCTTCGCCCCGTGATGGCATTCAAATCCACTGTCGCCCAGATAAAGACTGTGTCCGCCGGGCATACGGTTGGCTACAACCTTGCCTGGAAGGCCGGGAGGGAATCCACCCTTGCCGTGATCACGGTTGGTTATGCTGATGGGTATGACTTTTTATTGTCGGACAAAGGCAAGGTGTCGATAAATGGCCGGATCTGTCCGGTTGTGGGCAGGGTCAGCATGGATATGATTAGTGTGGATGTCACCGATGTGAAAGGGGTCAAACCAGGGGATGTGGTAACGCTTTTAGGCGGCGACGATCCCGCTCTCAGGGCGGAGAATCTGACAGCCAGCTACAACGGCTCCCCCTATGAACTGCTCTGCCAAGTTGGACGGCGCGCAAAACGCTACTATTTTGAGGAGGGTCAGGTTCTGGGCTCCACCCCGCTTTCCAGGCGGGATTTTGTCTCCAGTGATTTCCCGGATTCAAAACTGAATCAGATCATCCAGTCCGCACTCACCCAACGGCTTGCCAGCGAAGAAATTGGCGAGCTGATTTCCCGCGAAATCCTGCGCTCCTTCTTCTTCAACAAAGATAAAGATATCCGCTACCGCAGCAACTTTGTCCACAATATCTGCCTGGAGGATTCCCCACACAATGGATGGTTCCAGGTCAAAACAACCCTCAGCTTCACCAAGGTGCTGCAAAACGACTATTTTCTGGTGGCCTGCGCGCAGTCCGATCAAGCCCTCATGAGCTATTTCCGGCGCAAGGATGTGGAATACCGCTGGTTGTTGGACGGCAATTTTGACCTGAGCCCGGACGCGTTTCAGTTGAGTTCGGTCAGGATCAATTCCCATGATCTGATCACAAGTATGGCCCGTAAACCGGAATGCCTTGAGATCCGCTGCGAGCATCCCAGCCTGAAAGACCTGGTGGGAACGGAAGTGGTGTTCACGATCGACACGGTAACGCTATATCCAAAATCCTCGCATCAGCTCTCCGTCTTCATCACTGAACTTACCCGGGGGGTAAAGATCGGTTTCAGCTATCCCGAATGTATCGGCAATGTGGAGACTGTGCCTATCTATTCTGGAAAGAACAAGTTCCCCACGGTAAAAAAGACAGGAAACTCAATATCGGTGTCCATCAACCCTGAAGAATGGGTCTTCCCGCTCTCGGGCGTCGTGTTTGCCTATTGAGCCTCATCAGGAATATATTTCAGTCGGTATGCTCAGTCTCCGCTCAGGGTTTCACCGATACAGAAGCAGTTCCTTGTCCTCATTGCCCCAACAGTATTTCACTTCCCCCACAAAGATGGTGTGATCGCCGCTTTTGACCTGGGTTACAACCTCACATTCAAACACAGACACTGCCTCTACAGGTATAGGCAGTTTATGCAGCTTTCCCGGGAAGTACTTTACCTTCCCCTCGCTCAGTTTATCGATATCCCTGCCACTTTGCGACCCTGCAAGCGACAGCAGGGCTTTCAGTTCCGGGGAGGGAAAGATGAGGTTGAAGAACCTGTTTTCCTGCAGGCAGTCATGCGAAAACCTGCTGTGGCCAACCGATATGGCAAACATGGGCGGAGCTATCGAGGTGCGCATGAACCACTCAAGGGTTATCAGGTTGTATCCGCCGCCAGGTTTTTCGACCGCTGCCAATACAACCTTTGCGGGTAGATGCACTTTGGCGTATGCATCTGCCAGTATCATCTCTTGCATGCTGTTTTCCTTATTAAGTTGTTGTAGATATTATAATTCAAAAGCGGTCATCTGAAAAGCCACACTTCCATATTCCGCTCCCGGAAATTGGATGGAAAAACAGGTTTCACCATTTCACCGTTCCACTGCCAGTTACAAAAGACTGGATCACGGCTCAACCACCCCACCAAACCGCTACGCGCTTTGGCGAGGACCCCGACAGGCCGTGATGACACGGTATGTGGCTTTGTTGGCGTTGTTTCAGGGCTGTGTGCTGTGATGTGGCTTCAAAAGACTGGATCCCGGGTCAAGCAAGCTTGCCCGGGATGACACAGCTTATAGACTGGGGTGTTTGTTTCAGGGAACCTTTCCACCTTTCCACCTCAAAAACACCATTCCACCTGTCGTAGCACCTATATATTATGGGGGATGGGTCTCATTTGCATCCCCCTCTCCGGTGTGGGTCTTCCTGGGGTCAACCTTATAATTTATAAGGATGACCTAAGGATGATGGCTTAACCGCTTGTGGCTGTGAATGATAGCGGTATGCCGGAAGATAAGGTTTATTAATGGATTTCATGCAGACAGGCAAAGTTTGCCCATTGTTTTCACGGCCTCTGTCACCTTTTCCTGTCTGACGCCTGCAAGGGATGCTTGAAAAACATTGACTGGATTTCCATCTTCAAATTATATGAAAAACACGATCGTTTTTGTATTATGTATATGCAGGAGTAATAAATGAGGCGATTAATTGGAATAGCGATGCTGATCCTCGTGCTGTTTGGCGGCTGTGGAAAAGTGTTGCAGTCAGGTAAAACCCGGATCAGTTTTTGGCATGGCCTCAGCGGTCCCCTGGGTGATGTTCTGAATGAAATGATAGTGGAGTTCAACCGCACCCACAAGGATATCGAGGTGGTTGCCAATCCCATCAGCAGCTATACCGCGCTGTCACAGAAACTGATGGCATCGATTCAAGTGGGCAAACAACCGGATATAGCCCAGGTATTCGAATCCTGGACAGCCAAATATCTGGAATCGGAAGAGCAGGTGTTGGTGAACATCGACAGCCTGATCGCTCACGACAGCTCTTTTACTGAAGAGGATTTGAACGACTTCTATCCTGTGTTCGTGGAATCCATCACCTATCAGGGCAGCAAATGGTCTTTCCCCTTCAATAAAAGTGTCAGGGCCTATTTCTATAATAAGGATGCTTTCTACCGGGCTGGCCTGGATCCCAATCATTTTCCCGTAGATTGGGCTGAGTTCAGACGCTATTGCAAACTCCTAACCAAACCAAAAACTGCCAACTCGCCTGAGATATTTGGCGCGAATTTCACAGTGAACGAATGGCAGTTCGTAAACTTGATCCATCAAGCGGGAGGCACTATTCTGGATGAGAACAACAAGCCTGTAATGAACAGCGCCCAGGGCCTGGAAGCTCTGAATTATATCCTTAATCTTGTTAATGTGGATAAAACAGCCAAGTCCACCAAAGAGATGGATGGACAGACTGCGTTCCTTTCCGGTGCGGTGGCCATGTTTGAGGGTTCGAGCGTATCGATTTCCTGGATGCGCCAGCAACCAATCGATTTTAACATCGGCTATGCCCCCATACCTGTGCATAAAACAAACAAGAGCGCCATCAGCGGAGCAAACATCGTGATCTTCAAGAGTGGTGATCCCAAGCGTGAACAGGCTGCATGGGAGTTTATAAAATGGTTCACCTCCACCGAACAGACAGCCAAGTGGAGTGCCCGCACCTGCTATATGCCGCTCAGAAAAAGCGCCATGCAAACCAAAACCATCCGGGATTTCCTGGGCAAATATCCTCAATTTGCCGGAATCTACGCGCAGTTGGACAACGCTGTGTTTGAGCCTCAGCATCCGGCCTGGTTTGAAGCCAGAAACGAGCTTAAAAGCTATCTGGAAAAAGCAAAGGAAGGGGTGCTCAGCCCCAAGGAAGCCCTGGACGGAGTGAACGAAGAATTTGCCTCCCTGATAGCCAAAGTGGAAAATCGCAGTAAAGGCCGTAAATGACGTCCATCGCGAATGAATAATGCAGATAGTGATGTTTATTCCTGCCAGGCTGGAATCGGTGGCGTCAATATGCCAAAAAGTGTTTGCAGTTCTACAACAGGTGATGAATCGACAATATCCTTGACAGATTACATGAAGCCAAAAAGTGTGGATCGACGTGCCGAAGTGGTGAAACAGGTAGACGCAGTGGACTCAAAATCCACCGGGCTTCGCGCCCATGCCGGTTCGATTCCGGCCTTCGGCACCAAGTAATTATTGGAGAAATATGTCTTCACTCTTGGTAGTAAGTCGGTTTTCACAGAACTATAGATGTGTTAGCCTTTTAAATGTTGGGTATTTACCATCCCAAAACGATATTGTAGTTAAATCCGTTCCCGGTTATTTTCATCCGGGATTAAATTGATATCTCGTGTGGAGGTATAATGTTAAAATACAGAGTTCTACTCACAGTAATGTTGGCAGCCATCATGAGCCTGCCCCTTGTTCTGAATGCTTCGATATCCGAAGTTGGCATGCTTTCTCTCACGATCGAACCAGGCGCCCGTCCCAGCGGCATGGGAAGAGCTTTCTCGGCAGTTGGGGATGATGCCTACGCGATGTGGTGGAATCCCGGCGCGACCGCTTTCAACCGCAAGACACAGATCGCCGCGACCCACATGCCCTGGTTGCAAACCACGGATATCGACGATATGTTCTATGAATACCTTGGCTTCAACAAGTATTTCGAAGGCATAGGTAACCTGAACACCCACCTGTTGTTGCTCAACGCAGGCTCTCAGGAGCAAACGGATGAAAACGGAGATTGGCTGGACAATTTTACTGTGTTTGATTTCGCAGCTGCTGTGGGCTATAGCTACGAAGTGATACCCGAGGCTCTTGGCATTGGCGCAAACTTCAAGGTCTTTTACAGCTATCTGGGACCTGGAACCGGTGGGACAGATGAAAGCAAGGGTGACGCTCTGGGCTTTGGCTTTGATATTGGGGCAAAGTATAAGAATATCGGCGTTAAAGGCTTGGACGGATCGTTGGTTATCCAAAATATCGGTCCTGATGTCACTTACCAGGATCCTTCCCAGGCAGATAATATGCCCATAACGATTCGCCTTGGTGCAGCCTATACGATATTTGACTCTCCAGCCAACAAGATGTTGGTGACAGGCGAGGCCAGCAAAGTACTCACTGAACACAAACCACTCTGGCAAAGATTTATAACCGGTTGGGGCAGCTTTAGCGACACGATCTTCGGGATTGGCGCAGAATATACCTACCTCAATCTGATCTCCCTGAGAGGCGGTTGGTTTATAGACGACTACGGCGAAATTGTTGGGCCCAGTTTTGGCGCAGGCATCCAATACTCAGTGAACAAGAACTACAAGATAAACTTTGATTTTGGCATGATCACCGCTGGTGAACTGACCGATTTTAATAAGGTGTTCTCTCTCGGATTCGAGTATTAAAGCCTGTTTCAGATTCACTGAGCCAACAGCTTTTATAACGGAACTCTTGTTATGAGATTTCTGATCAAGGGCTTCATCCTTTCCCTGGTGCTGGTGTATTGCCTGCAATTGGGAGCCAACAAGATGGAGATCAGAAAACTCGACAGATTCTCGCTGCCCCGCGAGCATCCCTATACCGGGCTGTTGAACAAGCAGCCCGAACGCATGGATAGGGGTAAAGGGGCTGCCAACAACAGACTGTTGGTGATTCTGGTCGATTTTCAAGAGGAAACTCCCGATGACGCCAATACCACCGGCAACGGCAAGTTTCTGCTCCAACCCGATCCCTCGTATCTAAGCACCATTGGCAGCCCGCCCCACGACCAAGCCTATTTCCGGGATAATCTCAGGGCCTTGCGATACTATTACCTTGCTGCTTCCAATGGTTCTTTTGACCTGCAATTTGACGTCTATCCTGAAGCTGGCGCATACACTCTGCCTCATACCATGGGCTATTACAATCCACCGGGAGCTGATGGCAGCACCTTTGTGGGCAAAATGGAAGAGTATTTCAAAACCTCATTTGAACTTGCCGATGCACAGTCTCCCGAAATTGACTTCTCTTCCTATGGCCACTTCATGATCATCCATGCTGGTTCGGACTGGCAGCACGATATAAATGGCGATACTCCATCTGACATCCCGTCATTCTTTATCAAGGTAGGTCCTGGCAAAGAAGCTATTGTGGATAACGGAACTTTCCTTGTTCAGCATGCCTGCAATGTTCCCTCCACCATTTCTCAGGACTTTTATACCCAAACCACATCCAACGGCGATGAATACTATGGCGGATATGGTGCCTTGAATGCTGTTTTGGCGCATGAATTCGGTCATTCCCTGGGCATGGTCGATCTCTATAATGTGCAAAACTTCCGGCCTATGGTTGGGGTATTTGACATCATGGATAGTGGCGGGTCTGGAATATTTATCGACCAGGAAACCAATGCCATGGTTGAGGGCGGTCTGCCCATACTGCCAGGTGCATGGTCCCGGATGCAGGCTTTTGGAGACTATCTGCAAGCAAATGGCAATGTAGTGGAAGTCTCTGATCTGGATCTGTTTGAAAGTAAGACCATCACCGCTCCCAGCCACCGGCAAAATCTGCCCGCCAATAAGACGCAGATATTAAAAATCCCTCTTTCTGCAACTGAATACCTGCTGGTGGAAAACCGCAATGTTGACCCGGATCTGGACGGCGGCACTTCCGTGAAAGGCAACGAAGACAGACGGGTCATTCTCCACCCCACTCCCCTTGATGACGACACGGGGATAGTTACTTACGAGTATGATTTTTTCCTGCCATCCTTTCTCACAGAGGCAGGTGGAGCTGTGGGAGGAGGTCTGCTGGTCTGGCTAATCAATGATGACGTGATCCATAATCAAGGGAATTATGACAGCGAGGGCAATTTCGTTTCCAACTACGACAATAATACGATCAACACACGTTACTCTGAGCGTGGCGTGCAGATAGTGGAAGCGGATAACATCATCGATATCGGAAATATGGACTCCATGTATTGGACGGGCACTCCTTATGAGTATTTTCACGCGCACAAACCGATATTGGATGAATATGGTCTATTTGAAGGATGGTCAGGCGAGCCATGGAAGCCTGAGTATAGCGGTTCTTCCCTTCCATCTTTAAATGATAGTCAAGGCATGGGAAGCATCTACTGGATAGCAAATATTGGCAACCCGGAAGCTGAGATGGAATACACGGTGAGAGCTGGATTTTTCGATGCGACGCAGATACATTCCTATGCGGAAGCTGGCATGCAGGTTGGTCCGCTGGTCAATACCGTCTATACAGGTATGGATTCGACAACTCTGCCCTTGATCTCAACAGAGGGAGTTAAGCTCTTTAGCCAAGAAGGTGGCGAATGGAATCTTTTGGTGGAATACGAACATGAACTTCCCGCTCCCAGATACCCGATAGTAGTCTCGGATCAGGATGCCGATGTATGGAAAGAGTTGGTTATCGTGGGCGAAAGCTCGATTGAGCTACTGGAGTTCTCTCAGGATGACCTTCTTGTTGAATCGATTAGTTTCCCAGCTCAGATAACAGTATCACCCTTGGCTTTGGATAACAAAGTTTTCGTTTGCACACAGAGCAGTATTTCTACAGTTGCCGATGGCACTTTAAGCTCCACTCATGAGATCTCGGGAATAGAGAGAATATCAATCTATGGCAATGATCTGGCAGCATTGACACACAACAAGCTTATCCTGCTGGATGCGAATTCATTAAATCCCACCGTAGAACTCTCTTTGCCCGAAACTTTTGGAGATTTTGAACCTGTATCTTTCAGCACCAGCCAGGCTCCTTTTGTGAACTTACTGTTCATAATGGCAAACAGTGGCAACATCTACAGGTATGACGGCAGCCATATTGAGCAAATATATATAAGTTCCAGCAACGCCAGACCCAGCCAGCTTGGCATCAGCCCCGTGATGCTTGACGGGCATGAGATTCTTCCTGTCATATTCTGGTCAGCAGGATCAAAGATATACGCGATCAAGCAGGATGGATCTCTACTCCGCGGGCTTCCCTACAACACAAGCTCATATACTTTTGAACCTGAGAAACATGTTTATTCCATGCAACACGACGGAAATAACTACCTGTATTTTCCTGTTGCCGGTCGTGGTCATATGGCTTTCGAATTACACAACGGGCTTAATGCGAGCTACTCACTGATCTCGAATTCAGAACAGATTGCGCCGCTCTTTCATGTTGTGAACCATAATGATTCAGGACAAAACTTGCTCTGGACTTATTCAGACTCATTGGGGAATGCCTACATCCATTCCGCGCTGGTTGACCCATCAACCTTTACCATGCAATGGAGCGGATACAGAAACGCGAACAATGGATGCTTTTCCTCTGCTCACACTTCTGACCTAGAGCCGTCGGAATCTGGTTTCCAGGCCTATGTTTTCCCCAATCCTGTCAGAACGGACAATTTTAATCTGCGAATATTGAACGCGACCAAAGACATTCAAATAAATGTCTATAACTGCAAAGCGTCCCTGGTGTTAAGCAAAACCCTTGTTTACAATGGCAATCCAGATCGGGTTATTGCTTTGGATTCACGCAATCTGGCGTCGGGAGTATATATACTGCAAGTGCAAAGCTCAGGCAATGACGCCACCATTAAATTCGTCGTGGAGAAATAAGTTGGCATCATTGGGAGGAATGATGAGAAAATTCGGACTTATACTTGTATGTCTGTGTATAGCTTTCAGCGCTCAAGCCCAAGGAATAGACGACCTTATCTTCAAGGATGAGCCAGCAAAGGAACAGAGTTCAGACGACAACGACATCATCAAAGTGAACTTTAAAAAGAAGAGTGCGCACCGTGCCCTGCTCTATTCAGCAATCTTCCCGGGAGCGGGACAGTTCTATGCAAAACGATCAGCACTGACAGCGTATATATTCCCGGTATTGGAAGCGGCAATGATAGGCGGCATCGTCTATTTCCGTTCTCAGGGCGCAGATAAAGAGAGAGAGTTTGAAAAGTATGCCAATGGAGAGACAATAACCCAGGAATTTATCTATGTAATTGAGGGTGACACCCTGTCTTATACATACACAGGGCCCCGTTATAACAGGGAGTTCCAAACTGTTGTGCAGAATGCGTTGATAAACTACAATCCGAGCAGTTTTGACGATATCTACGAACCAAGCCTCTTTCGTTTGGATAGCGAGAACACCCAGCATTTCTACGAAGACATTGGCAAGTACAATAAGTATCTCTTTGGTTGGGCTGACTGGTTTTGCCGTTTTGCGATGGATCCCCGGGTCACATATCAAAATCCCACCGCGGATTCGCTTTGCGTGTTGGATGAAGACTTTTTCCGGTCCGCCTGGGTTACATATTATGGCCAATACCATAGTGAGTTTAGGTGGACAGGCAATCGCGAGATCGCTGACTATATAAACTATTACAACAATCTTGATGCTTGCCCAATTGTGACTCCATCCATGGCAGCAGCCTCCCCCATGCGTGAGAAGTACATCCAAATGCGCAATGACTCAAAGAACCAGTATAAGAATGCGGGTTACTTCACCTTTGGACTGGTAGCCAACCATATTGCTTCCGCTGTTGACGCCGTGCTGCTAACCAATAAAGTCAACCGGACAGCCATCACCCAAAATCCGCTCAAGATGTACTACTACACCGGCCTGAGGGAGAATAAGATCACTCCTTCCCTTGGCTTTTCATACTCTTTTAGTGAGTTGTAAGGTGAAATATCTCCTTGTCCTGGCACTGATTCTTGTGGCAGTTTCCCTGCCCGCCCTGCCCAAAGTAGCATATATTGGCATGTCTGCCGCCCTGCCCGGAAGCGGTGAATTGGCTTTGGGCAAAGTAAACAGGGCTGGCTTTTTTCTGGGTATGGACCTTCTGGCCTTCACAACCTATTGGGCATTAGGGCAACAGCGGGATGACCTTCACGACTCTTACAAACTATACGCACAGGCCTATGCCGGGGTGCCCGTTACCAATGATGAGCACTATTATAGCCATGTAAGGAAATATCTTAGCAGCGATGATTTTAACCTGTATCAGGAAATGATGGCCAGAAACTACTATTTGATATACAATTACGACCTGGATGCCTATAACACTTATATGGCAGCCAACACATATTCCGAAAGTGAATCCTGGCACTGGCAAAGTGAGTATCATCTGGACGAATTCCGAAAACTTCGGTCAAAATACATGAAAATGAGGCTCTATCAAAATGCCAGCCTGGGCGCGGTGTTTCTCAACCGGCTGATCAGTGCTGTCGATGTTGTATTCATCACTCGCAAACCGTCGGGGTCAACCGCTTTATATTTTACCCCCAGCAGAGATGATGGCCTGATGCTAAACTACCAGATCGAGTTTTGAGGCAGAGATGAAAAAGATTTCGTTAACTATACTATGCATGCTACTTGCTGTCGCGCTCATGGCTGACAGCCGGGGCTGGACAATTGTTCAATCTCTGGCTCTGCCAGGCCTGGGCCAGGTACGCAACGACAGAAGCTATGGCTACGTTATGTTGGGAGCAGAGGTAGGTGTGATAGGCTCGATGTTCTTTTTAAGCAGCGAAAGGAACCTCAAAGACAGGGAATCTTACGATTACGCGTTGAAGTATGCCAACCTGCAGCCAGGCTCCTATCCGGAGTCGTTCTTCTTTGACTTGACAAAGTATTATTCAAGCGACTTTACCACAGGCGGTTACAATGAAATGGTGCGCCAGGAAGCTCTCAGGCTGTATCCCACCGATCTTGATGCCCAACAAGCCTACATCGATGCAAATGGCTATGATGAAGATCATTACTGGAAATGGGAGAGCCCGGCGAACCGTTCGGAATATGCTTCCATGCGCCATCAGATGCAGAACCTCCAGGATTATGGTAAGATAGCGGTCGGAGTATTGATCGTGAACCACATCATAAGCGGCATGGATGCACTGATGTTTACACGACCGGTTCATAAGCCTCAAGCCTGGCTCAAAGTTGATAACGACACCCCCCTGTTGATGTTGAGCATGGAGTTCTAACCGGGATTCGGTTGGCGATCATCAGCTAAGCTGTAAAACATCACCCTCATAATCGATAACCCACGCGCAAGCTATTTGCCGTTCAAGCAGATTACGGGGAAAGGTCTTCAATATCTTTCATAGCGCCCTCCTTTGCTGCTACTTGCTTTAGTGCCATCATCCTTAGGTCATCCTTATAAATTATAAGGTTGACCCCAGGAAGACCCACACCGGAAAGGGTGATACAAATGAGACCCACCCCCCATAATATATAGGTGCTACGAAAAGATCGTGGAAAGGTGGAAAGGTTCCCCCGTAGCAAGTCCCACCAGACTATATACTATGTCATCACGGGCTTGACCCGTGATCCAGTCTCTGAAAATGAAAGCCAGTTGAGATAATGCAAGCGAAATAACATGACCCAGCATTATCCAGCATACAGCCAATGCGTGGAATCTAAACTTCGCAGACGTCCTTGAGATTATAGTTTTGGATCTTATGGACGTGGAAAAACATCAGATTGTGCAGTTGATCCGGGAACTTTATCAGTTCAACCTCATCAGGCAGGGATTCGGCAATCCTATGGGCTTCCGCAAGCGCTTTCTCGAATTCATCAGTGGGACTGGGTCTGGGAATATGTTCAAAGGGTGGCGCCTGGTATGCATCCTCAAGATTCAGCCTAACAGTCTGCTCCCGCTTCTGCCAGCCGGGCACTGAAATGCACAATCCGGAACCATCGAAGTTCCAATTGCCGGTTTTGATATCAAATACATAGCAGGACAAAAACCTGTGTCCGTATTTAATGAGAAACTTCAAGGCCATGACTATGTATTCAAACTCTGCCTCGTCGAATGCGTAATGCAGATTCAGACGGGTAAAGCCAGGTTTGATGCCGCTGTATCCGGCATTTAATATCAGACAGCGGTAGAATGATGACCTTTCCACATCCACTTTAAGCAAGCGATGGCCATAGGGCCCCGCGCAGGCACATCCAGCCCTGGTCTGAATGCCAAACAGGTCGCAGAAAAGACGGGTCACCAGCCTTGGATGCAGGATCTTGTCTTTGTGCCTGATATTGAAGGGAATGATGGGAATCTTGCGTGACGCTTCGAGTGGACCGTAGAACACTACTCCGGGTTCATTACGGAAGGCATCCATGAACTTTTTATAATAGTAATCCTCGATCTCAAGGATTGTGTCCGTGCCCACTTTTTCCTTTAGCTGAAATGCCAGTCCCGCCCGCATGTCCTGGATGATTCCCGGGGTGCCTGCCTTTTCTCTTGTTTCGATGTCCTGGATATAATCGTCTCGGCTTTCTGAGACGAATTCAACCGTTCCGCCTCCAGCCACTGTGGGGGGAAGATTGGCGGGATAAATGTTTTTATTGATCACCAAAATCCCTCTGGTTCCAGGCCCGCCAAGAAACTTGTGGGGAGACAGGAAAATTGCGTCGAAATAGCTCTCCGCATCCTTGTTCATGTCTATTTCCAGATACGGAGCGCAAGCCGCAAAGTCGAAACAAGCGATCGCGCCGTGCCGGTGCAGGATTTTGGCTACTTCATAGACATCCGTCTTCAAGCCGGTCACATTTGAGGTTGCCGAAAAAGAACCGATCTTAAAGCGTCCGGAATAGGCTGGATCCGAGACAGCTTCCTCGAGTTTTGCCAGATCAAGGCCATCGTCTGCTCCCAGGGGGATTTCCATTATCTCACAAAAAGTCTGTCTCCACATGATTTCATTGGAGTGATGCTCGTAAGGGCCCACAAAAACGATTGGACTATGGGTGCGGAAGTGGTTTAATAAGCGCTTGTCGCACTCTGCGCCGCCCGAATACTCACCCAGACAGGCTTTGATGTCACGTTTAAGCCTTTCTTTTGCAGCAGGAGGGCAATAGACACCAAGAATCTGTTGCAGCTTTGTGATAGCCCCGGTGGTGCCTGATCCCGAAAAGATAATTCTGCCATCTGGCCCTGCATTGACAAGCCTTTTGATGACCTCCTCAGACTCTCTGTACAGCTTGGTCGTGACAGATCCCGAAAAGTCGTCTTCCGTATGGGTATTGGCATATATTTGCAGGATTCTCTGGATGTGATCCTCTATACTTTTCAGGGCTCTGCCGCTGGCAGTATAATCCGCATAGACCAGAGGCCTTTCTCCAAAAGGAGTGCTAAAGCTGAAGTTGCGGCCGATGATGTCATCCCGCAACCATTCCAATGAGTTGATCTTATCCCTCACATCCATGTTCCTTTCCTCGTGGTTAATATTTGCATACAAAAAACGGTATAACCAAAGCTGATACCGGATACCATTGGTCAGGAATTGAGAATATCGTCAATGAAAAAATAGTTGCCGTTTGCATTACTTATTTATTTTGCAGTTTATCTGTGAAATTGCCAGCTTCCAAAGCCATTTTTCGTAACCCGGATGGCTTTGAGTCTCTCGAAAGCTTCCGGATACGCTCGCATTAAGAAAGGACTTGACTTTATCATGCCTGCCAAGGAAAGTGAGAAAAACAAAAGCTTTAGCCAAAGGATGAACAGCCAGCATGCTGCCAATGAATCTACATCAGGATTAAACGCAATTTGCCTGCAGTTTTGGCTCCGTTCGTCCAAACGGCAAGCACTGGCACGAGAAAGTGTTTTGAAAAACTGATACAAGGAGTTGAATTCCATGGATTATAGAGTATCTGTGCTCCAATATGAACCGAAGTTACTGGACAAGCAGAAAAACCTGGCAATGCTCAGAGAGATGCTCTGTGAGCTGGATACTGATCTGGTGGTTTTGCCGGAACTTTGCACGACAGGATACCTCTTCCCCAGCCGGGAAGCATTGGTCGAAGTCAGTGAAGAATACCCTTCCGGCGAAGCATTCGCTGCTTTCAGCGAAATAGCGTTTAACAGGCAGGTGAGTATCGTCTATGGCTTTTCGGAATTATCAGGCGACACACTATATAATTCATGCGCCCTGATCAATCCAGATGGCAGTCATCATTTGTATCGTAAAACGCATCTCTTCGACCGCGAAAAGCTGTTTTTTACGCTTGGCGATACAGGCTTTAATGTTTTCACAGCGAAGGGTGGGGTCAAAATCGGTATGATGATCTGTTTTGACTGGCAGTTTCCGGAAGCCGCCAGAACCCTTGCCATGAAAGGCGCGCAGATATTATGCCACCCGTCGAACCTGGTCTTGCCCTGGTGTCAGCAATCCATGCTACTGCGTTCCCTGGAAAACAGGGTTTTTTCCATCACATCCAACCGGATTGGTTCGGAAACCACTGCCGGCGTCACTCTCAGCTTTACCGGACAAAGCCAGATACTGGGCACCAAGGGCGAGATACTGTGCAGGATGACAGAAAACGAGATCGCTGTCCATACATGTACAATTAACCCCAATCTGGCATGTGATAAGAGTATCACAGCAAACAATGATGCTTTTGCTGACAGAAGGCCTGAATTTTACGAGCTATGAATGAAGCTTTGAAGCACGAGATAGAAATCTTGCGCAAGGAAATCGAGCGCCACAATGTTCTCTATTACGAACTGGCAAATCCTCTGATTTCTGATTATGAATACGATAAGCTGGCACAACGGCTCAAAGCCCTGGAGGCACAGCTCAGCGAAGAAGAAAGGTCAGAATCTCCTCTGGATAAGGTTGGCAGCGACCTGACCCCGCAATCGGACACGATACCACACAAGCAGCGAATGTACAGCCTGGACAATGTTTACTCCCCAAGGGAACTGGAGCAGTATTGGAATAAACTGAGCCAGGAGCTTGGTAAGGAGCCGCGGGTATGCGTCGAATTGAAGATAGACGGCTTTTCCATCAACATCTTCTACCAGAACGGTGAACTGAACTATGCCACCACGCGGGGAGACGGCATCCAAGGAGAGCGAGTCACCGCCAATGTTCTGACGCTGCCATCCGTCCCCAAGGAAATCAATCACATCCACCCCATCGAAGTGCGGGGCGAGATTTATATACCCAGCGACGAATTTGTTGCCCTCAACGATGAACGGCTTGCCAACGAGGAGAAACCCTTTGCCAATCCCCGAAACGCTGCCGCCGGGTCGATCAAGCTAAAGAATCCGGAGTTGGTCAGGGAACGCCGCCTGAACGCTATCTTTTATACTGTCGGGTGGGCGGAAAACCTTACCGTGAACACTCAATCTGGTTTGTTGAACTGGCTTACTTCCAAAGGATTCCCGGTTTCGCAAAACCACAAGGTCTGCAACTCATACTCCGAGGTTCAGGAATATTGCGATTACTGGGAAAATAACCGCTACAGCCTTCCCTATGAAATAGACGGCATAGTGGTCAAAGTGGATGATTTTGCCACCCAAAAGCAGCTTGGTTTCACTGCCAAGAGCCCCCAATGGGCGATTGCCTACAAGTTTAAACCTGAAGAAAAAGAGACCCGCTTGCTCGAGGTACAGTTTCAGGTGGGGCGAACTGGCGCGGTTACCCCCGTCGCCATCCTGGAACCTGTGTACATCTCCGGCAGCACAGTATCCAGGGCTACCCTGCACAACGAAGATGAGATCAAGAGACTTGATCTGCATCTGGGAGACACAGTACAGTTGATCAAGTCAGGCGAGATCATTCCCAAGATTCTGGGGGTGGTTCCGGAAAACAGGCCTGCGGAATCCATCGAGGTAGAATTCCCCAAAAGTTGCCCCGCTTGCGGCAGCCATCTGGTGAAAGATGAGGAAGGATCAATCCATTACTGCTCCAACTCACAATGTCCAGCCCAACTGCATAAACGGGTGGAGCATTTCGCCTCCAGAGACGCAATGGATATCAGCGGCCTTGGCGAAAGTCTGATCAACAGGCTCTTAAAGGAAGGCATGATATCCGGTATTGCCGATATCTACAACTTGGACTACGATAAGCTGGCTCAACTCGACCGTCTCGGCCGCAAGAGCGCACAGAATCTGAAGTTTGCGATAGAGGACTCGAAAAAGCGAGGTTTCGACAGGGTGCTATTCGCTTTGGGCATTCGCTATGTCGGGAGCATCACGGCCAGAAACCTGGCGGAGTATTTTATAAGTATGGACGCGCTGGGAGCCGCAGATGTCGATGAGTTGGTCAAGGTCAAGGAAGTGGGTGAGAAAATCGCCCAAGCCATCAGAGCGTGGTTTGAAGTACCGGAAAACATCAGCCTGCTCAATCTGCTCAGATCGCATGGTTTGAATCTTACCTATTCCGCGGAAAAGCGATCCGACTTGCTTAATGGTAAAACTTTCCTCATAACGGGAACTTTGGAATCCTTCTCCCGTAAAGAGATGGAAGACCTGCTGATGAGCCATGGAGGCAAGATCATCAGTTCCGTGGGATCCTCGCTTGACTACCTGATTGTCGGAAACAAGCCAGGCTCCAAGCTGGACAAAGCTACCAAGCTTGGCTCGGTCAGGATCATCAGCGAAGAAGAAGCCATGCAAATGATGGGTATGTGACGATGAAGATCCTTTCACGCTACATCTTGAAAGAACACATAGTGCCATTCATCTTGTCTTTGCTGGTGGTTACATTTGTACTGCTGATTGACAGGGTCATAGATTTGCTGAACCTGATCATAGAGAAAAAACTGCCCGCTTCAATCGTCCTGCAGTTGTTTGGCCTGTCCCTGCCCTACATGCTGGCTTTATC
The DNA here is from genome assembly GCA_035420965.1 of Candidatus Cloacimonadota bacterium. Lineage (GTDB taxonomy): Bacteria > Cloacimonadota > Cloacimonadia > Cloacimonadales > Cloacimonadaceae > Syntrophosphaera. The sequence goes on along the minus strand of DAOLWC010000004.1, from coordinate 45,149 downwards.
GATACCCATGGCAGTGCTTGTGGCGACGATTCTTGCCTTTGGCAGGATGACTGTGGACAGGGAAACCATCGCCATGAAGTCCAGCGGCATCAATATATACAGCATGCTGACCCCGCTGATGGTTGTGGCTTTGCTGCTGACAGGCTTGATGATATACTTCAATCACTTTTTCCTGCCTGAAACGAACCATAAACTGAAGAATCTAACTGTCAAGATAGCTTATTACAAGCCAATGACCAGCATCAAAGCCAATGATTTCACGACAGTCATGGATTACACGGTATTCGCCAAAGAGAACAAGGATAACGAATTGCGCGATGTGCTGATATATGACCGCAGCCAGACAAAGTATCCCCGCATCATTATGGCAAAAAGCGGCAAAGTGTTGCAAAAAGACAATGGCAACAGCCTGCAGATCGTGTTGCATGATGGCGAAATGCACGAACGGAACGAAAAAGAAAGCGGGAAATACCAGTTGAGGACTTTCAATAGCTTCACAGTCAATATCCGCAATCTCGCAGTAAACATGGATTATACCCAGGGAAGCTTCAGATCTGACCGTGAGATGACATACAATCAGCTTGTGTCCTCCATCCAAGACAAGAAGCAGGAAATGGATAGCAAGGCACGCGAAATCTCCTCCCTGCAAGACAGGCTGGATAAGCTATCCTCCTCCGCCCCATCTTACGAAAACAAAGTGGAAAAACGGCGCCTGGGCATGATGTTGAAGATGGCAACCGACCGTCAAAGCGAATTATATGAGAACTTGCGCGCACTACAGGTTGAATATCACAAGAAATTCGCCCTCTCAGCCGCAATCATAATATTTGTGTTGATCGGCATTCCGCTTGGATTAATGACCCGCACCAGTGGCATCGGGATGGCTTTTTCGGTATCTTCTGTTATTTTCCTGATCTACTACATTGCGCTCACGGGAGGAGAACAGCTCGCGGACAGAGGCTTGATGAGTCCCTTTGTGTCCATGTGGATTTCCAACATTGTTTTTCTGATTCTGGCTTTGGTGCTGATCTACCTGTCCATCCATGAAAAGCAACTGATAAACCTTCACCTGTTGCGCTGGCGCCTTTCTCATCTTAAACTCAGGAAGGGCAGCGCTCCCGACGAGTTGATTCATTAGAGGCAGCATGAGAATATTGGATCGCTACATAACCCGGGAGTTTCTCAAAACCTATCTGATCATTTTCCTGAGCTTCGCGGTTGTTTTTATTGTCATAGATGTGATTGACAATCTTCCCCGTCTGATCAGATCGGGCGCGACAGTTAAGCTGGCTGTGCTTTACTATCTGCTGCGGCTTCCATATTTGATTGTTCTCACTTCGCCGGTTACGGTTCTGCTGACCGGCTTGTTTATGATGAACTCTCTTTCCAAGCACAACGAAAGCGTTGCCATCCGAGCAGCCGGGGTCAGCATCAAAAGGGCAATGCTGCCCTTGTTTCTCATTGGCTTGCTAATCAGCGCGGCCATTGCCTTGATGGGAGAATACCTGCTGCCCAAGGCCGAATCTGCCAAAAGTTACGTTTACAATGTTCAAATCAAAGGTGAACAGCCTGAAGACCAGATGCTCAAGGCAAGAGTCCATTATCAGGGACAGAAGAACGATTTCTATTACTTTGGTTTCTTTGACGGTTATCAAAACACCCTGCGCGTAATTGACCTTACCCGGCTCAGCCCGGACAACAAGGAAGTGGTTGAACACGTGACAGCTTCAGCCGCGGTCTGGGAAAACGACAAGTGGACCATCCAGGACTGTGAGGTAAGACGCTTCGCCAAAGGCAAACAGACTTACCACCAGTTTTACAGTTCAACCCAGTTGCCCTTGCTGGATGTGGAACCAAAGGACTTTATCCGCATCACAAAGAAAACCCTGTCCCTAAATTTCTTTGAATTGAAAGATTACATTGCCAGGCTGGAGAAAATGGGCGAGAAGGCCAACAAAGAGATAGTGGATCTGCACATGAAACTCTCTTTCCCTCTCACCAACCTGATAGTGATCTTTTTCTTCATTCCGATCGCCACTTCAAACATTCGTTCCAAAGGCAGGGGGCTTGTTTTTCTTCTGGGATTGGTGGTTTGCTTCATCTATCTCATTGTGGTGAGGATCATACAAAGCCTTGGCTACAACGGGATGATGCCGCCGGTCTGGGCAGCCTGGGCGCCCAATATTTTGTTCACGCTGTTGGGTCTGGAGTTCCTCCGCAGGGCGGAGATATAAAGCCTGCCGATAAAAAAAGCTTGAACTAAATAGAGCTTGAAAAATATTGGCATTTCTTAAACGAAATTTTACCCAGCATGGGAGGAGATAAATGCTCGATCAACTGAGAAAGAGACAAAAAGTAATAGTTTATGTGGTTGCCGCGGCTTTCATTTTGAGCCTGGCGGGCACCGGCGGATACTTTGGAATCCGCAGTTTGCTGGATGGAACCCTGTTCAGCGGCCAGTTCCTGGGCAAAGTGAACGGTACTAAGATCACTCCAAAGATGTACCAGCAAAAGATCCAGGAAATCACAACCCGTTATCAGCAACAGGGTCAGCCCATCGACGACAACATGCGCAAAAACATTGAGTATTCCGCCTGGGAAGAACTCGTAAACACTATCTTGTGGGATCAGCAGATCAAAAAGAACAAGATCAAGATCAAGGAAAGCGACATCAAGACCGCAATCCTGAACGATCCTCCGCAGGAAGTTTTGCAAATACCAGACCTGCAGACCAATGGCCGCTTCGACAGATCGAAGTATGTAACCGCTCTTAACAACATACCCGAATTTCGCCAGCAAATGTTTGAATACATGGCTGTGTATCTGCCCCGCAAGACCTTGCAGGATAAGATCAAGAAACAGGCCAACATCACCGCCGACAGCCTGAAAGCTGAATATATCAAAGACACCAACAGCATCACAGGAAAGGCGATTTGGTTCGATTATCATCTTGCAGACAGTGTTGCAGTGAGCGACGCGGAGATCAAAAAAGAGTATGAAGCCAGGAAAGAAACCGAATTCAAAAAGGGTCCGGCTTCCAAGATCAAATACGTAGCCATCCCCGTAAAACCTTCGGAAGAGGACTATAACGATATAAAGCTGGAAGTTGACAATATCTATAACCAGGCCATCAAACCCGAAACCAGCTTTGCCCTGCTTGCGGACATGTATTCCGAAGATCCCGGTTCCGCGCGCAACGGCGGGTCTCTGGGCTCCTTTGGCAAAGGCCAGATGGTGCCGGAATTTGAAAAAGCCGCTTTCGCCCTCAAACCAGGCGAAATAGCCAAACCGATCAGAACCGATTTTGGCTGGCATATCATCCGCTGCGATTCGATCCTCACTACTAATCCTGACAAACCCCAAATCGTTGCCAGCCATATCCTGCTGAAAGTGGAAGCCTCAGAACGCACAAAAAATGATTTGCATGATAAAGCCGAACAGGCACAAAAGCTGATTGGGAAAAAAGGTATCGACAAAGCTGCAGAAGCCTTGAAACTGGAAGTGGTATCAAGCAACTGGCTTGCCCACGACAGAGAGGCTATGGATGGCATAGGCCAACTGCCCGGTCTCTACAAATTTATGAAAACCAAAAAAGCCGGCAAAGTGTCCGACATCTTCAAAGACCAGCAGGGACGCTTGATCGTGGCTCAGGTCGTGGAAAACAAAAAAGTGTATTATGAGGATTTTGAAACAGTCAAACTCCGCATCAAATACGACCTTGAAAGGCAGAAGAAAATAGCCCAATTGAAGAGCAAGGCGGAGGCTTTTGCCAAAAATACACCCAAGGAATCCTATCTCAAAGCAGCCGAAGCAGCAGGTTGGAAGATCGTAGATCTCAAGGGACACAAAGAAAAATCCTATATCCCAACCGTGAACGCGACACTGCCCGAGTTTTCCAAAGCAGCCCTGGCTCTCAACCAAGGCCAATACTCCGGTTTAGTGGAGACCAAGGAAGGACACTTCATTATCTACGCCGAGGAGCGTGTAAAACCTGATTTAGCCTCGTTTGCAAAGGATAAAAACAAACAACAGGATATTCGCAACCGCTTGGAAGAAGCAGCCTTCAATCGCTGGTATCAAGAAATTCGCAAGAATGCCAAGATCATTGACAATCGGGATAAATACGGCTATTAACTGTAATGAGTAAACTAATGACCGGCGTTAGCGGGGTTCGGGGCGTCTTTGCGGACTCCCTGAACCCCGAAATCGTTCTGCGTTACGCGGCACGATTCGGCGAGTATATTAAAGCTAATTCCCAGAACCCCAGCCCCAAGCCAAAGATTGTGGTGGGAAGGGATTCCCGAACTACTGGCCCTGCCATGCTCTCAACAGTGGTAGGCGCCCTGCTTTCGGTCGGTTGTGACGTTATCGAAATCGGTATTGTGCCAACACCCACGGTTCTGCTCAACGTAAAAAAGCACTCCGCCCAAGGTGGGATCGCCATCACAGCTTCCCACAATCCGCCGGAATGGAACGCCATGAAGTTCGTTGATGGCGATGGGATGTTCCTCAGCGCTGCCAAAGCGGCGCAATTCCTGGCTTCAGTCAACGATCCAATAACCTGGGTAGACTGGCAGAAAGTGGGCACGCTGGTGCACGACAGCGCCGCTATTTCCTATCATATCAACAAGGTTTTGGAGATTGGCTATCTTGATCTGGGAAGAATCCGTTCCAAACGCTTCAGGGTTGTTTTGGATTCGGTAAACGGCGCGGGTGGCCTGGCATCTCCCCTGCTTCTTGAGCGGCTTGGCTGCGAGGTGATAGAGATAAACTCCCCCCCCACGGGCGTGTTTGCCCATCCTGCCGAGCCTTTGAATCAGAACCTTACGCAGTTGGAAGAAGCAGTCAGGATCCATAAGGCAGACATCGGTTTTGCCACAGACCCCGATGTGGACAGGCTTTCCATTGTTAGCGAGCTTGGTAGCTGCATCGGGGAAGAGTATTCAGTCGTTCTGGCTGAGCTGTACGTGCTTCCCAAAAACAAGGGCGATATCGTGGTCAATCTTTCCACTTCAATGCTTTCCGACCATGTTGCCCAAAGATTTGGCGTGAAAGTGCACCGTGCCAAAGTCGGAGAGATCAACGTTGGCAAGCTGATGCAAGAGATCGACAGCCCCATCGGGGGAGAAGGAAACGGCGGAATCATCTGCCCGCCAGTGAATTATACAAGGGACGCCCTCTCCGGCATGGCGCTGATTTTGGGATTATTGGCGGAAAGCGGAAAAACTGTCAGCCAGATTGTGGATGAATTGCCAAAATACTACTTCGCCAAAGACAAACTCGAGTTGGAGCCTGCAAAGATGGATACCGTGATGGATGCGATCCCAGAATTGTTGACTGGTTATGAACTGGATCGCCGCGACGGGATCAAAGCTGTCAGTAATGATCATTGGATCCACATCCGAAAAAGCGGAACCGAACCCATTATCCGCATTTACGTGGAGAGTCCTTCCCAAACGCAGTCACAGGATATTTGTTCATCCCTAATCAAACGCATATTGGCCATATAGCTTGCGCCTTAAAGAAAAGGAAAGCTGCGGCTCTGTGTAAATTCTGGTGGGACTGCGTGAATGCCTTTAGTAAAGCAGCGTAAACTGACATTCTCGCAATTCCGCCCTCATACTTTGATCGCTGATTGACCGCTCATTGATCGCCGCGCCGGAAATCACTTGGCGTTCAACTGGCGATCAATGGGACATGAATACAAGAGGGAGTCTTGACAGCTTGAACTACTTGCGGTAATAAACATAAAAGGCTTATTATCCTGTTTTTCCTTCATAGCGCCCTCCTTCGCTGCGACTGGCTTTAGTGCCATCAACCTTAGGTCATCCTTATAAATTATAAGGTTGACCCCAGGAAGACCCCTGTCTGGGAGGGTGATGCAAATGAGAGCAATCCTCCCCATATATATAGGTGCTACGATCAGGCCGTGGAAAGGTGGATTGGTGAAATGGTGAAACAAAAGAGATCCACTTGTAATAATGCAAGCGAAGTAGTGTTAGCTCAATCGTGCGAACGAGGGCGAACCGGTATAGAGTGGCACGCCTAATCCTCAACCTGCCCCAACACCCCATCCAAATAGGTCTTGGTTGGCACGCAGCGCGCCAGCGAACCCAATTCCAGTTCTCCTGGCAGATACGCCCGCAGGTAATGATCGGTCAGCATGGTCGTGTATCCATCCTTGTGCGCTTCGCAGATGCCACGCAAGCCAACCTTATCATTAATCAAACGCTGCATAAACAAGTCTTTTTTCCGCTTGCTCAATGCTGCCAGTATCACTGCCCGTTTGGATTTCTCGGCAGCGGAAACCTGGTTAGGCAGTGAAGCAGCAACTGTGTTTTTACGTTTTGAGTAGGAAAACACATGCAGATAAGCGATTGGAAGAGAATCGAGGAACATTCTTGTTTGCTCGAATTCTTCCTGACTCTCACCCGGAAAGCCCACAATAACGTCGAATCCAAGCGCGATACTGGGTATGGAAGACAACAGCTTGTCAACCAAGTCCCTGATCTGCTTAGTATCATAGTGGCGCCCCATTCTGCCCAGAACAGAATCGCATCCGGACTGCAGGGCTATATGCAGGTGCGGACAGAGTTTTTTTCCGTGCTGAAGACTGTTGATGATCTCCTGTGTGATCAACTGAGGCTCCAAAGAGCTGAGCCTGATCAGTTGCAGCCCCTCGATATCATGCAAAGCCTGTATTACCTCAGGCAAAGCATTCGTTCCGTCCCTGTAGAGGCCAAGGTTTACCCCTCCTAAAACGATTTCTTTATAACCTGAATCCACAAAGAGCCTGGCCTGGGCCACCACGTCACTGAGTTTGGCTGACCGGTTATGGCCTCTGGCATAGGGAATGGCGCAATATGCGCAGTAAAAATCGCAGCCATCCTGAATCTTCTGGAAAGCCCTGCTGTGATCCACCATAGACGAAACAGGACGGTAAGAAAACTCTGTGGCGTTCATGATGTCGCCAAACTGATAGCTGCCTTCCCGCAGGATCGTGGCAATATCCAGTTTACTCTGATTGTCAACGATCAGATCCACGCCCCCCATGGCCTCAATCTCCCCGGGGCTGCGCTGCGCGTAACAGCCAGTGACAATGACCTTGGCCAGGGGATTGAGCGCTTTCTGCTGAAATGCTTTTCTGATCAGATTGCGGCTCTTGAAATCAGTGCGGTTGGTAACGGTGCAGGTGTTGATGATATACAGGTCGGCAGGTTCGTCAAAAGGCACAACCAATACATCCTGACCCTCGAACTGCCCGACTATGGCAGCCGATTCATAGGCATTGGTTTTACAGCCAAGTGTCGCGATGGCTATCCTGGTCACTTGGTTCTTTTTTCCAGAAATGCGCTGATGGTGGGACCGTAGAGACTGTGTTCAGCCCTGAGCACCACAGCGGCAATCTCCTGGGGTGACCCGCATCCTGAAATATCCACCTTGCGCTGAGCCAGAATACTGCCCTGGTCATACATAGCGTTCACTATATGCACCGTGGGCCCGGATTCCCTTTCTCCCGCAGCAAAGACTGCCTTGTGCACCCGCTCGCCATACATCCCCTTGCCTCCATACTTGGGAAGCAAGGCGGGATGTATATTCAGAATTGGTATGCCAACATCCTCAATAAAGGCGGAAGACAGCCGTTTCAGGAAGCCAGCCAGGACGATCAGGTCAATCTTCTCATCCCTGCAAAATTCCAAGACCCGCTTTTCAAAAGAACCCATATTCCTGGTAGGGATATGATGGACTTGCAGGCCAAGCTCCCCACAAACGTCAACCACAGGCGCCGAGGGCAGGGAAACCGTGACAAAGACAATCCTGATCCCCTTGTCCTGCGAGCTGAAGTAGTTATGCAGGGCACGCAGATTGGAGCCGCGGCTGTGGCCGCTGGTCAGGACGGCTAATCTCCAGGTTTCAGATGCAGTTCCTTCCATTGTAGCTCTGACACCTCGGATGGAGCCTGGCTCATCAGGTCTGTCGCTTTCAGGGTTTTGGGAAACGCTATCACATCGCGGATGGATTGCGCGCCGCTCATGATAATCACCAGACGGTCAATTCCCGGTGCTATTCCACCATGGGGTGGGGTTCCATATTTCAGGGCTTCCAGGAAAAAGCCAAAGCGGGCTGTCAGTTCAGATTCGCTGAAACCCAGAATGTCGAAAATCTTTTTTTGAAGGTCATAACGATGACAACGGATGCTGCCGGAAGACAACTCCATGCCATTGCAAACCATATCGTAGAGTTGGCCGATGATGGAGCCGTATTTGTCCGGTTGGTCCAGCCAGGGAATATGCTCTTCCTTGGGCAGGGAGAACATGTGATGGGCAGGTTCCCAGCGCTTTTCTTCCTGATTGTATTGGAACAGAGGGAAATCGGTTATCCAACAGAACTCGAAGCTGTCTGGAGGTATCAGGCCATGCCGCTCCGCCACGTGATTACGTATTGCCGCAAGAACTTTGGATACCATCTCAAAGCTGTCTGCGGCTATAGCCAGCAAGTCACCGGGTTTTGCCTCCGTGATACGGATGGCAGATGCGGCTTCCTCCGCGCTCAGATACTTGCTGATCCCCGCTTCCAGGCCACCATCTGTAACCTTGGCAAAGGCCAATCCCTTGCCGCCCTGATGCTTGGCCAGTTCCACCAGTTCATCCTGCTGCTTCCTGCTATATGTTCCACCTTCAGGAATGGCAAGCGCTTTGATCACTCCGCCTGACGCCAGGGCACTCTGAAATACCTGAAACTGGCTGTGTTGCAGACAGGAAGTCAGGTCTTTGAGCTCCAGGGAGAAACGCAGGTCAGGTTTGTCGCATCCATAGCGCTCCATTGCTTCCTGATAAGTCATTCTGGGAAAGGGAATGGTAAGCTCTTTACCCAGAGTGTTTTTGAACAAGCGCTGCATCAGCCTTTCCAGCAAATCGAAAATCTGCTCCTGAGAACAGAAACTCAGCTCGATATCAAGCTGGGTAAACTCGGGTTGGCGGTCTGCCCGCAGGTCTTCATCGCGAAAACAGCGCGCAATCTGGAAATACCTGTCAAATCCGCCAATCATCAACAACTGCTTGAACATCTGGGGAGACTGGGGCAAAGCGTAGAACTTTCCGGGTTGAATCCTGCTGGGCACCAAATAGTCGCGAGCTCCCTCAGGTGTGCTCTTCATCAAGATCGGAGTCTCGATCTCGAAAAAGTTCTCATCACTTAGAAACTCCCTTATCTCCCTGACGATCTTGTGGCGCAGGATCAGTATTTCCTGCAGGGCAGGCCTGCGCAGGTCCAGATAGCGGTATGCCAGGCGCAGGTCTTCATCTGCCATGGCAGCTTCATTCAATTGGATCGGCAAGGGTAGGCAGTCGTTGAATAGCCACAATTCTTCGGCAATAAGTTCCAGAGCGCCAGTCTTCATCTTGGTATTGATATTGTGTTGATCTCTGGCCGCCACCACGCCACTCACGCCGATAACAAACTCATTGCGCAGTTGTTCGGCTTTTTTGAAGATGCTGGATTCCGGCCTGATAACGATCTGAAAGAGACCGCTAACGTCCCGCAGATCGATGAAGATGAGACCGCCAAGATCACGTCTTTTGTGCACCCAGCCCATCAGGGTGGATGACCTGCCTATATCAGCGGAACTTAGGTTTCCGCAATAGTCTGTGCGGTAAAGCTGGTTAAGGTTGTCAAACATTCTTATCTCAATTTAATCTGATTTTTTCAAACAGGGCATCCACACCCTTGATCTTTTCTCCCAAAAACTGGATCATGGTGCATTTCTCCAGATATTCAGGACGAGGGTAGATCAGTTCATTCATCTTTTGAGTTTCATCCAGATGGTCGTAAGCGGCTTTATTCGGAGTGGGATACTGGGTGTATTCGGCATTCAGTTTGGCGTTCTCCGCCTCCAGCAGGAAGTCAATGAATTTGTAGGCCAGTTCTTTGTTTTGAGATGATTTCAGGATCACCATGTTATCCATCCAGAGACTGCTTCCCTCGACCGGCAGGAAAAAGTCCAGATCGCTGTTTTGTGCCATCTGCTGCAAAGCGTCGCCATTATATGCCTGAGCCAACCAGCTTGTGCCATCGGCAACTTCGTTCTTATATGACTCAGAATCGTATTGGGTGATGTTTTTGTCCCAAATATCCAGAATCTTTTCCGCATCAGCCAGGGCTGCCTCCGAGGCATCGTTCAGATCGTGTCCGGCAAAGATCAGGGCGGCGCCAATGACTTCGCGGGCGTCTTCCAGCATGGTTACTTTTTGCTTGCCGGAAAAATAAACGTCTCCCAGTATCGACCAGCTCTTTTGCTCAATAACACTTTGCGGCACATGCTTCTTATTATACATCAACCCTGTAATGCCCCAGAAATAGGGAACAGAAAACTTGTTTTCAGGATCGAATGACTGAGCTTTGAGAAGCAGTTGAGGGTCGAGATTGCCATAGTTGGTCAGCTTACTTTTATCCAGGGGCTCCAGAAGCTCTTTTTGTGCCAGAATGGTCACGTGGTCACCGCTGGGGACAATTATATCGTAAGCTTGGCGGGAGCTTTCGATCTTGGTGAGCATGTTTTCGTTGGATTCGAAATAGCTCTCCCTCACCTCGCAATCGTAAGCCTCTTCAAACTGTTTCACCAAATCCGGATTGATATAATCGGACCAGTTGAACACATACAGCACATTGCTCTTTTTGCCGCAGGCGGCCAACAATACGAGCATGATCACGATTAACGATAACCTTGCAATGTTTTTCATTTAACTCTCCTCTAAAGACAATAGTGAACTGCGCGAAATACCTTTGGACAGCGACACAAACTGCAATAGCAGCCATCCCAGGATAAAGAAGCAGGCCAGGGACAGGATGGCCAGGCGCAAGCTTCCAGTGCGCATGGCAATCCAACCATACAAGATCGGACCGAATATCGATGAAAGCCTGCCTGTCAAGGTAAAAAATCCAAAAAACTCTGCCTGCTTGTCCTTGGGGGTAAGCAGGGAGAGCATTGTTCTGCTATTTGCCTGGCTGCTGCCAATGGCAAGACCTGCCAACAATCCCACAAAGTAATATTCGGTCACCGATTTGCAGAAATAAGCCCAGATGATCACACCCAGCCAGATCAACAGCGACCAGCTTAGTGAGCTTTTCACGTTGAAACGGTCTGTCAGCCAGCCAAAGAATGCGGCACCAAGCACGGAGGTGAATTGGGCGAGGATGAAATAGGTTATCATCTCATTCACGCCCATCCCAAACCTCGTCATGCCAAAAGGTGTGGCAAATACGATGACTGTATAGATCCCATCATTATAGAAGAAATAGCTAAGCAGGAATATCAACAGATCGGGTAAACGGCGGATGTGCTTGATGGTATAACTGATCCTGCTTATAGATATCTTTAGATAATTTGTGCGTTTGGATGGCTTGCGGACTTCTTTCAACAGAAAGAAAGTTATCAGCGAGAAAAGGAATATGTGCAGGCCAATCATCGGAAATACCAGCCTGACATCATATTTGATAAGCAGCAGGGACAAAATCAAAGACAGCAGGCCGCCAACATAGCCCAAAGCCCAGCCATAACCGGAAATCTTACCAATATCCTGCGGGGTGCTCAGCTCGGGCAGGAAAGCGTCATAGAATACATTGGCGCTGTTAAAGGCGTAGTTCGCGACCATAAAAATGAGCATTCCGGCCAGTACATCCCCTTTCTGAACAAAATAAAGGAGAGATGTAGCCGCGGCAGTGATCCAGGCAAAAAAGAAAAGCAGCTTTTTCTTGGAGCGGGAAAAGTCTGCCACAGCCCCCAAGAATGGAGCCGTGACCGCCACCAGGGTCATCGAAAGCCCCACCGCCAGCCCCCACAACCTTTCTGCATAACCTTCCGCTCCGTTTACCACAACCTTCTGGAAATATGAGTTGTAAACCACACTCACGATCACAGTTGTGAAAGCGGAATTGGCAAAGTCGTAAAACATCCACCCCAAGGTGCTTTTGGAAATTTTCATGCCTGTCTGTCCAGAATATTCAAGCGCGTAAGCTCACCCCACTCTCTGCTTACATCCTCCCGGGGGCTTGCCACAAACACCTGGTAGCGATGATCCACATAATCCCTGATCTTCTTCGAATGCAACTTATCAAGTTCCGCGAATACATCATCAAACAACAGAATGGGCTTGATGCCCGTAATCCTCTCTGTGAGAGCGGCCTGGATAAGCTTTAGCACCAAGACCGTTATACGCTTTTGGCCTTGGGATCCAAAGGTTTTCTGGGTGCGGCCATCAAGCTTGAACTCATAATCATCGAGATGGGCACCGATCAGACTGCGCTGATGTTTGCGCTCACGGGGCTCCAGGTCGTCAAGGTGTGCCAGAATATCCGCCTCCTGGCCTGGGTAAGCTCCAGCCATCTGACATACATAATCCAAGCGTATCAGATTGATCTGCTCGGAGATAGCCAGATATTTCTCTGCAAATTCCTGATTCAGCAGATTCAGGTATTTTCTTCTGTATTCCAGCACCTCCAGCAAAGCCTGGATGAATCTCTGGTCCCAGCTATTCTTTTCCAGTTGCTGATAGTCTTTTTTCAAGAGGTTGTTGCGCTGCTCGACTATGTGCATATAATTGCGCAGTACTGAGATATAGGGGGGATAGATTTGCGAGATGGCCAGGTCAAAGAACTGCCTGCGAAAGCGGGGACTTCCCCCCACCAGATTCATGTCGTCCGGCGCGCAGTATATGATCTTCACGCATTCATATAGCCTGCTCAACTGACGGACCGGGATTTCATTGATTTTTACGAGTTTCCTTCCCTCCTGCCAGGCAAGCTGAATTCTCAATTCCAATCCGTCATCCTGGTAAAAAACGCCCCTTACCCGGAAATAGTCTTTGTCTTCCTTGCGAAGTTCTTCATCCCGGTGAAACCTGATTGACCTGCCCATGCCGCAATATGCCATGGCTTCCAGCAGATTTGTCTTCCCGGCTCCGTTGGGCTCGATGATCAGGTTGCCAAGCTCCTGCAGGTCAAATCCGGCCCTCTCGTAGTTCCGGAAATTGACAAGCTCGAGATGCTTTAATCTCAATACTTATGACCGCAGGGGCATCAACAGGAAGGTTATCTTATTGTTCTCTTGCGGAGGTTCGTTATATATCATCATAGGCTCTTTGGCCCCACCCAGTTTGATACAAACCTTTTCTGTGTCGATGGCATCCAGGATTGACAACATATAGCGGAAATTGAAAGAGATCGAGGTGCTGCTGCCCTTGTACTCAAAGGTTTCGATGCTTTCTTTGGCATCTCCTGTGTCACGGTTGTTGGTGCTGATCTCAAAATGATCCCCGTCAAGTTCAAATCTGATGCGATTATTATCATCCGGGGCAACCAGTGATACGCGGCGGATGGCGCTTATCAGAGTCTCCGTGTTGACCGTCAACTGGTTGGGAAGGTCGCTCATGAAGGCTTTCTGATATTCAGGATACTTGTGTTCGATCACATTTGCCACTACTGTAAAGCTGCCATATAAGAACACTATCTTGCTTTTTTCCATCAGAACCTTCATTTCCTTCAACGACGGATCGTATATTTTTTGTAGGAAATTCAAGGTTTTAACCGGTATAACTCTCTCAAGTATCTGGTCTGCGTAGGCATCCTGAAAAATACTGGCTTCATCACCGCTTTCGCTGGCTTCCGCTTTGATCTCGGCGCTGTTGGGAACAATGATCTCCGCCACTTTGCGTCCATCGGTGGCAGCCATCAGGTTGGTCTTTTCCATGATTTTCCAGCACACGCCGGTCAATACCGCCCGGTTAATATCTGTGGATACGGCAAATGCGGTTTTGGAAATCATGTTATTGAATATTTCAGGATTTACCAGGGTTGCTTTGTCCATATCCTGTTCCGGCAGGATGGGAAAGAGTGTGTGATCGGCGCAAAGTATGTTGAAGTTGATCTTATTGCACTGGATCAAGAGTAAATCTTCTGTTTTCCAGAGATCGATAACGGCGTCCGGCATACTGCCGATAATTTCATTGAAATTTTTAGCCGAGACAGCAATTGTTCCGCCTTCGCTCACTGCAGCATTAAAGCGCACATCTACTGTTATCTCCAAGTCACTCGCGGTGATCTTGACTTCGCTCTTTTTTGCGTCTACTTCGATCAGATAGTTAGAGAGTATCGGAGAGGTGGTCTTGGAAGAAACTATGCCAGTCAGGTTCTGGATGTATCTGATCAGTTCCTTCTTTTCGATTGCTAGTCTCATGCTAACCCCTTTAATTAAAGATTATTTTCTGAAATCCATAAAATTATCAACTGGAGCTTTGTCAATAGAATTCTCCATCAGATGCAAGCCTGAACATCTCCTTATCCGCCATGATATCTGACACATACTTTTCGTCACTAAAACTACAAGGGCCCTCGCGCGCGCGAGACAGCTAAGTCTTTGTCTTCCGTGGGTCATCCTTAACCCGGTGAGGGATGACCTAAGGATGATGGCACCAAAGCCAGTCGCAGCAAGGGCGGGAGCTATGAAGGATATTCGGGTATTTTGGCATTTTATGTTTTGATGCGCAAGTATTGTAAGCCACCCAAACTCCCTCCCGTCTTCATGTCCCATTGACCGCCCGTTGAATGCCGAGTGATTTCCACCGCAGCGATTGCTCAGCGATCAACGAGCGATCAATTAGCGATCAATATATGAGGGCGGAAGCCATATCTTGGTCATCACTTTAGCCAAATATGCCAATCTAAAAAACGCACTGCTTTGGAAAAAGCACTTATCCGCCAGCCACCCCAATCCATCCAGATATTGTGAAAGAGAGTAGAAATCTCCAGAAAACAAAGCGCGGAACCGAAGTCCCGCGCCTTTGTCCATTCATTTATTGCTTTGTATTACTTCTGTTTACCAATCTCGATCCCACGTTTGATAGCGGCGAGATTCTTTTCCAGGAGGTCTGGATTCTTTTCTTTGAGAAATGAGTTCAGTTCTTCCTCGATAGTCTCGTACTTTATCAGGTCAGTTTTGCCAATAATAATGCCTATAGCCAGCATATTGAGTACCATCTGGGAACCAATCTCCTGAGCAATGTCGCTCATCGGGGCGGCTACCTTTTGCACGTCATCCCTCTTGCAGCCATGGGGACACATGGAGGTATTGATGATAATGACACCACCCTTGCGAACCGAGGGGGCGAATTTATCGACCGAGGGTTGATTGAGAGCCACCAGCACATCGGGAAAGCTCACGATCGGAGAGGCGATGGGTTCATCCGAAACTACTGTGGAAACGTTGGCAGTTCCGCCCCTCATCTCAGGCCCATAGGAAGGCAGCCAGGATACGTTACGGCCTTCTTTCATCGCTGCTTGGGCGATGAATTTGCCGATTGTTAAAACCCCTTGCCCGCCAAATCCGGCGCATATCATTTCAGTAGTCATTATTCCACTCCCTCGCCCTTGTCTCTAAACACTCCCGGTTTATAGAAAGGCAGCATATTTTCCCGGGCCCAATCCCTTGATTTGACAGGATCGATACCCCAGTTTGTGGGACAGGTGCTCACAAACTCGATGAAGGTGAAACCACGTCCCTCTTTATTATATTGGATGGCTTTGCTGACAGCCTTTTTGGCTTTGATGATCTCAGCCGGGCTCAGCAGTGAAACGCGCTCGATGTAATAGGGAGCCACCAGGGTAGCCAGCAGTTCACAAACGCGGATCGGATAACCGATGTCATCCACTTTGCGTCCATAGGGGCTGGTGGTGGTCTTCATATCGGGAAGCGTGGTCGGAGCCATCTGCCCGCCGGTCATGCCATAGATGGCGTTGTTGACAAAGAACACGGAGATGTGTTCGCCTCTGTTTGCCGCGTGCACGATCTCGGCTGTTCCGATGGCGGCCAGGTCTCCGTCTCCCTGATAAGCAAAAACATGCATATCCGGACGGGCCCTCTTTATGCCTGTGGCAACAGCCGGGGCACGTCCATGGGCGGCCTGGGCCATGTCGAAATTAAAGAATTTATATGCAAACACCGAGCAGCCTACGGGAGCGACACCCGCCATTTTATTGATCAGCCCTTGTTCGTCAATGGCTTCAGCGATCAGGCGGTGAGCAACTCCGTGCAGACAGCCGGGACAGTAGGTAAAGGGTGTTTTGGTGAGGGATTCAGGTCTTTTTGCTATCACTTCCATTTCTCTCTCCTTAAAAGCAAGCTTCGAGTTTTTCTTTGATCTCTGCAGGGGTGAAGACAATACCTCCCACCTTGCCCCAGAAAGTGACGGGCACCTTGCCCTGCACGGCGATCTTGACATCGTCAAGCATTTGGCCAGTATTGAGTTCAAACACATACACTTTCCTGACCTTGGGACCTATCGCCGCAGCTACTGCTTCGTAGGGAAACGGCCAGCAGGTGATGGGGCGGATCAGGCCAACACTTTTCCCTTGGGCAGTTAGCTCGTTGATGGCTGATTTGATAACGCGGGACGCCGTTCCCCATGCCACGCAGAGGATCTCATTGTCGTCGGATACGTTGTATGTGTCGAATCGCACTTCATCCCGCTCGATCCTGCCATACTTCTCGTATAATTCAATGACATGCTTTTCCAAAACACTGGGATCTATTTCCAAAGAGTTGATCTCATGATGGTGTTTGGCATCTCCATCCTCGTTGGGGCAAATGCACCAGGAGTTGTGGATATTGCCAAGGGCGTCTATCTCTTCCTGGGTCTTGGCTGGTTTAAACTCCACCGGTTCCATCATCTGGCCCAACATACCGTCCGCCAGGATCATTACAGGATTGCGATATTTATCTGCCAGGTCAAAGGCTTCAGCGGCCATGTCCGCAAATTCCTGCACCGAACTCGGAGCCAAAACGATTATGCGGTAATCGCCATGGCCTCCGCCCTTGGTAGCTTGAAAGTAATCTCCCTGGGAAGGCTGAATATCGCCCAGGCCGGGGCCACCCCTCTGAACGTTGATGATCACAGCCGGCAGCTCCGCTCCAGCCATGTAAGAGACCCCCTCCATCTTCAGGGCTATGCCGGGTGAGGATGAGGAAGTCATGACCCTTTTGCCCGCTCCGGCGGCTCCATAGACCATATTTATCGCTGCCACTTCGCTTTCGGCCTGCAAAAAAGTGCCGTTGACCTTGGGCATCATCTTGGCCATGTATTCGATCAGTTCGCTTTGGGGAGTAATCGGGTAGGCAAAATAAAGGCGGCAACCCGCACGGATAGCGGCCTCCGCCACAGCTTCGTTACCTTTCATTAAAATCTTGGACATACTAACCTCACTTCTCGACCGTGATCGCCCCATCAGGGCAGGTCTGATAACACATTCTGCAAGCGATGCACTCGTCTTGCTTGAAACATTCCGCATAGTGGTAGCCTTTGGCGTTGATCTGCTCGGAGAAACGAATGATCTTCTTCGGACAGGCGGCAATGCACAGGCCACAACCCTTGCAGTAATACGGATCTACCGTCATTCTTGGCATGGTCGGTCTCCTTATCTGTTATTAATTGTTCTGTCTGTGATAAAGCTCCAAGGCGGGTATTTCTGTCAAACTATTTCTTTGTTTAGACAATTTCAAGACCCGGAAACAGTATTATTGACTCCAGGCTTTAAACTGATATGCCATAAGTTGAATTTGATGAATGGCAGGGTATCGGGGCGGCTTGCACAAGAGCTTGTCATACAAATAGATAGAGGAATTGTTAAAAAATATTTATTGACAAAAAAAGGGGTTCTGTGAAGTTGCCAGCCAGACTTAAGCAAGAAATCAATGGAAACCTTATGAGATATCAATGTAAAAAGCTATTGACCACTGCTTTTGCGATTTGGGCTCTTGTCATTGTTCCAATCATCGCGAAAAACGTGGTCGAGGATAGAAGCGTGGAGCCTCTGCCGGATAGTCTGGCCGAGGTGATCGATTCGCTTCAAACCCAGGAACCCCCGGATTTACAGCAGACTCCGCCGGGCGAGGTGATGGTCACTTCCTACTATGGAAGGTCTTTTCACGGCCGCCGCACAGCCAGCGGAGAAAAATACGACAACAATGAATTGACCTGTGCCCACAAATCACTCCCCTTTCAAACCCAATTAAAAATCACCAATCCCAAAAACGGCAAAAGCGTAGTCGTGCGCGTTAATGACCGTGGTCCCTTTAGACGGGGCAGACAGCTCGACATATCCTACAGCGCGGCCAGAGAGCTTGACATGCTGGCAGCCGGTGTTTTAAAACTACAGGTGGAAATTTTACCTCCCGAACAAATTGCCAAGGAACACGCGGCAGGTTCGGAAGAATCAAACCGCAGCTAATAACGGCATTGGAATCAATCCTTGCCCCGCCCTGAGCAAAGATTGATTCCACTTTTTTCATGGAGAGTACGCATGAAAGCGCTACCCCACAATCTTGTTGTTTCCCCTCTGGTAAGCTACGCCTTGCAGGAAAACAAAGCTGTTGTTGCTTTGGAATCCACTGTAATCACCCACGGCCTGCCCTATCCCCAAAACCTGAAGATATGGCGTGAACTGGAAGAACTGGTCTTTTCCGTGGGGGCTGTACCGGCCACAATTATCGTCTTGGAAGGCATAGCTCATATCGGCTTGGATAATGAACAAATCCAAAGGCTGACCACTGCCCTGCAGGAAAACCAGCCCTTTAAGAAACTGGGCAGCCGCGACCTTGCTCTGGCCTGCGTTAAAGGTTTTAGCGGGGGAACCACAGTATCAGCCACCATGTCGCTTGCCAGGCAAGCCGGAATCGAGGTCTTTGCCACCGGAGGCATCGGTGGAATGCATCGGGATTGGGAGCGCACACTGGATATCTCCAGCGACCTCACCGCCCTTTCCCGAATCCCGATGGCAGTGGTCTGCGCAGGTTGCAAGGCTATTCTGGATGTGCCCGTCACGCTGGAGTATCTGGAAACCATGGCTGTGCCTGTGCTGGGCTGGCAGACCGACAGTTTTCCCCTCTTCTATACTCATGACAGCGACTATCCTGTGGAAAGATTAGACAATCCAAGAGAGTTTCAGCGCTTTTGGCGTCAGCATCTGGAGCTTGGCGGAAAGGGCGTTTTGATAGCCAACCCCATCCCCAAAGAACATAGCCTTCCCACGGAGAAGATGGAAGCCGCCATCCAGGCTGCCATCAACGCGGCCAGGGAACAGGGCATCAAGGGAAAATCCCTCACCCCTTTTCTGCTTGACTTTCTAGCGCGCCACACAGAAGGTGCATCTGTGGAGGCCAATCTGGCGCTACTACGCAACAATGTGCTTCTGGCGGCAAAGCTGGCCCAATCTCTGCAGGAAAGGATATAAGCATGAAGATCTACATTTCCACCGATATGGAAGGGATGCCCGGAACTTTCAATTGGGATCAGGAGAAAACAGACCGGACCAGCGTGAGACGCAACTACAACCGCCATGTGCAGACTGTTTTGGAGAACATCATCGCCCATTCCCGGTCGGCAGAGATCGATGAGATATTGATCGCGGATTCCCACTCCGCAGGCGACAATCTGGATTACTCAATCACTGCCATGGACAGGCGGATCGACCTCATCTCCGGATGCCCCCGCCAGTTTTACATGATGCCCGACCTCAGCCCAGAATTCGATCAGGTTTTCCTTTTGGGCTATCACAGCGGAACTGGAGCCCTGCGGGGAAACATGGATCACACCTACTCCAACAGCCGCATCCACAAGATCTTTATCAATGGCAAACCGATGAATGAAGCTCTGATCAACTCTGCATACGCGGGCTGGATGGGAGTTCCGGTGAGCCTGGTAAGCGGAGACATAACACTGCAGGCCGAACTGGCCTCCCCCATGCCCTGGCTCAGCTATGTACCCACCAAAAAAGCGGTGGCCAAGTTCGCCGCCCGCAACTTTTCCCAATCCCTGGTCGATGAATCAGTCAAGCTTGCCGTGGACAAGGCGCTCAACCTCAAAAAGACGGACATCCCGCTGTTCACTTTCGACAGCCCCGTCACTCTCAAGATCGAGTTCCACTCCACAGCCATGACCGATCAAGCCTGCCTGATGCCTGATGTTTGCAGGCTTGACGGCAGAACCATAGAATATACCCACGCGGATTACGCCGTGGTCTTTGAAGCGATCATGGCTCTGGTCACACTAGCCGCCAGCGCAAGCATCTGAAGGAGGATGGAAGATGGAAACAGTATTGGTCACAATAGCTCAATTCGACGATAACTTCGAAGCGGATCTCGCCAAAGCCCTGTTGGAAGACAACGGCATCAACGCCTGGCTGAAAAACGCCATTACCTACTCTTTGGTGCCCGGTATCGCCCCGGACAGGTTCTATATCGAACTGCAAGTCTCGTCGGAAGATGAGATGCAGGCCCGGGAGATTCTGTCCGGTCAGCGCAGTTCCTCTGAGATCAGAGACATCCTGGTGGCGGAACAAGCGATTCTGGAAGGCCACTTTCAACTTACCTCGGGCAAACACAGCAACATGTATATCGAAAAGATCCGCCTCTTTCAGAACCCCACCGCAACCATGCGCATCTGCGAACTGCTGGCAGAACTGCTGGAACCCCTGGATTACGACACCGTGGTCGGCCCCGCCTATGGAGGCATCGTTCTGGCCTTTGAGGTTGCCAGGATCAACGAAGCCAATTTCGTCTTCACCCAGCGCAAAGATGAAAAAATGACCATCCGCAAAGGATTTGACCTGAGCCAGGTAAAGAAGGCTGTGATCGTGGAAGACATCCTCACCACAGGCGGTTCGGTGAAGGAGGTGATCGCCTGCCTCAAAGACAATGGAATCGAAGTGGTGGCTGTGGCAGCCATTGTGGACCGCGGCGGCGGAAAAGTGGATTTTGGCTGTCCTTTCCTGAAGCTTCTGGAATTGGACATCCCCGCCTGGGAAGCAGAGGAGTGCGAACTTTGCCGCGAAGGTATTGTCCTTTCCAAGCCAGGATCAAGCGACAAAAAGATCTGACCCCTTGAAACACATCGCCGTCATCGCCCTCACCGAGAGCGAGCACACTCTGTTGTTGCAGCTCTGGAAGTTTTTTCCCCAGCCGGAAGGACTGGTCTTTCACCACCTCTATCCAAGCTCAGGAACCCCACCGGAAAAACAGGCTGGCTTTCTCAGCTATCACCCCCTCCATGGCGATGAACGGGAGCAGGTGGAAAACGCCAGAGCCTGCCTTGCCAAACACAAGATATCCCTGCTCGTTTTCGCTGGTGCCGTCTCCTATCGCGTTTGGACTTCGTGTCGGCAGGAGCAGGAAATCGACATCCTTGTCCTCGGAAGGCGGGCTGTGGCCAATCTTTCCCGTGTGAACCAGGATTCCCTGTCCACAGAGATTTCCCGCTTGCAAACAAAAGCCACCGCTTGCATCTTGGAAAGCGAAGCCACCCGTCTGGCGCCCCTTCCCGGGGTCAGGATCATGGCGGACTACCAATCCTGGCAGACAGCTCAGCCTCCCTCCCTGTTGCTTACCCAAAACGGAGAACTGTGCGCGCTGATCCTCAGAGAAGAACACGCCAACTGCCTTGTCCTGCATCCTTGGGAAGACCGCTTTTGCCTCGATCTGGGCATCTATTGTGATAACCCTGATTTTGAAGACAGCCTCAACCGTCTCCTGACGGCTCAGACCATCGATCCCAGGCATATTTTTCCGGAAGCTGGCCAGGCATACCTGTCTGCACCCCGTTCATATTCGTTTTTTGCCAAATATTACGACGCCTATATGTTCCACGTGAACTACGAACAGTGGGTAAACATGATGCTGGTCTGGTATCGCCGTTTTGCCAAAGGCTCTTTGAAAAGGGTTTTAGAACTCGCCTGCGGAACGGCTAACGCTTCTGAAATATTGGTTGTTAGAGGTCTGGAAGTGGATGCCTGCGACAGCTCGCCCCACATGCTTCAGGTTGCCGACTCCAAGCCCTGCAAACCGAATCTCTATCTGGCTTCGCTCACCGATCCAATCCCGGGACGCGATTACGACCTGATCTTTTGCCTTTTTGACAGCATTAACTATCTGGCGCTCAAGGCGGAGATCAAAACTCTGCTCGACAACTGCGCTGCCGCTTTGCGTCCCGGAGGAATCTTCATCTTCGACATCTCCACCCTCATGAACAGCCTGCAAAACTTTAACGAAAGCGTGGCCTACACCAAGGTTGAGGACGGCTATATCATCCACGCTTCCGACTATGAGAGTCTTTCCAGGATGCAACTCACCCACCTAACCCTCTTTCGCAGGAACGGTAACCTCTTCTCCCGCTTTGAAGAAAGGCATCAGCAGCGGGTCTATAGCTCCCGCGAACTGGTGGAGCTCATCGACAGTTCTTCCCTCACACTGCGCGGAGTGTTTTCCCCCGAAAACCGCAACAACCTCCTTTCCCGGCGCAACGGCTCCATCGACATGCGATACGCCCGCCTTTTCTACGTGCTTCAAAAGGATTGATGTCAGAATTCTACCGGCACGACCTGGAACTGGGGGGAGCCTCTCTGATCGGGGTTGATGAAGCTGGCCGGGGAGCGCTGGCCGGGCCGGTGGTGATCGCCTCCGTCAAGTTGGATTACAGCCTGCCCATCGAGGGTATAGACGACAGCAAAAAGCTAAGCCCCGCCAGGCGCGAAAAGCTCTATGACCAGATCATCGCCAGCGCCCTCGCCTGGAAGATCGTGGAGATCGACAACCGCTACATCGACACCCACAACATCCTGCAAGCCACTCTGGAAGGAATGCGCCAGGCTGTCTGCGCCATTGCCCAACCCACGGACCTGGCCCTTGTCGATGGCAACAAAGCCCCTTCAACCCTCCCCTGCCCTCATCTCTGCGTGATTGGAGGCGATGCTTTGCAAGCCTGCGTGGCAGCCGCTTCGATTTTGGCCAAGGTGCACCGCGACCGCCTGATGGACAGCCTCCATCTGCTCCATCCCAATTATGGCTTCGACCGCCACAAAGGATATGGCACCCGGCTTCATCTGCAAGCCATCCGCGAGCGCGGACCCTGCCCGCTCCACCGTTTCAGCTTCAGTCCAATCAGCGAATACTGCCAGAAATAAGCTCCTCTTTGTTTTACCATTAAACGCATTATATTGTCAGTGTAAAAATATACACACAGGAGAACCACATGAGAAAACTCATCCTAATCCTGCTCACTCTCGGGGCCTTCAATGTGCTGTTGGGAGTGGATTTCAGCTTCGACGGCGAAAACCGTACCCGCGCGGCCATCTACAACGACGACAATGACTCACCGGGCAACCATGTGGACAACAAGCTGCTGTTGGGTATGAACAGCGACCTCACCGATGAACTCAAACTGCGTGTCAACCTGCAGTTCGGAGATGTGGTGTGGGGTGGCAACAACGGCGGAGGAATTGCGGCTGGAATCCCTGTCAGAGCCTATGAACTCTACATCGATTACCGCATCGACGCCATTAAGTCCAATCTCAAAATCGGCCAACAATACTGGGCAGACCACCGCAGCCTTATGATCGACGATTCCTTTAGCGGGATCATGCTTTCCCACGACGATCTGCTGGGCTTCGAGACCGATCTGGGCTGGATCATGCAGTATGAAGGGAACCGCTACAAAGGTAACGATGTGAGCACCTTCCTGTTAAGTATGCAGACTGAAAAGCCCATCCCGCTTGGTTTGCAGGCTTTCTTCACTCTGGATAACGACGCCGGAGAGAACTATCTGACCTTGCTGCCCTACCTCAATCTGGATTTCGCGCCCCTGTCCGTTGACCTTACCGGTATAGTTGATTTCACCAGCATGGATGATGACAGCGATTTGGATTTCGGCGCAGCCGTCAAGGGAACCGTTACCCTCGAACCGGTCGAATTTGCGGTGGACGTCCTCTACTACTCCACTGAAGAACAGGAACTGAACTACTCCATCTCGCCCTATTATATGAATGGCCTCTATATCTTCGGCATTGGCGAGCATTTTGACGGCTGTATCGGCAACGATGCCATCGACTGGTATTGGGGCCAAACCATGAATAAAGATATGTATTTGGGCTCAGTTGCGTCCGTCAAAGCGAAACTGAATGACAAGTTCAGCCTCTTCGGAGCAGCTGGTTTGATTTTGGATACTGGCTCAGAAGTGAACGGCGGGCTGGAGATCAGCCTGATCCCGGAAAGCCTCGATTTGGCCATCTACGGAGCTTATGGAGCCCATAAGGACTACGATTTCAAGAATTACCTCTTCGGAACCACGTTGAAAGCCTCTTTTTGAGTATCCGATTCAGAGAATAACCTGTCCACCATTCCACCTTGCCACAGTTTGATCGTAGCACCTATATATTATGAGGGGTGGGTCTCATTTGCATCACCCTCTCCGGCCTTGGTCTTCCTTGGGTCATCCTTATAATTTATAAGGATGACCTAAGGTTGATGGCTCCAAAGCCAGTAGCAGCAAAGGAGGGCACTATGAAGGATGATCGTGATTGTTGGCAATTTATGTTTATTGAAGCAAACTTAGCAAGCTGTCGCGACTCCCTCCTGTCTTCATGTCCCGTTGACCGCTCATTGATGTCCAGGCGATATCCTGTCCAGCGATTACTCAGCGTTCAATCAGTGATCAATCAGCGATCAAAGTATGGGGGCGGTTCGCAAGGAACCGCCCCCGATACTAACAATTCAGTCTGGCAAATGCTATTTCATGAGAACCATCTTGAGGATCCGGGTTTTACGGGCTGTCTGGATCCTGGTGAAATAGACGCCGCTGGCCACGCTTTGCTGGGCGTCGTTTTTGCCGTTCCAGACCAGCCGGTGCGAACCTCCGCCCAGTTCCTGGTCGAGCAGGGTTTTCACCTTCTGGCCGCGGATATTGAAGACCTCAACCTTGACCGCGGCGGGGCGGGGAAGGTCAAAAGCGATGTTGACATCCGGGTTGAAGGGATTAGGCCAGGAACGCAGGTTTGCCAGAGGGGGCTGGAGAGGATCGTCGGCCGCCAATTTGTAGTTGCTCACGCGGATATAGCCCTGATAGAGGCCGGGCGCGGGAGGTTGCCAGACAAAGCTTTCGCCGCTACCCATATAGTAGTTTGTTCCTTCCAGAGAAAGCATGACCTGCCATCCATCCGGGATATTGAAAGGCTCAAAATTAAACTCCAGAGGATCTGTGTCACTTACGTTCAGATTGAAGTTCCAAACCTTCTGTTGTTCCTCGCCGCTGAAATCCGACCGGAAGTCGCTTTGCAAAGAGGTTTCCAGGGCTGAGGGTTGAGTGATGGGGAAATATACGCTGGCAAGTCCAAAAGGAGGCTGGGGGCCGATTGGCAGATCGAGCTTGAAGTCTAGATCATCGGTGGCCGCCAAACTTGCTCCCAGAAGCAGGGTGACCGCTCCATCCGTCTCGCAGATGGTGGTTTTCAGGCTCCAAAGCGGAGCTTGGGGAGTGATATCCGGCGCTGAATAATAGGGATAGAAGCGGATCTGGGGATTGGCTTCCGTTCCGCCGTAATACTTGATCAGCAACGATTGGAAGGGCTTCACGTGGGTTGCGGGCGCATAGACTCCATCCTCGAACACATACATAGCGCGCGAGACCAGATTTTGCGAAAGCATCTCGCTAAAGCGGAACAGCGATCCAGTAAGAGTAAAGCTGATATCCTCGATGTCATAGGCGCAGAGATGCGGGTTGGGAATAAAGTTCCAACCTGGGACGAGAGGGAAGCTGATCTCGGTGGATTGGATGGGGTTGGTGCTACTGTAAAAGCTGATGTCCGGGCTCCATACCCAATAGGCTGTGCCAAAATCGAAATTATCGCTTTGCATCCAGTCTCCGGCTTGGGAAGCCACATATCCCTGAGAACCGGCTCCAAACACCTGGCCGATGCTCAAATCTGCGTTCAACCAGGGATTGGAGCTCATTTTCCAGCCACCATCCAGCATGGCAAGATACATCTGAGGCACCAGGGCAAAACGATAATCGGACCAGAAACGGGTGCGGACGCCATCCACAGCCACCACATCCAAGGCCAGGCGGCAGTCTTGCATCTCGATTAAATTGGAGGGCAGGGAGAAACTGATGCTGTACTGGTTGGCGGGAATGAGTGAATTGACCAGCAGGCTGTCTGTGGCGTTGATGATGGAGAGTTGAGCATGGTCGACAAGGAAGGGATATTGATAGCTCCAGTTGAAGTTGATGGTGCGCCCACCCTGATAGATGCTGTTTGGCAGAGATCCAAAGGTGGCTTTGGGCTGCAGGTTGCCCCAGAAGAGGTTCATGGTGCGCAAATTGGTATTGTTGTTGGTGAACTGGTAGGGACCAGCCAGCAGATTGTGATAGGTGTTGCCATCCTGCAAATAGAGCTTTTCCGCCCGGTCAAAATCTGAACTGGCAGTAATACTGATGGTTCCGATCTGGTCGGAACGTACGCGCAGAACCCAGGATTTGAGCTCACTGTCCTGATCGTAGCCGCCCTTTATCTCCCTCTGAAGCTGAGTGCCATTGTTGCCCCAGTATTGTTCCCAAAAGGCTGCCCACACATATCCCGTGCCCGGATTGCTCTTAGTGACGTCCCAATATACATCCTGAGCATCAGAAGCGTAGGGATTGGCTCCGAAATTGACTGTGTCAGTGAGGGTTCCCAGCAAATTGCTAAGAGTTAGGGTGTGGATGGGCATGGGAGCCGCGCTGGCATAATAGTTATAATAGAACTCAAGGCTGGCCCCATTTGTGCAGCTTACCTTGTAGGTGTAAGTAATGCCATTATCCACGTTGTTGTCCCACCATTCAAAGTTATAGGCATTGGGGTTGGAGAGAGCTGGATTTGTCTGCCAGGAATCCACCAGCACAAAGTCTCCCTCCTCTATCTTGCGATACACCGAGAAGCCATTGTTATTGGTTTGGCCGTTCACGCCCCAGTGGAGCCGTACCGCGTCATCCATGCCAAAAGCACTGAAGGAAGTGATATTGGCGGGAGCAAGAACAGCGTTCACTTGGTTGGTCAGTTGCGACAAGTTGTCGTTCTTGTCTTTGGCTCGCAGTTTGAAATAGTATTGGCTGGCATTGTTCAAACCTGTCACTGCCACGCTCTGGCAGGCTTGCGAGGCTAAAACCGCAGAATCGTTGCGATCAAAGATTTGATAGTTGCCTTCCCCTATCGGCTCAGTGGCATAGAGGATCTGGTAGCTGTCAAAATCGTAGGCGGAGCTGCGGTCCCAGCCCAGGGTGATGCTGTTGAGGGACTGGTTGACTACATGCAGGTTTCCCGGATCGGTAGGCGGCAGGCTGTCATTCATGGCAAACATATCCACCAGCACCGGCTCCATGTCTTCCAGCACACGCCGGTAATAGGTCAGATAGTTGGTAAACAGGTTGTCCATATCCCAGGCGCGTCCACCTTCATTCCATCCATAGAACCATTTATAGTTGTTTTCCGTTTCCTCATAGCAGTTGGGCAGCTCGTCCATTTCTGCGTGAAAAAAGGGCTCATACACGTCATAATCGGTTGTTCCCGTCTGGGTGTAGAGCATCTGCTGATTCTGGGTATAGGCAGGCAGGTCCACATAGTCGTTCACGGCATAGTTGTGTTCTCCGTCGTCAAAGGTAAACTCATAAAGGCTGTAGTTCACGCTGTAAAAGTCGTTCAGAAAGACATCGTCATGGATGCCCACTGTGTTTTCGGGTATCATCAGATGCTGGCCGGCGTTGATCAAGTCATTCTTTTGCAGTGAAAGATCGCGGATGGGCAGATTGGGGCAGGCTCTTGGGTTTCCGGCTGAGATCTGCACGTTGGGATAGCCTTGATGCCTGTTCCAGTCATAGGAGTGCATTTGAGCCGAAAACTCGCGCCAGGAATATTGATCCCGCACTGCATCCGCAAACTTGCGGTAGACCTGGTTGAAGGGATGAGTGGCGCTTCGGGTAGGATCGGAAACAGATTTGGAGTTGGTATATGGTGGTATATTTGTCCATCTGACTTCTCTGCCGGCTCCGTTGATCATCAGATAGGCCGCGTTCCACAAGTTCATGGCTTCCAACCCGTAGGCTGGGGTGGCAAAGTCGTCGCAGGGATGGGGTACAGTGATGATCACCGGCTTGGTGGCAGATGGATTGTAGATGAACAGGCCCCAGCCGTAAGTAAAGGCTCCGTACTCGTCATCATTTTCGTCCTGCGTACCGTTGTCGTCATAATAGCTCATATTGGGGATTTCGCGGATCATATAGTAGGTGCGGCCGGTGTCGGTATCGTTGAACTGGACTACCTGATACGGAGACGTATTAGCATCCAGAACACCCTGGGCGCCATTATAGTCGCCAGCCACAAAAAGGTCGAGCATATTGCCCCAATAGATTATATCTGTGGCACTGGGTGTGCGATAGTCCCCAAAGCCATTGGTTTGCACATCGTAAGGGGCATAGGTATTGTAGTTGGGGGTAACTATCCCCTCTGCCAGATGCGATATCCAGTTGTCATACTGGGCATTGGGTTCTGTTCCATAAAGGAAATTGCGCAACGAACCTGTCTCCACAATCAGTGCGTGAGCGCAGATTAGCGGCAAGCAGACAAGCAATAGCAGAAAGATTTTTTTCATTGTGGCATCCTTTCTGGGTTCTTTTTTCTCATTATTACAAATCAACTCCGGCAAGGGTTCAAGTCAAGTCATTTCTTTTGAGGCAGCTTTACAGCCTGGCAACACATCCCGATTCGGAGTCTGTAAAGCTGTCAAAATAACTTTCGTGGGCAAAGTGCTTGACAGTTTGCAGAGAGCGCTTTTTTTGGGGAGGTATGGAGTGTCCGATGAAAAAGAATATCCGCAAAACCTATACTTTCGATGATGTGTTGCTGGTACCCCAACACTCAAAAACCCTGCCTTCATCAGTGTCTTTGGAGACCAGGATCTCCAACCGCATAACGCTCAAGATACCGCTACTGAGTTCAGCGATGGATACCGTCACCGAATCTTCACTGGCGATTGCCATAGCCAGGGAAGGCGGCATCGGCATTATACACAAGAATCTGACCATCGCCGAACAGGCACAGCAGGTTCATTTAGTAAAACGGGCTGAAAGCGGCATTGTGACCAATCCCTATACCATATCCCCCAACGACACCCTTGCCAAGGTGCTCGAGCTGAAGGACGATAAAAAGGTGGGGGGCTTCCCGGTGGTGGAAAATGGGAAGCTGGTGGGCATCCTGACAAATCGCGACATCCGCTTCGAGACCAATATAAAAAGACTGGTGCATGAGCTGATGACACCGGCTGAACGTCTGGTGACAGCGCCTTTGGGAGTGAACGCGGAGGACGCGATCCAGCTGCTGCAGAAGAATAGGATCGAAAAGCTGCTGATCGTGAATGAAGATTTCAGTCTGGCGGGAATGCTGACAGTAAGGGACATTCTGAAGCGGATCAACCATCCCAACGCCGTCCAGGACAGCAAAAACCGCCTCTTGGTGGGAGCAGCCGTGGGAGCTACCGGAGACTATTTGGAGCGAGCCCAGGAACTGACAAAAATGGGAGTGGATATCCTTGTGATCGATACCGCACACGGACACCACAGCAACATCTCCAAAGCCATCGGAAAGATCAAAGCCACTCTGGATGTGGATGTGATCGCGGGTAATGTGGCCACCTCCAAGGCAACTCAATATCTGATCGATTGCGGTGCGGACGCCGTAAAAGTGGGCATTGGGCCAGGCTCCATCTGCACTACGCGTGTGATCGCCGGCATCGGGGTGCCTCAGCTTAGCGCCATCATGGACTGCGCCGAAATTGCCGCCAAAGCAGGCATTCCTGTAATCGCCGACGGAGGGATCAAGTATTCCGGCGACTTGGTGAAAGCCCTTGCCGGGGGTGCCAGCGCGGTGATGATCGGTTCGCTCTTTGCCGGCACCGACGAAAGCCCTGGCGAATTCATTATTTACAACGGACGCAGATTCAAAAGCTACCGGGGCATGGGCTCCATAGGCGCCATGAAACTGGGCAGCCGGGAACGGTATTTTCAGGAAGGGCAGGAAGACAACAAGCTTGTTGCCGAGGGAATCGAAGGTATGGTGCCTTACAAAGGCCCGTTGAAAGACTTTATCTACCAACTGGTGGGTGGACTCCGCTCCGGAATGGGCTATTGCGGAGCCAAAGACCTGGCAGCCCTGCGTGATAACGCGGAGTTTATCGAGATCAGCGGCGCGGGGCTCAAGGAATCGCATCCCCACGACATTCTTATCACCAAGGAAACACCCAACTACAACAGCAGTGAATGAAAGCGGGCTGAACCACCAATTGACCGCCCTGCTCAATAGCTTCGTCTATTTCGTCAAAGTGGAAAAAGGAATGGCGGAGAACAGCGTTGAAAGCTACCGCGGGGACATCCGGGACTTTTTGCTATACAATACCAGGGCGATCGTGGATTATACGCCCGAGGACATCACGGAGTATCTTGCCACTCTGGCCGGTCTGGGACTGGCAAACACCTCCCTGGCCCGCAAAAGGGTGGCTCTCAAGCAGTTCTTTGGCTTTTTACAGGATAACGAGGTAATACCCTGCCTGGATTTCGACAAGGTTCCCAGGATCAAGCTGGGCAAATATCTTCCGGATGTGTTGGATGTGGACACCATGTTATGCCTGCTGGACGGACTACCCACCGAAACATGCCTCGAGCGGAGAAACAAAGTTATGCTGGAACTGCTTTATGGCACTGGTATGCGCGTATCTGAGCTGTTAGGTCTGAGCGTGCACGACATCAACTTCACCGATCAGGTGATCCTGGTACGGGGCAAGGGATCAAAGCAGAGATTTGTGCCTTACGTGGATGTATTGCAGGAGCTTTTGAGAGCCTATCTTGCACAAACCAGGCCGGAACTCCTGAAGTTTAAAAACAGCGATCTGCTGTTTTTGAACAACCGTGGTGGCAAACTCTCCCGTATGGGATTTTGGAAGATACTGCAAAACCAGGCTCTGAAAGCTGGACTCAAACAGCAGATAACACCCCACACTTTCCGGCATTCCTTTGCCACCCACCTCCTGGAGGCAGGGGTCAACCTGCGCATAGTCCAGTCGCTGTTGGGGCATTCAAGTTTAAACACCACCCAGATCTATACACATGTAGATACTAAATACATACTTGAGATACATAAGTGCTATCATCCCAGAGCAAAGATATAAATATATCCATATAGAGGTAAGCCCGTGTTTAAAAGATTCTTATTATTCCCGTTATTACTTGCGCTCCTTATAGCTGGAACCTCCTGCAAGGGGGGCGAAACCAGGCAGAAGAAGCAATTGCGAAAGCTCCGCGTGGTTTTGGACTGGACACCAAACACCAACCATGCGGGATTGTATGTAGCAAGAGAACTTGGCTATTTCGCCAGGGAAGGCCTGGAAGTGGAGATCATCCAGCCGGGAGAGAACACCGCCGAAAAGATCGTGGCCTCCAACCATGCTGATTTTGGTGTGAGTTATCAAGAAAGCGTAACCATAGCCCGCACCCAGAACATTCCTATCAAATCCATCGCGGCGATTATCCAGCACAACACCTCTGGCTTTGCCTCGCTCAAAAAGTCAGGAATTAAGTCCGTAAAAGACTTTGAGGGCAAAAGCTATGGCAGTTCAGGCTGGCCATCAGAACTTGAGATCGTCCGTGATGTGATGACTCAGGGCGGGGCGGACTACCGGAAATTAAAGGTGGTAAGTGGAGTTTACGATTTCTTTTCCACCATCGGCAAAGATGTTGATTTCGAGTGGATATACTATGGCTGGGACGGCGTTCAGGCCGAGCGCAGAAACATCGCCATCGACTACATCCCCATCCGCGATATAAACCCTGTGTTCGATTATTATACACCAGTTTTGATCAGCAGCGATATGTTGCTGAATTCCGAGCCGGATTTGGCAAGTTCTTTCCTCAAGGCTGTTACCGATGGTTACGAATACTGCATCGCCAATCCGGATGACGCAGCCAGGATACTGGCCAAAGCAGTTCCTGATCTGGATGAAGAGCATCTAAAACTGAGCTTGAACTATCTGAAGGACGAGTTCCGTTCGGATGCCCCAAAATGGGGACAGCAAAAAAATGAGGTCTGGCAGCGCTTTGCAGACTGGATGTATCAGAAAAGAATCATACATCTTAGCGTCGATGTTACAGATCTCTTCACCAACGAATTCCTGCCCTGATGTCTGTAATTCTTAGAGCGGAAGGCCTGTCCAAATCCTTCCTGCTGAACGGCGAACCCCGGTTGATCATTTTAGGTCTGGACCTGAGTGTCCGGGAAGGTATCTTTCTAAGCATCGTGGGCAGTAGCGGCTGCGGCAAGAGCACACTCCTTGGGCTACTGGCCGGTATCACCCGCCCGGACAAAGGAAGGATCATACTACGTGGCGAAGATATCACCGGCAAAAGTGGAATGTTGGGCTATATGCCCCAGGAGGATTTGCTTTTCCCCTGGCTAAACGTGCTGGAAAACGCCCTCATCCCGGTGCGGGTAAGGAATGGCGACATCAGAGCCGCACTTGTGAAGCTCCATCAGCTTTTGCCCGTCTTTGGTTTGCAGGATCACGCCCAGCACCTACCCTACCAGCTTTCGGGAGGCTTGCGCCAAAGGACCGCCCTGCTAAGAACCTGTATGATGGAAACCCCGCTGTTGCTGCTCGATGAGCCCTTCGCCAATCTGGACGCCATCACACGGCTGCAGTTGCAGGAGTGGCTTTGTCAGATAACCCGGGAGCTGAAGCTCACCGTAATGCTGGTGACCCACGATATCGATGAAGCGATCAGTCTCTCGGACGAAATCCACCTGATGCAGGGACAGCCGGGTAACTTTGTTAAAAGATTTGAGCTGGACGATACGACCAAGGCAGACGAAAAGCTGAGGGCAGGTCTAAAGAAAGAGATCATAGACAAGGTAAAGGGCACCCTGTAAAAAGCTGCTTATATTATTCCGCCTGCATTATTAACTTGCTCCCATTTTCAAAGACTGGATCATGGCTCAAGCCCGGGATGACGCGGTATATAGTCTGTCGGGGGTTTGTTTTGTGGCTGGCGGGAACGCCTTCCTGTTTTACCATAGTAATCCGTAAATCAGTCAAATCCGTCAATCCGTATAAGATTTGCATGCCAGGCATCATACGGATGAAACGGATTACACGGATTAACGGATAAATCATTTTGCCAAGTGTTCATGGCACCTTTATACTTTTCCATGGATATTCCCAAAAGACTGGATCCCGGGTCAAGCAAGCTTGCCCGGGATGACACAATGTTTCGGTGCTTGGTGGTTGTTTCCAAAAGACTGGATCACGGGTAAGCCACCCCAGAGGGGGACCCCGACTTCCCGTGATGACGCGGATTTTTAGCCTGCTGGTGTTCGTTTCGGGAACCTTTCCACCTTTCCACCTCAAAACACCTTTCCACGACCTGATCGTAGCACCTATATATATGGAGGGTGGGCCTCATTTGCATCACCCTCTCAAGCCTGGGTCTTCCTTGGGTCAACCTTATAATTTATAAGGATGACCTAAGGATGATGGCACCAAAGCAACTAGCAGCAAAGGAGGGCGGCATGAAGGATGTTGCGGAATGTATCGGTTAATTTTATGCGGTTGTCAAGGAATTGATGCCAGTTGTTTCCAGACTGGCTGGTTGTTTTAAAAGACTGGTTCACGGGTCAAGCATGCGCTTGCCCGTGAT
The DNA here is from genome assembly GCA_035420965.1 of Candidatus Cloacimonadota bacterium. Classification (GTDB taxonomy): domain Bacteria; phylum Cloacimonadota; class Cloacimonadia; order Cloacimonadales; family Cloacimonadaceae; genus Syntrophosphaera. The sequence continues at coordinate 11,568 of DAOLWC010000004.1, read as the reverse complement.
GACACGGCTTTGGGGTCTGGTGGGGCTTGTTTTGGGCTGCGTCCACCATCAACACGTCACCACGAAATCATGGCATCACGAGAGTCTATCTGGGGCTCCTTTCCACCACTTCACCTTTCCACCTTCAAACATCCTGTCGATCCTGTCATCCGCGTTCTATACATACATTCCATCCTTCCACAAACTTTACAAGAGATTGTTAAATTTCAAATTGCATAGAAAGCTTGATGGAAGCAAATTGGTATCAGTGAGCGTAGCTGGGGTCCAGGATACGGATTTCCGCCTTGTAATTGTTGCGCAGGTCGCGGATGTGCGCCAGTAGCAGAAACTCCCGCTTCAAATGTACCAAGCGTGCCCTCAGGCTATCTTTTACGTCTTCGAAACTGGCGATTTGGGCGGGTTTACGGTCAATGACCAGCAATATGTGCCAGCCGAATCTGCTCTTGAATGCTTCGCTGATCTGGCCAGGCTGCAGGGCAAACGCCACTTCTTCCAGCTCGGAGATCATTCTGCCCCTGGGAAACCAACCTAAATCCCCGCAACGCGGACTGCTGGGACAATCCGAACTGGTGCCGCAAACCCGGCGAAAATCTTCCTGGGTGCTTATTTCTGCCCTTATCCTGCTGGCTTTCTCAGCGGAGTCCGGACCTGAACCGCGCACCAATATGTGTGCGGCATGTACTGTTTCTTGAGTAAAGAAAGCCTCTTTCTGATCCTCGTAAAAACTCAGTAGTTGCTGTTCGGAAATCTCAATACTTTTGGAGCAATAATCGTGAACATACTTGCGGATGATGACCCTACGGCAGGTTTGCTCTTCGAGGCTGCGGGTCTGCTCCACATCCTTTGGAGCGGTGTCTAATTCTTCCAAGGATTCAAGCAGGGCATCGTCATATTCGGAGTCAGATACGGACAAGCCCGTCGTCATAGCCTGATGCAAAAGCAGATATCTGTCGATCAGCCTGTTGAGGGCGCTTATACGTTCCTGAGGGCTGTCAATCCCGCTTAGTTTGTGGGTTTCTTTTTGTATCTCGCTATCTGTGATAGCCAAATCGAAAACTTTTGCAACTATGTGCATACTGGATCCTCAGCAGAAATATATAATTATAAAAAACGGCGGCTGATTTGCTCAGTCACTGACGATATATTAATCTCTGAAGAGTCCAATGTCAAATCAAACTTGTATTTTCGATACCAGGTACACTGGCGTTTGGCGTAATTTCTACTATGTTGGGCTGCCAGGGCGCTGCAATCCTGCAGGGACGCGCTGTTTCGCAACCAGGGTAAAAACTCCCTGTAGCCCAGGCTGCTGAGCCCAGGCGAATGCTCGTCATAACCAAGTTCCAACAGCCGCCTGATTTCGTCGATCAAGCCTGCGGTAAGCATCTGTTCAATGCGCAGGTCAATTCGGCTATAGAGTTCTTTTCGCGGCGGATCGAGTAGAATTCTATATGTTGCAAATCTCTGTTCGCGCTTCTGACTGCGCCAGTGTTCGCTGATGCAAATCCCTGTTGCGGCCCAGATCTCCAACCCGCGCTGAATTCTCTGCCTGTCGTTGGGCGAGATCTTGCCAGCAAACTCAGGATCCACCTCGCGCAGCTCTCCATATAGCTTTTCATGACCCTCGGATGCAATTCTTTGCCTGATGTTGCGCCTGATTTGGGCGGGAATCTCAGGTTGGGGAAAGATGCCATAAAGCAATCCGGCAATATATAGTCCCGTTCCGCCACAGATAAGTGGAATCCTGCCTTGGGAGTGTAACTTTTCTACCACCTTTCCCGCGTCCTCGCAAAACAAGCCCACATTATAGCTTTGCGAGGGTTCGATGATCGAAATGAGGTGATGCGGAACCGCCTCCAGTTCGCTACTGCTGGGTTTGGCTGTCCCGATATCCATGTGCCGGTAAACCTGTCTGGAATCAGCCGAGATGATCTCGGTGTCCAGATGCCGTGCCAGCTCAATGGCCAATGCCGTCTTGCCCGAGGCGGTGGGCCCTTCGATGACGATCAGCGGGATCATACCAGGCGTTTGAATTTCTTCTCAAAGTCAGTGAGCGAGAACTTGATGATCAGAGGCCTGCCGTGGGGGCAAAAATAGGGCATCTGGCAGGCAAACAACTGGTTTATCAGGTTCAGCATCTCCTTGCGCGTAAGCCTTTTGCCTGCCTTGATGGCGGCTTTGCAGGCTATGGATTTGGCCAGCGAATCCCTGAAATCAGAGTTCACCTGGATCTCTTCCTCAAGCTGTTTAAGGATCTCGATAAAGACCTTGCCTCCCTGCCAGTCATCCAGCTCAGCAGGTATTTCCTCGATCACCAGTGAATCGCCGCTGAATTTCTTGAGCACAAAACCGGTTTTCTCGAGCAGCTCCAGATTGCTTTCGACCAGCTCCCTGATCTCACTTGCTATGATGGGGGGAATATCTATCACCAGTGGGATGATCAGCTTCTGGCGCACGGAGGGAGCCCCTTGGGTGCGTTGCAGCAGTTTTTCATAGATGATCCGTTCGTGCGCGGCATGTTGGTCGATCACCACCAGCCCGTCCTCCACCTGGATAAAGATATAGGTGTTGTGCAACTGCCAGGGGTTGATATAATCTTCCTCGTTCTTGAGCAGCAAGCGAAAGGTAAAAGAGTCGTTGGGCAGATCGTCGGCTATCTCGAGTTGATCGTCCTGCTTCTGAGGATTGACAAAGGGAACGCTTGTCTGAGCCTGTTCACGGGGTTCGCTCTTGAACAGGTCCTCCTGATACAGGTTGCCATACTCCTTTTTGTACTCCGAAAACCTGGGCACATCCACCCTGCTTTTGTAGATGCTCTGCTCCAACTGAGTGGCCTTGTGCACTTCACTGCCCAGGTTGAACTTCTCCCTCGCGCTGGCATACTTTTCGTGCTCATAATTCTTGAGCGCGTCTGTGAGCGTGAGCAGGGTAAATGAGTGCACTTTCCGTTGTTCGCGGAAGCGCACTTCCTGCTTGGCTGGATGCACGTTCACGTCGATCTGCTCCGGCGGCACTTCCAGAAACAGGATGTAGGGCGGGGTGCTGCCCCTGGCCCAAACCCGCGTTTTGAGGATGAACGGTTCGTAGGCTGCCTTGATGCTGTGCCTGAGGGTTTTGTCGTTGATGAACCTTCCGTTGATGAAGGTATATTGCATATCGATCAGTTTTTCGCTGCGGTCTTCCAAGCCAAAAATATAGCCGGAAAGAGTGTAGCCATCGCTGGAGCCGGATATCTCGATGATGTCGTCCGAAAAGAAAGCCGAACCAAACACCTCACCCATCCTGGCCAGCCGGCTTTCAGAAGCCACAAAGGACAGCCGCGGTTTGCCGTCCACAAATAGCCTGAAGCTGATCTGGGGATAAAGCACCGCCTGATAATGCAAGTATTTGAGGATATGGCTCAATTCCGTCTGAGCGCTGCGTAGAAACTTTCGGCGGGCGGGGATGTCTTTGAACAGCCCTTTTACGGTGATATTGGTGCCGATGTTGGAAGAGGTTTGCCCCACATTCACCAGGCGGCCAAAACTGTAATCCACCTGGGTTGCCACCGGCTCCTCAGCCCTGCGGGTGATCAGGCTCAGCTTGCTTACGCTGGCGACGCTGGGCAAGGCCTCACCCCTGAATCCCAGGCTGCCGATGTGCACGATATCGTCCACCGTGCGAATCTTGCTGGTGGCATGCCGTTCAAAGGCGAGCAGGGCGTCGTCCGGGCTCATGCCGCTTCCGTTGTCGCTCACCTGGATAAGGTCTTTGCCACCGTTTTCCACGGCTACGGCAATCTGCGTGGCTCCTGCATCGATGGAGTTTTCCACCAGTTCCTTCACCACCGAGGCTGGCCTTTCGATCACCTCGCCAGCGGCAATTTTATTGCGTACGTCATCTGCCAGAATATGGATCGCATTCATATCAATACCTGAATATAGAACCGTTGGTAAACTCGCGGATAATCGAGTTGTAAGGAACCAGCGCGTCCGGGATGTCATTAACGTGATCCAGCAAGCGCAACAGACGCCGGGCTTCAGTATAGGCTGAACTGCTGGCTGGAACCGAGAGCAGCAGCTTCCAGGCGTGCTTGCGCAGCACCCCCAGTTCGTAGGTTAGACTGCTGTTGAACATATAGTCCGCGTTTTCCTGATAGGGAAAGATATTCTTTTCCTCGCCATCACGCACGTCAGGCCAGCGCTGGATGGTCTCCATTGCCGTGTAGCCCCGGTACTGATGGTCCCTCACAATTCTTCGGATCAACCTGCAATCTGTGGTGGGAATCCGGTTGTGATCGTCAATGTTAAGCTGGTTCAGGGCGCTTATATATATTTTGACCTTGCGGTTGGCTGGCACTGATGCCGTCAGCCTGTCGTTGAGCCCATGGATGCCTTCCATCACGATCACATCCTCAGGTTTGAGCCTGATCACCTTATTGCTGGGACGCCGCTTGCCCCGGGCAAAATCGTAATGTGGCAACACCACTTCCTCGCCATTGAGCAATTGCGTGAGCTGAAGGTTTAGATATTCCAAATCAAGGGCATGGATGGATTCGAAATCGAAACCGCCATCCGGCTTACGCACCGTTCTGTCGCGGTCGATGAAATAGTCGTCCAGCCCGATCACATTGGGTTTGGCTTTGCTGGCCCGCAGTTGAATGGACAGACGTTTGGCAAAGGTGGTTTTGCCAGAGGAAGAAGGCCCCGCGATCAGGATCAGCTTGATATCTTTGTTGGCACTGATATCCGCCGCGATTTCCGCGATCTTCTTTTCCTGCAAAGCTTCCTCTGTCAGGATGAACTCCGAGACATTATAGTCGTCTATCAGTTTGTTGATGTCTATGATATTGTGCACCTTGAGGATATCAAGCCACTTATCATGTTCCTGGTGTAGCGAGAAAATCTTGTTTGGCAAAACAAACTGCTTTACGACCTTGAATTCCGGTCCGGAAGGAAAGCGAAGAATGAAGCCCGGATCCTGGAAGATCACATCGAATTCTTTTACGATACCGGTGCGGTCTGCCAGGGGACGGATAAAGAAATCGTAGTATTTGCCACAGCGATAGATTGGCACGCTGTCCCGGTAATTGTATTTCAGGTTTTTAACCAGGTCTTTGCGGCCCATGGAACCGAAGATATCAAGGGCTTCCTCGGTGCGCACCTCGATCCTGTCGATGGGAATATCGTTTTCCACAATGCGCTGCATTTCCTGCAACAAGCGCGCGCAATCATCTGCGGTCCAGAGCTGGTCGCCAAAGAATTCGCAAAACACTCCGTCGCCCACCGAGTGTTCCACCACCAGAGTGTTGTTCTCGCCCAGAATATTGTACGCCGCTTTGGCCATTACAAAGATCAAAGAATCATGATAGATCCTGCTGCCTTCCGGATGCTTGTAAGTGATGCAATCCACCATGGTATTCTGAGCTAGGACATATTCGTCATTGACATATTGTCGATGATCGATTTTATAGGACAACACGGTCTCGGCGGAGATGTCAGTAGTGCGCACTATCTCACTGATAGGCTTGGAATTATCAAGTTCCACCAGACTGTGCTTGAAACCATCTAATCTAAGGTCGATGATCATGGATTATTTCCTTTGTTTTTCCTGATGCCCGCTTCAAGTTTCGTTAGCAGCGGGAGTTTGGACGCCCGACAGCATCCGACGCCACGATTATCCGACCTGTTAATTAGTCAAGATTTTAGGAGAAGAACAAGTGAAGAGATTGAGTAAGAAGCAACTCCTGCTCCGGGAACTTCGCTATTTAGGCGGGATTCTCATCGGAGCGGTGTTTTTTGCCATTGGGTATTCCTGGTTTTTACTGCCCTACAACATGGCTCCGGGAGGTGTGGGCGGTCTGTCCCAGATCATAAACCGTTTAACTGGAATTCCAAACGGAATCAGCATGATCCTGATCAACATTCCCCTCTTTGTGCTTAGTTTTATCTTCATCGGTAAGTCGTTTGGCGCCAAGTCTATTTTTGGCATGCTGGTCTCCTCTTTGATGACGGACTTTATGCACCTCAAGGTTCTGGCCCGCCTGGGTTGGGTGGATCTTGCCAAACACACATTTGTGGTGGGTGGACACACCATCCATGCCTTCCTTGCTCCGGAGGACATGATTCTTTCAGCCATAGCCGGTTCAGTAGCTCTGGGACTGGGTTTGGGTATGATCTTCAAATCCCGCGGTTCCACGGGCGGCACAGATATCCCCGTTGCCCTCATTAAGCAAAAAGCCGGACTTTCCATCGGTACCGGCTACTACTTTGTGGAAACCGGCATCATCCTTGCTGTAGCACTATTCTTAAAAGACCCCAAAATCCTGATTTTGGGATACATAAACCTCTTTATCACCACCAAGATTACCGACCTCGCCTCGGAAGGCCTGCCCTACATCAAGGGTGTATTCGTGATCTCACCCAAGGTAGATGAGATCAAGGAAGACATCTACACCGAGCTTGACCGCGGCGTCACCTTTTTCAAAGCGCTGGGCGGCTATAAAAAGAAGGAGACCGAAGTTTTATTCTGCGTGCTGAACCGCCGCCAGGTACCCCAACTCACCGACATTGTCAAAGACATTGATCCCGAAGCCTTTATGATCGTAACCGATGTCTATGACGTGCTTGGCTATGGCTTCAAAAGCCGAAAGCTGGATCTGAGCGACTGACGCCCTCCTTTCCAACCGTAGCTCAATCTTGAGTCTTCCTTAGGTCAACCTTATAATTTATAAGGATGACCTAAGGATGATACCCCCAAAGCCTCTGGTAGCAAAGGACGGAGGTGTGTAATACAATGGGGTTTGTTCCGATATTTATATTGATTCAGAACGTATTCTGTTCATATTAACATACTCTCAAATAGCAAGATACCTCATCAGTTCAAAGAAGATCTTTTGCCGATTTTGATGGCAAGCTGTCAGGGTGTGGAGTTTTCGATCTGCAGAATCCTGTCCCGCAGTTCCGCGGCCCGCTCAAAATCAAGCCTGGAGGCAGCCCGCTTCATTTCTTTCCTGAGCAACTCCAGCATCTTGTCGCGATTGTCGAGATCAAGATATTGGAAGAATTCCTCTTTGTCCGGTTTAGCCTCTTCCTTTGCGTTGTCGATAGAGGCATAACCTTCGGCGATAGCAGTGGACTGCATGATCTCCTCGATCGTTTTGGTGATGGTCTGAGGAGTAATTCCGTGGAGTCGGTTATACTCAAGTTGTTTCTGGCGGCGGCGGTTGGTCTCATCCAGGGTGCGCCTGATGGCATCCGTAATCTCGTCCGCGTAGAGCACCACCTTGCCGTCCACGTTTCTGGCGGCACGTCCCGAGATCTGGATCAGCGACCTCGCTGAACGCAGAAATCCGGTCTTGTCCGCATCCAATATCGCCACCAGCGACACTTCCGGCAAGTCAAGGCCCTCCCTCAGCAGGTTCACGCCCACGATCACGTCGAACTCGCCCAGGCGCATGGCGCGGATTATCTGCGCGCGTTCGATGGAGTCGATCTCGCTGTGCAGATAGCGGCATTTTATGCCCGCGTTTTGAAGGTAGGTGCTGAGGTCCTCGCTCATGCGTTTGGTGAGGGTCATCACCAGCGCTTTGTGCCCCCTGGCCACCCGTTCCCTGATCTGGCCGATGAGGTCGTCCACCTGGTTGCGGATGGGCTTGACCTCCATTTCAGGATCCAGCAATCCGGTGGGACGGATCACCAGCTCCACGATCTCGCCCTGGGTCAGTTCCAATTCGTAATCAGCCGGCGTGGCAGACATAAAGACTACAGTGCGTAAATATTTCTCAAACTCCTCAAAGCGCAGGGGACGGTTATCGAAGGCGGAAGGCAGCCGGAAACCGTAATCCACCAGGTTTTTCTTGCGGGTGTAGTCGCCCCCGAACATCCCATGCACTTGGGGGATGGTGACGTGGGATTCATCTATGATAAAAATAAAGTCTTCGGGAAAATAGTTCAACAGGCAACTGGGCGGCTCTCCGGGCGGCGATCCGGTGAGGTGGCGGGAATAGTTTTCGATGCCGGAACAGTAACCCAATTCAGCCAGCATTTCCAGATCGAACTTGGTGCGCGACTTGATCCTGTCCGCTTCCACATATTTCTGGTTTTCCAAAAAGAAGGCCACACGTTCATCCAGTTCACGCTCGATATTCTGTAACGCGCCGCGCAGTTTGTCTTCGTTCATGATGAAGTGGATGGCGGGATACACTGGATAGCTGTCCACCTTGCCCAGACTCTGGTAGGATATTGGATGCAGCTTTTCCAGGCTCACAATTTCGTCTCCGAAAAACTCCACCCGCAGGCAATGTTCCAAATAAGCGGGATAGATATCCACGATGTCGCCCCGCACTCGGAACGCTCCCCGTTCAAAGGCTATGTCGTTGCGGCTGTAATGGGCTGTCACAAGCTTTTGGAGCAGGCTGTCACGATCCATTTCCATGCCCACTTCCAGCCGGATCAACGCTTCACGGTATTCCTCAGGTACGCCGAGCCCGTAGATGCAGGAGACGGATGCCACGATTATCACATCCCGCCGCTCCATCAGGCTCATAGTGGCACGCAGCCGCAGCTTTTCGATTTCCTCGTTGATGTCCGCGTCTTTCTCGATGTAGATATCTTTTCCGGGGATGTAGGATTCCGGCTGATAATAGTCGTAATAAGAGATAAAGTATTCCACCGCGTTTTCAGGAAAGAGCTGCTTGAGCTCGCCATAGAGTTGCGCGGCCAGGGTCTTGTTGTGGGAAAGCACCAGCACCGGACGGTCGAACTGAGCGATGGTGTTGGCGATGGTGAAGGTCTTGCCGCTGCCGGTAACCCCCAGCAACACCTGAAAGCGTTTGTTTTCCCTGATCCCAGCCACCAGGGAAGCTATGGCTTCCGGCTGGTCTCCGCTGGGTTCATAGTTGGAGTGCAGCTTGAAAATTCCCATGATACCTCTGCTCTTGCCTGCCTGCCATTCCTGCCGTCCGGCGTCTCTTGGTTGGATTTGAGGCATATCTTTTTTTCAGTTTTAACTTGACTTTTATCTTTGTCGCCAAAGCTTGGATACAGAAAAACGAGATGCTCGTTTTTGTCGAGAAAATAAACTGTGGAGCGATAAAATGTCCGAAGACCTGCAAATCAATTTTGAAAACCTGCTCAAACTGGGCTATGCCGTGGTGGATGTCCGCTACAAGGATTACGATGTGTGCCAGGACAGCCTCAAGCTGGTCATTGCCAGAGTGGACTCTGACCGCGATGAGTTCTATCAGGATATGCTCAAACAATACACATCCATCGAGTTCAAACCAAGCGAGATGTTTGAAGTCTGGACCGAGATCCTCAACCACAAGATCGTCACCAGCAAAGCCCTGAACCGGGATATCGCCATCAAGGTGGCTGCCCTGGATTATATCGAGACAATTTACAAAGCCAGATGATCAGCCAGACCTTGCTGATTATCAAACCCAACGCTTTTTCCCACAAGCATGTTGGGCACATCATCTCCCTGGTGGAAGAGGCGGGATTCCTCCTGCGCCAGGCGCGGGTGTTCACCTTCACACCGGAAGCAGCGGCGGAGTTTTACCACATCCATCAGGGCAAGGAATTCTTTGACCGTCTCATCAAATTCACCTGCTCCGCGCCTGTCTTTGCCCTCCTGCTGGAAAAAGAGAACGCTGTGCAGGACCTTAGGAAACTGGTCGGAGAAGCTGATCCCGCCAAGCGAGAAACGGGCACAATACGGGATATCTACGCGGAAGGTATAACAGAAAACGCGGTCCACGCATCGGACAGCGCAGATAACGCAAAACGGGAAATCGGTCTGGTGTTTCCAGGCTGAGCGGAAATAATAGCAGACACCCCATACAGTTTTTGGGAGCTGTAAATCTCCGAATAACTCATTTGTTATCTGGGATAATATACGCATTCCTGTTACTGAGGAGCATTGCCCATCTATCAGCCAACACACAGATACGCAACAGGTTACTTCTTATTATATAACCCCCCTAAGCCCAGCTTCCACGGCTCAGAATCGCTATTTTTATTAGATACAAAACATTGGCAAGCTGAACCATATTCTCGAATTTGCAGAAATATATTGACAAGATACTGCATCCTATATAAATATGGTTTCGTGAGCTGGATTACAATAACTCCCTCACGAATATTAGCAAAAAAAAGGAAGGAGGATTCAGATGAATCGCAAGTCCCTTGTTCTATTATTGATATCACTTGTCCTTGTGGCAAGTGGCTTGTTCGCTACCGATAGCCGCATGACCGCATTGGGCTATCCCTATGGATTTATCCGGGATGACACAGACATCCACACTTTCCCCTCCACTATCTTCAGATACAATCGCAGCGTAACCGGCGAGCTTTACACAGCCGGTGATTCCTGGGATTGGACAATTGGCACCAACGTTCCATTAAAAGCCAATGTGTTGGGCTTTTACCTCAATCTGCCCACAGAAGTGGACTTAGACGGCCATATCAACTGGCCCGGTTTTAATCTTGATCTCAGCCGCAAGGTCCAGTTCTACTATGGCTTCAAGGAAAAGTTTGCCCTCGGCTTCGGCATGGCGATCGACAGAGCAAAATACACTCACGAAATTGATGCTACCAATACTGATTACACCCAGGAACTGAGCGCCCATTACTATGAAATCAGCGGTGGAATGAGCGTAGAAAAGATGGACTTGGGCGCCAAGTTCTATCTACAGGGTGCCACCGCTGGCGACGACAACGACAACGCCCTTATTGATGAATCCAGCCATTCAGGGCTTGGACTCATGCTTGGTGGCCGCTATTTCATCCAGGAAAACAATAATCTGGATTTGGTGGCCCTTGCTAATGTCAATTTCGAGAGTCTGGGCGACAAGGTGGAGCATGGTGGAGCAAGCAATGCAGAGGATGAAGCCAGCCATTCCCGCCTGGGATTTGGACTTGGCGTGGGTGCGGATTACAAGATAGCTCCCAACCATCACATTATCCTCACCGTGAAACCTATCCAGTTTGTATCGACAAGTACCACCATAACCAACTCGGAGAATGACGACGAGTTTATAGATGGATTATCGTTGGTGTTCGTCCCCGAATATAGCTTGGGTGTTGAATCCCAAATCACAAAATGGCTCACCGGTAGAGTGGGAGCCAATCAAAGTTATGTGTTCGGGAAAATGTCGGAAGAGTCAGATTATGATTCTGGTAATGATGAAAGTGAAATCTGGTCCGCCTATAACTCTAACTTCGACATGAACCTGGGTCTGGCTTTTCACTTTGGCAAATTCACTGTCGACACGGTGTTCACCAAAAGCCTGTTGCATGATGGACCGAACTTCATCGGCGGCCAAACCGCGGGTCTGGCCAACCAGGTGTCTGTGAAATTCGAATTCTGATAACCTGTAAACCAAATAATAACAAGGGACACCCTCACGGATGTCCCTTTTTCTATATTCTGGCTGATACTATTTCGCTTGCATTATTACAACTGGATCTCATTTTTTTCACCATTTCATCCATCCACCTTTCCACGGCCTGATCGTAGCACCTATATATTATGGGGGAGGATTGCCCTCATTTGCATCCCGCCCTCTGGCGTTAGTCATCCGTAGGTCAA
>DAOLWC010000003.1:0-101229 GCA_035420965.1 Candidatus Cloacimonadota bacterium | reverse complement strand
TCTGTCAAAACGACACACCATTTTTCAAGCACTTACGTGTAGGAAAGATTAGTAATAGATTACTTGGGATAGGGCGCTTCAAATGGTCATTGTTGGCTTTTGGAGCGGAGTTCTGATCCGGATAGAATTGCGTTTTTCAAGCAATCCGGACCTATCCTTGGATACGTTAAAGGAATAAAGCTTGGTATGTATGCTTCGAGAGGATTGTTTAGGCAAGGATGATTCTATGGACGACAAGGTTAAATATGTTGTGGTGATTTTTTTGGCCCTGCTGGTGACATTTGTGATGAGTTATTCTCTGAGGCCGGTGTACCTGATTATCAGGATGTCTCTTATCAATTCAGATCTTTTTTGGCTACCTGATGTTATAATGGTACTGGGCATTTTAGGTCTCTTTGTGCTGTCTGTGTTCATGATTTTGGGGTTGTTTAGCCTGTTAAAAGGTGAAAGCCACAGGTCTGGCAGCGGAATCTACTATCCAGGCCGCAAATCTACAAAGCAGATTCTGGCCAATTCTTTTCTCAAACTATGGCCGGTGTTGGTGTTGATCATCATGATCGCCCTGTTCTTTAGCTACGATTATCTGATGTCGCTTGTTCCCAAACCAGCTCCGGTTAATAAAGACTATCCTGTTCTGCCCCAAGATATAATAAACACCAGAGATTCAAGTTACGCCACCCGAGCGGACTCACTCAAGCTATAGCGTGGCCTCTTTCTGCGTGAGCCCGTGTCCCAGCTTGAGTGTGCTTGTATTTCATGATCCGCTTTTCTGCTGGGCTGCTCCCATTTCCATCCTTTGGGCAAGCTTGGATCATCCTGGGGTCAACCTTAACTTTTATAGGGATGACCTAAGGATGATGACCCTAACTACTTATGGGGCAAATCTCAGAGGGTAAATCATGGCATGGGGGAATGCCATGTTTCATCGCTTATGCTTGGGCTGCTCCATTTGCGGCGACTAACTCAGATGCAGAGCCAGTGTCACGGATTGTTTTATCCCAAATTATGCCTTCTTCCTGTTGCTGTGGCATAGTCACTTTTTTCAGTTGCCAGAAAGAGATAGACACACTAACTCTATCTAGAAGGAGTTCCGGTTTTGCCTATAATGCTTTGCTTGCGATCCACCATACAGATAAGATGGTCAAATTAAAGCTGGACAAAATCAGCCCCCCGTCTGATTTAGTTTCCAACGATACATACAAGGGAATCTTTGATGGATAACCCTAACCAGAATAACTGGTTGCTCAGCCGGGACAAGACCGGCTGGAAAAAACTTTCGGACACTGAGCAAGTGACCTGGCGGGAGCTTGGCTTCAAATGTGGCCTGGAAGTTCACCAACAACTGAAAACCTCTCAAAAATTGTTTTGCCGCTGTCCCGCGGGAATCTATCACGACTTTGAGGATTTCGATGCGGAAGTGGTGCGCCACATGCGCCCGACCCTTTCTGAACTGGGCGAATACGACGGCACCGCGCTGATGGAGTTTAAGACCCGCAAGAAGATCATCTACCGCATCAATAATGACAGCGCCTGCACCTATGAGGTGGACGATACGCCTCCTTTTCCTCTCAACAGGGAAGCTCTCGCACACGCGATGCAGGTTGCCCTGTTGCTCAAAATGAAGATCGTGGGCGAACTGCATATAACCCGTAAGCAATATCTGGACGGAAGCATCCCCACTGGCTTTCAGCGCACAGCCATCCTGGGTATCGAAGGTGAGTTTCCCATCACCTCCAAGACCATCAGCGTGATCCAGTTTTCCATCGAAGAAGACAGTTGCCGAGAAGTCAGCGATCATCGCCACACCAGGACCTATTTCACCGACCGCTTGGGTATGCCTCTGATCGAAACGGTTACCTATCCGGACATGCTTACTCCCTGGGAGGCTGCTGAAACTGCCCAGCACATCCGTTTTATCGCACGCAGTTCCGGACTGGTCCGAACCGGTATTGGCGCGGCGCGTGAAGATGTGAACGTATCCATCACCGGCGGTACCAGGGTGGAGATCAAGGGTGTGGCTCACATCACCTGGATTCCCAAACTTACGCACAACGAAGCTTTCCGGCAGAAATCCCTGCTCCTGATCAAAGATGAACTAAATGCCAGAATGGGAGACCCGGCCAAGTGGAAGATCAGCCACTGCCTGTTGGACGCCACTGAATGGCGGCATATCCCTCTCCTCAAACAATGCGCTGCGGATGGCTGGAAACTGGTCGCTGTCAATTTGCCAGGCTTTGGCGGCATCCTGAGTTGGTTCAATCAGCCCGGACGCTGTTTTGCCAACGAGATTTCAGACCGGCTCAAGGTAATCGCCTGCCTGGAATGGCCCAACATGTATCACAGCGAAGATCTGCAACCCAGCCTTGCGGAAAGCGATTGGGAGAGGATAAGGCAGGAGTTGAAAGCTGTTCCGGATGACGCGCAGATACTTTTTTGGGCGCCTGAGGAAGACGTAAAAACTGCCTTGGAAACCATCGGGGAACGCTGTCTTATGGCCTTTGCGGGAGTGCCCAACGAGACCCGCAAGTCGTTGCCGGATGGGACCACACTCTTTGAAAGGGTGCTACCCGGTGCAGACCGCATGTATCCGGATACTGATTCCGCTCCGATCCCGGTTACGGAAGAGATGATCGAAGACGCCAGGGCCGCGTTGCCCGTAGGCCTGGAACAGAGATTGGAGCAACTGGCGGAATGGGGAGTTCCCCGCGATGCCTATATCTATTTGCTGCGCAACAACCTGATGCCTGTGTTGGTGGAACTTTCTGACCAATACTCATTCCCGCCCAAACGGCTGGCTTTGCTCTACGCGCATCTGCTCAAGAGTTTGCAGGGACGTGATCCGCTGCCCTTCAGCCATCAACGTGTTGCCGATCTGCTCAAATATACCGCTAAAAACAAGCTTGCCCCGGATATTCTTCCAGAAATGCTGAAAGTGCTCTTCGATCAGCCCAATATGCAGTTTTCCTCTGTGCTGGCTGTGCTGAACTTCAAAAAAGTTAGCCGCGAAGAGATATTGGAACAGATTCCCCTGTTGAAAAGCATGTGGAGCCGGGCAAGAACTCGTGGCTTGAAACGGCCGGACGCCCAGACACGGTGGATGATGGGACGGCTTCGCCCTATTGCCTTGGGAAATATCCCTCTGGCTGAACTGCGCCAGGCTGTTGATCGTGAATTGTCCACAAATCCTTAATTATCTTAAGGTATCGAAACTGAAATTGGGGCTACTGATCAACTTTGGAACTATACCAGCCAGCAATATGAACGCGTACTACTTTAAGTGCATAATTCGTTTAAATTCGCGTAATTCGTGGAAAAAGAAATAGATGCTGGATCTTTTTAAAGGCTACAAAGGTCGCGCCCTGGAGGTGCTGAAACATTTCCAGGCAAGGGTCTGGGGCGACAATACAGTTCAGACCACCCGCGGCACATTCCAGGGCATCATCCTGCCCCGCAGTGAAAACGACGACGACCGTCATATAGTGCTCAAGTTGGCCACCGGTTATAACGTGGGCATTGATGTGGATACAATTCTGGAGATGCGCGAAACAGGATACAAAGAAGCGCATTACAAGATCCCGGAAAAAGAGTTTCCCACCACGCCGGGTCTGCCCAAGGTTAAACTGCTGGGTACTGGCGGCACCATCGCCTCGCGCCTGGACTACCGCACCGGAGCCGTGATCCCTGCTTTTTCGCCTGGCGAACTCTACGGAGCAGTGCCGGAACTAGCGGAGATCTGCAATCTGGAAACGGAAAAACTCTTTGCCGTCTTCTCAGAGAACATGGGGCCAGAACAGTATAAAAAGCTGGCCGCCTCCATCGGCGAAGAGGTTGGCAAGGGCATCGAAGGGATCATCATCGGGCACGGTACAGACACCATGCACCACACCGCGGCGGCACTTTCCTACATGCTGCAAAACCTGCCCATCCCCGTAGTGATGGTGGGTTCGCAGCGTTCAAGCGACCGCCCTTCCTCTGATGCCGCGCTCAATCTGATGCACGCGGCCTTCACCGCCGGTCATTCCGACATCGCCGAGGTGATGGTCTGTATGTTCGGCCCCACCAGCGATGAATACGGACTGCTGCATCAGGGCACCCGGGTGCGCAAGATGCATTCCTCCTATCGCAGCACTTTCCGCACCATCGGCGACGTTCCCATTGCCCGCGTCACCAGGGATTCTGTGATCCCTATAAAGACGGAATATAACAAACGCCGCTCTGATAAAAAAGTGACTGTGTTGCCATTTTTCGAAGAGCGGGTTGCCATCGTCTATTACTATCCAAACATGCATCCGGACATCATCGATTCCCTCACCGAGAATGGCTACAAGGGCATCGTGATCGCCGGCACCGGTTTGGGACACGTCAACAAGCCAGTCTATCCCGCCATCAAGCGCGCGGTTGCCAAAGGCGTGCAGATATATATGACCGTCCAGACCCTCTGGGGCTTTGTGCACATGTTCGTTTACGATACCGGCCGCGACCTGATGAGCATGGGTATCGTGCCAGGTGAAAACCTGCTGCCCGAGGTTGCCTATATCAAGCTGGGCTGGGCTTTGGGGCAATCCAGCGATCCGGAAAAGGTGCGCGAACTGATGCTTACCCCCATCGCTGGAGATATCACTACCGGTGAACCATACAACGGCTACCTCATCTACCAGGGCGGGCTGCCTGAAGTGGAGGAGTTCATCAAATCGTATCATAAATGAATTCAGTGGAATGTATTAGTTATTTAAGCGATAATATGCTACGACCAATTAATTGTTTTGTTTAGGCAGTACAATCACAATTAAGCAAGTTATACTGAGGTATTATGAAAGCCATCATTCTGTCAGGAGGTCTGGGTACACGCCTGAGGCCATTTACGGAAGTGATTCCAAAACCGCTACTGCCCATTGGCGAAAAAGCTGTTTTGGAAATACAGATCGAACACCTCAAGAAGCATGGTTTTGACCAGATATTTTTAGCAACCAACTACAAATCTGACTACATTGAGAACTTCTTTGGTGACGGCAGAAAATACGGAGTGAAACTTCAAATCAGCAAAGAAGCCAAACCACTTGGAACGGCGGGTCCGGTGAAACTGCTAAAAGAACATCTTACGGAACCCTTCTTAGTAATGAATGGTGATATCTTAACGCAGTTAAACTACGGAGATCTTTACGATTATGCATGTGCCAGGGACTCGTTACTGACGATTTGCACAAAAGAACTAATCACACCGTTCCATTTTGGGAATATCTTCACGGATGGTGACTATGTTACTGGGATTGAGGAGAAACCCAACATCCGCACCAACATACTTGCGGGGGTGTACGTTTTTAAGGCTCCACTTCTTGAGCTTATACCCGATGATACATATTATGGTATGGATACACTGATCAACGACATGATATCCGCAAAGTTGAAAATAACTCATTATCAAATCAAGGAGTATTGGTTGGATATCGGGCAGGTTAAGGATTATGAGCTTGCCCAAGATATATACAAAGAACATTTCCAGAATAAATAAGAAGCTCACTTTCTTTCAAAAATCATATTAAGGTTTTGGTTTGATTTAAACGAGTGATAGTAGGTCATTAAATCTAGTCAGAAAATGCTTGCCGAGGTTAGCAGTCTCAGTGATGAATGAAAACAATACTTTTCCCCTTGATCAAGCTCACTATAGAATCAGTGTTTATGATAGGGAAGAGCATGATGTCGGCATCGCTGGAAAGCTTAAGGAATATTTTTTTAAAACAGAACGATTGTTTGTCCCGCCGATAAGCCAGAGAACAGATTTCGCCAAGTACTTGGATAAGTTGTTTTCTGAATCCAGCATTCTATATGCACAAACGGATGACGGCTCAATAGTTGGAGTGGCATCATTTTATTGTACACCATCGGGTTATGAATACGCGTTTCTAACTTATATAGCTAGTTCTAAAGCTAAGCTTGGTATAGGTTCAGGACTGGTCCAGGCAATGATTGAAATTGTTAGGGACAACAGAATGGTTGGCATTGAAACACAGACATGGGAATCCAATGTTAGCTCAAGAAGACTATTCCAAAAAGCGGGGTTCAAAGAGTATGGAAAGGTTCGTAACCGAGATAATGGTGAGTTTAGCATTCTGCTTAGGCTGAGGTTTGATGAATTACAAGCTTAAGTCGATCAATAACGGCTCGTTTCTTCTTGATGAAAGCATCATCCATGGCCTTGTTGGTGGCAACAAATATCGCAAAGTCAAAGCAATCATAGGCCAAGCTAAGAATCTTAAAGGTATAACTTCATTTGGCTCTCCATTTTCTAGCCACATTGTAGCCTGTTCCTATTGGGCTAAGTACTACGGAATCCCATTCGATGGAATTGTTATTACCGACCGAACCATTGATTTTAACGAATTCCCAAATTTGCGGCTGGCTTTGCGGCTAGGGGCTCATTTGACTATAACATCACATTCAGACGCGTATCAAAGCATCCAGGCTCTTAAAGATAAGCAGTCAGACTACAAGTGGATACCAGGGGGAGCCCATACAGTTGAGGCTGCAAAAGCATACGAAGAGCTTTTTTTGCAGATCAGCAGAGAAACGGATGTTTTACTGAAGGTGACTGCAATAATTCTGCCTTTTGGGACAGGCACTACAGCTTATGGAATATGGAATGCCATAAGGAAATTGGATTTGAACACCGAAGTGATAGGGATATCAGTTTCCAGAGACATTCGGAGATGTTACTCTGCGCTGAGTGAATTGGAAGGTATTACCGAGTTTCCAGGTTTGAATATTATAGATTCATTTGCTGGAACCTATGGGCAGCGAAATCCTGACACCGAAGAGGCAAGGCAACGCTTTTTTTCCGATACTGGGGTACTTCCAGATCCCATATACAACTCTTTGTCAGCTTGTTATTACTACAAACAAAAGCATAAGAAAGCTCTCATCATCAATACAGGGGGGACGCTAAACAACCTGATATGAATATACTATTTACTAATGCCGGAAGAAGGACCTATATAATAGAATACGCTGTCGCGCTGAAAAATGAAGGATATGATATAAGTGTTTTTGTAAGTGATGCTTCGCCCTATACGGCTGCCTTCTATGTTTCAGATCAGGTTAAGCGGATCATAACCCCGTATGTGGAAAACAACGAACTGGTTTATGTGCAGAATCTGTTAAAAGTGTGTATCGATAACGAGATTGACATTGTGATCCCTTTAATGGATTACGAGTTGCCGATTTTGGCAGAATACAAAGAACTTTTCAGTTCTCACAAAATCATTGTAGTGGTTTCGGAATCCAAAGTTATCGATAATTGCTTAAACAAAGACTCGTACCACTCGTTAGCCGCAGAATTTGGCTTCAAATGCCCCCAAAATTACAAGATAAGTGATGATTTTGCCTTTCCGGTTATAAAGAAAAGAACAATGGGTAGTGGCAGCGTTGGTTTGCAGCTTGTTTCAGACATGGAAGAGCTGGAGTTGTTTTACGATGAAAAAAAGGATGTAATACAACAATACATATCGGGAATTGAGTTTGGAATGGACATCTTCAACGATTTAGATGGCAATTTCGTTCATTCTTGCCCCAGACGAAAGATAACCATGCGAGCCGGAGAAACAGATAAGGCAGAAACGCTTTATTCAGAAAGGTTCAATACTCTTGCCCAATTAATCAGTTCGTCATTCCGACATATTGGTAACATGGATGTTGATTTCATTGTAAACTCTGAAGGCGAAGTATATTTCATCGATTTTAATCCTCGTTTTGGTGGAGGTTACCCATTTACCCATATGACTGGTTTTAACTACCTAAAGGCTTTGATCCATATGGCTATGAATAAACCTTGTGACTTTCTGAATATACAAGGAGAATACAATACTTGGATGAAAAGCATTTCGATAATTGGCATGCCAAAGGGCATACTACTGACATGAAGACACTAATAGCGATCATCTCATATAACGAAGAGCGCAACCTGGAAAGGGTTTTTGGGGACTTGAAAAAGCACCAGGAAGAACTGGGTTACGATATTGTCCTGATTGATAACGGCTCAAGCGATGGAAGTATATCGGTCGCGGAAAGTAATAGTGTAGATTATGTTCAGCATTGCATAAACACAGGTTCAGCGCCTGGGACTGTGAGAGCATATTTTCAGTATGCCTGGCGAAACGATTATGACATACTTGTGCAGTTTGATGGAGATGGTCAGCACAACGCGTCCACCATTAAAGATCTAATTCAGCCCATCCAAGAAGGCAAGGCGGATTACGTAATAGGTTCAAGGTTTTTACAACAGGAAGGCTTTAAATCATACCATATTCGACGTATCGGTATTAGATTACTTTCTGCCATTGCCAGGATATTTACTGGCTACAATTTTACAGATATCACTTCTGGTGCAAGGGCATACAGCAGCAAGGTCATAGAGTTTATCGCTACACAATATCCTCATCAGATGTACGGCACACTTCATCTCACCCTGTTATGTAGCTACGCAAATGCTGTGTTTCAGGAAGTGCCCGTGATCATGAATGCCAGAAGTCATGGAAAATCAGGCTTTACTTTTGGCACTTCAATATCGTACGTAGCAAAATCACTGATCAATTGTGTCGGTTTCCTGATCAAATACGGTTTGAGGGGAAAACATGGGATTAAAAGTTAAACTGATCGCCCTGTTTCTTGGGCTTCTTTTCTCCATAATCATTTACAGGTCCATCAAGAAGTCCTACCTAACTCCAGTTTTATCTTTGATCTGGATAAGCCTGGCGGTTTTTTTCCTTTCCATCCCGCTTCTAGAACCTCTTTACAAATGGATCTCGGTCAAGATCATCGGTATTTCCGACGCCCGGCATCTGATCTACATAGCTATTATCGGATTGCTGCTGGTGTTCGTGTTGTACCTCAGCATCAAGGTATCCCGGCTGCATGACCAGAACCAGATGCTGATCAGTTTCACAGCCATTCTGGATAAAGAGATACGTGACCTGAAAAAACTGGTCGGCAAGGATCTAGAGTAAAGATGCTGGTAATCATGATTCTGGTCAGCATGCTGCTGACGACCAATCAGGTGATCCTTAAACGGGGTTTTCAGATCGCGGCGCAGAAAGGCGGAGGGTGGCAAAACTATCTGAAGACCTGGCAAATCTGGCTGGCAATGTTTTTGATAGGAGCAATGGGGATTATGTGGGCAATGATGCTGCGCAAATACGATTTTAGCAGAGTGTATCCCCTCATCTCACTTTCCTACGTCTGGTCGATCTTGGTTGCCAAGTACTATTTCAGGGAGAAGATAACCTGGAACAGATATCTGGGCATGGTTTTAATAATTCTGGGAGTGGTGCTGATAAATGTCTAAAGAGAAAAATACCAGATCCAAACTGATGGGAATTGCCGCACTGCTGATTCTCAGCTTCGCTCATTCTTTTTTCCTGGTTAGCTCTCAGGTTCTCTTCAAGATAGCAGCGTTGGCTCCAGTAAACGGTATCTGGAGTCTGATATGGGCTTTGATTAGTAATCCAACTGTAATCCTCAGTGTTTTTTGTTTTGGCTGCAGCACAGTATGCTGGTGGGTTATCCTGAGAAACTTCGATTTCAGTCTGGCCTATCCACTTGCCAGTATTCACTATTTATTCGCTCTGGCTTACGC
Source organism: Candidatus Cloacimonadota bacterium (assembly GCA_035420965.1). Lineage (GTDB taxonomy): Bacteria > Cloacimonadota > Cloacimonadia > Cloacimonadales > Cloacimonadaceae > Syntrophosphaera. The sequence continues at coordinate 91,604 of DAOLWC010000003.1, read as the reverse complement.
GGTAATAGTATTGCATGAGCCGATTCCCGCAAGCAGATACATCGGAGTTGTGGCGATAATGGCAGGAGTCATGACCATGACTCTCAACGAGAAGAAGGGGAAAGCAGAATGAGCCTGCGCTTGTTTGTAAAAGGGTTTTTGGGTTATATAGCCTACTATCTGGTGTACCCCAGTTTTTTAATAGCGTGGATCCATAAAATAAGAGGTGTTAAATTCACCAATTATCGTTCTGTCTATATAGCATCCAACGTTATTATTGATTCCCTTTATCCAGAAGAAATTCAAATTGGGGATAGGGTCTTTATCACCAGGCATTGTATTATACTTAGCCATTTCAATCCTACAAAGCCCTTGAGAGTTCTAATGAAAAAGCAGCTGAACAATTCCATGTCCATTATCAAAAATGTGGTAATTGGTCCGGGAACTTTCATCGGTGTCGGCTCAATAATACTGCCCGGAGTTAGTTTGGGTAGTTGTTGTATCGTTGGAGCCGGATCTGTGGTTACCAAAAGCTTTCCGGACCGTTCAGTAATTGGCGGCAATCCCGCCAGATTGATAAGGACTATTGAGGAAGATGAGGGGGGCACAAATGCGTAATAAGGGTAAACTGAGCGAAAAAAGGGTTATCTGGATAATCTTCACTCTTGCGTTGACCTTGCACCTGGCTTTCGCGATTATGGAGTTTGAACGTTCTGGCACAAGTCACTGGGCTGATTCTTGGGAATATTGGGATATCGGGCGGCAATTTGCTGATGGCAACTGGTATCCATCCCGGATCATCGGAACAGGGGAATCCTTTGTTGTGGTTGCTCCCATGCTGCCAATACTGGTTGCAGGTGGCATATTGATCTTCGGAACAAGTTTTTGGCCGATCATAATCCTCAACGCTCTTGCCGCTGCTGCCATGGTGGTGGTGTTCTATTTATTGGGCAGGGAGCTGTTTTCCAAGACAACCGGATATCTGGCTGCGGGGCTGAGTATGTTGGATGTCACTTTTTATCGTTATATCACACAGGTTTTGAAAGAGCCTCTGGTATATCTGCTGGTGCCACTCACTGTACTTTTTTTGGTTAAATACGTCAAAAGCGATTTACGATTACGTTATGTTGCAGGTAGCGCGATATCTTTCACCTTGCTCATCCATACGGATGAGAGGTATTTTATCTACACCCCCTTCATTTTGCTGTTCTTAATGATTCCGCTCTTCCGAAAGCAGTGGCGGGCAATCAAACACTTGGCAATCTGGATGGTGATTCTAATTGTCACCATGATACCCTGGACGATACGTAATTATCGGCAGTTTGGCCAGGTTGTGCTGCTATCCCCCAGAACAACTGCTTTCACCAGTCTCGTTTGGGGAGACGCGATCACCGATGAGCATTTTCAAACAGAGATCACAGACCCCAGATTATCACCCCATTATGCCAGTGCGGTAGAGATGGGCCGGAAGTATGGCAAAAAACCCCGTATTTACGGTAGATATGAGAAATATCTTATTGCGTTCAAGCATTACTGGCAGCCGATCTTTCCCAAGCTGGAGTTTCAAACGTACGGTTTCAGGCCCATCAGGTGGTCGATGATGCACAATCTGACAGGTATGCTATTCTACGGTATCTTTCTGCCATTCTATTTGCTGGGCTCGCATAAGATATTGCGCAGAAAAGAGATCTTGGCATATCCTTTGGTTTTTTTGCCTCTGTTGCATAGTCTTCTGCACACTTTCACCCTCTATGCTTTGGAAAGATATCGGTACGCGGTCAATTTCTGCGTTGTGCTGATTGGAATTTGGATGCTGTGCGCGATCTTCCAATGGTTGAAACGCAAGCTGATCCATACTGCTCCGGCGGATTTGGTGGGATCATAAAGGCGAAAAGTACTCTGGACTTAAGATTTAAGGGAGGAACAATGATCAGGAAGTCAACAAAACTACAGATGCCAGGTATTTCACTGTTGCTGCTACTTGTTCTTACGATGCTGTTCTACAGCTGTTCTACCAAACCGGAAGAGATTAGTCTTTCCGGGACAGTGGTACTGGAAAACGATACAGGGAACCAAGCCAATGACCCACCTGATCACTCCGGTATTACGATCGCGCTATATAACACAGTGGCGCTGGATACCGCAATAGTCAGAAGTAATATCGAATATCCTGAGATCGGAGTAATAATCTCGCAGGAAACTGAGTTTGACCACCGTCGCCAGAATCCGGTTTTCTCTGGCAGCACTGGGGCGGATGGCAAGTTCAAGCTTAACGGGATCGCCAAAGGTAGGTACAATATTATGTATGGCAAAACTGGCTGGGGTTGGCGCTACATTTATAATTGCGAGATAGGTAACGGGTCAAACAACCTTGCCAGCTTTTTGGTGTCTGGCGAAGCAAAGTTGTTTCCAGAATATCAGATATCCAATTTTGACTCTCTGGACCTGCTCAAGGAAGACCATACCTACATTGTTCCAACCAGTGCCACCATAACCCATGGACTGCAGATCGAAAGCGGCGCAAATCTGCTTTTGGGATTGGGTGTTGATCTCACTATAACTGGAGATCTCAGCACACGTGAAACTGGCTCCGGGAGATATAGCCTGATCTCTGTGGCTGGCGATGTGGTGGATTACGGTCATTGTTTTGGCCGGATCTTGGTTCAGGGTGATGTGATCCTTACGCGTGTGCGTTATAGCAATACCATGAATGGTTTACAGTTTCGGTATGGTGATGTGGCGCTGTCACATATCCGCGGGCAGATTGGACCCACCAGTCTGCTCTTGCGTGAGAATAGTTCTGTCCACGCTTCCAAGCTGACGATCTCGGATATTGGTATTTTAGACACTACCGAAGGATACCTTGGCATTACAACCACAACGGAAGGTGGGATAGACCTGACCAGTTGTCAAAACACTCTTATTGAAAAGTCTGTCTTTATCCGCTGTCTGTCTGGGGTTAGAGTAAGGGAGTATTGTAAGGCAGAGGTGGCAAATTGCTATCTGGTCAACAACTCTATTGGCCTGGAAGTAGCAAATAACAACTCTCTTATACAAAACAATCACTTTGCTGGCAATTACTGCCTTGACACCCGGTTGTACGGTACCTGTTCACCCACTGTAACCAAGAATTGTTTTTACAGCAAGCGTGGAGCTAACGTGGGGTACAATGTAATTCAAACATTCATTAACTGTACTCCTGTTATTACCTTTAATAATTTCTCCTGCCAGACAATGGCGATCAGAATAATTGGATACAACAATTACGATGTTACGGCTAACTACAACTATTACAACACTAATGATCCAGAAAAGATTGAACAGTTGATAATAGATCAGAATGACTATAATCCCAGTGATATATCCAACATGGTCCACGTAGGCACCGGATATATTCTATACCTCCCTTACAGGACCAGCCGGGTGCCGGATGCCGGCATCCGGGGAGGTTCCTGAACGCAATGAAAGAAACGCAGGCAGTAACTGGCAGGATAAAGGTGGTGTGGCTTTGCCATTTTTCCACCCAAGAGGTGAGAAAACACCTGAATCCTAAGGGCAGTGTTTCCGACTTTGCCCCTTGGATACCAGGGCTGCTGAAAGCGTTTCAGGGACATGATGATGAGGTCGAACTGCACGTTGTTGCCCCACATAAGTACATTTCCGGCCTCAGACGTTGGGAGAGCGAAGGTGTTCACTACTACTTCTTTAATCCTTTCATTCCCATTTGGGGAAGACCATGGCCAGGCTTCTTCCGCTTGGACCTATGGACTGGATTTGCCAGCAGCAAGAGGCGGATCAGGAAGATTGTCGCTGAGATCAAGCCGGACCTGATCCACTTGCATGGTTTTGAAAATGCCTATTATGCCGAGGTTGTTCTTCAACTCAGGCATTACTATCCTGTTTTCACCACTATCCAGGGATTTGCCTCCCATATAGTAGCGTGGCAGGGGAGGGCGATCGAGTACCGCAAAGACGTGGAGCGTAGGATAATCCAAAACCTCAGGCATTTCGGCTATCGGACCCAAACCATGAAAGAGGATCTGCTGGCCATCAATCCAGAGGCGATTATGCACAAGCACAGATACTACGTGGACTATCCAGTATTTCCCAGGGACAGGATCCTTTACGATATAGTGATCTTTGCCGCTAACCCGGTTAGCAAGGGTCTGGCGGATATCATAAAGGCTCTGGCCATGCTAAAACAAACCGAAGGCTTACAGTACACGCTTTTGGTGATTGGCTCGGTGGCTCCGTCGGCAAGGCAGGAATTGGATGGAATTGCAAGAGAGGCTAACCTTGAGGATAAAATCACATATTTGGGCTACATGGAAACCCAGGCCGAGGTACTGGAGAAGGCTGCCACAGCCAGGATCTGCGTTTTGCCCACCAGAAATGACGTGATTCCGGGTACCATAGTCGAAAGTATGTATCTGGGGATACCTGTAATAGCCTATGATACGGGAAGCATCCATGAGCTCAACAAAGATGGCGAATACGTGATCCTAGTGCCGCAGGACGACATTGAAGGATTGGCCTGTCAGATTAAAAGGCTGCTCTCAAACCCGGAATTGCAGAAGTCCATGGCAGACAAAGGACGGATTCACATCAAAAGCTGGTTTGACAATGATAGCATCTTTCCCGATCTGCTGCAAGCGTACCGGGAAACGATCTCGGATTTTTGCAGCGGGCCAAAGTGATTAAACCTGGATGTTTACAGACACCATTTAACCGCTAATGGACGCTAAAGGTAACCACTGAGAACCTTGAGAGATCTTACCGGGATTGTATCGGTAGATCAAGTGCAGAAACTCAGACACCAGATACCGAAGTCAGCAGGTAAATGCAATAATCTGTTTTATTGGTTTTGATTAGTGTTGTTCTGTGTTCATAAGTTGTAAAGGAAAAATCATGAAAGTATTAGTTACCGGGGCCGATGGATTTATCGGTTCGCACCTTACGGAAGCATTGCTAAAGGATGGCCAGCACGTCAAAGCCTTGGCCCAGTACAACTCCTTTAATTATTGGGGCTGGCTGGAGGATATCAAATCCTGTGCGGAGTTGGAAATTGTCTGCGGCGACATTCGCGATCCGCATTTCTGCAAAACAATCTGCAAGGATGTGGATATAATCTTTCACTTGGCAGCTCTGATTGCCATCCCTTATTCCTACTCAGCTCCGGACAGCTATATCAATACCAACGTGAAGGGTACTCTCAATATTTGTCAGGCTGCTCTGGAGAACAATGTAAGCCGCGTTGTATGCACTTCTACCAGTGAGGTGTATGGTACCGCGCAGTATGTGCCCATTGACGAAAGGCATCCCCTGCAGCCCCAATCTCCTTATAGCGCAAGCAAGATTGGTGCTGACGCGATCGCCATGAGTTTTTACAACGCGTTCAAGCTGCCCTTGATTATTGCCAGGCCATTCAACACATACGGCCCTCGTCAATCTGCCCGGGCAGTGATACCTACGATTATAACCCAGATCGCTGCGGGCATCAAAGAGATCAGGTTAGGAGACACCAGCCCCACCAGGGATTTCAACTACGTTGAGGATACCTGCAGGGGTTTCCTTGAACTTGCCAAATGTGACGAAGCTGTCGGCGAGATTGTTAATATCGGCTCTAACTTTGAGATATCCATAAAAGAAACTTTGGATTTGATCAAAGACATCATGCACAGTGATGTGCATTTTGTGTCAGATGAGCAGAGAATACGCCCCGAAAACTCAGAAGTTTTCCGCCTTTGGTGCGACAATACCAAGATCAAGAACCTTACTGGATTCGAACCGAAGTATAGCATCAGGGAGGGTCTGGAAAAGACTGTTGAGTGGTTTGTCAAGCCGGAAAACCTGGCGAAGTACAAAGCTGGGATATATAATGTATAAAGGGTTTAGAGGGTTGTAACTTTTTATGATCCGCGTGTATGGCTTTGAAAAACTCAGCGCATGGCAAAACGCGAGGAAACTGGTAAAAGAGATCTACTGCCTCACAAGAATGATGCCAGCGGAAGAAAAATATGGATTGGTCAGCCAGATCCAAAGAGCCTCGGTATCTGTGAGTTCCAATATTGCTGAAGGAGCACCACGTATCAGCGAGAAAGATCAGAGCATTATTATCATACAGCATATACAAGCCTGATGGATGTTGTCTGCCAACCTACCCTCTGCTTTGATGTTAGCTATATCACAGAAACTATATATGAGGAGCTAAGGGAATCCATAGACATGATTGCCTACCAACCCACTCAACTGAGAAATGCAACTCTTCATAGACCCTCTCAACCTTCTAAACTTTTAAAACAATGAACTTCCAGCCTATAATTGATTTCATACGGTTCCTCTATCCTGGCCGGGAAACAATTCCCCTTCACGAACCCTGCTTTGGTGGCAACGAGAAGAAATACCTGCTTGATTGTGTTGACAGCACCTTTGTTTCCAGCGTGGGCAAATATGTGGACCAGTTTGAGGCGATGGTCCGGGACTACACTGGAGCCAAGTACGCGGTGGCTACAGTGAACGGTACCGCCGCCCTGCACATCGCTCTCAAGCTGGCTGGAGTGGAACAGGGGGATCTGGTCATTACCCAGCCCCTTACTTTCATTGCTACATGCAATGCGATATCCTATTGCGGTGCGGAACCTGTATTCATAGACATCGATCGCAGGACCTTGGGTCTATCAGCAGACGCGCTGGAGAAGTGGCTGGCTGAAAATGTGGATTTGGTCACCAATAGCGAAAAGCGTTTAGGAAGTTTAGAAAGTATAGAGGGTTTAGAAGGTCGTGGCACATGGAAATTCTATCAACCTTCCCAACCTCAATACTTCAGTCTTCACAAAGCTAGCCTCAGACGTATCTCCGCCTGCGTACCCATGCACACTTTTGGCCACCCCTGCGAGATTGACCGTATAGTCGAGATCTGCGACCGTTATTGCATTCCCGTGGTGGAGGATTCAGCGGAATCAATCGGCAGCTACTATAAAGGGAAGCATACCGGTACTTTTGGGAAACTGGGTATTCTTAGTTTTAACGGCAACAAGACCATAACCACCGGCGGCGGCGGAATGATCGTCACCGACAACGAAGATCTGGGCAAACTGGCCAAGCACATCACAACCACTGCAAAGATCCCGCATCCTTGGAATTTTGAACACAACATGATTGGGTATAATTACAGGATGCCTAATATCAACGCCGCCTTGGGCTGCGCCCAAATGGAGCGGCTTCCTGAAATATTAGCCAACAAAAGGGAAACAGCCTGCCATTACCAGGGTTTTTTTAGCAGATTTTCTGAGATCGATTTTGTTGTCGAACCGGAAGCAAGTATCTCAAACTACTGGCTGAACGCGATCCTTATGCGGGACTTGCATGACAGGAATGAGTTTCTTGAATTCTCCTGCAAGAGTAATGTTATAACCAGGCCTGCTTGGATCCTTATGAATAACCTTACTATGTTCAAGAATTCCCTTATGGGAGATCTGAGAGCTTCAGAAGATGTGTCATCAAGGTTGGTGAATATTCCTAGTTCTGTAAGAAGAGAGCCTTGCTACGGAAACAGCTATGGCCAGTAAAAATATGATTGTGGGTGGAGAATTTGTTTTTTCCCCCACCCTGTTTCTGAAACCGGATTTACACCAATTTTCAGATTATGGATCAGAATTATCTGGATATAGCCGCTATTATACCTTTGGTGGATACTACTCATTAAAAGCTGTTATCCGGCACCTCAATTTCCAGCCAGGGGAGTATGCTTTGCTCCCGGCATATCTTTGTCCTACCATTATCGAGCCCTTTCGCCAAGCCGGTGTCATGTACGATTTCTATAAGCTGAAAGAGGGTTTGCTGCCGGATCTGGAAGATATTGCAAAGAAGGCTGTAACCGGTCTCAAGGCTGTGTTGTTTATCGATTATTTCGGTTTCCCTCAGATGAATTACCTTACACCTATCATTGGATATCTTAAGGCTCAGGGCGTTGTCACCATTCAGGATACTGTTCAATCCTGGCTGGATAATGAATCAGACCTTTATGGAGATTTCTGCCTCAACAGTGTGCGGAAAATAGCCCCTTTTGAAGCTGGAGTGCTTTTTTCCCGGGTGCCTATGGACATCATTCCAAATAACAGGTCCAGAGCAAAGTTTCTGTTGCACAAAAGATACGCCCAGATTCTTCGATATTACCATATCCGTTATGGGTTATTCAAACCGGAAAACTTCCTCAAACATATTGATGAATCCAATCAACACTATCACCACGACCGGATCATGGATATGCCGCCGATTAACAGCTGCTTGTTGAACAGAATTGATTTTGCTGCCTTGGGACGAAAACGAAAGATAGTGTTTGCTGAGCTGAAAAAAAGGCTGAATCCACGGATGATCCTCCAGGAACCATCAAGTGATTCAGTTCCCTTGGGTTTGGCTGTTTATCTGGAAAATCGTGATGCCTTGAAGGCAAAATTACATGCGCTTGACATACATTGTCCTCTGCATTGGCTCTTATCTGATGAGATCGATAAAAATGAACATGAATATTGTTGGGATCTGCAGTATCATGAGCTTACGATTCCGGTAAACGTACAGTTAACTCAGTTGCATACATATATAAGTAATCTACAGGAGGTATTGTGAATAGGATTAATCTGAGAGCTTTGGAGCCAGATGATTATATACTAATATCACAATGGCATAATGATAACGAGATAACAAAGAATCTTTGTGGTAACCATTTCTTTGTCTCTGCAGCCCGAGACAAGCTTTGGACTGAACAGCGTTCAACGGACGAAAGCAAGGGCATATATCTTGCAGTATGTCTTGTAAGCAGCGGGGAGATGATTGGATATGTAAGTATATTGAATATCGATCTTAGAAACCAGAAATTAGATATTGGTGGCTGGCTAATTGGTCAGAAAAAACTATGGAACCAAGGCTATTCAAAAGAAGCAGTGGAACTCCTTCTGCAATATATCTTTAACGAGTTTCCAATAAACAAGTGTTCCAGTTACTGCCTTGAAGATCACACAATATCAGTCAAGACTCATTTGTCCATGGGATTCAATAGGGATGGTGTCCTGCGGGAAGATGTCTTTAAAAATGGTATGTTTAAAAACATTATCATTTTCTCCATGTTGAGAAGTGAATACTTGAGAAAATACACAATTACAAAATAAAGCCTTATCAATGAACTATAGCTTGGAATCGCTAAATGTGGGTCAAACTTGGCAGTGTCTGTATGACAGCTTGCCTGCCATAATAAAATCGCCATTTTTCTCTCCGGACTACTATCACTCGTGCCACATTAAAAGCGACGAGACCGTGGAATGTTTTTACATAGTAAAGGATGAAGAGAACTATCTTTTTTATCCTTTTATCCGAAAAGCCTTAAGTGCTTTGGGTTATGAGCTGGATGGGGAGTATTATGATATAGCGGGTGCTTATGGCTATAATGGTATCATCGGCGTAGCGAGCGACCATGAGTTTGTGAAGAAATACAATCAGGAATTGCAAGAGTATTTACACAGTACCAAGGTGGTAACTGAGTTTGTGCGTTACTGCCCGATCACGGAGAATCGCAGGTTCCATACCTATACACAGCAGATCGATGTTCTGGATAATGTGTATATCGACCTCAGAAAAAGTTTGGATTCAGTATGGAATGATTCTTTTGGACGCAGAGTGAGAACGGCTGTGCGCAAGGGTGAGAGCTATGGACTGCGGACTGTTGTTAAAACTGGCGATATGGTTGAAGATTCTGACTTGGATAGCTTTATGGGCATCTACACCAGCACAATGGACCGCAATGCCGCAGATTCTTTTTACTTTTTTAATCGGGATTTCTTTCGTGGTCTTTTTAATAATATGGGGAAAAAATCGTTGCTTGTCCTAACTTATCTGGATGAGTTGGCAATCACCACTGAACTTTTAATGATTGACGGTGAGATCGCGTTCGGCTTTTTAGGCGGTACGCTGGGAGATTATTACCAGTACAAAGCCAACACATTTCAGCGCTGGGAGCTTATCAAGTATTTATATGGCAAGGGTTTCAAAAAATACTCTATGGGCGGTGGCGCTTCACGTGGGGATGGCATATACGATTACAAGATGAGTTTTGCCAAGGGTTGCGTTAATCCCTTTTTTATCGGTACAAAGGTACATTTGCCTGATGTTTATGCGCAGATCCGCAGGAAATGGCAGGAGAAATACCCCAAGGCCTCCGAGTTGCATGGGAATAAACTGCAGGGATACAGAATCCAATTATGAGCGCCCGGAGAGCCCTCTTATAAATTTCAGCTTGCGATGTGGTTGCCGTTCCCAGCGTTTTACTGGGAGGAGCAACGACATCGCAACCATATATGTATAGGGGAGTTCTTGGCCATGTCTCGGTAGCGTTTGGTGTAGAAACCCGTAAGAGTCTTTGATTCTTCTCTTTCTTCAGCGCTATGAGCTATCTTAACCAAATGATATCTGAGCCATTTTAACTCGTTATAATAATTGAACATTTATGAGGAATTGACTTGAAAGCAAAGCTCAAAGTACTGCTCCCGGGTTTTACCGGCAATATGGACGATGTCGTAATATACTACAATTCCAGGCTGAACAAGTACATTGCCCGCAGGAAAGTTACACCCAAATTCACCCCGGACAGTTCCATTGTAAGGGAAATCCACGCTTTCCGGCGCAGGATTAAAGTATCTGTGGCGTATTTGGATGATTGCCGAGAATACATCCGGCTTTTCAACCAGAAATTTCGCCGCCAGGGTAGAGCTATGAGTACCTGGCCGAATGTGTATATGAAAGTGATGCGGGCAACCGCCAAAAAGTATCCTGAGCTTGATTTTAAGACTCTCACCAGGGAGGAAGTGATCCAGCAGAATCTACCATGCAAGACGATCGCTGACGCGGTGACAGCCGGTTTTCTGGAGCAGGTTCCGGGATATGAGTCTTTGAACAGTTGTCTGTAGCAGAATCGGGAATTTGTTATACACACCGCAAGTTGCTGTTTCAATCCGGGTTGTGTAATTCTAAAGAACATTGTTAGGCTATACTGATCGGCAAATTTAACTAAAAGTGGAGTATGAATGATCTCAGTATTTGGATGTAAAACGGGGCAGGAAGAGATCGATCTGGTAACCCAGGTCTTGAAGTCGCAATGGCTTGGGCTGGGTAAACAGGTTGATCAGTTTGAAAAGGAATTTGCCCAATATCGTAAAATGAATAATTTCGTCATGGTGGACAGTGGATCAAATGCCTTGTACATGGCGATCAAGCTGCTGGATCTGGCTCCGGGAGCGGAAGTAATATTGCCGTCTCTCACTTGGGTTTCCTGTGCCCAAGCGGTTCTTTTGGCTGGTAATGTGCCGGTTTTTGCAGATGTTGAATTGGATACCAACAATATCAACGCTGAATTGATAAAGCCGCACATAACGCCAAAAACCGGAGCGGTGATGGTGGTGCACTTCGCTGGCAAACCTGTGGACATGGACCCCATCCTGTCACTTGGCTTGCCAGTTATCGAAGACGCCGCGCACGCGGTTTCCTCCTCATACAAAGGACATGCCTGCGGAACTATGGGCGAGGTGGGCATATTCAGTTTTGATGCTGTGAAAAACCTGACCGCTGCCGAAGGCGGGGGTGTGGCAATGCGGGATCCCGGTTTGCTTGCCCGGGCCAGGCAACTCAGATATTGCGGGATCGGCAAATCCGGTTTTGAGGCAGCCTCATCGGGAGCCCAGGGAAAGAACAGGTGGTGGGAATACAACATTCAGGAGCCTTTCATCAAAATGCTTCCCAATAACATTACCGCAGCCATAGCGCTGGCGCAACTGGGTAAGATTGAATGGCTGCAGGGATTGCGCAAGCAGTATTTTGAGCAGTATCAGGCGGAGTTGCGGGGCGTTGGAGATCTGCTTTTGCCCCCCGACCCCGAAGTGCATGAGGAACACTCTTATTTCACCTATGTGGTCAGAACCTCCCAGCGCGACGAGTTGGCCAGATATTTGCTGGACAAAGGTATCTACACCACCCTACGCTACCATCCCCTGCACATGAATGCCATATACAAGAGCAGCGCCAGGCTTCCCAATAGCGAACTGCTGAATGAAACAGCGTTGAGCCTGCCTTTGCATCCCAACCTCAGTCCAGAAGATATGCAAACAATAATAGCCACCATAAAGGATTTTTACCATGCGTGAAGACTATAGGGTAAAGAAGAACAGGAAAATCATCACTCACAACAGATTCAATGCGGAAAACGGATTTCTGGTTCCGATCATCGACTGCAAAGATGGTTTTTTGAATGAAGAGGAGTTCCCCCATCAAGTATATATGACCGTGGTTGCTCCTGGTGAGATCAAAGGACCTCATTACCACAAGCGGCGTTACGCAATGTACACCTGCATTCAAGGTAACATCAAGGTTGTGCTCAAGATTGATGGCAGGTATGAAACCTTGTATTCAGGAGAAGATCATGACTATGCTACATTGTGGATCAGGGCTGGCATACCTACTGCGGTGATAAACCTCGAGCAAGGGCGGCCCAGCTTGATTATCAATATGCCTAACCCCTCTTTTTTGGAAACGCCGGATGACGATGCTGATGTAGAATTCGATCCCACTATGCTCGATCCAAGACAGTCAACAGAATCACAAGCTGATAATACTCTCACTAAGGAGATACAATGAAAGGCATTATTCTGGCGGGAGGGGCTGGCACCAGGCTTCATCCACTTACCATAGCGGTCAGCAAGCAGTTGATGCCCATCTACGACAAACCCATGATTTACTATCCTCTCTCATCTTTGATGTTGGCAGGCATCCGGGAAGTGCTTTTGATCACCACCCCGGAAGATCAGGCTAGTTTTGTAAAACTGCTGGGAGATGGCAGTCAGCTGGGCATGGACATTCATTACGCGATGCAGCATGTACCCAACGGCCTGGCTCAAGCTTTTGTGATTGGCGCTGATTTCGTAGGTAAAGAAAAGGTTTGCCTGATTTTGGGTGACAATATTTTTTACGGATCTGACTTTCAGTTCAAGCTGATGAAATGCACTGATCCAGTGGGGGCGATAGTCACCGCATACCCTGTTTTGGATCCCCAACGCTACGGAATCGTCGAGTTTGACGACAACTTCAATGTCCTCAGCATTGAAGAGAAGCCCCAGAACCCCCGCTCAAACTATGCTGTGCCTGGCTTATATTTCTATGACAACAGCGTTTTGGAGATCGCCCGCAACATCAAGCCTTCAGCTCGGGGTGAGTATGAGATCACAGACGTGAACAAGGTCTATTTGGATCAAGGTTTGCTGAAGGTCATGGCTCTGGGCAGGGGTATTGCCTGGCTGGACACCGGCACTTTTGAGTCGTTGTTGCAGGCCTCGCAGTTTGTGGAAATCATTGAACAAAGACAGGGATTAAAGATCAGTTGCATCGAAGAAATTGCCTACAGAAAGGGATTCATTGATGAAGAACAATTGCTGAGGCTGGCTGAACCTGTTAAAAAGAGCGGTTATGGTGAATATCTGCTGCGGATAGTGAAGGAAAAGTAGTAGTGTTTATACAAGGCGGTTGTTTCAGAGCACTTAAATGAGAAAAATCCTTTTTCTTGGTGCGTCATACGCGCAGATGCCGATAATCCTGGAAGCAAAGAAAAGAGGTTATTATATCTGCACCTGTGATTATCTTCCTGATAATCCCGGGCACAAACTGGCAGACGAATACTACAATGTAAGCACGACAGACTACGAAGGGGTTTTGAAGCTTGCCAGAAAACTAAAGCCAGATCAGTTGTTGGCATACGCGTCCGATCCCTCCGCGCCAGTTGCCGCATATGCGGCGGAGCAGCTCGGCTTGCCAGGCAACCCTTTCTCCAGCGTGAAGACACTGGGCGAAAAAGACTATTTCCGCAAATTGATGCTGGATCTGGGTCTGAATACTCCCCAGAGTTTGGTTGTGGATTCTGGCCTGAATGAAGCCAACTTGGTGGCTGGCATTACTTTTCCAGCCATGCTTAAGCCCACCGATTCTTGCGGAAGTAAGGGAGTAACCCTGGTCAACAACATTGCAGACCTCCGCAATGCCATCCCCAAAGCTGCCGCTTATTCAAGGAATGGCAGATTGATTTTGGAGGAATTTGTAGACAATCAACAGGGGGATATCCACGGGGATGGCTTTGTGCTGGATGGAAAGTTAGTATTTCACTGTCTGGGTGACCATCTCTACGATGAAGTATCCAACCCTTTCAATCCCAAAGGTACCACTTGGCCCAGTTCTCTTGCCGCAAGCAGCCTGCAGGCTATAGTGGAAGATGTAGCAAAAATCATCAAGAACAGCGGATTCCGCAACGGACCTGTGAATATCGAAGCAAGGGTCAACTCACGGGGCAAACACTATGTAATGGAGATCGGGCCGCGTAGCGGTGGATTCTTTGTTCCCCAGGCAATTCGTTATGCCACAGGTTTCGACATGGTTGCGGCAATACTGGATTCCTTGGAAGGAAGACCTGTCAAAATTCCTTCCGGCAATTTGTTACCCACTGCATATTACTCGATTCACTCAAGCAAAAACGGCAAATTGAAAAGGATAAGCCTGGCTGAATCACTGAAGCCACACATTTTGGAAAGCCATTTTTATAAACAGAGGGGAGATGAGATCATTCCTTTCACTGGAGGAAATGCCGTTATCGGAGTTTTGTTGTTGAGGTTTGACTGCCAAGAAGAGATGAGATCGGTAATGGCAGACATCGACAGCCTGGTAACTGTGGAGTTGGAATGAAGTTTTACGGTGGATACCATGAGTTGGAACTTGCCGCGGGAAAGGAGTACCACCGGGATTGCCTGAAGTTGAACAGTGGAAGGAACGCTCTTGAGTTTATTCTGCGTAGCAACAAATACAGCAAAGTATTTCTTCCCTATTATACCTGTGACGTCCTGCTGACGCCCATTATCAGGGCAGGTGTAGGCTATAAGCATTACAGCATAGGCAAAGATTTGCTGCCACTTTTTGACTTTACCATCCTTCAGGAAGATGAGGCAGTGGTGGTGACCAACTATTTTGGTTTGCTGGATAGTTATATTGGCACATTATCTGGAATGGGTAACATAATCGTGGATAATGCTCAGGCTTTTTATGCAAAGCCTGTGATAGGTATGGACACATTTTATTCTCCCCGTAAATTCTTTGGGATTCCAGATGGTGCATACCTGGCTCCCAAAAACAAGGATCTTGCCTGCAAGTTGTATCAAGAACTTGCACAAGACGAATCCTGGGACAGATGTGTGCATCTTTTGAAACGATTGGATGATCAGATTGAAGGGGGGTATAAGGATTTTAAAAAACTCAGTCCCGTTTTTCAAGCCTTGCCACTGCGAAAAATGTCAGAGCTAACATATCGCATGCTTGACTCCATCGATTATGATGGTGTCAGGGATAAACGCAGGGCAAACTATAAAAGAGTTCATACTGCGCTTGGAAAACACAACAAGCTGACATTGGCATTGGAAGAAGATTGCGTACCTTTGGCATATCCTTTTCTCTCGAGTGTAAAAGGCTTGCGTGACAAGTTGATCGCCCAGGGAATCTTTGTACCGCAGTATTGGGCCAATGTATCCGGATGGGCAAGCAAGGACAGCTTTGAATCAGATCTGGCTGAAAATTTAGTTGCCATACCAATAGATCAAAGATACGATGATAGTGATATAAGATCCATACTGAATACAATCAGCGACTGTTTTTTGGAGGATGATTGCTTAGATGAGTAGATACGCACCAGTTTATATTGGAACAATGAATCGGTTCGATCACTTTATGAGAGCGGTAAACAGCCTGAGAACTAATGATCTTGCGGCTGAAACACTGTTATACATAGGTTTGGACCACCCGGTTAAAGAAGCTCATTTTGAAGGTTATGACAAGATTCGCGCTTTTCTGGATAACCTGACAGGGTTCAAGGATTTAATTGTTTTTAAACGAGAGAAAAATCTGGGAGCAGTCCGTAATTTTCAAGATGGCAAAGCCCAATTGTTGGAAGTGAATGATCGTATAATTGTGTCTGAAGACGATAACACTTTTGCCCCCAATTTCCTTACCTATATGAACCTTGGCCTGGAAAAATTTGAAACCGATTCCAGGATTTTCAGCATCTGTGGCTACAACCTGCCTTTGGACATTGGCAATGGTTATGCGGCAAACTACTTTCTGTATCCGGGTGCTTTTGTTTGGGGTTATGGTATTTGGCGGGACCGATATCAAAAAGTGCACGTTTCGCAGCAGAATATAGCCCGTCGTTTGCGGGATCCCTTGTTTGTCCTGCAAACTGGAGCTGCAAATCCAAGATTCCTGGCTGGAATGCTGGCTATTGCGCAGGGAAAGCAAATCTGGGATCCCTTTTCTGAGATTGCCATAGGGCTACACATCAGGCAAAATAAGTTGTTAAGTGTGTTTCCCACCGTTTCAAAGGTACGAAATCTAGGGCATGACGGAACGGGTGTACGGTGTACTTCGATTGAGGGGAAAAACATCTTCGCGTTACAGGACATAGATCAGGATTCCGATTTTGCATTTGAGGACAGGGGGGAAAGGCTGGTCGAACACCCTATAATCAAGAAAGCTTTCAAGGGCTATTTCAAAGGTAATACGAAATCGTATTTTCGTTTGATGAATACCCTTCTGCGGTACTATCTTCACGCTGTTAAGAAATAAATGTCCAATCGCTTGATTATTAAAAACAGCATGTTGCTGTATCTCAGGCTGCTGGTCACGACAGTAGCCGGGATTCTGGCATCCCGTTTTGTACTAAAGGCACTGGGGGTGTCCGATTACGGACTCTATAACGTGGTGGCAGGAATAGTATCAATGATGGCCTTTGTAAACACCATCATGGTTTCCACCACTTACAGGTACATTGCCTATGAAACGGGCAAACCAAACGGTGACGTCAACCGGATCTTCAACACCAGCCTGCTTTTGCATCTAATTCTTGCTGGCGTGGTGGTCCTGCTGGCGTTCACTGTGGGGCTGTTTTACATTTACAATTATCTCAGGGTTCCCGAAGGCAGGTTACCAGCGGCTGTGTTCGCTTTCAGCCTGGCAATCATAAGCACGGTTTTTTCCATTGTCTCCATTCCGTTCAACGGTTACCTGGTTGCCAAGGAGAAATTCAGCATCACCGTTCCCATCGAGATATCAACGAGGCTGATCAATCTGGGTTTGGTGATACTACTGAATTACATTCCCGGAGACAGGCTCAGGATCTATGCAGTATTTGTAACCTTGGTGCATCTGCTGAATCCTGTTTGTTACGTGCTGTACTGCGTAACTAGGCACAAAGCGAACATCAAGTGGAAGCTGCAGAGAGATAAGAAGCTATACCGCGAAATGATTGGTTTTTCTGGTTGGATAAGCTTGGGAGCGGCGGCCAGCGTGGGTCAGAATCAGGGCTCAGCCCTTATCATCAATCGATTTTTTGGCACAATTATGAATGCCAGCTTTGGTATTGCAAACCAGGTGGACTCCATGGTGCGTATGTTTGCCCAAGGTCTTAACCAGGCTGTGATCCCGCAGATTACCAAGAGTTACAGTTCCGGAGACATGGAGCGCTCCACCAGGCTGGTTATGCTTTCTTCCAAGTATTCCTTTTTTTTGATGTTGATTCCCTCCCTTCCTATCCTGCTGGAGGTCGATTACATCATGAGCATCTGGTTAACCAAGGTGCCTCCCCTGAGCGGAGTTTTGGTGCGTATAATGCTGATGCGCGAGCTTGTCAATTCGGCAAGTGCCGGGCTACCCGCCCTGATCCAGGCCTCGGGGAAGCAAAAATGGTTTCAGATAAGCTACAGCCTCATTTCCCTCGCGCCTTTGCCACTGGCTTATATAGCTTATAGACAGGGCGGGGAGCCGCAATTGATCCAAATTTATTTTCTGGTAGCGGCCGTCGTGTCACTGGCGGTAAGACTTGTTTTGTTGCGCTTGGTGCTGCGGTATGATGTCATGTTGTTTATCAGGGAATATCTTTCCAGAATGGCTCTCATCACTATCATGTTACTGCCTCTGTTCCTGCTTCGCGATCTCATGCCCGGGGGCTTGATCAGGTTTTTAGTTATCGCGGGCATAGCGGAAGCTTGGCTTGCGGTGCTGGTTTTGTTTGTGGGTATGGGAAGAACAGAGAGGCTGAGAGTTTTGGAATATGTGAGTCTGGCTATAAAGCGACTTACGTGTGTTAGGTCTGCAAGGATGTGTGTATGATCAATCATTTCAAACAAATCTCCAATCAGTTTTGGCTTGGGCATGATGCGATGTTTATTGTTGTCAACACCATATCAGGCGTGTCATGTGGTTTGTCTGTTGAATCCAGGATGAATAGATATCGGTGTTGCTATCCAGTCAGTCTCTTGATAGAGTTATTGGTCTATACGGAGCAAGCATAAATGCGTTGGCGCAACATAGAGCTGTTTGTAGTCTGTACTTTTCTGATGCTGACCTTGGCGGAGTTTATCCAGGCTGCAATTCAGATCAGGATCTTTGGCCCAAATCTGCTGCATTACAGGATCTGGCAATACATCGTTATCGTTGTGATATTTCTAAGTGACCGGCATGCTTTTAAAACCAGATCGATGACTGCTGTTTATGTGTACACCGTTATCTACCTGGTCATGGGTCTGCTCGGGCATTACGTGTCACAGCGATATGAAATCGTCGGTACTGGCGTGATCAATATTCTGCCAGTGGACTTGGCCGTTACCCTGCTAATAAAGGAACATTACTTGCGGCCGGAAAAGATCAGGGACTTAAGAATTGTACTCAAAGTGGCCTGGTTTGCGTTTATCCTGGCCTGCATCACCAGCTTGATTGTGATCACCAGGTATCCAAGTGCTGTGCGGGGAACCGAATACGAGTATTTCAGAGGAGACGTGAGTACTTTTAAGCGATTGGGCTTGGGTGGTTATGGACTGTTTTCATCCTTGCCGTTTTTGATTCCCATTGTTTTCTACTATTACAAAGATACACTGAGGCAAAACCGTTTCAAGTCATTCTTCTACTTATTGGTAATAGCTCTGTTTATCTATACATCATATAAAGCGGTCATAGTGGCCCCTTTTATTATAACCCTCACGGTTGTATTGCTCTCCGCCCTGGGAAGAAAGAGGTTCAAGACGAATCTTATCATCATACTCTTATTGCTGGCATTTTTTGTTGTAACTCCCAGGCATATCATTGGTCAGGTATTTATCGGAGTATCTGAGACCATTCCCAATAGGGACATGAGCACCAAACTCCGAGATATTGGAATATCTTATATAACAGGAATAGATATTTCAGAAGCTGCTGAAGGATCAGTTAGTACGGTTGAGCATAGAGCTGCTCGAATAGCTATCAACTGGGACCAGTTTTTGGCTAATCCCCTGATTGGTAAAGGAACCTCTGGAAACCCTCATCTTTATTGGTTGAACATTTTAGCCCAGTTTGGGCTGCTGGGGGCCTTCCCCATTATCTGGGTAACCTTAATTCAGTTTGTTTATTGGGAAAAGCTTGAGGAAGAGTATCGCTTTTATTACTTTGTGAGTATACTTGCTTATGTCGTAATGCTGTTCATTAAAGCACATGGAGGCTATCATTATTATCTTGCTGTGTTTTTCATGGTGCCTGGCTCTTATTATCTCAGACATGGTTTTAACCTAGAGCATGGTGTGCAAGAGCCATCTATGGAAATGGTAAGCTCTGAGGCTGCATAGCTACCCCATATTTTATTGGATAAATTGACACTATGCGGAAGGGAATAATATTTATATCCCCAAATGACTTGAAAGTTTCCAGTGCAGTAAACAATCGCTTGCTGGCCATTGCCAGGGGGTTGGCAGAACAAGGTGTTGAGGTGACGTGGATCTCTCTGGTAACCGAGGTTTCGGAAGCCATCAGTCAAGCTGAGCGTTATCATGATATACGTTTTATTCAGATTGTTAAAGTCGGATCTGGCAAATCGGGTTGTAAGCCAGTTAATTATCTGCTTAGGCTTGTTTCGTTGCTACTCCTGTCTGGGAGGTTAAAATCGTTGAACAATACAGGCAAGCTGAATGCATGCTTTACCTTGGGCGACGATTTTGTCTTCCTGGCAATTTTACGGCGGTTGATGCTATCCAAAGGCATCAAAGTATTCCATGAGCGAACGGAGTATCCATATTTGGGTAGGTTATCATTACTCAGACGAATTAATCTTAAACTCTACCATAGTTATTTTATTCCTCGTGTAGATCATCTATTTACGATTACCACTTCGTTGCACGGGTATTTTTGTAAGTATCTGGAAACTCGGGGTAAAACAATGCCGGTAAGTATCTTGAATATGTTGGTAGAACCGGACAAGTACGAATCAGACAGCTGCTCAAAACCGGTTATGAAACATACTGATACCAAAACCAGGGACATCACCTATGTGGGGACCATGTATGGAGATAAGGATGGGGTTTACAACCTTATTGAAGCTTTTCTGATGATAAAGCCTGATTATCCTGATATCCGTCTGGTATTGGTGGGAGACTGCAAAAAAACCGAACGTATGGGCAGGATCTTGAAACTGGCGAATCCATCAGATCGATGTTCTGACGTAGTATTTATCGGTCAGTTGGATCATGCAGGGGTAAACAGATATCTACAAAATGCATACTGCCTGGCTCTTGCCAGACCGAACAACATCCAAGCAAGATACGGTTTCCCAACCAAACTGGGAGAGTACCTTGCCAGCGCCAAACCGGTGGTGGTTACCAAAACCGGAGACATACCCCTGTTCCTGATTGATGGAGTCAATGCTTATCTGTCGGAACCAGATAATGTAAACTCTTTTGCTGCTAAGCTTCGCGAGTGTCTTGACGATCCTGACAGGGCCAGGGATATTGGGGTTGAGGGAAGGACACTAGTAGATACTGTGTTTAATTACCGAGAATGTGTAAAAACAGTGCTGGCAGCACTGCAATAGGGAATATCACAGCATGGCCACGAATTCCACAAACCGCTCGCAACCAAGGCTGGATATCATCTGGCTGGGTGATGTCAGTCTTAATGATGAATACAATACCCTGTCCGCCAAAGGGCTGAACCCTTTCACAGCTGTGGAGGGCATTCTGGCAAGCGCAGATTTGGTGGTCGCAAATCTTGAGTGCTTTGTGCGTGGCGATCATGGGATCAACCCTTTGCGTGAGTACGGACTCTCGGCTGACTTGGCTACTTTGGATTACCTTACCACTCTTAATCTGGGTTTGGTTGGGCTAGCCAACAACCATGCCTACGACAATCTCGATGATGGGTTTGATAAAACGATAAGACGCTTGGACCAATTGGGAATCTCTCACATTGGGGCTTCATTGGTTGGAGAGGAAACCAAACCCTTTATCTTTGAGAAAAATGGAATACGTATAGGAATTCTCAATTATGTAACCCATGACACCAATCCCAGGAAACCTGAATCATCCCGCATCAAGCTTAATTGGTTCGATCTGAATACGGCTTGCAGTGAGATCCGGAATCTGAAAAAGCTGACTGATCAAGTAGTGGTATATCCCCACTGGGGTGGCGTAATGGAAGGATCAATGTATCCAGAACCCAAGCTATTCCAGATTGCCCACAGACTGATTGACGCGGGTGCAGATCTTATCGTGGGACACCATTCACATACTCTGCAACCTTTTGAAATCTATAATGGTAAGCATATCTTCTACAGTTTAGGGAACTTCTGTTTCTCCAACGTTAATAAAGATGGAGTCATTTCCCAGCTTGATTCTCAGCGATCCAGGCGTTCTGCCATTCTAAAAGTGGCTTTTGACAAAGTGTCTTATACATTGTCGTTTCAAGGCATTAATAATTTGAACAACTTCATCGTTCCAGATCAGGACAACTCAAGCCCGGCAATACAGGATTTGACAGGCAGGGGAGTTTGGCTGAAATTTCCTATTACTTGGGCATTATATTTCTTTTATGAAAAGAACCTCTACAAGATCATTAGGTATTTCTTCGCGCCAGGCCGCAATCCTGTCTCGCAAATGAAGACGATAAAGCCGTACATGTTAAGGAAAACACTGACCAATTTCTTACGAACGTTTAAGATCTTAAAATAGCTTGGCTTGGAGTGAATTATGATACGTGAACCATGGTACATCAGGAACATTCCCAACCGACCTGCAAGCGACAGACAGTATTTGACGAGTATCGAGACTGCTTCGCTTAAAAACCAATTTGACTTCACAGTCTATATTGACGGATTCGTGGTGCCCCGTCTGGACTGTCATGAAAGCCTGAAGCACTTGGATCAGAATGATCTGGTTAGAACTTTGTATCTGAAATACGGTCAGGATTTCATAGTGTATCTGAAAGGTATTTTTTGCATTGTCATCATTACTCCCTCAGGTTTTCAAGTATACACAGACCGTCACAGTGTAAACAATTTTCTTGTATACCAAAATGGTGAGCAGTTCATGGTAAGCAATTCCCTGGATTTGATTTCCAAATCTTTCGAATTGGAGCCTGATCTTGAGAATGCGGCTATTTTCACCTTGCTTTCTCATTTTGTGGATGGGACAACACAGTTTAAAAACCTGAGAGCTTCCACTGCAGCCGAAACACTACGCTACAATGGAAAATCCTTGGAGTCATCAAATTACTGGCTTCCGACAGATTTGCTGAATCCAGAAAGACCCGTTACAGATGAGCCCTACGAACATTACGCAAGTGTGTGGAAGGATTTGGCCGGTCAGTATCTGGCATACTTGGTTCCAAAGCAGGTTTCCCTTACCATTACGGCAGGTAACGACAGCCGTATGGTGCTTTCTGCTCTACTGGCCTTGGGCGTGAAGCCGCATACCTTCACATTTGGCAATCCTCAATCCTATGAAGCGATCATCTCAGCGCAAGTAGCCCAGGCTGCTGAGCTGGAACACATGATCTATTTCGTGGACGATCCCAAGTCCGAATGGATGCTCAGGCGTTCCAAGGATATAATTGAGATGGGCAACTCACTGATTTCGATTCAGCGAGCTCACAGATACGACGCATACGAAACCGAGCATCTAACCCAGCCTGACAGCAGTATGATCTTCACAGGCTTGATGGGTGGTGAATACATAAAAAAACCCATGGCTAACTCAGCCGCTTTGAATCCCTTGCTGTATTATCTGGCCAAGAATCCTGATGCTGATGAACTGAAGGGTTTCCTTACCCAATCACTGGAAAATAAAGGATTCAAAGCCGCCAAAGCGAACATAGCTGAAGTGGCCAGACGATTGAAGTCTTTTGTCGCGCACGCCCAGGGTTTGAACCAACTGGAACAGGGTTTCATTTTTCTGTATTTATTTTACGGTTGCTCGCACCACACGCAAGAATCACGCATCTTGGATAGTTTCTTTGCTAACCCTGTTAATCTATTTATGGATGTTGATTTTTTGGAGATGCTGGCCGGCTCCCGCAAATGGTACCTTAACAACCCCAAGGCTTACAATTGGTTGACCCACTCGGAATTTCTGGTGGCGATCACCCACAACCTGGCGCCGCAATTATCGGCCATCCCTTATGGTAAGAGAGGCCAATATACCGCGGATGATTTGTTGAATCATAGATTTGGATATGCTCTCAAGAGATTGAGATACTTGTTTAAAAAAGAAAGAAATCAGTATCCACCAGGCTTCAAATGGGGTGGCTGGATGTCCGACTTTGCCAGAGAGCAACTGGGCAGCCTGGAAAGTGTTTTGCAACCAATTTTCGATACAGAGTACCTCAGTGGCAAAGTTGCGATTTTGCACAATCAAGCTGGAGAGTACCAATGGCAGGTGCTTACCAACCCTATTAACCTTGGATTGAACTACACAAGATATGGGAAAATATAAACTAGCAATTTTAAAGAACGAGGATCCCTTCGACCACGAACCCTGGATCCAAGCCTGTGAAAACCGGCGGGAAGAGGTGGAGTACCAGGTTATCGATTTGACGCAACATGATTGGTTTGAGCGGATAGACTCTTTCAGACCTTCACTATGTCTGTTGAAACCGTCTGGTAAAACAGAGCTCTTCCGTACCCTCTATCAAGAGAGAGTGGATGTAATTGTCCATGCCCTGAATCTGCCAGTGTTCCCCTCTTATATTGAGATTAAGATATATGAAAACAAGAAGTTTTTCGCATACTGGGCTGTAGCGGAGAATGTTCCCCACCCCCAGACATGGGTTTTTTATAACCCAATGGAGGCGCTTGAATTTTCCCGGTACACACGGTTGCCGATAGTGGGCAAAAAGAATATCGGAGCTTCTGGCAAGGGTGTGAAAATCATCCGTTCTGGGGCAGACTTGGAGAGGTACATTCGGATAGCTTTTACTGAGGGGATAGCCTCGCGTACAGGACCCAGACTCGAAAAGGGCAGGCTGCTTGCGAGACTGGTGAGAAAACTGTCCCACCCACGTGAGTTGGCCAACCGCTTAAGCACATATAAAGCGATTGCGGGAGACAGACAAAAGGGTTATCTGATCTTGCAGGAGTTTATTAATCACGATTTTGAATGGAGGGTGGTGAGAATTGGTGATTCCTTTTTCGCGCACAAAAAGCTTAAGGATGGCGACAAAGCATCGGGAACCCTGTTAAAGGATTATGGCAACCCACCGCTGGAGCTTTTGGATTTTGTTTATGACCTCACCGAAACACATGATTTTCATTCGGTGGCGGTTGACCTGTTTGAACATGGGTCAAGCTACCTTGTTAATGAGATCCAGTGCATCTTTGGCCAGTCTGATCCTTTCCAAATGATGGTGGATGGCAGGATTGGCAGGTATGTACGCAAGAGCAGCGTTTGGGTGTTTGAAGAAGGTGGTTTTGCCAAGAACGCATGCTATGACTTAAGGCTGGATTGGGTGTTAACCAAATTAAAAAATAGGGCGCCTGAGTTTTACCCAACGGCGGATTAGCATGAAAGTGTTGTTTGTCTTGACCGGTAATAAAAAAGTGCTAAGCTATATATTTGCCAATCAACTGGAATCACTGGCACCAGCTTTGTCTGAGTATAAAGTATTTACGGTTAAAGGTAAGGGGTTAAAAGGATATCTGCGGAATCTGCTGCCGTTACGGCGCACGATTAGGGATTTTCAGCCTGACTTGGTGCATGCCCATTATTCTCTTTGCGGTTATCTCGCCTCCCTTACCGGCTTTAAACCGATCGTTGTTTCCCTGATGGGCAGCGACACACGCAGACGCCTGTCAGTTTTCCTTATACGCTGCTTTCACAAGTTTGCATGGGCCTATGCCATTGTAAAAAGCAAGGAAATGCTGGTAGCACTGGACCTTCAAAACAGGGTTAAACTAATTCCTAATGGCGTCCACCTCTGGAAATTCCCATCTATTGGACGTAGGGAAGCCGGTTCCGAACTGGGTTTTGATCCGGATTTTAAATATATTATTTTCGCTGCGAATCCACATAGACCAGAGAAGAACTTTGCTTTGGCTAGGGAGGCGGTGAATCTGCTCGCCAGAGACGAAGTGAGACTGTTTGTCCTTCCTAACAATACGCCCCACGAACGGATTAATTTATACTTACGGGCTGCGCACGTACTGATATTGACCTCATTTTATGAGGGCTCACCCAATGTCGTCAAGGAGGCAATGGCTTGTGATCTTCCCATTGTCAGCACGGCTGTTGGTGACTTGCGGGAAAACCTTGAAGGCCTGTCAGGTTGTTTTGTAACCGGCCACTCGGCCGGGGAAATTGCATCAGCGCTGGAACAGGCATTGGCATTTGAAGGTCCAACCCATGGCAGGCAAAGGCTATTGGAATTGGGATTGGATGCTGAAACGATCGGTTGTTCGATACTGTCTATCTATACAAGGGTTGTAAAAGACCACCAGGGGGAGGTAAGAAAGTGAAAAAAATATTGATTCACATCAATTATCTTAGGTATGGCATACGAAATAAATATATACGTCCAAAGCTGAAGTACCGTGATTATCCCTTTTCGGAAGATAATGTCAAGAGACTATCGGATTTCCTGGCCTCCAGCGGATCGGACGCAGCGGTAGCCTTTGTTGGATTGAGGCAGATTAAACACAGCTTGGGTTTGGAAGATCCCTATACTTTTATGTCACAGCTTCTCTTAGACAGCTTCGCTACAGTAATTGTTCCAACCTTTACCGGCAACGTACTGGAAACAGGAGTGTTCGATGTATTGCGGACACCAACAGAAAATGGTACTTTTTCGCAACTATTTCTGCAGCAGGCTGATATACGTACCCTCTGCCCTTTTAAAAGCTATGCAGTCAAGGGGTCCAGATGCCAGGAAATTCTGGCCCTTGATACTCTGAATGATTATTCTCCTAATGGATCGTTTGAATACATACATCAACAAGACATAGTTACCATCAACCTGGGTACTATCGACACACGACCGTGTTGCACCCATTATGCGGAATTTAAATCAAAGCTTCCTTACCTGCTTCCCAGAAAAGTGAAAGTTTCCGTTACGGACACTCGGGGAGAGACCAGCACCAATGAATATTTCTATTTAGACAACAATATGAAAATTAAACTCAATCTTGACAAGGTGGAGAGAGACTTGCTTAAAGCGGGAATAGCAAGGAAACTCACTATCAACGATATGGTTGCTAGGATACTTCCTGAACAGAAATATTTCGATTACCTCCTGCACCAGCTTAAGCGGGACCCATACTATTTGGTGTATTGACTCGTGGGTCTGTTAAAAGTTGCACTTTCACACGATGTGGATAGGGTCCAGAAGACCCATCAATACCTGACAAGGTCAGCCCGCTGCATAAAAAATCGAGACATGCAGGGTTTCTGGCACGAGTTGGAAAACTATCCCAAGCGTAAAAAGGTATACTGGAACTTCCCTGACATTATTAAAACGGAAGCCGAACTGGGGGTCAGGTCAACCTTTTTCTTCCTGCAGGAATCATATCCCTTTCATTTGCTTCGGCCTGCAAAGTGGAAACTGGCTCTTGGCCGTTATGATGTCCGTTCCAGGAATGTATCCAGGATAATAAGAGATCTTGATCAGGGCGGTTGGGAAATCGGATTACACGAATCATACAGGTCTTTTAACGATCCTAACTTGCTCAAGCAGGAAAAGGATATCTTAGAACAGGTTCTAGGCAAGCCAGTTGTCGGGATCAGGCAGCATTATCTGAACTTAGCTGATCAAACCTGGCGGTATCAAGAGGAGTCAGGATTTAAATACGATTCCAGCTTAGGTTTCACCGACAGGATTGGTTTCAAGGAAGGTAGGATAAAGCCATTTTTCCCGACAGGATCGCACTTCTGCGTATTCCCTCTGGCTATCATGGATTCTTGTTACGCAGAAGACGGGCGCAGAGAACAGCATCTCGAGCAGATTGTTTCCAAAACTAAAGAAAATGATGCAGTCTTAGTACTTAACTGGCATAGCAACAGTTGGAGTGCTGAAGAGTATCCTGGCTATAAAGAGTACTATATTAATATTGTCCGCCGATTGATTGATGCTGGGGCAGAATTCAAGGTTTTGGGAGAATTCTGGAAAGAACTAGCTCATGGTAAATATGAGAGTAGTGAGTGTTCAACTGATGGCTAAGTACGTAATTGTCACAGCAGATAAAGTGTCTCGTCAAGAATGGCAGTGTTATGTTGACAGGCATGAGAATGGGACTGTATTCCATACGCCATATATGTATGATGTATTCAGCGCCTCGGCAGAATACCAAGCTTATGCTTTTTTTGCACTGGACGTCAACGGTAAGATCTGTGGACTGCTAACAGGTTTTTATCAGACGGTGAAACCTGGTTTGTTCGGTTTTCTTTCCCGTAGGTCGGTGTTACTACAGGCTCCAATTTTTGATGATTCAGAAGCATTAAGGTTGCTTTTGGTGTTTTATCTGAGTCATGCAAAGCGGAAAGCAGTACATAGTGAGGTTCGAAACCACTATTTAGATAATCAATACCGGCAAGTCTGCATATCGCAGGGATTTAAATGGGAAGGTCATTACAACATTGTCAAAATAATTCCAGACGCTTATGAAATGCTTTGGAAAGAAACAGGGCGAAAAAGAAAGGATGGAATCAACAAAGCTAAGAAATTTGGTTTTGAAGTATGCGTTAATACTGATAAATCGGCGATTGATACTTTTTACAATCTACTTAAACACAAATACCTAGAGTTAAAGCTTCCTATTCCAGGGAAGTTGTTTTTTGAGCATTGTTTAAGGCTTGATACTCAATCTTCGTGTATGTTTTTCGAATTGAAGGACGCCAGTGTAGTTCGAGTATCTCTTTTAGCCTTTGTCTACGGTGGTACTCTTCACGCATTCTACATTGGGACTGATCAGGATCAGGAGTTTCTAAGAAAACGGCCAGTGGATTTTTTTTATTACGAAGTGATGCGCTGGTGCGTGACTAACTCTGTGACACATTTCGACTGGATGGGGGCCGGGAAGCCCGGTAAGGAGTATGGTGTCAGAGATTTTAAACTACAATACGGTGGAGATTTGGTGGATTACGGAAGATTCATAAGAGTACATTCATCACTAAAATACTGTATAGCGAAAATTGGCTTTAAGATTTTGCAAAGAATGGGGAAGATACAGTGAACATTCTGATTGATATTGGTCATCCCGCCCACGTCCACAATTTCCGCAACCTATATCACGAGTTGTCAGGCCGGCATCAGATCACGGTTACCTGCAAGTCAGTGCCAATTATCACCAACTTGCTTGAGGCTCACAGTATACCATACTTGGAACTGGGAGCCAAAGGATCCAGCCTGGCTGACAAGGTGTTGAGGCAGGTGGCCTTTACCCGACAGATAAGTAAGATTATCAAGGATAGAAAGATAGACTTAGCCATGGGTCTGTCTTTCTCTGTGGTCTACGCCTCCAAGATAACCAAAGCCGACTCACTGCTTTTTGACGATGACGACCAGGCTCCGCAACCTCTCACTGCCAGATTTGCCTCGCCTTACGCGGATCTTATTCTTTCCCCGGACGTGCTTAAATATGAAAACTTGAAAAATGCTATCTATTACCCTGGCTATCATGAGCTGGCTTATCTTCATCCTAAGAGATTCAAACCGGATCAGACAATTCTGAGCAAGTATGGGTTGACTGAGAGAGACAAGTACTTCATCTTACGCTTCAGCGCTCTTAAAGCCCATCACGATGTTGGAGCGGTGGGTTTCAGCCTGGAACAGAAGCAGGCTTTGATAGGGTTGTTGTCTTCTTACGGGAAGGTTTTCATAACCATGGAGGCCCAGTTGGACAAGCAATTTGAGCAATACCGGATGCCAATTGAACCTCAAGACATGCATAGTTTTCTACATTACTCTCAGATGCTGGTTTGTGATGGGCAGACCATGTGTACTGAGGCCGCGATGCTGGGAGTACCTTCCTTCCGGTGTAATTCTTTTGCTGGCAGAGTATCGGTGCTGGAAGAAGAGGAAAAAAAGTATGGTTTAACCTATGCCTTTTTGCCCCGGAACTTCGACTGGATGTTACACAGGATCAAGGAACTTCTTATGGTTGAGAATATCAAGGGAGTTTGGGGTGAGAAACGGAAATTGTTATTGCATGATAAAATAGATGTAACGGAGTTTTGGGCTTGGTTCTTGGACAATTACCCGGAATCAAAAAAAATTATGAGAGATGGTGCTTTTGACTTCAACAGGTTTAAATAGTATCCGGGTATATTGACTCGTTGGGTAAAAGTTGCAAAAGTATAACATGAAATGAAGGATCTATGATACCTACTCACCCACTTACAGATTCTGCCTATCGACAGAGAGCAGAACAGATCGAGGCTTTGATAAAGGCAAATATATCTTCTTACTTATGGGACGAAGAACCCGTTTTCTGTTTCACTTCAGATGTCGATTGGGCGTCTGAGGCGGTGTTAGAAGAATATCTCGCTGTTGTAAGTGATCTTGATGTTCATCCAACCCTGTTTGTTACTCACAGATCTGACGAGGTTGAAAAGTATTATTTAGCAGGGAAAATTGATAGAGGATTGCACCCCAATTTCATGAATGGTAGTTCTCATGGCAACTCCTTTGATGAGGTTGCAGAGACCTGTGTTCAATTTGCTCCTGAGGCATATGGGTTTCGCAGCCACAGAGCTTTTGATGTGACGGATGTCACTCACCTGATGTTCAATAAATACGGTTTTAAGTATGTTTCGCACCAGATCACTATCATGCAACCGTTTATACGACCTATTCTGCATGAATCTGGGTTGATTAATTATCCTGTGTTCTTCGAAGATGGAACCCATTTGTACAATTGTCTTAACCTGAAGATTAATAAATACAAGCATTTATTTACAACTCCCGGTTTATAGATTATCAGTTTCCATCCAATGAATTTCGTATTCAATACACCCGAGATTACTTTTATGAGACAGATCAAAGACTCAATGTCGCGGGAACAGTACATCAACATTAAGCCTGAGATGATTGCTAAATATAAAAACCGAGCTTTGGGGATCAGGGATACCATTCTTGAGATAGTTGAGTTTGTAAAAGCAAACAATTTACAAGTATTCACAATGAATAAGATTCACAGTATAATGACAGGGGAAACATATGAGGATATTAGAGACAGAGAGATTGTTACTCAAACCGGTTGAAGAGGCAGATCTAGTAAGTCTGTTGGACCTGCAGTGGGATAAAGATGTGGTCCAGCATATGAGGTTTACACCATTGTCGATGGATAATCAGAGTTCTTGGCTAAGAACGCTGGGTAAAGACAGGCTTGCGTTTACTGTATTCCAGAAAACTGAAGGGAAGTTGGAGTTAATCGGTCTTGCAACTCTAAACAATATTGATTCAATCAATCAGCGAGCTTCTTGGGGTATGAAACTGAAATCTTACCTGCTTGGAAAAGGAATTGGATATGAAGCGTCATTGATGATCATTCATTATGCTTTCCATTTTCTTAATTTGATAAAGATCCATGCCGACTACATTGATGATAACAAAGCTAGTGAAGGTTTGGTAAACAAGATTGGCCTCAGAAAGGAAGGGTTACTGGTAAAGCATCTATTCCACAGGGGGAGATTTCATGATCTCAATCTCGTGGGAATATTAAAGGAAGAGTTTTACGCAAAGAATGGTGACAGGTTGGCAAGCCTCGGTTTGATGTGAAAAAAGATACTTTATGTATCTTTTTTTCAAGCCTGCTTTCCATCTGTTTACAAGGTACTTACTACAAAGTGCAGACACGCATGATATTGAAAGGAAGATAAATGTTTGAAAAAAGTTCCATCATTATAACCGGAGGCACAGGCTCTTTCGGTAACGCTGTTCTTAATCGCTTTCTGAACACCGAAGTATATGAAATCCGTATTTTTAGTCGGGACGAGAAGAAGCAAGATGACATGAGGAAGCTGTACAACAACCCCAAAATCAAATTCCATCTCGGAGATGTTCGAGATTACGACAGTATTGCCAATGCTATGGCAGGGGTTGATTTTGTATTTCACGCGGCAGCCTTGAAGCAGGTGCCATCTTGTGAGTTTTTTCCCATTCAGGCTGTAAAGACAAATATACTGGGTGCAGAAAACGTACTTAGGGCTGCAATTGAAGCCAGAGTAAAAAAGGTAATAGTGCTTTCTACAGATAAAGCTGTGTACCCAATCAACGCAATGGGAATGTCCAAGGCTATCATGGAAAAGGTTATGGTAGCCTATTCGCGCCAGCAAAAGGAACATGGAACCGTGCTTTGCGGCACCCGCTACGGAAACGTGATGGCGTCCCGGGGATCGGTGATACCGCTGTTCATCGAGCAGATTAAGGCTGGCAAGCCCATCACAATCACCGACCCGAGTATGACCAGGTACCTGATGTCGTTGGAAGAGGCGGTCGAGCTGGTTGTCTATGCCTATCAAAATGGGATACAGGGTGATATCTTTGTGCAAAAGTCACCAGCTTCAACCATTGGTGACCTAGCCCAGGCTTTGGTGGAACTATTTGACTCCAAGACCGAGATCAGGATAATCGGTACTCGCCATGGGGAGAAGAAGCATGAGACCTTGGTCAATCGTGAGGAAATGGCCAAGGCTGTCGATCTACCTGGTTATTACAGGATACCAGCTGATGTGCGTGACTTGAATTATGGTAAATACTTCGAAAATGGAGAAGCTAAGGTATCAGAGGTGGAAGACTATACTTCTGATAACACCCGACGTCTCAGTGTTCATGAAGTCAAAGAAAAACTGCTTAGCCTTCAATATGTGCGGGATGAGCTTGGAATAAAATGACATCGAAGAGTTATCCGGTTTCATTTCGATGCATTCGGTATTCTCTTTAGTTTATCAAAGGAGTGAAATGATAAAGATAGGAATAACTGGCCAGGCGGGATTTATTGGTACCCACCTTTACAATACCCTTACACTTTATCCTGACCACTTTCAGGTAATCCCCTTCGAAGACAGATTTTTCCAGACTGACAAGGATCTGGACAGTTTTGTGTCCCAGAGCGATGTGATTGTACATCTGGCAGCGATGAACCGCCATGCGGACCCTGAAGTTCTATACAATACAAATATTGAACTGGTTCGTAAACTAATCAACGCAATGGAAAGAACAGCAAAATGTCCCTATGTGATCATGTCTTCATCATTGCAGGAAGAACGTGATAATATCTACGGCCGGTCTAAACGCGAAGGGCGAAAATTGCTCCACCAATGGGCAAACCGGAATAATGCATATTTCACTGGATTGATTATACCCAACGTCTTCGGGCCGTTTGGCATACCGTTCTATAATTCAGTGATTTCAACCTTTTCCCATCAACTGAACAATGATCTGGAACCTAAGATTGAGATCGATGCGGAGTTGAAATTGATATATGTTGCTGATCTGGTCAGCCAAATTATAGACCTAGCTAAAAAACATGGTAATACTCCGCGAACAATAGAGCCTCCGAAGGTGTTACACATTACCAGTACCGCAGCATACAAGGTCTCTGACTTGCTCAAAAAGCTTCAGGGTTTCAAAGCTGAGTACATTGACAAGGGTATTTTTCCCGATTTTAGTAACCGCTTTGAAGTCAATCTGTTCAACACCTTCCGTTCTTACGTTCCGGACACCAATTTTCCGGTAAAATATGTCAAACACTCTGATTCTCGCGGTGATTATGTTGAAGCAGTAAAACACCTCTCCGGGGGGCAAAGTTCTTATTCCACGACCAAGCCAGGTATTACCAGGGGCAATCATTTCCACACTCGAAAAGTGGAGCGGTTTGCTGTGATACAGGGAAAAGCGTCGATCAAGCTACGGAAATACGGAACGGATAGGGTGATCGAGTATATTGTTAATGGCGATGACCCAGGCTATGTTGACATGCCGGTGTGGTATACACATAGCATTACCAACATTGGAAACACTGAGTTATTAACGATGTTTTGGATAAATGAATTCTATGATCCAGCTAATCCTGATACCTATTTTGAGGAAGTTTGAATAGTCAAAAAGATTCACAAACACAGCGAATCAACACAGATAATAATTAATAGATATTATTCAATTAATACTATTTTCAGCTTTCAACGGCGCCAACATATAATTATCCGGGCTTCCTTTCATTACTGATTATTTATAAGTAAGGAGCCGTTCAATCTGTATAATCTGTGAAACTATCAGAGGAATGCAATGATAAAAGTTATAACAGTAGTCGGTACCCGTCCTGAACTCATCCGACTATCAAGAGTGATCCCCCTGTTGGACGTATACACCCGGCATGTGTTGGTGCATACAGGGCAGAACTATGATTATGAGCTTAATGACATTTTCTTCAGAGATTTGGAACTAAGGGCGCCAGACCATTACCTGAAGGTTGATACCTCGTCGCTCGGTAGAGTTTTGGGTGAAACCCTTATTAAGATTGAAGAAGTTTTGGATGACGAAAACCCAGATGCAATGTTGATATTGGGTGACACAAATGCAAGTATAGCAGCCATCATTGCTAAACGCAAACACATACCCATCTATCACATGGAAGCTGGTAACCGCAGCTTTGATGCCAATGTGCCGGAAGAGATCAATCGTAAGATGATTGACCACATTGCTGACTTTAATTTGGTCTATACAGAGAATTCACGCCGTCACCTGTTGGCAGAAGGCTTGCCCCACAGAAGAGTTTACCTTACCGGTTCTCCCATGTATGAGGTTCTTGAACACTATTTACCTAAGATTAGGGAGTCTCAGGTTCTGAGGGACCTAGGACTGAAAACAGGTGAATATCTGCTTGTTTCAGTTCACAGGGAAGAGAATGTAGATTATCCACAGAACCTTATGAGTATAGGGGTTGCACTAAATAGTTTGGCAGCCAGTTTTGGCCTGCCATTGATTGTGAGCACCCATCCCCGTACCAGAAAGAGACTAGAATTGCTCAAGGCTTTTAGATTTGATCCCCTTATCCGCTTTTTAAAACCTTTTGGTTTCATGGACTATAATTGGCTTCAGATGAACGCCCGCTGCGTGATCTCGGATAGTGGCACCATAAGCGAAGAGAGTTCGATATTGAAGTTCCCGGCCGTTACAATTCGCAATTCCATGGAAAGACCGGAGGCAATTGATGCTGGCACTATTATTCTCACTGGGTTTGATCCTGAAACCGTGGAAAATTCTGTTAATCTCGCCGTGAATGAAAAAGCAGAATTCAGCAAGATCTGCCCTGATTATGAGATTCCTAACGTTTCCTTGCGGGTGTTGAAACTAATCCTGGGTACTACTCGCTTACACAAACAATGGAGCGGACTCTATTGATGATTCAGGCAATGCATTTGTCTCTTTATCTTCAAGAAATACAATATTAATGTTGTTAATAATCAAGATATGGTGATGCTTATGCGACGTTTTATATCTGCAGGGTTTATAGAAAGGTTTTTCTACCACTGGCAGTTATTACTGGTTTTCCTGAATTTCATTCCCATGGGTAACGGTATGAACCGTAGTCTTACTGGAAACAAGGTTGGAGTTTTCCGTTTGGATTATCTGATCCATTTTGCCATGATACTGTTTTTCGCTATTATCTGGGGAGTTGGCAAGCACAGAAATGTAAACTGGTTTGCCAAGCATGAAACGCTGAAATACTGCACATTACTTATACTTACCGGGATCGGTCTGGAACTGCTCCAACTGGCACTGCCCTGGAGGACTTTCAATCCTGTTGATATGCTTTTCAATCTGATCGGTGCAGCCTCAGCTGTGGCTATTATTATAGTCAGCCAGCTAATCGCGAATCTCAAGCGAGTAAAAAGGTAAAATCTGTTTATTGTAGCTTAAGAATGCTTCCAGGAAGTTATAGTACAAAGAGATGCAAGACTACACTCTTAAAGCATATACCAGTTTGCTTGATGCCCTGAAAGAATCGAATTGCATTTTTCAGCCTTTCTCCTCTTACCTGATTGAACAGGCTGCTAAGGTAATCATCCTTCGCCATGACGTGGACAAAATGCCGCAAAATGCTTTGGATTTTGCGCGTCTGGAGCAAGAAATGGGGATATCTGCTTCCTATTATTTCAGGATCGTTCCGCAGTCTTTCAATCCCAAAATCATTAAGGAGATTGCCTCTTTGGGGCATGAGATAGGTTACCACTATGAGGATATGGATCTTTGCTCCGGAGATGTGGACAAGGCCTACACTTCTTTTCAAAAAAACCTGGCCAAGCTGCGCAAAATAGTACCCATCCAGACCATCTGCATGCATGGCAGCCCCTTGTCTAAATACGACAACCGGGATATTTGGAAAAAATATGATTACCGGGAGCTTGGCATCGTCGGCGAACCATATTTTGACATTGATTACAGCAAGGTATTCTACCTCACCGATACTGGACGCAAGTGGAACAGCGCGGATACCAGCATAAGAGATAAAGTCGCTTCGTCTTTCCATATCGAGATCAGAGATACCCAACATCTTATCCAGCTTATCCGTGAGGAAAAGCTTCCTGATCAGATCATGATCAACACCCACCCCCAAAGGTGGAATGATAATCTGCTGCTCTGGACAAGGGAACTGCTTTGGCAGACATTAAAAAACCAAGTGAAAAAGATTGTGGTGAAGTTGAGACGTGATGTACATGAAGGGTAAGTGGAATGGCGGACTGGTATCTTGGTGTGGGTTATAAGCATGGTTGCTGATAGGACTGTATCCATTTTTTCATACGTAGAATACTTTACAGAGTGCATCAAGAGACTGCGGATAATGTTGGTAAAGCTGATCACCAGACTCGAAAGCAAATGATCACTCCAACACGCCATCACTTCACCACGTCACCACTAATCTTTTGGAAGGAATAAATCAATGAAATATCTCGTCACCGGCGGTGCCGGTTTTATCGGCTCAAATATCGTAAAAGAGTTACTCAGACAAGGCCAGGAAGTGCGTGTCCTGGACAACTTTGCCACTGGCAAGCGCGAAAACATCCTCCCTTTACTAAAGAATTCCACGCTCACACTGATTGAGGGGGATCTGCGTTCCTTCCATATTGCGCGCGCCGCGGTGAAAGGTGTGGACTACATCCTGCATCAGGGCGCTCTGCCCTCGGTGCCACGTTCCATTAACGATCCCATCACCTCAAACGATGTGAATGTGCTGGGAACCCTGAATATTTTGGAAGCTGCCAAGGAGTTTGGCGTCAAACGCGTTGTGTGCGCCTCATCGTCCTCCATCTATGGCAATAGCGAAACACTCCCCAAAGTGGAGACAATGCCGGTGAATCCGATGTCGCCCTACGCTCTCACCAAATACGCTCAGGAACGCTACTGCCAGATTTTTCACCAGCTTTATGGCCTGGAAACCGTGTCCCTGCGCTATTTCAATGTGTTCGGCCCCAACCAGGATCCCACCTCCCAATACAGCGCGGTAATCCCCAAGTTCATCAGGCTAATCCAGCAGGAGCGAGAACCGATCATCTATGGAGATGGTTTACAGAGCCGCGATTTCACCTTTGTTGAAAACAATGTTTGGGCCAACATCCAGGCTTGCACGGCGGAAAAAGCCGCGGGTGAGGTGATCAACATAGCCTGTGGAGAGCGTTACACTTTGCTCGATCTGGTGAGGATGATCAACGAGATCATGGGCAAAAACGTGGAGCCGCGTTTTGAACCCGAACGCCCCGGCGACGTGAAACACTCCCTGGCGGGCATAGAGAAAGCAAAGCAGATGTTGGAGTATGAGGTCAGGGTAGATTTTCGGGCTGGGCTCCAGCAAACAATCGAATTCTTTCAATAGAACGCGGATAACAGGATCGACTGGATTATCAGGATTTTCAGAAATGGAAGAAGAAGGACTTATTCACAGCGCTTTAACCGAGAGAATTATCAACTGCTATTACACTGTGTACAATAAATTACGTTACGGATTCATGGAAAAGATATATGAAAATGCCATGTTGATCGAGTTGAAAAATGAGGGACTCAAAACTGAATCTCAAAAAAGAATTGAGGTGTTTTATGAGGGATCTGTTGTTGGAGAATACTTTGCGGACATTGTTGTGGAAAACCTTGTCATCCTTGAACTGAAGGCTGCAGAACGCATCTGTCCTGAGCATTCATATCAACTGCTGAATTACTTGAGGGCTACTGATATCGAAGTCGGGCTACTCCTGAATTTTGGTAGAAAGCCTGAATTTGTCAGAAAAACATTTATAAACACCCACAAATAATATCCTTATGATCCTGTCGATCCGCGTCATCCGCGTTCTATTTATACTATGAAACACAAGATTTCCACCTACATCCTGCTCCTGCTGAACATCATCATCGTGGTGTTTGCCTTTCTCTTGGTAGCCAAGTTCCGTGACGGCACACGCCGCATCCTGGCTGATTTTATCTGGTGGCGTTCTCTGTTTGCTTTCCTGGCGATCTGGATCCTGGCCAGCATCATGGGCGGAAAATACCTGTTGCAGAAAGTGAGCAATGGCACGAGTCTGGCAAAACAGATCCTGCAGTGCGATCTATTTGCCGCGGCCATAGTTTTTGGCCTGATGTTTGTTTTCCATCAGTTCAACTACTCCCGCGCCATCGTGATCGGCACAATGCTGGGTTCCTTTTTGCTGGAGGTGTTCCTCTTCGTAGGGCTCTACTACGCCTTGCGTTTCAGGGATGAAAACAGGGCGTTTGCGGAAACCTCTCTGGTTACCCGATCAGAAGTTTTGGAAGAATCACAAAATCCAAAACATCTTTTGCAGCAACCAGGAACCATCCCCATCATCAGCCACGCCACCTATTCACCGCCCTATCCGGAGTGTAAACCAGAAGAAAGTATCAAAGTCAGCCTTAGCCAGAAATATATGGCGGG
Organism: Candidatus Cloacimonadota bacterium; assembly: GCA_035420965.1. Lineage (GTDB taxonomy): Bacteria > Cloacimonadota > Cloacimonadia > Cloacimonadales > Cloacimonadaceae > Syntrophosphaera. The sequence goes on along the minus strand of DAOLWC010000003.1, from coordinate 53,338 downwards.
AAACACCGAGCTTTTTTCCTTTGTCAACGACTATCTGGATCTGACCCGCTTCTGCCAGGCTCAGACCCTGGTGCTCAATTCTGAAACCTATTTCAACATCGAAAACGAAGAACCCCAGTCCCGACAGCTCTTCATAAACTTCCACAAGATAAACGACTTTCGCCGGATTAATCGTTATCTGATCAAGGTCAACGAATTGCTGCTGCCCGGCGGAGTCTTCATTTGCCACGGCCAGACTATCACCCAGCGCAAACGGAAGATTTATGCCAGGCTGACTCCTGTCTTCGGTGTCTTTGCCTATTTCCTGGATTTTCTTTTCCGCCGCGTGATGCCTAAACTGCCAGTCCTGCAAGGTTGGTATTTCGCTCTCACCAAAGGCAGGAACCGCGCCCTGGCGGAGACCGAGATGCTGGGCCGCTTCTATTTTTGCGGTTTCGACCTCATCTGCAAGCGGGAGATCGGCTCCACCATGCGTTTCATTCTCAAAAAAGCCAGGCCGCCCCGCACCGACCCCAACCCCACCTATGGCCCCCTCATCCGTCTCAAACGCTTGGGAAAAGATGGCAAGATAATCTACATCAAGAAGTTCCGTACAATGCACCCTTACAGCGAATACCTGCAGGATTACGTGTATCAGACCAACTCGCTACAGGAAGGGGGCAAGTTCCGCGATGATTTTCGCGTTACCTCCTGGGGCAGAATCCTGCGCACCCTGTGGATAGACGAACTGCCTCAGATGATCAACTTCTTTCGGGGCGAACTGGGGCTGGTGGGAGTCCGGGCTCTCAGCGAACACTATTTCTCGCTTTACCCGCCGGATATGCAAGAGCTGCGCCTCAAATTCCGTCCCGGCCTGTTGCCGCCCTTCTATGCCGATCTGCCAGGCAGCTTTAAGGAGATCGTGGAGTCCGAACGCCGTTATCTGCAAAAGAAGGCAGTCAAACCCTTTGCCACCGACTGGAGCTATTTCTGTAAAGGAGTTTGGAACATCCTCTTCAGGCGGGCAAGAAGTAAATAAGTACATATATGAGGATTTAGTGAACCACAAACTCATTGTTGTTTTCATGTTACTGTTGGTGTCTGCGGCTTTTGCCCAGACCAATCCTGTACCTCAGGCTCTACCATACTGGGAAGATTTTGCCGATCTGCCTTGGTCTGGCACCACTTATCCAGACGGCTTCGGAGGCTGGTTTCTGGGCTATCCTGTTACAGGTCAGTTTTATACCTCTCCCGCAACTGCGGACAAAAATCTTTATGCCAACAGAAACGCATCGATCTCAGCTGCAGGCGTTGCCAATTACAATGGTAAAATTGGTTTCTTGAACTCCAATATCAACGATCTCAGCCTGGTGTTCGCCGTCAATACCCAAGGTTTTCAGAATATCACCCTCAGCTATCAATTCATGACCATCCGCAATCCCTATAACTCTCCCTACCATACCCGTATCAATGAAGCGATCATGCAGTACAGGGTGGGTGAGAGCGGTGTTTTTACCAACCTGTATGGAACGGAATACAGTAACAACACAGATCGATATGAGAATACAGGCTATCCCCATCCACAGAATCCTGTAGCTTATTCGCTACAGCTTCCCCCTGAATGTAACGATCAGCCCGTTGTTCAGTTGCGGACAGCTTCACGCAGGGTCAGCGGCGGCGGTTACGACCCCAGTTTTGCCATCGACAATATATCCGTGACTGGGGAAGAGTTGCAGCCCACGCCGGTGGAGCTCAGCTCCTTCACTGTGGGAACCAATGCGCAGAATAAGGTGTTGCTCAGTTGGGTCACCCGTTCCGAGACCGGTCTTCGTGGCTTCTATATTCTACGGGCTCAGGAGCCGGTGCTGGATGAAGCCTGCCTGATCAGCCCCCTCATCACCGCCGCCAACAGTTCCGATGGCCAGAGTTACTCTTTCACCGATGAGGAGCTGTTCCAATCCGGCTGCTACAGCTATTGGCTGCAAAGCGCTGACCTGGACGGTGCCAGCAGCTTTCACGGCCCTGTCCACATCGAATACTCAGCGGAGGGAAGCCCCTCCTCTCCCCAGATTCCGGATCAGACAGCCCTGCTCAACATTTACCCCAATCCCTTCAATCCCAGCGCTTTCATCACCTACTCCCTGCAAGAGGCGGGTGAGGTGAGCTTTTCCATCTACAACCTGCGGGGGCAGTTGCTGCGCAGGATCGAACCCGGCAGCGAACCCGCGGGCACGCATCAGATAGTCTGGGATGGCAAAGACCAGCTTGGCCAAAGTTGCTCCAGCGGCATCTACAGAATCCTTATGGACACGGCGAATGGTAGCTATACCCGCAGGATGGTGCTGGCCAAATGAGCTTCCGCTTTTTCTTTTCCAAATATAAGTCCTCTTCATCACTTAGGATCAAGAAGTCAGCAAGCACCAAATGTTAAGAAAAAATCACTTGCCAGATATGACGGAGTTTCTATGCTGGTATATATGAAAGATAGAATCTTTAAAAACATATAAATGGACTCGTAATTCAGGGAGGAATTATGAAAAAGACTTTGCTTGTTTTGTCCCTTCTATTCACACTGGGACTTGCTTTCGCGCAAACATCATTTACTGCTACATACACGTTTGGAGCTGACGGTAATGTCCAAAGCTTTGTCTATAATGGCACTAGCTATCCTGGATTTACAATGAACAACATTGACAAGGTAGGAGTTACTACTTCATCAAGTTCAAACAATTTCCGAGCAACAGGATGGCCTGCTGTCAATTCACCTGATACAGGAAAGTACATAGGCTTCACCATCACTGCTGCCTCAGGTTATCAGTTTACTGTTAACACAATAGAATTTGGCATTGGCAGAAGTGGCACTGGTACTCGTGATACTGAGTGGAGGGGCAGTGCGGATTCTTATGCCGCCCTGATCAACAATTACACTACATTGAACACAGGATTGACTAATAACAGCGGGGTGCTGAACAATCCAGACGCAAACTCAAGCTGGACGGGCAACGTTCTCACACTTGGATCGGATTATACTGATGTAACAACCTCATGTGGCTTTAGAATATATTTTTATTCCGCCGAAGCTGCTGGTGGTACTGCTGGTTTACAGGGCCCTTTAACTATTACTGGAACCTATCGAACAACAGGAGCAACTCCTTCAATTTCAGTTGATCCTGCAACTCTTACCGGATTCTCGTATATATACAATTCCGGACCATCAACGGCTCAGAGTTTTGCTTTGACGGGATCCAACCTGACGGCTGATCTGGCTGTAGCAGCTTCAACCAATTATCTGATTTCCAACTCAGAAAACGGGACCTACGGCACATCTCTTACATATCCACCCTCAAACGGCAGTGTTTCTGCCACAGTATGGGTGAGATTAAAATCAGGACTTGACATTGGTACCTACGACAATGAGAATATTGTCTGTTCATCAACTGGAGCGACTTCCCAAAACGTCAATTGCAACGGTTCAGTGACTTCACCTCCACCTCCAGCCCCTTCCACTGCAACGGACGCAACCAATGTTGCCAATACCAGCTTTACTGCCAACTGGACTGCTGTCACTGGTGCCACCGGTTATTACCTTGATGTTTATACCAAAACACCAGGGGTTAACGCCACCGACCTGTTCTTTAGCGAATACATTGAAGGCGGCAGTAATAACAAGGCGATTGAGATCTACAATGGCACCGGCGCTCCAGTGGATTTGTCTGCTTACAAGGTCTTATTGTATTCAAATGGAGCAGCAACGCCTATCAATCCTCTGTCTTTCCCGGCTGGAACGATGCTGGCTCACAACGATGTGTATGTCATAGCTAACTCACAAGCCAATGCTGAGATACTGGCTGAGGCTGATGTTACCAGTACGGTCACTTACTTCAACGGTGACGACGCTATTGCCTTGGTTAAAACAGTTGGCGATGTGGATGAGTATGTCGATATCTTTGGTGTGATTGGCAACGATCCTGATGGTTCTGCTACTACAACTGGTAGTTGGACTGCTGATGGGGGCTACTCAACAAAGGATAAAACCCTTGTACGTAAACCATCCGTAACCCAGGGAGTATCGGTTAATCCTCCTATTCCAGGAGCAGGCGACACAACAGGTTTTCTTACCCTGGCCACAGAATGGGATGTGTATGATCAAGATACAACCTCGTATCTTGGCTCCCATGACTCTATCTGTAACTCTACCATTACATATGTCACAGGTTTTCAAAACCTTGATGTTGGCAACGTTACCTCCTATAATGTTACCGGGCTTCAACCCGGAATAACCTACTACTATGTTGTTCGGGCTTACAACGCCTACGGCACGAGTGCCAACTCAAACGAGATTTCAGCCCAAACCTTAGCCCCCACTCCCGTGGTTCTCAGTTCCTTCACCTGCATTTTAACATCTGATATGTATGTGAGCCTCAACTGGGTCACCCAGTCCGAGACTGGGATGCGTGGCTTCTATGTGCTGCGTGGCGAGAAGAATTCCCAACAGCAAGCCCATATCATCAGCCCGCTGATCAACGCCACCAACCAGTCCCAGACCCAGGTTTATAGCTATCGTGATTCCGAGTCCCTGATTGACGGCACCACCTATTACTACTGGCTGAGTATGGTGGAACTGGACGGTAGCTCTACTGTGTATGGTCCCGTGACGGTCTTTTACCAGAGCGTCTCCACGCCTCCGGTGATCCCCACCGTGACAGCCCTGAACAACGTGTATCCCAACCCCTTCAATCCTGTCACCTTCATTCCCTACAGCATCGAAAAAGGCAGGACTGACCAGGTGCGCATCCATGTTTACAACTCCCGCGGCCAGAACGTCCGCACCCTGATCGACCAGCCCCACAGCGAAGGCAACTACCAGTTGCAGTGGGATGGACGCGACACAAACGGCAACGAATGCGCCACAGGTGTCTATTTCGTACGTATGATCGTGGGCAAGGACAGCTTCCTGCGCAAAGCGGTACTGGTGAAATAAGCCCAACCAATAAACCTATAATATCAAGACCCGGTATGATGCCGGGTCTTTTTTGTTTTGTCCACAAATTACACAAATTAACACGAATCCAAAAGAGTGGAAAGGTAGAAAGGATAATAGAACGCGGATGACAGGATCTTTGAAGGTGGAAAGGTGGAAAGGTGGAAAGGTGAAATGGTGGAAGGTTCCCCGAACAAGCCACACCAAGCTATATTCTGTGTCATCCCGGGCTGTCGGGGTCCCCGCCGAAGCGCGTAGCGGTTTGGTGGGGTGGCTTGACCCGGGATCCAGTCTTTTGGAAACAACCAGCAAGCCCCGAAACAGACCCCATAGTCCCAATCCGCGGCAATCTACACCTTTTATCCGCGTATAGCTGCGTGAACCGCTTGACCCGGAAGCCAGTCTTTTGAGGAAAGTTTGAAGTCCAAGCCGGCTTCAGGACTGGAGAAAACGGCGAAACCTTTATTGCCGGCTTGAACTCCAAACTAAAAGCCAGCATGGAGTTCATTGAGCCTTGACTGGCTGCAAATATTCACCAGACGCCTGGGCTCAATGGACTTCATGCGGAGAAAAGAGGCCCATGCGTAAAAGGCAGGCGAAGCATCCTCATACCTTGATTTCCTATCTTCCGGCCATTGATGTCCGGGCAAAAACCGGCCTGGCGGTTGGTCAGCGATCAATCAGCGATCAATGAGCGATGAGCGTATGAGGGGCGTGGTTGATACTTTTTAGCCTGGATTGTTACAACAGGGGTTCCCATTCCATAATTTCACCTTTCCTCGGTTACTTCCAAAAGACTGGATCCCGGGTCAAGCTATCCCACCCCACCGGATCGTTGCCGATCCGTCGAGTACCCGGCTTGCCCAGGATGACGCGGTTTTTGGGTCTGGTGAAGCGTTGTTTCAGGGCTGGCGGGAACGCCTTCTTTTTTTACCATAGTAATCCGTAAATCAGTCAAATCCGTCAATCCGTATAAGATTGGCATGCCAGGTATCATACGGATGAAACGGATTACACGGATTAACGGATAAAGCGTTTTAACCAGTGTTCATGGCACCTTTATACCTTTCCATGGATATTCCCAAAAGACTGGATCCCGGGTCAAGCAAGCTTGCCCGGGATGACACAATGTTTCGGTGCTTGGTGGTTGTTTCCAAAAGACTGGATCACGGGTAAGCCACCCCAGAGGGGGACCCCGACTTCCCGTGATGACGCGGATTTTTAGCCTGCTGGTGTTCGTTTAAGGGAACCTTTCCACCTTTCCACCATTTCACCTTTCCACTCAAAACACCTTTCCACGATCTTTTCGTAGCACCTATATATATGGAGGGTGGGTCTCATTTGCATCACCCTCTCCGGCATGGGTCTTCCTGGGGTCAACCTTATAATTTATAAGGATGACCTAAGGATGATGGCACAAAATCCAGGAGCAGCAAAGGCGGGCGGTGTGAAGCGTTATGTGGAATGTGTCGGATTATTCATGCGGTTGTCAAGGAATTGGTGCTGGTTGTTTTTGGATTGGGTGCTTGTTTTGGAGCTGGCTGGTTGTTTCTAAAAGACTGGATCCCGGCTCGCAGGCCGGGATGACGCGGTTTTTTGGTCTGGTGAAGCGTTGTTTCGGGGTCGGTTGGTTATTCCAAATGGCGCTATAGGCAAGCGCCGATACAGTGCAAGCGGTTGCCATACCGCCATTTTCACCTTTCCACGGACATTTCAAAAAGACTGGATCCCGGCTCAAATCACCCCACCAAACCGCTACGCGCTTCGGCGGGGACCCCGACAGGCCGGGATGACACGGTATATAGCCTGGTGTGCTTTGTGCTTTGTGATTAGTCCCGTTTGCTCTCCACAAGCTCGCTTTTTCCGCAGAGATAGCTGGCGCTGAGGGGGGCCGCTTTTTGGATATGGAGGGTCATCAGTTTGGAAAGCTTGCGAATCTCCCATTGGGCATGTTCATCGCTGCGGAGGCGGGTGAAGTGGTAGAGCTCGCGCAAGTTCATCCTGGCAAGCACTTTCACCTTGTCGGCATTGGTGCGGACGTAGGCTGCCAGAGCCAGATTGATGTTGGCAAGCTGCGTTATCAAATCAAAACTCATATCCAGCAATCTGCTCCAGTGTTTCCCGCGCCTGATAGAGATGATTGGCCCGGGCAGGAGATAGGTTTCATCGTAAGGGAAAGCCTGTTTGACAAAGGTGCCGATGCGGTGGCGTTTGAACTGCGCCCAGCAGCTTTCGGACATTTTTAGCTCGAAGGTGAATTCCGCCAGTTCAAAAGCGCGGGGCAGCTTGCTCCAAGGCTTGATTCCGGCAAAAATCTGGCGGTAAAGCTCCGCCTTGGCTTCAGCATCCAGGGAACGGACATACTCCAGACAGGTGGTATAATCGCCCTGGCTCCGCTCATAGAGCAGGGCGGCCAGGATGCGATTGTCCGGATCAGAGGGGACAGTTATCATCCGCACCGTTTCTTTGATATCGAAGCTATCCTCAAGAAATGACACGTGCGGCAGCTTGAAGTTGCCATGAAAATCATCCTTGCTGGCATGGCGGATCAGCGAGGGGCAAATCTTGCTCACATCCTCCAGCAAGGCATGGTAAAGCTCCCGCGCTTCCTGGAGGGGATGGGCGTCCAGGCGGCGGAGCAGGTTTTCCAGGCTGCGGGCGTTGATGGTGAGCCCCAATTGGGTCTGGGTGGCCAGGGGGAGGATATAGCGGGCGTCTTCCTTGGCCTTGCATTCCAGTTCTGTCCCGGACAGTTCGGGGTGTTTGGCGCGATGATGTTTTACCAGGGCTTCAAAGCTCCGCTGGTATTCCGTAAAGAGGGCATCCATCAAAGCCTCATAGCGGTCGCGCAGTTCGGGATGCGAGTCCAGTTCGGCGGGTAACACCCAGGCGCGGGTGAAGGTCACATAGCGCTGCGATTTTTCGGTGAAGGAAGCCAGCCGGATGGATTCAACGGTTTCCGCCAGCAGGCGGGAAATGCCGATAATATCAAAATTGAAGACCGCGTGCTCGGCGATCGAGGCGTGCCCCATCTCAAAGATGATATTTTGGTTGGAGCGCCGGGCCTTGTTGATCTCCCGCAGGGCGTCGGAACGTAGTTCGGTCACAGTTTTGGGGCTGCGGCTGATGCGGGCGTAGGCGGCGGAGATGGTTTCGGGGGTCGCGGCGGGGTTGTCCAGACTGCTCAGCAGGGAGCTGTCCACGTTGTATCCTGCCAGATGCACTTGCAGCATTCTGACCGCCTAAACCAGGGCTTTGACGGCGCTGGCGCCGATCCGGTTGGCTCCGGCAGCAATCATCTGCAAAGCCTGTTCGCGGGTGCGGATGCCGCCGGAAGCCTTGACTCCCAGCTTGGGGCCCACAGTCTCACGCATCAGGCGCACATTTTCCACACTTGCGCCGGCGCTGCCGAAGCCGGTGGAGGTCTTCACGAACTCCGCCCCAGCCTTCTTGGCGTAGAGGCAGCAGGTGATGATCTCGTCCTCGCTCAGGTAGCAGGTTTCCAGGATCACTTTGAGCAGCACTTTGTTGGCACGGCAAAGTTCGGCCACCGATCTGATCAGGTCGTAGGAGAGGTTGGGCTGGCCGCTTTTGACCGCTGAAAGATTCTGGACCATATCCAGTTCTTCGATGCCGGTGTTGATCACCGCCATGGCTTCCGCCACCACGGCATACATATAGCCCGCGCCGAGGGGAAAATTGATAACCGTGCATGATTTGACTGAGGACGAGAGCCGCAGCTGCAAAGGGTGGGAAAAGTGGGAGTTGACGCAGACAGAGGCGCATTTGTAATCGTTGGCGAGGTCGCAAAGGGCGTTCACCTCTTCCTGGGTGGCGTCGGCTTTGAGTACCGTGGCGTCTATGATGGAAGCGATTCCCTGGGCAGGATCGAATATCATATCCGGCATATCAGCACGGCAAACGGCGCAGCCGAGACAGATCTGATGCCCGCCTCCGCAACGGCAGGGAGGGTTGTTTCCAAACAGTTTTCTGGCAATGGTTTCGATCTTGTTCATGCAAAGCTCCTATGCTTCTTTGTTCCGCGCCGCCAACTGGCCGCAGGCTCCCAGGATGTCGGAACCTTTGCTACGCCGCAGGGTGATAGCCTGGGGGATATCCTGGGCGGCTTTGAGAAAGGCGTTTATTTCAGCTTCGGTGGGGCTGCGGTAGGGGAGGGCCGGAACAGGGTTGTAGGGGATGAAATTGATCTTGCAGGATAGGTCTGAGCAGAATTTGCGCAGCTGCTTCAGGTCTTTGCCGCTCATATTCACGTCCGGGATCAGGATGTATTCCAGAGTGATGCGGAAGGGACTGCGCCTCTGATAATTGAGCAATGACTTTTTGAGGATATCCAGGGGATACTTGAGATTGACCGGCATCAAGGCGCCGCGGATGTCGTCGGAAGCGGCGTTGAGGGACACCGCCAGCTTGACTTTGACGCCGGACTCGGTTAGCCTGTGGATGCCGGGCACGATCCCGCAGGTGGAGAGGGTGGTACGCCGGGGGCTGAACTTGAGGGTGCTGTCGTGCTGGAGCAGTTTTAGGGCGTCCAGGACGCTGTCCAGATTGTCCATCGGCTCGCCCATGCCCATGAATACCAGGTTGGTGATGGGGGTTCCGGCTATCTTGCGGGCCAGGAGCACCTGCTGCACTATCTCATGCGTCTGCAGATTGCGGGTGAGGCCCATTCTTCCGGTGGCGCAAAAGCCGCAGGCTCTGGCGCAGCCCACCTGGGAAGAGACGCAGAGGGTTAGTTTTTTGGCTTCGGGCATCAAGACCATTTCGATGCGGGCACCGTCGGCCAGCACCAGACGAAACTTCCTGCTGCCATCGGAGGAGAGCAGTTCCTGATCTATGGCGGGAACGCTGAAATCGAAGCTGCGGCTCAGGTGTTCGCGAAACCCGGCGGGCAGATTGGTCATCAGCTCCGGGTCGAAGACAAACTTGCGATACAGCCAGTCCAGCAACTGTTTGCCACGGTAGGCTGGGAAATCTTTTCCCAAAAGCAGCAAAAGATCCGGCGGGTAGATGCCGTAGATGCTGTTTAGCATATTTCGATTTCCGGAACAGTGAGCACCTTCAACTGCTTGAAAGCTTCCAGATCCATATCCATGACAGCTTGGTTTTCATCGGAAAGATGGACGCGTTTGTTCAGGATATCTGTTTTGAACACATACATCTTTTTACCTTTCAGCTCCACACAGGTGCCGGGTATCGGGTAATCGCGGCTTTCTTCCAGGTAAAAATCCTCTTCAAAGTTGAGGCAGCAGAGCAAGCGCCCGCAAGGGCCAGAGATTTTGGAGAGGTTGCCGGCCAGGTTTTGGTCTTTTGCCATTTTGATCGTGACCTGATTGAAGCGTTTGAGAAAGCTTCCGCAGCAGTATTGCACACCGCACATGCCAAAGCCGCCCAAGCGCCTGGCTTCATCCCTGCCTGTGGTCTGGTGAAGCTCAATGCGGGTGCGGAAAACATTGGCCAGTTCGCGCACAAAGACGCGAAAGTCGATGCGTCCGTCCGCGGTGAAGAAAAAAGTGAGCTTGTTGCCATCGAACTGGTAAATGGTTTCAATCAGTTTCATGGCGAAGGGGTAGCGTTGCAGGATATCCGTAAAGGTAGATGCGGCCTTTTCTTCCTCCGAGGGCAGGTTGCGCATCTTATCGATATCTTCCTGGGTGGCGATGCGGCGGATGCCGTAGCCTTTTCCAGTCTGTTGAGCATCAAGCTCTTTATCGCAGATGCTCAGGTGGACGATTTGGGCGATATCTTCGCCCCGCTCCACTTCCACAATGATTAGTTCTTCCGGCTTGAGGGGCAGATTCTGGGTGTTTTGGTAGTAACCCAGGCGCCCGGAGCGAAATTCCACTTCTATATATTCTTGCATTAGAACTCCATGCGTGTATTAGATCTGGGCAAGCCGCGCGGCATGTATCCGGGAGTAAAGCTCCGCTTCGGCCTCCGTGAAGGACAGGCCGCGCCTGCTTTTTACGGTGGCCGCGACCTGGCAGAAGGCGTCAAAACGATAGGCTGTGAGCTCCCGGGCAGGCCCCCAGGAAAAATCGGGGATAAAATCCGAGATCAGGTCAGAATCCCATAGATTACAGCCCACGCCAATCACACAGCCAGTGTTGATGCTGCAGTTGATGCCAAGCTTTGTGTGGTCTCCCACCATGGTTCCCAGAAACATGGTGCCGCTGTCTATCCTGGCGTTTTCGAGATAGGAATGGAAGGCCACGTTTTTATAGGTGTTTTTGAGGTCGCTGTTGTTGGTGTCGGCGCCGATGTTGACCCATTCCCCGATGAAGCTATGGCCCAAAAAGCCATCGTGCTGCTTGTTTGAGTAGGCCTGGAAGATGCTGCCTTCCACCTCTCCGCCGACCTTGCAGACCGGGCCGATGGAGGTGCCCCCGTAAATTTTCGCCCCGGCTTTGATGAGGCTTGATTTGCCGATGTAGGCTGGGCCCATGATGACGGAGTTGGGTAAGATCCTGACGCCGCTGTCCACTACAATCGGACCCTCGGAGGCGTCCAGCACTACACCAGGCTTGAGCTGAACATCCTCCGCTATCCATACCTGATAGGGATTCAGCACCGTGACGCCAGGCTCGGTATCAAACTCCTCATCTTTATCGTGGAAAAAATGGTCGAAATCAAAGGCCAGCAGCCGAGCGTTGTCATGGATCAGATCGCTGAGGTTGCGATAGAGGCAGGATTCCAGGACCGTGATCTTATATCCGGCCTGCGCAAAGTAATCCGCGGTAAGGGTAAATTCCGGGGCAGGCAAGCCCCTGAAGGCCACTGGATCGTTACCGGAAACCAGGCATTCGCCGCTCTTTAGGTTTTGGACGGCTTCGATATTCCCGGGCAAGGGGCGCAGGCGGGAGTTCACCCACAGAGTTTCCACGGCGGGGTGCTGGTTTACGCTCCAATCCGGATGGCGTTCCTGGTAAAGTCTGACCAGGCTGGGCTCGATCCAGACCGAGTTGTCTTCATCGTGCAAAAGTTCCTGCAGTCTTTGACGCAGCTTCAGAATACCGCAGCGCAGATCGCCCACGCTTCTACTTAGGGTCAGGGGGTAAAAGGCCGCAGCCTGCAAATCGTCGAAAACTATCATGCCTTGCTCCTTTTATAGGGCTTCTTGCCGTGCCATACGAAAAGGTTGAATTGCCCCAGCACCATGGTGAAAACCAGGAAAAAGTTCTGGATCAGCAGCCAAATGGGGTAGAAGCGCATCATTCTGGCCGACACCTCAAAGTGAGACCTGGCGTAACCCAGGAAGATGTTCTCCACCAGGATGCGAAACGCGTAGATGAGCAGGGCAAGCTTCCAGTTGAAGGCCAGCATCAGGATGCCTCCCCAATACATGAAAGCCATGGAGAGGAGGATGAAGAAGAACTCTGGATCGAACTTGAGCTGATACTTCATGTTTGACGCCCAGCGAGAGCGCTGGTTGGTAAGCTGTTTCCAGCTTTTTACAGGGAGCGTGTGAACGAAACTCCGTTTGTCGAAATTGAAAATGATCCGGTGTCCGGCGCGGCGCATAAGCTGCATCAGGTTGACGTCATCCCCGGAAATCAGATGTTCAATTTTGGAAAAGCCCCCTACAGATTCGAAAGCTGTCCGGGTATAAGCCAGATTTTGCCCTATGCAGGCCCAACTCCTGCCAATTGTGTAGCCCCCGCCCAACACCATATAGGTGCCCGCAAAGTCAAAATGCTCATATTTCTGCACCAGGGAAGCCTTATCCCAGCTTTCAAGTTTGGTGCGCGAGTAACCGGCTACCATGGATACTCCATCGGCAAAGGCTTCGATCATGGATGTGATCCAGGTGAGGGGCACTATACAGTCGGCATCGGTGGTGAGGATGACCTCTCCGCTGGAGGCGGCTATCGCTTGCTTGAGCGCGTTTTTCTTGGGAGAAAGCACTTTGTCCCGGCCGGGAATGCTTAAATAGAGCAGCTTGACGCCAAGATCCATGTGTCTGGCCACAAGCTCCGCGGTGTCATCTTCCGACGCATCGTCGGCAATTATGATCTCATACAGATCCAGCGGGTAATCCTGATTGACCAGCGCGGTCAGCAAGGTAGGAAGATTCCTACCTTCATTGCGGGTAACAACGATCACCGAGACCGAACGCTTGCGGTAGTTTTTTACTGGAGTGTAATTCTTGTAGCCAAACCAGAAACGGATGCAAAAAACGATATAGGTGACAAAGCCAGAGCCTGTCAAACAGCAGAGAATCACAAAGAGTACATCGCGCAGCAAAATATCAGGCCCCTATTCGAAACTGTCTTGATAACCCCAACTGGTTGGGTAGAAGTTGTATCTGAGAGTGTCTCTAACAGTTGGGGGCACCTCGCCTTCGATGAAGATTTCCGGTATTCCTCCAGAGGAAACAACATGGCCAGTGCGGGGATTGATGTTCTTCTGCACAATTCCTTCTGGTTCGCTGAATGAATAGCGGGAATCACCTGCGGCGGGTGTGCGTCCGCGGTTGTCCAGCCTGATCGCCTTGGTCATAATGGGACCCCAGATGCTCACTGCTGTGGCAGAGCCAGTTTTAACCTTTGTGTTGTCAAATCCCATCCAGATACCAAGCGTAAAAGCCTTGTTAAAACCGATGAACCAGGAATCGTTGTAGTTGTCGGTGGTGCCTGTCTTGCCGGCATTTTGCCAGTAATAGCCGTTGCGTGAGCTAGCGCCAGTGCCCGAACTGGCAACGGTTTGCAGCATGCTGGTCATTATATAGGCCACCTGAGGGGAACATACCTTGGTTCTGGTGGTACCGATTCTTTCCAGAACATGGCCTTTCATATCTTCCACTTTGGTGATGAAAACTGGTGTAACCCGGGTACCGCCATTGGGAAAGGCAGTGTAGCCCGAGATCAGGCTGATGGGAACCACTTCATGGCTACCCAAAGCCGCGGATAGATCATCAAGCTTGTTGCTATAGGGTCTGATACCAAATCGCCTGAACGCTTCGTTGACCGTGTTCAGCCCAATATCCGAGGCACACTTGACTGCCCAGATATTTACAGACCACTGTAAAGCTACACGCATCCTGATATAGCCGCGATAGGACATATTTGCGTTTTGGGGAGTCCACCTCGATTCTCCCGAACCAAAAGAAATGGGCGCGTCATTAATAACTGTGGCAGGTGTGTAGCCTTTTTCCACCGCCAGGGTGTAATATGTGGGCTTGATTGCCGATCCAGGCTGGCGCTTGGCTTGGGTCATGCGATTGAACTTATTGTGTTTGAAGCTTCTGCCACCAATCAATGCACGCACATACCCAGTCTTGTTTTCCATCAGCACCAATCCGCCCTGGATATACTTTGTGTCGATATTCACAGCTTCCTTGGGTACCTGTGAATACTTGTGGGTAAAGCCTCCGGAGTTTTCCACCCTGGTCAGATAGTTGTTCATTACCGAATCTGCAAAGGTGGACAGGTCGTTATCCAGGGTAGTGTAGATCTTAAGGCCGCCTTCAAACAAGCGTTCCGTGCCATACTTCTTTTCCAGGTAAAGCCTGATATACTCAATGAAGTAGTCTCTGGAAAAGCGGTTGCCGCCTGCCAGTTTAGGATTCACCGGTGTAGCGACCGCAGCGTTGTACTCGTCTTCAGTGATCTTCCTGGATTTATACATGCGGGTAAGCACCATGTCACGCCGCCGTTTGGCCTGTTCCGGATGCTTGTTTGGGTCATAATAGTTGGGCCTCTGGATCATGCCCACCAGCATGGCGGATTCCGCGATGGTCAGGTCCCTTGCGTGTTTGTCGAAATAATACAGGGAGGCAGTTTCCACGCCGTGGTTTTGTTCTCCCCAGAAAATCTTGTTAAAATATATCTCCAGAATCTCGTCTTTGGAGAAAGTGGCCTCAATCCGCATGGCGAGGATGATTTCCTTCATCTTGCGGGATATCTTTTTGTCCAGGGTGAGGAACATATTCCTGGCCATTTGTTGGGTAATGGTGCTGGCACCCTGGGAGAAATCCATGGTGATGATATCGACCAGCAGGGCTCTCACGTTACCGATTGGATCGATGCCAAAGTGGCTGTAAAACCTCTTGTCCTCGGTTACCAGCAAGGCGTCGATCAGATGGGGAGGCAGTTCCTTGAGTGACACCAGCTTGCGCTTTTCAAAGGCGAAAATGTAGATCATGCGTCCGTTGCGGTCGTACACCTCGCTGCCTGTGCGCAAAGTGTAATTGCGCAACTCGCTGGTGGGCGGCAGTTCATCCTGATAGTACCAAAAGGCACCGAGAAAGATACCAAACAACACGCAACAGGCTATACCTGTATATGTTAGCAACTTGTTCCAATTCTTGATCTTTTTAATTGCCATTCTCAAATCTCTGTAGTTGATACTTTGCCTGCACGGCCAACAGTATCCATGCAGTTACAAAACCGCTGATCAAAGCTAAAACCAGCAGGATTGGTGTCAACACAAAAACATCGGCCTGGGGCAACACAATGCTTTTTACAATCGATAGCTGGGCCAGATTGTGGGCGACCGCTCCCAGAACGCTGACGCCAAAAACGCTGAATCCCAGAGGCAGGCGGTCTGCAGCCCACATCACAAGCACAGCCACGAAGCCACCTCCCAGAGATAGCAGGGTACCCGGGCTAAGCAGGGTAAAGGTGGCTATTCCGCCCACCAAAGACTTGGTGACATTGACAATCACAGCGTTCAGAACCTGCTTGCGCTGTACCAGATAGAGGATCACGACGTTGGACAAGCCTATGCGGATAAAGGGCAGGGGCAGCAAACGCATGATCAGGTTTTCCGCTATCTGGACACTGCAAGCTGTGGCGGTGAGAAAAGCAAGCACGAGCAAGGCTTTGTTGAAGGGTTGACTCAATGTGTGGCCCCCAGAAATTCCTGGATAAAAGAGTCCTTGTGGGAATACAGCTCAGCCACCGGACCGTAATACAAGCAGCTTCCCGCTTCCAGAAAAAGCACCATGTTACCGATCTCTACAAGATTTCTGATATCGTGGGTGATGGTGATTGTCGTGGCCTGGGCAGAGCGGATGATCTGGGTGATGTAAAAGAGCACTTCTTTGGCGGTGATAGGGTCTAAACCAGAAACAGGCTCGTCGAAGATGATATAGCGAGGCTCATAGACCAAGGCACGGGCTATGCCCACCCTCTTTCTCATGCCTCCGCTCAATTCGGAGGGGAACTTATCCAAAGTATCTTCCAAACCCACAATCGCCAGGCTGCGGGTGGCCAGATCCAAGGCTCTGGCATAGTCCTTTTCCCCCCGCTCAAAGAGGGGGAGGGTAACATTTTGAAACACTGTGAAGGAATCCAGCAGGGCGGCGTTTTGAAACACCATGGCAAACTCATGCTTCAGCTCAGCGTTGGAGAGATTGCGCTCCGCGTAAACATCCCTGCCATCGACCGTAACCGAACCTGAATCGGGGACATTGAGCCCCATAAGAGTTTTGATCAAAACGGTCTTACCCGACCCGCTGCGGCCGAGTATGATCAGATTGTCAGTATCTTCCAGAGTGAAACTGATGTCTTTAAGGACAGCCCGCCCGCCAAGACTCAGACTGAGATTATCTGCTTTTATCATGTTTCAGTTGCAGCAGCAGGAATCCCAGGAGCAGACCCGCACCATTGGCAGCAAAATCCCAAATTGTTACCTGCCTGCCGGGTATGAACCTTTGATGGGCTTCATCCAGAGCGGCTGTGGCGAGCAAGATAAGATACACCCAGGCAGCTTTTTTCCTGGACACTCCCCGAAGTTTCATGCTTTTGTTTACCAAGAGGGCGAGGATAAAATACACACCCGTATGCGCCAGCTTGTCCCAACCAAGGATGTTCACCGAAGGCAGTTTACTGGTTGGGATTGAGGACACGATCCAGATCGCAGCCCACCAACACAGAGTAGCCAGATAATAGTATACAGGTTTGATTTTCTTCATCAGTTCTGATATTCTCTGATTTCCCAGCTCATGGAGATGAGCCCTCTGTTGACTACCGCTTTCAGGGGGATCAGATCTTCGGAAATCCACAGCGTAAGTTTGCTGTCTTCCTTGAGCAGATTATGGGTGACCATATCTATATATGGCATCTTGGCAGGGGATTGCGGTTTGAAACGGAGTACATATTTGGTGCAACTGAACCTGCCTAAATTGGTGCGGATGCGTTCTCTGCCTTCTTTGCTCAATTGCGCCGTCCACAACTGGCCATTTCCATCCACGCTGTAGGCTCCCGGTTCTGCCTTGCCGCCAATCAGCATGGCGAGCAGGCTGAAGATGTCGCGCGTGCTGTCAGCAATGGCATAACTGGAACTCCGCTTGCCATTTTGCTGAGCAACCTTGGCATAATGGGCAAAGTGGAAATAGCTGACTTCCACCTGGTCGGAGAGCTTGGTTTGTTTGATCTTACGCTCATATTTGCGGGGCAGGAAGTTAGCATCGAACTCGCTGCGGTATTGGTTTTCCAAACTGGGAAAAAAAGCCGAGCTTACCTCGCTCACAGCCAAGGCTTCAATATATCCATCTGCAATTGAGCAACTGAGGCTAAGGTCAGCTATCTTGAGCCCAAGGGATTTGATATCGTAATCAAGAGACAATCCCGGCAAAAGGACTGCACAGATACACAACAGGGTGGCGCAAACCAGATTCTTACAACTCATTAGCCAACTTAATGACCTGCACCTGCTTTATACTCTTTCCATCGCTTTCAAGGATCCGAAACTCGAGGAGTTCATCCATGCGATGTACTTCCCCGGTTGCCGGCACATGATTGAACTGCGACAACAGATACTCAGCCAGGTTATCGTATTCCTCAGGGTCGATGTCAATGGAAAATTCCTCATTCAACTGGCGGATATTAACACTTCCGCTCAGGATATAGGAACCATCTTCCTGACGCACCAACTCTGGCATCTCTTCATGATCGTGTTCGTCATGGATTTCGCCCACGATCTCTTCCAGAATATCTTCCAGGGATATGATACCAGATGTCCCGCCATATTCATCAACCACAACGGCAAGCTGCATTTTCTTGATCTTGAATTGATTGAGCAGGGACTGAACTTTCATGTTCTCCGTCACGAACCAGGCTGGCCGCATGAACTCAGTGATGCTGTTCTTTTCGGGATACATCAGGAGGTCTTTGACATACACGATGCCGATGATGTCATCGATGGTTTCCCGGTAAACCGGAATTCTGGAGTATCCAGTAGCCAGGATCAGGTCGCGCAGCTCTTCCAGGCTTTGTTTTTCCTCGATGGCAGTAATCTTTACCCGGGGGGTGTAAATCTCGGTAAGTTCCGCTTCCCGGAAGCGAAATAAACCCACCAGAATCTTTTTCTCGTGCTCTTCCAGGCTATTGCGCGAACTCTCGCTCTGGATCAGGTTATGGAACTCTTCAGTGGTAAAATGCTTGCCCAGATGTTTGTCTTCCAATTGCTTTTTCGAAAGCAGCAAACTGAAGCGGTCCACCAGCCACACCAGAGGATGCAATATATAGCTGATGACCTGCAGAGGGAGGCTTGCCAGGTTGGCAAAGCTAATAGCGGTTGCCATAGCGATCAGTTTGGGCAGTATTTCTCCAAAGATCAGCACCACCGATGTGGTGATTATCACTTGCAGGGTTACCACGGAGGAAAGGTTCCAGTTGTTCCTGTCGGCTATTCCTATGGCGATCAGGGTTGCCAGCGAGGAAATACCCATGTTCACGAAGGTATTGCCAAAGAGAATGGTAACAAGCAATTGTCTCGGTTTGCCCAGCAGGGAAAGAATCCTGCGGGACTGTGCTGTATTTTTATTTTCCAGTTTTTTTAAATATATTCTGGAGAGTGAAAAAAACGCTGTTTCCGAACCTGAAAAAAAGGCGGATAACAGCAACAATATAATCAGTATAAACGCTGAGCCGTCGTCCAAAACTTACTCACCTTGTATAATTTTATTGTAATGAAACTCTTTATCCTGCATCTTCTTGCGATCATTCTGGCGAAGGTGGTCGTAACCAAAGACATGCAGCAATCCGTGGATAAATACCTTCACCAGTTCCCATTCGAAACTCTTTTTTCCCTTCTGCCTGTCAATCTGATTTGTGTCAATGATAATATCGTGACTGGGGGTAATGGAGGGGGGCAGAGAGGGATCCTGGCTGCCTTGGGAGCTAAAGCTCAAAACATCGGTGACCGACTCGCTGCCCCTGTAGATTCGGTTGAATTCTTTCATTTCCCGATCCGTGCAGAGTACGAGATTCAGCTCAAATCCCTGGCGCGGGGATTCACCTTGGCAGACCGATAGAAAACATCTTTCCAAGAGCTGTTCATCTACCTCGCTTTCGCTTTTGTTGATCAGGTTGAATTGGCAATCTGTCATGGACTTTTGATTTCGGGATAATCCAGACGCTTGCGGTAAATGCTTTCCAAAACAGGTATCATCGCTTCCTTGGCCAGTTCCAGTTCTTTGAAAGTGATGGGCGCTTCCCGCAGCTGGCCCTCTCCGATCATGCGCTGGATAGTTGTATCGATAATCTGAACGATATCTTCTTCGTTGCTGAGTTGTTTGGCTTTGGTGGTCGATTCCACGATATCAGCCAGCATCACCAGCACCGCTTCCTTGCTCTGGGGCAGGGGGCCGGGGTACTGAAACTGGGCCTTGTCCACTTCTTCCCCTTCATGCTGGGCTTCTTCTAAAAAATAGCGGATGCAACTGGTGCCATGGTGTTGGACTATGATGTCGATAACAGGTTTGGGGATTTCGTATTTTGTAGCCAGCGTAACACCTTCCTTCACATGATTGCGGATCATGTGCGCGCTTTCCTGGGCAGTGAATTGCTGGTGGACCTCGGAGGAGTCTTCGTTGTTTTCTGTAAAAATTTCAGTATTCACTATCTTACCGACATCGTGATAGTAGCTGCCTACTCTGGCAAGAAGGGGATTGGCTCCAATCGCCTCGGCAGCCCGTTCTGCCAGATTGCCCACAATCAGGGAGTGGTGATAGGTGCCTTCGGCAGTGGTTGCCAATTTCTTAAGTAAAGGATGGCCAAAATCCAGGAGCTCCAACAGCACCTGTTTGGTAGCCCTGTTCCACCTCTTTTCAAAAAACGCCACTATAGCCGCAGCACCTAGCACAGACAGTATCGAGGACAACACAAGGTAACCCAGGCTGCGCGCCAAGGTGTTGGCATTGCTTCCCAAATGCATACCTGTGGCAACAGAGACCAAAGCCAGAGAGCAAATTAGATAGACCCAGATTCGCAGATATTCATGATGAGGGCGCTGCACCCTGATCATCACTAATAAAATGAATGATGATAGAAACAAAACGGTGGCTCCCTTCACATCCCAGTTGATAAATGGCAAAATCAGCAACAACGAGCTTAGGCAAAAGGTCAGAGCAAAATTGAAGCCCAGAAGCAAAGCTGCCGCAATGCAAAGCATGGCAAAGGGAATCAGGCTGCTTTCCAAGCCGAGCAAATTACAAAGCAATGCCAGCAACACACTCAGAATCAGTCCCAGTGCCAGAGTAATAAAACTGGGGCCGGATTCCTTGGGTCGCAGCTCGCTGTTCTGATAGTGATAGGTAAAGGCGAAGAGGATCGCAAACACATAGAGCAGTAGTCCCGTAAAACCTAACAACTGGCGCACAGGGGATTTCCTGATATCCCTGCTTTTATACTCTTCGGTCAGCGACCTTAAGGCATTCAGGTCTTTGCTGTTTATCCTGTCGCCTTTGCGGATGATCTTTTCGTCTTTAAGTATCTCTCCTGAACTGACAGGTACGGAAGCGATGGCTTCGGTGGCCATTTCTTCATATCTGGCCTGGTCTATCAGCAGATTTGGCTTCAGGATCAGGGAGACATTGTTGCGGACCAGATTAACCGTCCAGGAATCGCTCAGGCTACCTGCCAGCTTCCGTTTGGCTTGTTCCAACTGGTAGAATCTGGAAAGGCTTTGCCTGGAGAGGTCGTTGCCGGTTACTAACTGGATATGGTCAGTATAGATTGCGCTGTAAACACCGGTGCGATAGATTTCGCTCACGGCTTCTTTAATGGCTGTGTGGGCGGATGCCAGACGCGCGGGACTGGTAACCAGTTTCAAGGATGTCTCGTCCAGCAGATACCCGGATTTTTGGACCTTGTCGCGCAAGGCACGGATATTCCCATCTTCCGCGGCTGTGTATAGCATATCGAATAGCTCATCGATGTTGCGGTGGGCTGCGAAAAGTATATCCATATCCAGATAATAAGGCTTCTCAAGTTTGTCCAGAGCTTGCTTTTGATCCTGCTCGAGCTGTTCCTCACTTTTCAATATAGGGAAATCGAAGGGGGCGTGCAGTTCAAAATCCGCCACCTGTCCCAGGTTTACCCTGTATTCCGGATAACTTGCCTTGCCTGCCACCGAGTATTGGTACAATCCCACGATGCACAGTGAGGCAATTATTATTATCAACAAGTATTTTGAGTTCATGGCGTTAGGCTATTTTCACCCCATTTGTTGTCAAGCAGCATTCTTCTTCCCAGACAGCGGAACAGGCTGGGAAATTTGTCAAAAATGTTCTTCATTAATACAAACCCCGGCATCGGGGATACCGTCTTTCCGTGATATGTATCGTTTTGGGCTGCATAGCGTTACGGCATGCTCCTTAGGTCATCCCTAACCAGGTTAAGGATGACTAAGGGTAGAGTCAAGGCAATGCCCTTTTTGGAAACGATATCTTTATACGCAGAAAATGGGGGCAAAGAGACTGCCTGTCGGGTAACAAAAGCCACATTCATTTGGAAACAGGCCAGCAACCCTGTGGAGACATCAGAGACGCTCTCTGCACAGGCTTTCTCAATGGGCATCGCCAAGGCAGGCATTGTAGAGTTCGCGAACATCTTTGATTTTGGACACCTTGTTACGCTGCCTGGTTTTGGCATGGCCCGAAACAAAAACTCTATCGTAACCCAGTTTGACAGCTTCGTTGATCCTCTGCTCCAACTGGGGGACTGGCCTGATCTCTCCGTTGAGGCCCACCTCGCCGATGAATACTGCTTTGTCCGGTAGGGGCCTGTCTTTCAGGCTGGAGATGATGGCGGCCAGGATGGCCAGATCGAGGCTGGGGTCGGAACTGCGGATACCACCCGCCAGGTTGATGAAGACATCGCTGGAGCGCAGATACATGGCAAGGTTTTTTTCCAGGATGGCCAGCAGGATAGCCAGCTTTTTTTGTTCCAAGCCCACCACCACCCGTTGGGGTGTGCCGTAGTTTGAGCTTGTAGCCAGCGATTGCACCTCAACAATAAAGGAACGCGAGCCCTCCACCACACAACCTATCGAGGTGCCAATATGCAAAGCTTCGTCCGAAAGGAAGATGTGGTTGGGATTGGGCACCGGGATCAATCCTTGGGAGGTCATCTCGAATATACCGATCTCGTTGGTGGAACCAAAGCGGTTCTTGACCGCCCTCAGGATCTTGTATTGGCCTTTGAGCTCGCCTTCGAAATAGAGGACCGTATCCACAATGTGTTCGATAATCTTGGGGCCAGCCACAAAACCTTCCTTGGTCACATGGCCAACCATAAAAACAGGTATATTGAGCGTTTTGGCGCATCGCATCAAGCGGTTGCAGGTTTCCCTTAGCTGGGTGATGCTGCCGGGTATCGAATCCAGGCTGGGCAGGCTCACAGATTGGATGGAATCCACTATCAGGATATCGGGCTGGCTTTCCTCAACGGCATCGATCACATGCTCCGCGTCGTTGGTGCAGAGCAGCCAGATGTTTTCACTGTCCACACCCAGCCTGGCGCTGCGGAGGCTGATCTGTTCCGGGCTTTCTTCGCCTGACACATAAAGCACTTTTTTGCCTTGAGCACCCATCCATTGCGATAGCTGCATCATCAGAGTGGATTTGCCGATGCCGGGCTCGCCGCCTATCAACACCAGCATGCCACTCACAATCCCGCCCCCGATTACCAGGTCAAACTCACCGATCTGGGTGGGTATCCTGGATATGGGTGGATTCTTGATGTCCTTCATTCTTTCAGGTTTGGGCGCGCGATGGTCAGGGCTTCCGCCTTTGCTGGCTTTGCCGGTGACCCGGGTACTTTCCTTGAGAGTAGCCCAACTGCCGCAGGATGGGCACTTCCCACTCCATTTGGAGGTCTCGAATCCACAATCTGAACAAAAAAAAGTATTAGCCATGTTCTCTCCCGTATCAGGTTACAGTCTTTTTGAATCGTCAAAAAGGGCAAGAAGTTTTTTCTGGAAGAATGGTGTTCTTTTTCCCTTCTGGCTTTATCCCGAAAAAACATCAGAATTTGGAAAGTTTTCCTTGCATTTCGTAAAACACTCATTATTATAATAATCAGAGGTCGTGAAAATATGAATAAGAATATAGTTGTTTTTGGAACGCCAACCTGTTCTTGGTGTACCAAAGTAAAGGATTACTTAAAATCTAAAGGATATCAATATAAATACGTGGATGTTTCCCAGGATGCCAGGGCTCTCGATGTTATGCAGAGAAAGACTGGTCAGATGGGCGTGCCACAGATTTGGATAAACAATACGGCGGTTGTCGGTTTTGACAGAGTTAAGATCGACCAGCTGTTACAAAGAAAATAGAAAGGAGAGAAAAATGAAAGTGACTGCTGAAAACTTTCACGGTCTTATCACGCGTCTGCAGGTAGTGCTCAGCGAGATCGACTATGCGCAAAAAGCTTGTCTTCAAGCTGGTAAGATGGAGTGCCAATTGCTAAACCATCTGTTCAAGGTAAAAACACCTGTTAACATGAATGAATTGGCCAAGGTGCTCAACGTTTCCCACAGCCGCATCACCCGGATCATGGATAATCTGGTGAGCAAAAAACTGGTTCTGCGCAAGCCGTCTGAGAAAGACCGCAGGTGTTGGTTTGCCATCATTACCGATAAAGGTAAGAAACTGGCTGAAAACAGCCAGCAGACTGTTGTGGATCAGCAAAAAAAGATTTTGGCGCGGATCCCGGAAAAAGACATCGAAGGCGTTTACAAGGCGCTGAAGACCTATGTCGATAAGTATGAAGAGGTGCTGAAAGCCACCCTAGTGGAGCTTTGATGAGCAGCAAGACCTCTGCCACATGGGTTGGGGGTCTGGCTTTCGACGCAGAAATCAACGGCCACCATCTGATAATGGATGCCGATAGGGACTTTGGCGGCGAAAATCGGGGACCCAGGCCCAAACCGCTTTTACTCGCGGCCCTTAGTGGTTGCTCCGGGATGGATGTTGTGTCCATGCTGGAAAAGATGAGAGTGGAAGGATTTACCCTGAGGATCGACACTGAAGCCGATTCCACTTTCGAGCATCCGGTTACTTATCACACTATCAGATTCAATTTTCACTTTGAAGGCGGTGATCTGCCCCCAGAAAAGCTCGTAAAGGCTGTAACCCTTTCCACGCAAAAGTATTGCGGCGTTCACGCAATGCTGCAGAAATCCGCGCGGATTATTGTTAAGATATTCATAAATAACCAGGAGATAGAACAGTGAGATACTTACTGATAGTGATAATGATTTCTGTTGTTGCGCTTTTGGGCTGCACACAGCAGGAAATAGAAGTGACCGATGAGCAGCAAGAAGTTACGGAGCAAGCGGCCGAGACCACAGAACAAGCTGGCGAAGCCTCTTCCTACCAGCCGGGAACCTGGATCACAGATTATAACCAGGCCCTGCAGCATGCCAGGAAACTCGAGCGTCCGGTGCTTGTCAATTTCACCGGCTCTGATTGGTGCATCTGGTGCAAACGCCTGAGTGGCGAGGTCTTCGAGAAAGAAGCCTTTCTGAAATTTGCCGGCGACAACTTCGTGCTGTTGAAGGTCGATTTCCCTCAGAAAACCAAGCTTCCACAGGAAGTCCAAAAAGCCAACCAGGCTTTGGCTGAAAAGTATGGAATCCAAGGGTTTCCCACCATCGTGCTGATAGATGACAAGGGTGAAGAAATCACCCGCACCGGATATCAGGAGGGTGGCGCGGAAGGATATGTGAAACACCTGAAGGAACTGCTGGGGATGAAGTAAGCCCGAGACAGAAACAGATTAAAGCTAACCGCTGGGTTCATGCAATGAGCGCAGCGGTTTTTTTATACTATTTCGTTTGCATTATTACAACTGGATCTCTTTTACACAATTTCACCTATCCAGCTTTCCAAGGCCTGATCGTAGCACCTATATATAATGGAGGAGGATGGCCCTCATTTGCATCCCGCCCTCTGGCGTTAGTCATCCGTAGGTCAACCTTATAATTTATAAGGATGACCTAAGGATGATGGTCTCAGATACAGTAGCAGCAAAGGAGGGCGCTATGAAGGATATTGCAGAATTTACCGGTTTATTTATGCGGTTGTCAAGGAATTGATGCCGGTTGTTTCCAGACTGGCTGGTTGTTTTAAAAGACTGGATCACGGGTCAAGCATGCGCTTGCCCGTGATGACACGGTTTTGGGGTTTGGTGGGGCTTGTTTTGGGCTGCGTCCACCATCAACACGGCACCACGAGAGTCTATCTGGGGCTCCTTTCCACCATTTCACCTTTCCACGGATATCAAAAGAGAATATCAGACTACAAATAGCATAGAATAGCTTGATGAAAGCGAATTGGTATTAGCACACAAAATAAAAACCGGAACAGACGTTCCGGTTTTATTATCTGACTCGATCTTAATTACAGATAGCGTTTCACAACCTCGATCACTTCAGGCAGGTCCATGCCGATGGACTGGAGGTGTTCAATGGTGGGAATGCCCTCTGGAGTCCAGCCTTTGCGTTTGTACACGGCGTCGATCAGTTGTTGATACTGGTCTTCGCGGTATTCGCGCAGCAAGCTCATCTTTTCCGCTGTGGGTTTGCCGGCAGGATCGATTCCTTGTTTGCTCTGCAACAGCGAATCGTAACGTTCCTGGCGGGAGAGGTATTCTTCCTCGGTAACAGGTCCCACGGCGCGATAGGGCGGAATGTCATCGCTGCGGCGGCCCTTGCCCATCCTCATGCAAAAGACCTTTTGGAAATTATAAACCCGTTCGGACTGGCGGATCAGTTCATGTTTATCCATCGGTTTGCCTGTGATGGCTTTATAGATGTCCACATAGTTCTGCACGTGTTCCGGAACCTTGGCTGGTTCGTCCGTCTCCGCGTTGTTGGCTGGTTCAATGTCGTTCCAGGGCAGTTTGCAAAGGCCTTGCAAGCCAAACCAGGTGCGGAACATGGGGAAGTAGTGCAGCGCTTCGGCTTTGTCTTCAAAGGTAGGGATGCGATTGTTGACCATGTCCATGAAGATCAGCCAGGCTTCGTCATGCTGTGGCCCCTTGAGGGCAAATGTGTAGCCGCCCTGCTGAGCCAGCGATTCCTTGGACAGGTATTGCGAAAACTCCAGGCCCTTGGCTTCCATGCCAATGTCTTGCAAAAGCTTGGGATCGGCGTTGTAATTGCGGGCAAAGACCTCTTTCATCCTTTTCACGCCCTGTCCAACGATCACGCCAAAACCTTCTCCACGAGCCATTTGATGGATCAGTTCAAACACGCCGTCGGCATTGCCCCAGGTCAGGTCGATTCCTCCTGTGCGTTCTTTGTTCAGGATTCCATACTCATAGCATTCCATGGCAAAGGCGCAGCTTGTTCCGAATGAGATCGTGTCGATGCCGTAGGTGTCGCAATAGAAATTGAGTTCGACCACGTCCTTGGGATCCCAGATGCAAAGGTTGGAGCCGCAGCCGCCCACAGTCTCGTATTCAGGCCCATCCACGGATACAGTCTGGCCTTTGTAAGGGCCGGTACGGGGGACAAAACCATCCACCGCTTTGCAGCAGGAAAGCGAGCAGCCAAACCAGCAACCGTCAGGAAGGCCCTGGGTGAAAAGCTTCTTAAACTCCCCTGATGACAGACTGCTGGCCTCGTCCGACTGGCCATACTTGAAATTCTTGACCGGCAGGAGGTCGTAATCGTTCATGATCTCCACCAGATGGGCCGTTCCCACTTCGCGCATACGGCACTGGGTGGCGTCTCCCTCTTCTATTTCTTTGTGGAGTTTGAGACCGGTTTTTTGCAATGTTTCCAAGTCCACTGGATTGTTGGTATCCCCTTTCAGTCCGGAGTATTTTACAACCAGGGCTTTCAATTTCTTGTCTCTCAACACGGTGCCAGTTCCGCCCCTGCCAGCCTGTTTGAGGCGTGCAACTTTGCGGCGCTTGTCCCAGAAAGAAAAGTTCAGGCATGAAATCAGCACATTTTCAGCGCCCTGACCTGCCGAAACTACCGACACAAACTGCCGTTTATCCGGGTTTTCGGCAAACTCGTTGATCAGGTTTTCTGCCAGGATATGGCTGTTGGTCTCTTTATCAGGCGCGCTCATTATCTTAACCTTGCCAGCGTCTCCATCGATGTAAACGATCACTTCCTCGTCTGCCTTGCCCTGAATCTCAATGGCATCCCAGCCAGAGAATTTGGCGTAGGGGCCAAAATGGCCTCCCACGTTGCAATCCACAGGTATGCCGGTCAGGGGTGAGATGGTGGTGACGATGGACTTCCCGCTGCCGGGGTAGCTGGTGTTGCCGCACAAGGGGCCAAAGGCGATGCAGAGTTCGTTTTCGGGATCGTTCCACTTGGTGTCGTCCTTCACGCCATGCCACATTAGATAGAGGTCGAAACCTTTGCCGCCCACAAACTTGTCTATCATCATGTCCGACACTGGTTTGGATTCTATTTTCTTGCCGCCAAGGTCGATGTAGAGGGTTCTTCTGTTGTAGCCTTTGATAACGGGTTTCAATTCATAGCTGAATTCAGCCAGTATTCTGCGGTCTGTCATATTTAACTCTCCTTGTTTTCTTCAATGCGGATGGCGTCCGCGGGGCAGGTCTTGGTGCATGCGCCGCAGGCGACGCATTTGAAGGGGGTGATTGCGCCAATGGTGCGGAACATTGATCCGGTGGGGCAGGCAGCTATGCACATGTAGCAGCCGATGCAAAGAGCTTGGTTGACCATCACCACCCCCTGGCTGTTGATGCTCAGCGCCAGTGTGGGGCAGCTTTGCACACAGATTCCGCACTGGGTGCAGGCGTTCATCCGGGGTTGTGAGTCGGTCTCGGTGATGCGGATCCTCGACTTTTCGGGATCGTCAACCTTGAAATACAGGTTTGAACACGCGCTCTCGCACACATGGCAGGCGACGCAGTTTTCTGGATAGGTCTTCAGCGACTTCATCATCATCTCCTGTTTCTGTCGTTAAAACCATTTATATTAGGATATCCGAAACAGTCAACTGAATTCTCTGCTTCAGACATCAGGCTTGCATACAAGGTCAGCTTTGCAGTTCTTCCGTGATGCGGTCTATGATGCTTTGGCTGCTCAATCCAGCCCAATTATACAGGTCTTCGGAAGAACCTGAACGGGGATATTCCGGGATGCCGATTTTCACCAGGCGGCAACAAAGGTTTTCTTCGCCGATCCGGTCGGCCAGGATTGCTCCCAGGCCGCTGTTGACATTGTGGTCTTCGATGCTGAACACGATCTTGTTGCGGGCGGCGGTTTCCAGGGTTTCCCTGTCGATTGCCAGGGGGCAGGAAACGTAGATCAGTTGCAGATAGATTCCCTGTTCGCGGAGCTTGTCAACCGCTTTGACCGCCTTTCCGACCGGGGTGCCGGTCACGAAGATGCTGCCCATGTTTCCCACTCTCAGGATATCCTCTTTGCCATAGTCGAAGGTGTAATTCAGCCCGTAGAACGGAACGCCATCCTCTCCCTTGATGATTGGCACTTTGGAGCGTCCCATGGTCACCATGTAGTTGCCAGAGCGGTTTATCAGCCAGCGGATTACACTGTCGGTCTGGTTCGGATCGGCGGGGCAGATCAGGCGATAGCTGTAAAGGTTGCGCATCAAACCGATGTAGTCGATGCAATGGTGTGTTTTTCCGTCTTCTCCCACATCGATGCCGACATGGGTGAGCACCACCTTGAGATTGGTGTGGTTTATATCGTTAAGCCTTTGAGCGTTATACACTTCATCCAGGCCGAACATGCCAAAGTCAGACCAGAAGGTCTGGATGCCGCTGGCGGAAAGCGCGCCGCTTAATACGGCGGCGTTTTGTTCCATGATGCCCGACTGGATGAACCTGTGGGGCATGAGTTTGGCAAATTCGCCTGTTTTCACGCTGGATTGCAGGTCGCAGTCCACCACAACTATCGGGGTCGCTTTGTCCTGGTTGGTCTTGGCCAGATCGGCGATCGCGTTGCCCCAGGCGCTGCGGTTGTCGGTTTCTTTTTCGTAACGCAGCGGGCGTCCGGGCTCAAGGTCTGTCTTCAGTTCAAAGTGTTTCAGGTCAACAGCCTGGGTGGGCGCCTTGAATGCCGCCCTGAGCTTCTTGTATTCACCCAAACGGTTGCTTGCCCCAAGTATTTTCAGGGCATCGGCGAGCTGTTCTTCCGACAGGGCGGAACCATGGTATTTTGCCTGGTTTTCCATGAAAGGAACGCCCTTTCCCATCACAGTGTGAGCCAGGATCATCACCGGCACGGAGCTGTTTTTGCTGCTTTCCAGGGCGGAAAAGATCTGGCTGAAATCGTGTCCGTCGATCTCCAGCACCTGCCATCCGTCGGATTCCCAGTTGGCGCGTATGTTTTGTGGCATCACGTCTTTGATGTCACCGCTGATCTGCAAGCCGTTGTAATCGACGATCGCGCAGAGGTTGTTCAGTCCATATTTCAAGGCAAAGCAGCGGGCTTCAGATATCTGCCCCTTCTGCTGTTCGCCGTCGCCCATCATCACATATACCCGGTAGGGAATGGAGTTGATCTTGGAAGCCAGCGCCATGCCTGCTCCGGCGGAGAGCCCCTGCCCCAGGTTGCCGCTGGACCACTCAACGCCCGGAACCTCGCGCTCGATATGGCCTTCAAAGATGCTGCCCCAGAGCCTGAACTGCGACACGGCTTTGTCCAGGGAAAAGTAGCCGTTGAGCGCCAGGGCGGAATACACGGCAGGCGAGATGTGCCCATTGCTCACCACTATCCTGTCGCGGTCGGGCAGTTGGGGGTGTTTGGGGTCGTGGCGCGCCACCGCGTAGAGAGCCAGCAACAGGTCGATGGACGACATTGAGCCGCCAGGATGACCGGACGCGGCCAGGGTGGTCATGCTCAGGATCGCGGCGCGTGCTTGCTTGGAAAGGTTGGTCAGCTCTGCCGTGAGTTTCTGTGATTTCATCATTTACCTCGAAATAATCACTGTAAATAAGTTCCCCTTCACCTTGCCCTGAGACATGATGAAGGGGTAAATTGTGGTGGAGCATAGCGGGATCGAACCGCTGACCTCATGACTGCCAGTCATGCGCTCTCCCAGCTGAGCTAATGCCCCACAATCGGAAAACTTGTGTGACCAATCTTTCTATCGCTATTATTCTGTCAAGTCAAAACTACTGGATTTCTTTCAAACCAAGCGGGTGAATTGGGTATAAAGTCTTACCAAAAAATGCAAATCGTCTCACTGAAAATAGCAAGCGGAGAAAAAGGGGCTGCCGAAGTCCGTTCGGCAGAGGCAATGCAGTTGCCTGTTCGGAAGAAACCTCCGGCCTCTGTGGCAAACGGATTTTGCCACCCCCTGGGCTGCCGAAAAGCCCTGAAACTTTTTCCTGAGATTGGACCATTGGTATATCACGTTTCCAAAACGGCACGCAACCGGACAATGGAATACCCGCTTCTTTCCGCCCTCATACATTGATCGCTGATCGACCATTGATTGATCGCCGGGCAATCGCCGCGCTGAAAATCAATCGGCGTTCAACAAGCGGTCAATGGGACATGAGATCAGGAGGGAGTTTAGGCAGCTTTTAATACTTGCGTTCCAGAACATAATATGCCAAAATACCTGCTTTTCCTTCATAGCTCCGTCCCTTGCTGCTACAGCGTTTGGTGCCATCATCCTTAGGTCATCCCTCACCGGGTTAAGGATGACCCACGGAAAACAAAGACTTAGTACCCTCGCGCGCGCGAGGGCCAACAGGCTCCCATCCATATTCAGAGGGTGGATTGGGGCGGTCACTTTATCCGTCTGGCTTTTGTTTCTCCCGGACAGGATATGTGTCTTTCCCATCTGGATTTGCTTGGGGCAGATTCACCTTGACAAGAACCGCTCTTAAAATTTTTTGACGAGATTGCGGGGTGTAGCGCAGCCCGGTTAGCGCACTGGTTTTGGGAACCAGGAGTCGGAGGTTCAAATCCTCTCACCCCGACCATAATAAAAAGAATAAGGGCGCTTAGCTCAGCTGGAAGAGCGCATGCCTTACACGCATGATGTCGGGGGTTCGAGTCCCTTAGCGCCCACCATCTTTATTCAATTGATAAGCTTTGGAAGGATCATGAAGATAGCTGTAACTGGAGCGAACGGCTTTGTGGGAAGCAATTTGGTCTCTTTCCTCTGCGGAACGGGACATGAGGTGCGGGCTCTGGTGCGTTCCAATGCAGACCTCAGCGCCATTGATCCCCGGGCTGAACGCTTCGAGACAGACTACTACGATTCTTCCAGCTTCAATGCGGCATTGGCTGGTGTGGATATCCTCATTCATAACGCGGGCAAGACCAGAACCAACAGCTTTGAAGAGATGCTACAGGCTAATGTGGGAATCACCCGTAGGATTGTGGAGGCTTCCAACCGTGCCGCTGGCATGCAAAGACTGGTTTACATCAGTTCCCAGGCGGCATCCAAACCCTCTTCCGATGCCAGGGAGGTTAACGAGGATGAACCCAGCGCTCCGGTGACCTGGTATGGCCAGAGCAAGCTGCTGGCAGAGAAAATCATCAGGGCGGACGCGCGCGTTGCCTGGACCATCGTGCGCCCGGTTTCGGTCTATGGGGAGGGGGACAAAGACTTTCTGGAGCTGTTCAAGCTGCAAAACCTCGGCCTGAACGTCAGGATTGGCCGCCAGGACAAACTGATGAACCTGATCCATATAGGGGAGTTGTGCCAGTTCATCCAGTTGTGCCTCTCCAGCAAGGAAGCTGAAAACCAGGTCTTCTTCGCCTCCGACGGGCAGGTCTATTCCCAAGCCCAATTTTCTGAACTGGTCAGCTGTCTGCTGGGCAAGCCATCCCGGAGAATCACGATTCCCGTTCCCCTTGCCAGAGTCGTGTTTACGGGAGGTGATTTATTAGGCAGGCTCACGGGCAAGCCGCAGGTCGTAAACCTCCAGAAGATGCGGGAAATCCTTGCTGACAACTGGCTGTGCAGCATAGAGAAAGCCCGCAGGCTGCTTGGCTGGAAGCCCCAGGCAGACCTGGAGGGGAAACTCTCCGCGACACTTGACTGGTATAAAAGCAAAGGGTGCTTGTGAAGCGGCTGATACCTTTTCACCCTTTCACCTTTCCACCTTTCCACCTTGTATTGAAGCAAAAGGTGCTTGTGAAGCGGCTGATACTTATCATCCTGGCGGTAATGGCGGCCTTTGCCTCGCTGTCCGCCCAGGCTGAACCCCTGCGCTGGGGAGACGGTGTGTTGGAACTGCCAGAATTCTGGCACAAAACCTACGATCCGCCCCAGGTGCTGGCAAGGGTTATTCTGAATCCGGACAGCACCATGAGCCTGTTGCGCATCATGGACGGCAAAGATGAGCTGGTGCCTTACGTGGAGGACTTTCTCCAGCGCCAGGGCAAGGCTCCCGGGGACAGCCTCTTCTACAGCACCCGGGAACGTGACCTGCTGATCGCTATTTACCAACCTTTCACTCCGGATAGTGGCCTTAGCGGCCTGGAAGATGAAGAAGAGCCTGTCCGGCAGCTAACTTTCACCCGTGAGGATATCGACAACTGGATCGACAGGCAGCGAACCGGCACCAGCCTGCAACTGCCGGTATGGGATCCGGCGCGGATGTCGGTCTTTAACCGTCTGCCCGAACCTTATCGGTTTGGAGCTTTTTTCAGCGGGGAACGCGGCACTTACGACGCTTTGCGGATCAGAGGCTTCCGCCTGCCCCAAAGCCAGTTCGGGGGTATGTTCCATGCCAGTTTGTTCAACTGCCTATATCAGGATGAGGCCACTACCTTCCAGCAAAACTTCACGCAGGGAGCTTATCCCTATGAAGTCCCTCTCACCGATATCGGCGGCGGCCTGGGCGCCTTCGATCACCGCTATGCCCGCGGCTCGTTGCGCAAAAACCGCTTTATTGGTGTGGACAGCCTGCAGGTGGCTTTCGATTTCAACGTGCAAAACGGCCTTTGGGAAGAGCTCAATGGAGCCAATACCTCGCTGAAATCCTGGATCAGCGTCCCGCTTGGGAAAAGCTCGCTGGAGCTGGAATATGCAGACTGGGCCAGCGATGTATCCATGTTCCAGCTCGATCAGCACTACTGGCAAAAAACCAACTTCCTGATCGATCATCGCTACAAGCAGCTCTACGCGGCCTGGAATACACCCTGGCTGGACTTGGCCATGCTCAGGTCGCACGAAACTGCAAAGGCTAACCGCTTTATCCATACATTGGATAGCAAGACCACCCAACTCAGGGCCAGCCGCTCTTTGCAGGTGGGAGCTTTCCGCTCCATCCTGCTCTATGAACACCTGTGGCAGCAATCCGGTCAACCCCTTGCCTACGAAGATTTGGCGCGGGTCGAAATGAGCTTTACCCGTTCCGTCTTTAACACTGAAGTTCAGGCGGAATGTGAGGATTTTGACAGGCTGAAGCTGGATGGACAGCTTGCGCTGAATTGGCCTGCTGTATCGTCCGGACTGGCTGTCCGGCGTGTTTTCCGGTCTGGGCCCGCCCTTACGAAAGTGGCGGATATCTATAGCGAAGACGCTTTTCTCCCCCGTATCGACATCAGATGCAATCAGGATTTGGCGGCATTTATCTCCGTGAGGCCGGGCGGGGATTCCAGTGTCAATCTCTGGCTGGGGCAAAAGACGCTCCAAAACGCCGCCGATAGCTCCAGTACGGCTTTCCAGGTCTCAAAGGATGTCTGGTATGCCGCTTTGGGCAGCCGGATCAGGCTCGAGTGGAAACGCTACAACCTGAACTGGCGGATCAATCTCACGGCCCAGCACGGCGCGGATGGCTTGCGTGAAGCTCCCGCGGTCGCGTATGGCAGCTTTCTTAACATCCGCCGCGAACTGCTGCATGGCAACGCTTTATTCGCTGGTTTTTCCCTGCATGGGCACAGCAACTTTGTGAGCGCCACGCATCCGGTCTTTGAATCGGGAGTGGCGGCGCTGGCAGACATCTGGGCTGGATTCCAGATCACCCCGCGCTTTGAATTGACCGTCAGCCTCAAAAACATCTCCGACGGCAACCTCTGGGGTGTCTATCCGCTGCCCCGTTCCCTGCACGCGAACATCAGATGGTTCTACCTCAACTGATTGTGATTCATCTATATGCGATATAAGGCCATTATCTTCGATCTGGATGGCACCCTCATCGACTCGATGAGCCTCTGGCGCAAGGTTGACCGCGACTTTCTGCACAAGCGCGGCATCAGGGTGCCCCGCGACCTCTTCGACCATCTGCCCCAGGGCAATTCCTTCATCCAGACCGCGCAGTATTTCAAAGACCGCTTTTCGCTGCCTGAATCCGCGGAAAGCATCATGGGAGAATGGACGGAGATGGTGTCCTGGCACTACGGCAACGATGTGCCCCTCAAACCCGGGGTGAAACGGGTGGTGGAAAAGCTGAACTCCCTCGGGGTCGGGATCGGGCTGGGAACCAGCAACTCCTACGAACTGGCGCAAAAAGTCCTGTCGCAAAACGGTATCTGGGACTATTTCCAGGCTGTGGCAACCGGAGATATGAATCTTCTGGGCAAACCCTTTCCCGATATCTATCTGAAAGTGGCTGCGGATTTTGCCCTGGAACCAAACGACTGCGCGGTGGTGGAAGATACCCTCAGTGGGGTGCAGGCAGCCAAAGCAGCGGGTATGACGGCCATTGCCATCCATGATCCTGACAGCCTGGAACAGCATCCCCAGATCAAGGCCCTGGCAGACGCCTTTGTGCAAAACTTCAATGAATTGAGCGAGTTATTGGAAATATGAAAAACCCTGTTTATGTGATCATCGGCGCTTATGGAAGCGGAAAGAGCGAATACAGCATCCATCTGGCAAAAAGCCTCAACCAGTCCGGAGCAGATGTAGCCCTGGCAGACCTGGACGTGGTCAACCCCTACTTTCGCAGCCGGGACGTGCGGGAGGAATTTGCCGCCTTGGGTATCGAGGTTATCGCCCCGGAAGGGCAGTACAAGCATGCCGACCTGCCCATGATCTCGCCCCGGATCAAGGGAGCAATCGAGGATCAAGCCAGAACGGTAGTTCTGGACGTGGGCGGAGACCCAGCCGGCTGCCGCACCCTGGGGCGCTTTGTGGATGCCCTGGAGCAGCGGGGCTATAACATGCTTTTTGTGGTCAACACCTTCCGTCCTTTCACCAGTTCGGTGGAAGAGGTTCTGCGCATGAAGGCCGATCTGGAGTTCGCCTCCAAACTCAAGATTTCAGAGTTCGTCTGCAACAACAACCTGATGGAATACACAACCCCCGAGGTGGTGGAGCAGGGCATCAGCATCCTGGAAGAATGCTCGCGGCGCACCGGACTGCCTTTCAAGCGGTATCTGGTGCTGGATGCCTATCAGGATATCGTGCCGGATGGCCTCGGCGGCAAGCAGCGCCTGGTGATGTCCTACACCCTGAAAAAACCCTGGGAAGGCCTGGTGATGAAAGGGATTTGAGCCAAGCTATTGTATTCAGATACACCTTTTTACACAAACTAAGAAGACAAATACAGCATAAGTAGGTCTAATACTATTTCGCTTGCTTTGTTACAATTGGATCTCTTTTTTTCACCATTTTACCTATCCTCCTTTCCACGGCGTGATCGTAGCACCTATATATTATGGAGGGGGATTGCCCTCATTTGATTCCCGGTTTCCTGCCTGGGTCTTCCTGGGGTCAACCTTATAATTTATAAGGATGACCTAAGGATGATGGCACTAAAGCCAGTCGCAGCGAAGGAGGGCGGTATGAAGGATGTTGCGGAATGTACCGGTTTATTTATGCGGTTATCAAGGAATTGATGCCGGTCACTTTTTGACTGGGTGCTTGTTTTATACTGTTTAGCTGGTATAATACTCTATATACATCTACCTTGAGACCAATGATCCATCCACTCAAGGCTTTAAAACTACAACCGCCATCCTCCACGCATATCAGCAAAACCCGCCTTCTTCCGGGATAGTTCCTGCATGTTTCTGAGCTTGTGCCAACATCAGACATAGGCAAGCCTTCAATAATATTCAGGAAACAAGCATAAAAATTAAGATATATCTTGACAAGATATCAACATAATTAAGGATAGCATCAGATTTATTAAGGAGCTGCTCATGGACATGACTTCCTGCCCGATTTGTAAAGGGCACCTGCAGATCAGGGAGTATCACTGCCCGGCTTGCAAGGTAAGTTTTCAAGGCGAGTTCAGCTCGAGCTGGCTGAGCAACCTGAGTGCCACACAACTCGAGTTTGTGAGGCTGTTCGTGCTTTCCCAGGGCAATATCCGGGAGATGGAAAAGCGCCTGGGTATCTCGTATCCCACGGTGAAGAACCGTCTGGGGGAAATCATCAGGGAGATTTCCTGCGCAGCGGATCATGAAACAGATTTCTACGATATCTTCAGCGATCTGGAGCAGGGATTTATCAGTGTGGATGAAGCAATTAATCAGATTGAAGCAAGGAGAAAACAATGACGACACAGCAAGTTTATTTCGACTATGACTTTCCGGGGCTGAGCAGGGTCAGGATCATCAACAACATGCTGCCCCTGAACGTGGGCAAGTCTGAGAGTGGCAAGATCGAGATCAAAGCCGATCTGCCTGTTGATGAGCGCGATGCCCAGGTGGATTACGAAAGGTATTTCGATGTTACGTTCAAGGCGCCGGTGGCCACCATCGAACTGGAGGAAATACCAGAATTGGAATCAAGCTTCGCCCGCAAGGGCAGGCCAGAGGTTACGATCCTGCTGCCGAATATCGAACTGGCGGTGGTGGAATCCGAGAACCTTCCTCTTACATTCAGCGGGCTGGACTGCGCCCTCGAGGTGGAGAACGAGAATGGCCCCATAATGATCGACAACTGCACAGGCGACAAACAGATAGCAAACGAAAACGGGCCCATAGTGCTCAGCAAGTGCGAGGGTGAACTCAAGCTCTCGATGGAGAACGGGCCGGTTTCCGCGGAAGGGCTGAGCGGGCAGAGCCTCAAACTGGAATCGGAAAATGGCCCGACAAAGATTCGTTCCGCCTGTTTCAAAGAAGTCGCGCTCTCCAGCGAGAATGGGATGATCTACTACGAAAGCCTGCCCATAGATGAATCGGTTATGAACCTGTCCAGCGAGAACGGTAAGATTCATTTGGTGCTTCCCGAGGACTTTGACTTTGAACTTGAGGCGGAAACGGAACAAGGGTCGGTGAAATGCCGCCTGGATGCCGAGATGCGCGTTGAAGCCGGCAACTATGTGATCCGCCAGGGCGAGGGCAAAAACAAGATCAGGATCAGAACCGAGAATGGAGCGATCAAGATCGGCAGCGATGGATACATGAACCTGAGCTTCATCAGGCAAAAACTGGAGGAATTGAAGGATTCGATCCTGAACTCCAAAACCCTGGAAGATAAGATCAAGGCTCAGAAGATCGTGGCCACTGTGGTGGATGCCCTCAACAAAGCAGCCGACAGGATCACGGAAGCGCGCATCAAAGACAGCCTGATCTCCGCGGCGGACAAACTGAAAGAGCTGGTGGAAGGATTTGACGTGCAGGAGGCCAAGGACAAGGTGGTGAGCGGCGTGGAGAAGATCGGCGACGAGGTTTCCAACAGCCTGCGAGAACTCTTTATGAAGCTGAAATTCGCCAAAGACCACGGCTATAAATTCAAGAACCTCAACATTAAAAGGAAAGTTGAAGAGGCGATGGACTATTCTGGGCCGGGCGTTTTGAAAGAGTTCATTAAAAAAACGGTGGATTCCACCCTCGCCAAAGCCCAAGGCTGGGGTCTGAGCGACAGGGAAAAGCAGGAAGTGGCAGACCGCAGCCGCATGAAGATACTGGAGATGCTGGAAAGCGGCAAGATTTCCGCGGAGGAGGCGGAACGCCTTTTGAAGGCCATCGCAAAAGAATAAAACCTTGACAGAAACGTCGCTCAGCAAAAGTTGAGCGGCACCGGTCGGGATGTAGCGCAGTCCGGTTAGCGCGCTCGGTTCGGGACCGAGAAGTCGGAGGTTCGAATCCTCTCATCCCGACCATTTATTTTTCCATCAAAAGCAGGTGGTTCCCGCGAACCACACAAGGTATGCCGATGTCAGAAGAAAAGCATGGTTTCCGTTTTTATTTCAAGATCCTTTTTCCATACCTAAAAAAGGACCTGGCCCTGCTTGGATTCGGACTTTTTGCCATGCTGGTGACTTCAGCGTTGCAACTGCTTTATCCCCTTATCCTTGCTGAGATCGTGGACAAAAGCATTCCCCAGGGAGATGTGGCGCTTATGTATCGCTACGGCTTCCTGTTCATCGCCGCGGTGGTGTTTTCCGGCATCCTCTCCTATCTGCAATTGGTGCTGCTTTCCCGTCTGGGCATCAAGATCATTACCAAGTTCAAGGCCAGGGTTTTCAGCCATTTGCTCACCCTGCCGGTGGAATGGTTCAACAAACAGGTGGTTGGCGAGTTGATCGCGAGGGTGGAAAGCGACGCAGAGCGGGTCAAGGCCCTGTTTTCGGAGCTGTCCATCCGCATCCTCGGCAACGTTTTCTTTTTCCTTGGCGTGTTTCTGGTGATGTTTTTGCGGGAATGGAAGGTGACCATCTTCATCCTGCCCCTGATGCTGATTTCCATCGTGGCCAACTATTTCCTGATCAAGTATCTCTCCAGGTTCTACAGGCTGATCCGGGAAAAATATGCCCTGGTTTCCGGCAAGATAACTGATTACGTGCAAGGCATGCAGGTCATCCAGGCGCTCAACCAGCAACAGAAAGCCTATCTGGATCTGAAGGCCGCATCCACTGAAAAGTATCGGCTGGAAACCAGGACTTCCTTCACGGAATACGGATCGCAGAGCTTTTTCATATTTATCTTTGATTTGTTGTTTATCGTTTTGGTGATCCGCCTCACAGCTCCCAGAATTATCGCCGGAGTGGCCACTTTGGGCACCCTGATCGTCTTTGTGGACTATATCTACCGCCTGATCTGGCCTCTGATGCAAATCTCCGAAAACGTGATGCAAATCCAAAGGGCGTTCGTGTCGCTAAAGCGCATTCTGGAGCTGACCAGCCTGACCTCTGAAGAGGAAATCTTCACCGGCACCAGGTTGCCCAGCATGGAGGGCGAAATCCGTTTTGAAAACGTGTGGTTTGCTTACAAGGATGAGGATTGGGTGCTCAAGGATGTGTCCTTCACCATTCCCAAAGGGAAAAAGATTGCTCTGGTAGGCCCTTCCGGCAGCGGCAAGACCACCACCGTAAGCCTGCTCTGCGGTTTTTACCCCATCCAGAAAGGGCGCATCCTGATCGATGGAGTTCCCCTTTCCGAGATCGATTTCCGGGCCTGGCGCCGCAAGATTGGCCTGATTTTGCAGGATGTCTTCCTCTTCCCGGGCAGCATCCTGGAAAACGTGCGGGTTTACAACGATAACATCAGCGTGGAGAAAGTGAGTTCCGCCATCAACATCGTGCAACTGGATGAATTCATCAAGGGTCAAAACCTCGGTCTGGACAGCGAACTTGCCGAGCGGGGCCAAAACATCTCGCAGGGAGAGAAGCAATTGATCAGCTTTGCCCGTGCCCTGGCTTTTGATGCCGAAGTGATCGTGATGGACGAGGCCACAGCCTCGATCGACCCGCATACCGAAGCCAAAATCCAGCGCAGCATGGGCAACGTGTTTAAGGATAAAACTGCCGTTGTGGTGGCTCACAGGCTCACCTCCGTGCTGGATGCTGACGAGATTCTGTTCTTCTCTGAAGGGCAGATCATCCACAGGGGCACTCATCATCAATTGATACAGAATTCTCCTGAATACCAAAAACTGGTGGAACTGCAGTTTGTGAGTGGTGAAAATGCGGAACTATAAGCATATCAGATGGATTACGCGGGTCTGGATGACCCAGAAATGGTTCCTCCTGGTGATGCTCCTCTTCACTTTGGGCAGTTCCGCTGTGGCAATTGCCAATCCACTGCTCTTCCGCAAGCTGATTGACACGCTCAAAGACATCCTTTCAGCTTCCCAGGTGCCGTCAGACGCAATGCAAAGGGTGAACAGGGTAGTGTGGCTCTTTGTCGCATTGGGATTCGCGCAGTTTATCACCGGTTTTTACCCCGCCGTCAGAGGTTGGGTGAACATCCGCTTTGAAAACTACCTGCGCATGTTCTACTTCAAGTACATCGCCGGCAAGGATTACCGCTTTTTCCAAAAGTTTCGCACCGGTGACGTGGTGACCCGCCTCACCGATGATCTGAGCGACTATCCCAAGATCAGTTGGTTCCTTTGTTCGGGCATCTTCAGGGCGGTAAATTCCTTTTCCCTGATCCTGTTTTCCCTGGCCGTGATGTTTACCATCAACGTCAAGCTCACCCTGCTTTCCATCGCTCCGCTTCCCCTGATGATCGTGGTGTTCTATATCACCTCGGACAAGCTCTATAAAAACTTTGAGCGCAACCAGCAGGCGATCAGCAATATCAACAACCAGTTGGAGATGAGCTTTTCCGGCATCCGCATCGTGAAAGCCTTTGTGAGTGAGGAAAAGTATAACCGCTTCTTCGACCTCGCCCTGGCCAGGCGCTTCAAGACCGAGATGGGCGTGGTAAAGCTCAATGCTGTGCTGCACCTCATCTATGAATACATCGACTACTTTGCCCAGACCGGGGTGATTCTCTTTGGCGGCTACATGGCTGTGAAAGGGGAGATCAGCGTGGGCACCTTTTTCCTTTTCTACTCCTATCTCAGCATGATGATCTATCCCATCCTGGATCTGCCCCAGCTCTTCGTTTCCGGCAAGCAGGCCTTCGTGAACATCGACCGCCTGGAAGAAATGAAGGACTATCCCAGCTTCTACGACCAGTGGAAAGGGCAGGCCAGGCCCGAGGAGTTTGAGGAGCTTAGATTTGAGGATGTGAGCTTCACCTATCCGGACAAGACGGAGCCAGCCATCCGCGACTGCTCTTTTGATCTGAAAGCGGGGGAGAGGCTGCTGATTCTGGGCTCGACCGGCGCTGGCAAAAGCACCGTCGCCAACCTGATCCTGGGGCTCTTGCAGCCTTCTGAGGGAAGCATCCTTCTGAACGGGATTGATTTGCGGGATATCGACTTGACCGCCCTGCGTGACCTGATCGCCTATGTTCCCCAGGAACCCTTGCTGTTCAGCGGAACGGTGCGCGAGAATGTCCTCTTCGCCAATGACAAAGCCACCGGGGAAGAGTATCGGATCGCAGTCGATGTGTCACAACTGAAGCAAGAGATTGAATCCTTCCCCCAGGGTGATGAAACCCGTCTGGGACAGCGCGGGTTGGGCGTTTCCGGCGGGCAAAAGCAGCGGCTCACCATCGCCCGTGCCCTGGTGCGCAACCCAAAACTGCTTATCCTGGACGACATTACCGCCTCCCTTGA
Source organism: Candidatus Cloacimonadota bacterium (assembly GCA_035420965.1). Taxonomy (GTDB): domain Bacteria; phylum Cloacimonadota; class Cloacimonadia; order Cloacimonadales; family Cloacimonadaceae; genus Syntrophosphaera. Next base: position 11,795 of record DAOLWC010000003.1, on the reverse strand, counting down.
TGCCGAGAACGAGGAGAAGCTCTGGCAGGACATCAACCTGCATTTCAAGGAGATCGCCGCGATCGTGATCTCCCACAGGCTTTCCACCCTGCACTATGTGGACAGGGTGCTCTTCATCGATGACAAAGGCCACGTCCATCAGGGCACGCACGAAGAACTGGTCTTCAAAAACAAGGACTATCACGACTTCCTGCACGAACATCTGAAGTAGATGCTTATTTTTCTGCTTGAACGTGGGGCTTTAGTGTTTTTCGCTTCCTTCTTCTACTTATATTCGAGTCTATAATCCAGGTGATACTTACATTTGGGGCCAACAAAACAAGATTGACACAGTTTCTTGGCGTTATTGTCAGTCTTATTATTATTATTATATCTACCATAGTAACCCTTAAGTTTGATACTAACTTCATCTTGCCCTGAATCAGCAGCCTCCTTCTGTACTATGTTTCTTAAGGATCCGCCGATTGAAGCTATACGCTCATAGTAGCATAAGAAATATGCGATCGGATAGCCCACTTTTTTGCTGTTTGCCGGGTCTGATGAATTAGTGTATGCCTTAATGGCTTCCTCTAACTCACTGTATTCGAGGTCAGGGATGAGTTTCTTATCCTGGTATGATTGTTTGTTAACCGGAATGCCAATGCCCATGATCTTGAGGTTTTCCAGGTCATGGGGTTCTGCCATTTTCACCATGATTTCGCAGGCAAGGTCACACCTTGGGCTGGTAATGGGCACTCCAAGGTAATAGGTCTGATAGAGGAATTTGCCAGGGATTTCATACTTGATATCATAATCCTTTAGGAAATCGGGTTTGTATTTGATGATTGTGTTGAAAAGCTCCTGATGTGCAGAAAACCAATCCCTGATCGTTACGGACTCGTACTCACCATTTAAGATTTTCTTCATCAGTTTCTCTGTATTGCTCACAAACTTGAAACCAGAATTAGCATCCAACCGCTGTTCTATATAGGATGCCAAATAATCCTCTGCGGTATGGTTCAGATAGACTTGCTCAGTATTGGTATCTGAATTACCCTTCCGCTTTATTAACAGATCAAGCCTGGGGTCGATATAGTAGGGGTAAGCCCTGATATCAATGCGTTTAACTTCTTTATCATTATCTTTATTTACCGTTTTGATTTTTATTTTGTGATATCGCTCCTGATTGTCGCTATTAAGGATGGAATACCGGGATACCGCTGGATTGAACAGCAGGTTTGGGACGATATATGCCTCAGATTTATAAGATTTATCAGATTCATCAGATGCATTATCAGGTTTTACCTTGGTGGGGGAGGAATGCAGGTAATAGCCCGTTTTGCCGAATAGAATCCTAATACTATCATCCGATGTTGAGAATTCAAATAGGTTTTTATTGTTTTTGTCAAGCCTTACAGTGGGATCTGCCGTTTCTGATGGATCGCGAAAACTGATGAAATCTGAGATAACCTGCAGGTTTCGCTGATAGCGTGCCAGCAGGTGACCCGGCAGGATCATCAGGGTGACGGCATCCTTGACCGATTCATTGTTCAGAATGATGGAGATGTCCGAAATGCTGTATTCTTTGGTAATCACACTGACATCGGGATGCGAAAGGCTGGCGCTGATCATATCCTTAATGTAGTTGTGCCATTTGTTTACGGTAAAGGACTCAGTCTTCTCAATTCCAAAACCTTCATTGAAATTGTAGTTAAAAGACATATTCTGGGCAGGGTTAATATCTGTAGCCTCTTTCTCAAGCTTTGTGAACTCATTGGTTTTAACCTGTTCAAACAAAGTCAGTTTGATTTTAGACATGTAGTCAATGTATTCTTTGGAGTTTCCTGGCGCGAAAAGCCTTATGGGCAACAGGCTGAAATTTGGGCCATTAAAACTGCTGATCAGAGAGAATGTATCAAACAACTGCAGCAGCCCGTCTCTTCTCTTTTTTATGTGGTAGATCATCTCATTGTGAAAGCTGTCCGAGGAGCGGGTGACCCGCAGGGTGGGATACCAGTTGCCAAACAGGTGTACTTTCCTGAACACGAACATATTGTCCGCGATGGCCTGGCAGATCTCGTCAACTTCATTGCTTTTCCCATAATCTACGGTGTTGACCACAAAAGTGGTTATATTGCTTACCAGGCAAAAATGCGCCATGATGGACAGGAAACTCTTGGCGTGGATGTCGGGGAAAACATCAACCAGGTTTTCGCAGTTATCGATCAGCAACCGGGATACGCGGACCGGAGCAGTTTCCTTGTAATAGCACCAGTTATCCCCATCAGGCTTGCATTCAACATCGGTATGATCGATCCAGTCGTCTCCCAACAATTCTTGCTGTGTAAAGTCGTTCTTTTTATCGTAAATCATCAGGAAGGGATTATACACACACCCTTTTTCTGGCGCCTTTAGATCTGAAGCTTTGGCAATATCCGTCACCAATGACCTCTTGACGAAAGCGTCATAGCTGTCAGGAATGACTTCTTCCACATTGTATGTTTTGACAGCCCGGATTATTGACCAGACCAGCGCAAAATATACATCCTCGCTGTATTCCATCGTTTCGAAGAAGCAGACTATGACCGAGATCTGGCCGAAAGTAAGGTGGGAATATGTTGGATCTCCGTTTTCTTCATGTTGCTTACGCTTGCACTTACACTTGGGGAATATTATCTTGCCGAAGAAGGTGTCCCATACAATATCCTTCTCTTGATCCTCGTTGTACATTTCACCAAAATGCAGGATCAGGCCGATGCATTTTGTTTGTGGTCTGCTTTCTTTCCCTTTTTCAATATATCTGTATATCTCTTGGGGCGGGTGATCCTTAAAATCCGTCGCGTAGATTTTATTATTTTCAGTCCTAATCTCGTCCCTGAAAGCGCTCTTGGCGAAGTTGTAGCCAAAGCTGGTTTTATTGCAGCCCCTGTCACCGCCCAGCAGCGTAATGCTGTTCTTCAGCAGAAAAGGCCTCATGTCAAAACGTCTGTTGTGGCAATACTCAAAGTAGTTGAGAACTCCGTCGATTTTGATTCCGAACTCACATTCGCTTGGATTGATCTGAGCTTGTTGCAGTGGCAGGATCCCTGACATGGCAGAGGTGAGCGGGTACACGCTGAATGCCTCGTCATGGTGTTGTTTAATGAAGAACGGGTGCCTGCCCACATGCACGTGCTGAAACCTGCTTTCCACAGCTTCCAGGCTGCGCCAGACCTCGCCCTTATCGTTTTCGCGGTAGAGGCGGATGACCACGTCTGAAAGGTATTCCAATATGGAATCCTTATCCTTGTCGGCTTTTTCGTGGATGAAGATCACAATCGAGTTGCTGTCGTTGGTAACTGACTTGATCGCCTGGAACACCTGGCGCCAATCCTGTTCCTCAACGCTGGCGTCGAGCAGGGCGTTGATCGAATCGATAACAAAGATGGTGCGCAGAGGCCCATTCTGTATATTTTTTTTCTTCTGCTCCTTGTCCTCGATCAGGGTGATCAACTCGGATGTCGAATACATGGGCATTTCGTGGAAAATGATATTTCCTAGATTCTGAAGTTTTTTTCTGTGGTTATTGTGGTCATCGTCCTCTATTTCAACCGGTTGTTCATGGATTGGATGTAGTAATTTGAACCCGTTGATTATTCTGACCAGGTTCTTGACATTTTGCTCGATCAGGACGTATTCGATCCCTATCCATGGCTTATTTCGTTTTTGCAGTATCTTTGCATCTTCATCACATAGTGGCCATTTTACGCTCTTATGCTTCCAGTTGCCTTTTTGATACATGGACATCACAAGTTTCAAGGCGATGTTTGTTTTTCCCACGCCGGATTCACCACTGATAACCATATACGAAGGACCGTCTGAAGGCAGAAGCAAACCTCCGTTGAATAGGGTGTTAAGACCGTCGATGCCGGTATCATAGCCGAAATACGTATCGCCAAACTTCTCCGGTATGGCTGCGAAGTCTTTTATAATGTAATTCAAATCTGATTTAGACAGATCGACCTCTCCCAGATTCTTAAGGGGGCTTCCATTATTATCTACAGTACAGTAGAATCTTCCATAACCCCTAAGCACCTCAAGCAGTATATTGTTAAGAATCCTGATCAACTGAATATGATTCGTGATTTTTTCTATTTTGCCTTGATTTACAAACCTCGTGTTTATTATGTTCGAATTGTCTTTAGATTCAATAAAAGTTGCGTTTATGTTAAACTTTCTGCCAGAAACCTTTTTGAATAATTCTTTGATTAAAATAGCCGGATATACATATTTTGCTATTTTCCCTGATTTAACTGTCTCGCTTTTAAGTATAGGTACTTGGTTCTTTCGGTTCTTCTCATTGTACAACTCGAGGAACTTTGTCCTGACCAGGGTCAGCAATTCAATTGAATTATGCTCACAGCACAGGAAAAAGTCATATTTAGGATCATGGAGTTTGATCTTCCGTTTAGCTTTAGTTATTTCTGTGTTAGCCATTTGCTTACCTCCCCATCAACTTTTTTAATGAAACCAATTAGTTTCTTGGCTGTGTCTTTCAAATTGTTATAATTGGGGTCCTGATTAGATCTTTTGGTAGTGAAGAGCTCAACTATTGCCTTGGGTAGTTCTTCACCCAAAAACAACTGGTCGATGACTTTCAGGAGATCCCGCTTCTTTGTCCAGTGATAATGGGTTTTTAGTATCTTGGTATTGGTCTCATTATTGGTATTAATTTCCAAAACCGGAGAGTTGTAGGGTTCCTTGTTAAAAGCAAGCTCTTCGGTTTCATATTCGGAATCTTCAACAATAGACTCAGGTATGTTCTTAAGAGCACTGATTGCACGATAGCGTCTGATCCTTTTGTTCTTACTGCTGGAGTTTTCAGCCTTGCAAAGATTCAGCAGGCAGTCTTCAACGTCCATGAAAAAATCAAAGAAAGCACATACGGATTTGTTCTCGTTTTTATACTCATCCCAAAGTTCTGAATACAGTTTAAGTTGTTCTTTTCCCTTTTCTGTTTCTGTTGTATCTTTTGCTTCGAAAAAGCGAAACTCCGTGTACTTGTTATTGCTCTTAAAAGAATATGTCCTGCTGCTAAATTGTCCTGTTTTACTTGATTTCATCTTAAGACCAGATCTGACTAAGTCTTCATTTTCACGGAAAGGCTGCTTGAAGTATGGTACCCAAATTCTTTTGTGGTTTTTAGATTTGGAGAATTTTCCTATCTGACTGTCCCATTTTTCATAAGCCTTTTTTTTGTCTTCGTCAAACTCCAAAGTGGTTGAATTGTGTCCCGGTTTCTGGAAGGTCTTGTACATAAGACTGCGGTTCCACTCCTGTATTTCGTCTGCCAGGATTAGCGTGAAAGCCATCGGGAGTTTACGGTGGGAAATCTTGGGTTTTGACCGGAACAAGCCTGCTGAGAAGAATCTCATGTTGTGTATGGCACCCGCAGCTATTGCATCTGTGAAGCAGTTGATCTCGTCGAGAAGTTTTAGCCTCAGCACAGGGTCATTTTGATCTCTGATGTAATCATCCAGCAATGTGAAATATGTCCTGATATTGTAAATGGCTCCGATCAGCCCGTGATCCCAGATCCCCTTTTTGAGGCTGTCATATAAGGTTTGGCGCAGGGAAAGATAGATTTCTGCAGGATGGAAATTCTCAAGCCTGAAAGCCAGGCGGTTGGCGATGATCTTTAGCGCGTTGCTTTCCAGGAAAGAAGGTTTTTTGGGTAAATGAGCAAAAAACTGCATTACTTTAGCCATTTGCGGGATGAGCAAAAGCTCATCCAGCTCAGATGGGCTTAGGTTGAAAAATGGCTTGATATTAGTGATGTCTTTGGCAATTTTGTTTATCAACTTGTAACTGAAGTCCGTTGAATAATGCATGTCATGGAAAAACACCGTGTAAGCCCATCTTTCCCTGAATTTATCCATTTCATCTTTGATTGCGTTAGGATGCGAACATGTTTGGCGATGGATGTCAAAGGAATCGTAGTAACCAATGTTCAGCCTTTGATAGGGTCGTTGATCAAGTTCCTCCAGACAAAACCCGAGCAGGTAATTGTAGATCGAATGCAGCATATGGCTTCTGTATTCAGGCATGACATGGACGATTCCCCTTTCAAACTTACATAGTTGCCTAAGGTATTCATCCAGCATCTGTTTGATGACCGTGGTCTTATCGATCGCATCACAAGTCTTCTCAAAAAGCAGTGTTGCGAGATACTCTTTCTCTGCCAGATCTTCGGAATCCAGGAGCTGCTGAATAGTTTCTGTTTCTGCTTCCTCCAGTAATTCTTCTTGCCATGGTCTGCATTTATTTACCAAATATTCTCTCAAGATAGTATCTGTTCTGTTCATATCATGCTCCATCAGCCTTTCGTCCCGTAAACAAAGGGTACTTCAACATGCACTCACAGGATGTAGAATTAAGCAAACATAGGTACCCCATCATCCAATTCTCCAAAGAAATGAATGACTTAACAGATAGTATAGCCTAAGAACCTTGATCATGCCCAAGGATTTTCCCTAATATAATTTGTGTCAAGGAATTTTTTTGTCTGATATCTCACACTCCCCCGTTTTTCAAACAAGGCAGGCCCTGGGTGCACGCGTCAGGCTTCTTTCTCCACCCCCATCGCCCCCCTATGCAACTTGGGTTTCACCTGGGGTTTACCTTGGGTCATCCTTAACTTCGCAACCACATACCTAAGGATGATACCCCCAAATCCAGTGGTAGCAAGGGAGGGCGCTATGACGGATTATGCGGAATGTATCATAGTTATATCGAATAGTCAAGCAATCATGCCCTTAATTGGGAGTGCCGGAATGAGGTAAAAAGAAAGGGAAGGCAGACCTCCTTGCGGCGATCCGTCTTCCCTTTGGGGATATGGATAGGGTTTACTTCATCAGCACCATCTTGCGCGACAATGTGCTGCCATTGTATCTCAAGCGGCTGAAATAGATACCGCTGGCCACGGGTTCGCCCTGCTCGTTGCGGCCATCCCAGGGGAAGGAATGGTTGCCGTCTGCCAGGTATAGATCGGAGCAGATGTTTTTTACCCGCTGGCCTTTCAGGTTATAGATGTCCAGGCTTGCCTTTCCGGAGGCGGGCAGGCTAAACTGGAGCGTGGTCGAGGGATTGAAGGGGTTGGGGTAGTTCTGATGCAGGATAGCAGTATCCAAAGCGGGTGCGTCCACATCTGAACTGTCCATGCTCCCGCTGTTGACCCGGGTGCCATAGATGGAGTTCACGAAATACTCGTTATCCAGAACGCCTGCCCGGCCATCATCCCAACAGACCAGGGCGGAATTGCCGATCGCGGCGGCGCGCACATGTTCCTGTTCCAGCCATTCGCTGCAGAGTATTTCCGGGCCGGCGCCCAGAGCCTCACCCTGAGAGTTGATGTGGCGGATGAACACATCCTTGTAACTGTATGGGTTATCGCAACCGGAACTCCATAAGCTGGCCAGGTTGCCGTTGGCGAAGCGGACAAGGGTGGCGTCGTAGCTATAGCGCAAACCGGTGGCGATGAGCCTGCCTCCGTCCTCATAAAGCAGGCTGCCGTTGCCAAGCAGTTTTTGCAGGCGCAGGTCCTGAACTCCCGGATCCCATGCCGAAGAATAAAGAATGTCAATGGCGTTATCCGAGACCGCCATGCTGTGGATTCCGGTGAAGGGGAGCTCGATGCCGGTTTCAGACCAGAGCCTGGATCCGTCCGGGCCGATCTTCTGGGCCAGGAAGCTGTAGTTTTGATAATCCTGGTCATGAGTGGTGCAAAATACCACCAGATCGTTGCCCAGCAGGGCTGTTCCGGGATTCATGCCGTCGATGGAAGCTTCCACGCTTACCACCGCGACCCCCTCAGCAGGCCAGCCCGGGGCGGGGTCGCCGTTGGGGTCAATTCTCAGAACCCGGGAAGTAGAATAGTCATTGCTGTAATCATTAGTATTGAAGACCACGTAGTTTTCAACAAGGTCAGCCACACCCAGCCACATCTGCTCAGGAGGGGTGTAAAGGGCTTTTCCTGAAGGGCCCCACTGGGTCTGTCCGTTGGATATCTTTTGCCCCATCAAATGAAACTGGGGATAGCCGCCTACCGTCCAGACCACGTAAATGTCATTGCCACAGGCGCTGATGCGGGTGTCCTGGATACTGTAGTTGCCGTTGACCTGCAAGCCATGGCCGGGATACATGGTGTTTCCATCGGCATCGATCCTCTGCAAGTGCAGCGGATACCACTGGGTGCCATCATAGTCGGGAGTGTACACGATTGCCACGCTGTTGTCCGGCATTTTCACCGTGCGGATATTGGTCACTTGCTTATTCAGCGAAGGGCAGAGTGGCCTGCCTCCTTCTTCCAGCAGGGGATTCATGTTGGTGTCGCAGATCTGGTAATAGAGTTCAAATCCGCTTCCGCGCAAGTCTGACCACAGCACCAGATACCTGTCCTGCAGGGCGAACACTTCCGCTATACAGGCTATCCCAGCGAGACGGGTTACCTGCGCTTCGCCGCCAAGGTCCTGGAAAGCGGCGCCGCCAGTGCTGAGCACCTGCAGCCGCAGGGCGTCGCTCATATCGCGCCTGTCCGCCCAGAGGAACATGCAGCGGTCGGCAAAAGCCAGCGCCACAGGGTCGCAGAGCATGGGGTCTCCGGCGTTGATGGTGATTCCGCCCACTCCCCAGGGAAGGTCGCCTGCCGGGGACAGATACTGGGCTTTTAGGTTATCGGGCACTTCGTCGTTGAGCGATTCCCGCCAGCATAGCCAGGCCGCGCCGGCGTCAGTTACGGAAAGGTTCAATCCCCTGAATGCCCAGTTCTGTGTATCTCCGCTGGCGATTTGCACGCCGTTTGGGCCCCAGAGTGAATTGAAATCTGAATCCAGACGGATTGCACGCAGTTCAGAGTGTGTGTTATCGTTCCGAACTTCCCAGGCTAAGATGATGCCGCCGTCCGCAAGAGGTGTCAGGCGGAGCTTTGGGTAGTAAAGAGCGCTGTATATCTGGAGTTGGATTTGCACGGGAGTGGGAAGGAGCAGCTCGCCCTGGTTGTTCATCCGCTGCAGGATGAGGGCTCCATCCCGGTAACCGTAGAGCAGGTAATTGCCTTCGCTGCTCCCCACAATGGAGAACAGCCCGCCGGGAATACCAGCGTGGACAAGCATGGGGTTGTTGCCAACCACCGTGCCCTGTGGGGAAAAGCGGATGAGATTGCTGGTCCCATGATAGGGGGTAAAATTGATGATGATGCCGCCCTCACCGTCGCTGACAGCGCCGTCGAGGCTGAGGAAGTTGGGATTGCTGGCCAGGGTGAGCCCGCCGCTGGGCCAAAGCTGATTGCCGAAGCTATCCAGGTTTTGGCCGATCACCGCGTAACCGTTTGAGGAATGGGGATAGAGCGCGTAAACTCCGCCCACGGCGTTGGCTACCAGGCAGGCATTGGCCAGATAGGCAGAGCCGCTGCGGATGCACACTCCGCTTTCGCCCCAGAGACACTGGCCATTGGAGCTGAATTTTTGCAGCCAGACGCCGGCTTCGTAGCCGTGTCCGGATTGCTGGTAAAGCAGCACGAAATTGTTGTCCGAAGTTGGCACGCAAGCCACAGCTTCCTGCACTCCTGGCCTGTCCACGATGATCAGCGGCTGTGTCCAGACCGCCACTCCGGAGGGATTAAACTTCTGCGCGTAGATGTCGGTATCGCCTGCATCGGTGTCTTCCCAAAGGGCGATCACGCAGTTATCCGCGGTGCGGACCCGGAGCCCCCTGAAATCCATTTTCCAAGCTTTGCGCAGGGCGACTTCCTGCGCGCTGAGGCACATCACGGTAAGCAACAATGCCATAATAACAAAACACTGTTTCTTCATTTTTTCTCCCTTTATTCCGTAGCTTGACTTATCGGATACAGAATGCAAGTTTTGTTCCACATCGTCATGCAATAATAAAGCGTTAATCTGGCCAGGCTTTTTGGCAATGATAGTTAATTCATGTCTGCCTTCTGGTACCAAGACTGAGCACAGGAATTGAACAATCTGTTCCAGCAGGTTTTCAATTATGTGGCACATTAATTGCTTAATAATAATCAGTGTCACGCTATAGATGAGTAACATTTCTAAATAGTGCTCAAGGGAGGAGTGATGAAGGATATGCGCCTTATACTGCTGATGGCAGCGCTTTGTCTTATTGTATCGATTTCCCAGGCTCAGAATTACAATGTTCCCGTAACTGGTAACATTGATGAAAACCAGATTAGTTCTGATCAAGAGGGCAGTTCAGGCAGGCGAGTTATCTCCTTTGCCGGCAGAGACTGGTATGTTAAAAGTGGTGCCTGGGGGCCTGGCCCAAATCAATGGTCTGATAGTACATCGAGTGTGTGGGTGGATGCAAATGGGAATCTACATTTAAAAATACGTAGAGAAGGATCGACCTGGTACTGCGCGGAAGTATATACAACAACACCCACGCAATATGGGATGCACAGATTCTATCTGGCGTCAAGAGTTGATTTGCTGGATAAAAATGTAGTTGCGGCTCCATTTATATACGCAAATGATGAGCAAGAAGTGGATATTGAATTTGCCAAGTGGGGTTACGAAGACAATCAAATTGGTAACTACACCGTTCAACCAAGTGACTCCGACAGTCATGTAACTTTTGATGTTTCGCTAAATGGAGATTACTCTACACATTACTTTGACTGGCAACCAGATGGTATTCTATTTAAAAGTTTTCATGGCCATTATCCAGAACCTCCCAACAGCGCATATCTGATAAATGAGTGGTTATATACGGGAGATAAGAATCCGCTCCCAAGCACAGATATGCACATTCATATTAACTTGTGGCTGTCTCAGGGACGGCCTCCGTCAGACGGTCAAGAGGTAGAGTTGATTGTGTCAGATATTGATTACCCATCGCTATCTATCGCTCCTGCAAGCCAGTTGGTTCCATGTACGTCTGGAGAATTCCCGATAACGGTGACCTCAATCACCAGTTGGACGGTAAGTGATGATGCAAGCTGGTTAAGCTGTTCGCCTGACAGCGGCAGCAACAATGGGGAAGTCACGGTCAGCTACGAGGCTAACACAACAACTGCTTCCCGCACAGCTATTGTTACTTTCGCCTGCAATGGGGTATCTGATAAGACCTGCACCGTCACCCAGGCCGCAGCCCCGACGCCTGAAATAAGTGTCAGCTTGGAAATTGAATATGTTGATAACGGGTTATGCCGGCTAAACTGGAATGAAATACCCGGGGCTACTTCCTATCTGGTATATAGCGCCGATGAACCTTTGCCGTATGACTCTCCTGCCTGGACACAGATAGCCCAGACAGCAAATCAATACCTTGTCATCCAGGCAAGCGATGCCAGAAAGTTCTTCTATGTAAAGGCTGTCGTGGACAGCGTTTCAGCAGACTTCATATCTGTCCCTGTGATGCAATAGGGCAGTGATCTTCGGATGGTTTGTCAGATGGAAAGAGTAGTGGAGAGCTGATACAGAGGATGTTAACGCAGAAAAAACTGGAGCGGGAAACGGGACTCGAACCCGCGACATCAACCTTGGCAAGGTTGCGCTCTACCAACTGAGCTATTCCCGCTTGGTACCAGAGGCCGGACTTGAACCGGCACGAGCCGAAGCCCGAGGGATTTTAAGTCCCTTGTGTCTACCAATTCCACCACTCCGGCCGGAGTAAAAAATGGAGGCGACACCCGGATTTGAACCGGGGATAGAGATTTTGCAGACCTCTGCCTTACCACTTGGCTATGTCGCCTATAAACTGGAGCGGGAAACGGGACTCGAACCCGCGACATCAACCTTGGCAAGGTTGCGCTC
>DAOLWC010000002.1:0-102970 GCA_035420965.1 Candidatus Cloacimonadota bacterium | reverse complement strand
GCGCCGATGGTACTGCATGGGCAACTGTGTGGGAGAGTAGGTCGCCGCCATCGCCGACGCCTTGTTTGTTTACAGCCGTCAAAACGGAAAAAGCGTGGCTTGGTTTCCCTAAGCCCCTCATACGTTGATCACTTACTGACCGCTCATTGAACGCTGAGCAATCGCCAGACCGAAAATCAACCGGACATCAACAGGTCATCAGATAACCGTCTGGATATGATGGCGGTATTCAGGTTGAAGAAATATTGGAGACGCAGTCTATATCTCTGTTTATGTATGTTACAAGAGAGGTTCTGAAGGATCAGTCTGTGCGTTTCAGCGGCAGGAAGTTAAGGAGTAGTTCTTCCGCAAGCTTGTTTCCACTTATATCAGTGGCAGAAACTTGCAACACATGTGAACGATAGTTCTCCAGTTCTTGTTTTGGCTTGAACTGATATACCCGACCGTCTGCTTTGATAACATCCAGGTTAATTTCTCTCTTGGTATCCGCGACTATCAGCCTGGCCTTGAGGCAAGACCGTGGTATGATCTCAGAAAATCTGACCTCCAGTGTTGGAAGAAGATTGTTTACCGTGGTTCCATTGCGGGGAGAAGTAGATACAATCTGAGGGGGAGTGTTGTCTTCGATTGTAGAACCGGAGAACTCGACCCTGTTGAGTGCCGTGACGTTTTCCTTGCGATCATGAATTCCGGTGATGCTAAGAACATACTTAGTACTATCCTGCAATTCTGTAAGCAGTGTAAGCTGATCACGATCAAGACTGGAGAGCAAGACTGGCAATTCAGCATTGTTGTCAGCCCGCTGGATCATTAGCGAACCGTACTTGACAATAGGCTCGGAAAAGGTAATAACTACCTCACGGTTTGACTTCGCAATCACGTTTCTGACTGTTGCCTTCGAGCTGTCCGCATAGCTTAGGGACAGATCCAGGCTCGATGTCCTTTGCAGATCAATGCTTACATGTAAGTAGGGCTCTTGGGAAAAATCATAACGCCCATTGTTGTTTTTGTCGATGTAAGCCCTTATAATATAGCTGGCTGGGTTCAGCGATTCGATGGCATAGGCTGGGCCCGAGACGGTTTGATGAAAGATCATCAACGAATCTGCCGATAGCAGGTTCACCAGCACGGGCAGGCCATTATCTCTCTTATCCTCATAATCAATAAGTCCGGACAGACGCAAGTCATTTAACTTTCCATGGGCAAAGACCAGGGTCTGGTTCTCGGCAAGGGGGTTTCCCCTCAAGTCTTTGAGTCTTGTGCTGAGAGTAATATAGTAGTTGGTGTCTTGCTTCAGTTTCTCATCGATTCTGATCCGCATGGTGCTTTTATCGACAGTAATCTTCTTGTTTTGGATGGGAGGATAGATGTAAACTGCCTGGGCGACAGAGGATTTATCCAGCGACTTTGAGAAATTGATCTCAATCCTGCCATCGCTTAACTGGCCAAATTGTGTCGGATAGGTTGTGAGGACCTTGGGCTTCTCGGTATCTTCCGGACCTCCTGTGGGACTCCTTCTGCTACCGCATGAAGCTGACAGCAGCGTAAGCGCCAACGCCAGAGATAGGCTAAAAACCTTGCAGGTCCAGTTTACCCTGTTCTTTTGGGAACTGGTGCAACCTTGCGATGTATTTTCCGAGAATATCATATTCCAAGTTTACCTCTGCTCCAAGCGGGAGCTTGGAAAGATTTGTATTATCGAGAGTATGAGAGATCAGAGCTACACTAAATGAATTGGCTTCAACAGCCGCCAGGGTGAGGCTGACCCCATTGATGGCAATCGATCCCTGTGGCACCACCAGATGGGCATCCCCGGGATGCAACTCATAGCGTAAATAGAGGGTTGAACCTTCTGTCCTGGTCTGCAACAGCCTTGCTGTTGTATCCACATGGCCTTGCAGCCAGTGGCCGTCCAATCTGCCTCCCAATTGCAAAGCGCGCTCCAGGTTTAAGAGTGTGTTTGTGTTCCAGTGGGCCGCGGTGGTTTTTTTTGCCGTTTCCCGCATGATCTCCACCTTAAAGCTCTCCGTTCCGAAGGCAACCACTGTCAGGCAAATGCCATCGCAGGCTATACTGTCGCCAGTTTTCAACTCTGTAAATGATTTGGGACGTTTTATCTCCACCTGCTTCACGCCTCTGGATTCATTGGCCCGGATCACTGTGCTTGTGGCTTCGATTATACCGGTAAACATGCTTAGACCTGATACCGCCTTTTCCAGGCGTTGCTCAATGTGAGAACACTGGTATATTCCAAATCACCTCCCAAAGGAATTCCTGTGGAGAGTCTGGTCAACTTGTGCTGATTGCCTTGCAGCAAATCTGAAAGATAGTGAATGGTGGCCTCTCCCTCTGCTGAAGGCTTGAGAGCCAGGATTATTTCCTCGGGCTGACGCTGATTGATCAGATCAAGCAGTTGCGCGGATCTGATTTGTTCAGGTCCGTAGCCATCCAAGGGCGACAACAGATGCCCCAGCACAAAATACTTACCCTGGTATTCGTTGATGCCTTCGATGATATTGATGTCCGCGGTGTTTTCCACGATGCAAAGCAGGGAGTCCTGCCTTTGGGACGATGCACAGATGGGACAGGGATCACTTTCCGAGAGCATGTTGCACAAAGCGCAATTAGTTACTTTTTGCACAGTGTCTTTTATCATGTCGGCCAGATCAATGGCATAGTTTTTTTCCTGGCTGATCAGAAACCAGGCGAGGCGCTGGGCTGTTTTCCTGCCTATGCCGGGCAAGCGGTTAAGAGTCTGGATCAGGTTTTCCAGATTGGGGGAGATCAGCACTAAAACAACCCGGGAATCTTCATTCCGCCGGTGAGCCTACCCATGGTCTCTTCGTTTGCTTCAGAGACCTTGTTGTGAGCTTCCATCATGGCAGCCATGATAAGATCTTCAAGCATTTCAACATCATCTGGATCGACCGCTTCGGGGTCTATCTTGATGCTCTTTAGCTCATATTTCCCGTTGATCTCAACGGTTACCATGCCACCACCGGAGCTGGCGCTGAATATCTTGTTTTCCAGCTCCTGCTGGGACTTCACCATTTCTTCCTGCATCTTTCTGGCCTGTTTCATCAGGTCATTCATATTCTTTCCACCGGGCAACATATCTTCTCCTAAATCGCTTGGCAAATGCTATGGCAGGTGATGCCGCAAATGCCTTTTTCGTCATTCTGGCTATAACGCCTATTTAGTCAAGTGATATATCAATTTCCAGTCCACACGCAGGTTTTGATAACTATGGATATGTGGATGCTCAACACTTGTTAAGATGGGTTATCTGTTGGGCTCTGAGCTTTTCCTCTGTAGTGGCGGGAATCTCCCCACTCATCGTATCCGATGGACTCTCCAATGGACAGGATGCTCTGTTCCAGATTGTCTCTGCTGGAGCGCGCGTTTTCATCCAAACCAGGTTTTCCCTCATAGAGCTGATAGCCGTCCCGATAGCTGGTATCGGTGATATTGGGCATGATAATATTCGCCCCAGCCAATAAACCCAATTCTCGTCCTGTTGGCATCAAGGCTTGCAAGGCTGTCGTGGAGGCGATGTTTACATCCCGGAGTGCGATGCGGCAGGCCGCGATCATCTTCAGACCCGCGGTCAGTGCTTGTTCGGGATCGTAGGTGCCGATCAAATATCCCAAAGGGGTGTCGTGATGAGGGATAAAGGGTCCCATCCCCAGCATGTCGATATCTTCATCGTAGAAAAAAAGAATATCTCCCGCCAGATGCTCCACAGTTTGTCCTGGCAGCCCGATCATTACTCCCGTTCCGGTTTGATATCCCAGTTTTTTCAGGGTGCGAATACACTCCAAACGACGGGCGTAGGAGTGACTGGAAGGATGGAGGGTGGTGTAAAGCTCCGGATCAGAGGTTTCGATGCGCAACAAATAGCGGTGCGCTCCAGCTTCCCACCATTGGCGATAGACATCTTCCGTCTGCTCTCCCATAGACAAAGTAATACCAAGTTTGCCGCCGCTGATTTCTTTTATTCCCAGGATCAGCTCGGTGATAAAGTCTGTCCAGGCCTTGCTTTCCCGTTCTCCCGCCTGCAACACAATGGAGCCATAGCGTTGCTCGTGACACCATTTTGCCTCTGCCAGAACCTCTTCCTTGCAAATCGTATAGCGCCCGACCCTGGTATTGCCGGAACGGATGCCGCAATAGTAGCAATTCTTTGAACAGACATTGCTAAGCTCCACTATGCCCCGGAAATAGACCTTGGTTCCCACATACTGCTTCTTGACCTCATAAGCTTTTTTATACAGGGCTTCGATCTGACTTTTATCCGTCAGGCTTAGCATTTCAATTATCTCTTGTTTGTCCGGACGCATCTATACCTCTTTAATTCAGGATATCTTACCTTGCATTCCATTCCCGTTCAGCAGGTTCAACGGCATTAAAGCCTTAATGTCATGATCACAAAAGCATAAAAGCGGGATGCTTATTCCCACTCGATAGTGGCAGGTGGTTTGGAACTGATATCATAGACAACCCGGTTCACCCCTTTCACTTCATTGATGATGCGGTTTGAGACCTTTTTCAGGAAGGCGAAGGGAAGCTCGGTCCAATCGGCGGTCATGCCATCCACGCTGTCCACAGCCCTCAAAGCGCAGACGTTTTCATAGGTTCGCTCATCTCCCATCACCCCCACGCTTTGCACGGGGAGGAGCACGGCGAAAGCCTGCCAGGTCTTGTCATACAGGCCCCAGTTGCGCAATTCGTTGATATAGATCTCGTCAATTTTTTGCAGCAGGCTCACTTTTTCCTTGTCCACCGCGGAAAGTATCCGCACCGCCAGCCCGGGGCCGGGGAAGGGATGGCGTTGGATAAGTTCCTGGGGCAAACCCAGTTCCCTGCCAACCTCACGAACCTCATCCTTGAAAAGCTCCCGGAAAGGTTCGACCAGTTCCAGGTTCATCTTTTCAGGCAAGCCGCCCACGTTGTGATGGCTCTTGATGGTGACGGAGGGGCCGTTTGCGGATACGCTCTCGATCACATCCGGATACAGAGTTCCCTGCGCTAAAAAACCCACATTGTCATATTTCTCCGCTTCCTGTTCAAAAACCTCGATGAAGGTGGTGCCGATGATCTTGCGTTTGCTTTCCGGATCCTTTACACCCCTGAGCCTGTTGAGGAACAGGTCGGAAGCATCCACGCATCGCAGTTCAAAACCCGGTATCCGGGAAAACACCTCGCGCACCCGTTCCGCCTCCATGTAGCGCATACAACCATTGTCCACAAAGATGGGGATGAGCCTGTCGCCAATAGCCCGGTAGAGAAGCAGGGCTGCCACAGAGGAATCCACTCCTCCGCTGAGACCCAGGATCACTTTCTGGTCGCCTGTCTGCTCCCTGATGCGGGAGATGGATTCCGCAATGAACGACTCCGGCGTCCAATCCTGCTCGCAGTTGGCTATTTTCAGGATAAAATTGCTCAGGATGGTTTTGCCGTTGGTGGTGTGCACCACCTCCGGATGGAACTGCAAAGCGAACACAGCCTCGCTTTCATGCTCGATCACAGCGAAAGGGGCTCCCGGAGTATTTGCCAGGACGCGAAAGCCAGCCGGCAGCTGCGATACCGAATCCCCGTGGCTCATCCAGACCTGCTCTCTGTCCTGCAATCCTTCCAGCAGCCTGCCCTTTTCACTGATCGTCAGCCCAGTGAAGCCATATTCCCTCGCGTTGAGATGCTCGGTCCTGCCGCCAAAATGATCTATCACCAGTTGCATGCCGTAACAGATGCCCAGGATGGGTACGCCAAGCTCCCAGATGATTTGATTCGGCCGGGGGGCGTTGCTTTGGATAATGCTGAAAGGGCTGCCGGAAAGTATCACCGCCTGGGGTGAAAGCTTCTTGATCTCAGCCGCGCTCAGATCGAAGGGATGTATCTCGCAATACACATGCAGAGAGCGTATCGCCCGTGCTATCAACTGGGTGTATTGAGAGCCGAAATCCAGAATAAGAACCATGCTGTGTTTCATCTTCATCTCACAAAGGGATTGTTTTTGCGTTCCATACCTATCGATGTGCGGGGGCCATGCCCGGGGCAGACGACCACATCGTCGGGAAGAACAAAGAGTTTGTCCTTGATGGAGCGGATTATCTGACTGTGGCTGCCGCCTGGGAAATCGGTGCGTCCGATGCTCAGTTCAAAGAGCGTGTCTCCGCTGATCAGAAACTTGCCTGCCAGGAGGCAGATGCCGCCCGGGGTGTGTCCTGGCGTGTGGAGCAGGGTTACAGGATGAGATCCCAGTTTCAGTTGGGTTTGCTCATCCGCCATAATATCCGCCGCCATTGTTTCCAGGGGCTTGCCCATAAATTCGCTAAAATTCTTTTTATTATCGACAAGCATTCCGGCGTCGGAGGGGTGGATCATGACCGGAGCTTGCAGCTTGCTTTTGAAGAACTTGTTGCCGCCGATATGATCAGCGTGGCCGTGGGTGTTGACTATATACAGGACGTGCAGTTTAAGCTCCGCGATTCTGCTTAAAAGCTCTTCAGATGGGGCGGCGGGATCAATCAGCAGCGCTTCGCCGCTCTCGTCATCCCACAAGAGCCAGGTGTTGGTCTCAAATCCCGGTAATAAGATGTGGTTTTCCACTTTGAGCATCGCTCACTCCTAATCGTATGCAATCATGTCTTGTTTCAACTCGGCTTCTCCAAGTTTCCTGACCAGGATTTCCCGGTCGCAGATGTTGTCAATTCCATACTTTACATAGGCTGGGGACGTGGCCTTGCCGCTATAGCTCAGGACAATGGACGCGGCCCTTGCCAGAAGGTCGTAGGAAACCTCCCCGCAGGACAGAAGCCCCAGAGGTCCTTTCCAATCCCTCAGCTTCAGGTAGATGCCGTGATAAGCTTCCCGCTGCAAGCCTTCATTATCTGCCTGGTTTCTTCCCACGATCAGCTTTATGCCGTCTGCTAGGCGGAAATGCCTGCCCCAGCGCAGCAGCCTGATGTTTTCGGGGCTGCCCTCGCCCCTGTCCAGCAGTTCCCTCAAGCGAAGCGTATAGCTCCTGTCCGTAAGCAGGCAGCCACCTCCCGGAGCGGGATAGGTGATCCCCATCTCCGCCGCCATCGCCATCTGCCGGTTCCGGCTACGCCCGCTGATATCCAACAGCATTGCTTTGTCAACCCATCCCTCGCGCACCGGCTTGGTATCCTCAAGCAGTTTTTGGGAAAGCGGCCTGACGATGAGATCGCCGTAACCGCTCAGTTTCTCCACCGCTCGCAGGGCATTGCGATGCTGGGACATCGGCCTCTGCCCGAGCACCTCACCCGAGATCAGAAAGCCCGCTCCCAGTTCTTCCATCAACTTCCCCGCCACGCGAAACATCAGACCGTGGCAGTCGATGCAGGGATTATGGTGCTTTCCAAAGCCGTGGACGGGATTTTGCATCATTTGCAGATGCTCCGTCGTGATGTCCCTAACAATCAGTTCGATGCCGTTCTCACGCGCATAATGTATGGCTTTGTCGGGTGGAAGGTAGGGCGCGCTGAAATGCACCGCGTACACCCGGAAGCCCAGGTTTTGCATCCATTTTACCGCCAGGATGCTGTCCAGACCGCCGGAAAACAGGGCTATGGCGCTGGTATTCATTGAGTTGACGCGTTGTTCCAAAAAGTCAATCCTTGTTCTCTTGCTGCCGTGGTTACATGCAAAAAAAGGCCCACTTCAGCAGCGGGCCTGTATTCTTTCTTGTATTCTATCCGCTATTTGATGATCTCTTGTTCGATCTTGTCCATGAAGCGGAACTGTGATCCCGGTTTCCTTGGGGCTTGACCATTGCCTTCTTCACCATCATTCCAATCATACGAGGTATTCGAATTACCCACGATCAGTACTTTGTATTTATGCTGAAGTTCGAAAGATATGGCGTTGATGCCAAAGTAGAAATAATTAACTTCATTAAAGGGTTGCCAGAACGACTTGAGCAGCGTGTAAGTCTTTTCGTTTCCGGGGATCTGTCTGACCAGACTGCTACCGCTGTCATCGTCTCCGACTAAAGCTTCGATCACGTGGAAATTCGGATCAGGATTGATGCTCCAGGAGGGAGAGTAGTTTACATTCTGATCGAATTCCGGCCAGGTAGCCACATTGATTCTCTTGGGCAGGGCGGTTACAGAGCCTTGGTAAACGACTTGGGGAGCGCCGTTGACGATCTTGTTGATCTTGTAGGAAACAGGCTGGTCGGTACTTAATCCAATCTCTCCCCAAGAGTAAATCTTACCTTTGGTGTAAGATGTCACTGTTTCAAACTCTATTTCCCGGGCGCCGATGATGAGGCTATAGTTGGCATCATCGGTGCCTCTGGCGCTCATGCTCACAAATACGTCTGCCAAGCCACTGACATCGTCCTGATATTGGAGATCAAACCACAATACATGTTGATAGTTCCACAGGCTTGATTGAATGAAATTTTCTTCAAAGTTGGGGGTGGGGGGCGCTGTTGGCTTTTTATCGTCTTTGGAGCAGGATATCAAGACAAGTGAAGCCACCAGCAGAATAGCCAAAATGCTGAGAAATCTGAGGTTTTTCATTTTCTCTCCTTTAATTTTAAATGGTCATTACTTCGATAATGAATTTCTCTTCTTTAATGCTACAGTATAGTCTGAGTGCTTAATTTGTCAAGTTAAATATGCCGCCAATCTAATATAAACCCATTCTGATGCATTCATCACGAGACCATGAAACACGCCAAAACAGACTTTATACCGCGTCATCCCGGCCTGCGAGCAGTGATCCAGTCTTTTTATAAACGTCCACAAATTACACAAATTAACACGAATTAAAACAGGATAAAAACAAGCGTCCAGCAAAAAAGACCAAATCCCGGAACCTCATCGCATAACCCCAATCAGCGTCAATCTGCGCCTTTTATCCGCGTTTATCTGCGTAAAGCAAGTGACAACGCCACCACATCAGCCTCGGAACAAGCACACAATCCAAAAACAACCGGCTTTATTTCCTTGACAACCGCATAAATAAATTGATATAATCCGCAAACTCCTTCATACCGCCCTCCTTTGCTGCTACTGGCTTTGATGCCATCATCCTTAGGTCATCCTTATAAATTATAAGGTTGACCCCAGGAAGACCCAGGCTGGAGAGGGTGATGCAAATGAGGCCCATCCCTCTATAATATATAGGTGCTATGAAAAGATCGTGGAAAGGTGGAGTGGTGAAACAAGGCGGAAGTAAGACCTCCAACATCACTTGTTCTACCTGCTCATACCAGATTCGTCTCTGCGCCCTGATACGCTCATCGCTCACTGATCGCTTATTGAACGCTAACCGATCGCTGGATGGAGAATTGACCGGGGGTCAATGGGCTGTCAGACAGGGATCAAATTAAGAGGGCGGATTGAGGAGCCTTAGCGCAGGACGCACTTGCGCCACAGGGTTCCCTGCCGGGTTTCCGCCTTGAGGAGGTAAACTCCGGGCGCTACTTTCCGGCGCTGTTGGTCGGTGCCATCCCAAAACCATTCCTGGCTTGACCTGGAACGCAAATCCACGCTGCGCAGCAGGCGTCCCTTGATGTCATACACAGAGACCTGGCTCAGGGTAGTTTGTCCTGCCTGAAGCTTGAGGGTTACCCCGTTTTTGGCGGGATTGGGTGACGCCACCAATCTCAGGTCAGGTGATAGCGCCTGCTCATCCACTCCGGTGGATTCGACATAGACATCCCAGTGGATGGTGTGGCTCTATTCGGGATTGGAAACCACGCACTCTACGCTGTGCTCTCCAGTCCCGCTGAAAGCGTATTCAAAGAGAAAATCCTGGCTGCCTTCCTGGATAACTCCATCCACCAGCCAAAGGTAGTTTACCATATTGTTTTGTGAGTAGGCTTCCACCACAAACATCAGGGATTCGCCGGAATTGGCATTCACCGTGTCCGAATCCGGCGGGGTGAGGGTCGCGATGGACAGGTCGAGCATGCGCAGGGTGTCGATGGTGACGGGGGTGAGGGGGCGGTCGTTGTTGTCAACGGGCACGGAGCCGATGGCGAGCACCACATCCAGGCCCTCAACCACCTTGCCGAATATGGCGTAGTTCCCGTCCAGATGGGGCGCGGGGGCAAGGGTAAAGTAGTATTGCGATCCGGCGGAATTGGGATTGGAGGAGCGCGCCATCGCCAAAATGCCAGCCTGGTCGTGGTGGAACCCCGGATATATCTCCAGGGGGATGGTCCAGCCGGGGCCGCCGTAACCGGTTCCCAGCGGGCAGCCATCCTGGATCACGAAGCCCGCAACCACGCGGTGGAAGATGAGGTTATTGTAAAATCCGCTGTTTGCCAGCTGGATAAAGTTGGAAGAGGTGATGGGGGTCTCCTGATCGTAGATGTGGGCGGTGAATGAACCCATTGACGTGCTCCAACGGGCAAAATGCAAAGCGGGCAGCGCGGCGGCTGACAGAATAAACACAAACACAAGTATCAAACGGAATCTCGCGGGCATGAGGCACCTCTCAAGCTATTTGTGCCTGATTATCGCGTGGGGAGCTTTCTGGCAAGTTATTTCTTGTTTTAGCCTGCCTTCCGGAGGGCGGAAATCAGATCCGGATGCTCTTGATCGTGCCCTGATTGAGCTTGAGGGCGGGCTCTCCGTGGATCATCATGATGATGCCCAGTTCTTTCTTGCAGGCGGGGCAGAGGGGCCTGGAGAAAGTCGGCGCGCCGCTCAGGCCCACGTTGTCTTCACTTAGCCTGCCAATCATGCACTTGATCAGCCTGCCCTTTCCCGCTTTGAAATAGCGGAAGAGGAGAAAACCGCAGCGGCATTCGATGTCGATGATCTTTCCGGTTCGCATAATACAAAGCATCTTGCACAAAGCGGGTGTGGGAGTCAAGCGGAAAATCCTTGACTGAAAACATCTCCGCAATTTACTGCTTCGCCATTATGAGCGGTATAGCTGGTATATTTAGCCTGGACGCAGACAAGCGGATCGATACCCGCCTTCTGGAAGAGATGACTGAAATGATCAGGCATCGCGGCCCGGATGACGGCGGATACCTCTGCGTGTCTGAAAACAGCGCCAGGCATTTTGCCGCCAAGGATTCCCCAGAGGAGCTGAGCGCTTTACTGCCGCAACTGGAACACGGACTGCGGGCACAACTCGGTTTGGGGTTCCGCAGGCTGGTGACCCTCGACCGGAGTGTGGGTGGCCATCAACCCATGAGCTGCCGTGAACGGGGCCTGCACATAGTTTGCGACGGCGAAATATATAATTACATCGAACTGCGCGAAGAACTCAGCAGCCGGGGTTACCAGTTCCACAGCAACTCCGATACCGAGGTTATCCTCGCGGCTTATGACGCCTGGGGGCAAGACTGCGTTAAACGGTTCAGCGGTGTCTGGGCTTTCGCTTTGTGGGACGAGGCGCGGAAGCTGCTATTCTGCTCCCGCGACCGCTTTGGAGTGAAGCCTTTCTATTACTGTGAGCATGGGGGGCAACTGTTTATCGCCTCCGAGATCAAGCAGCTCCTGGCCAGCGGAGTTGACAAAGAGCTAAACTGGCAGATGATCTGGCGCTCAATGAAGGTCAATTCCCTCCAGGTGTATGGCTCGGAGACGTTTTGGCGGCGAATTCACGCCCTACCGGGGGGAAGCAATCTAATTGCCAAAGACGGCCAGGTGAAGCTGGAAAGGTATCACAGGCTGGAAGCCAGTAGCTTTGGAAGCAGCCGCTTGACCCTGGATGAGGCAGTCCAAAGATACCGTGAGCTATTTGAGCGGGCTGTCAGGTGGCAACTGCGTTCTGATGCTGAGGTGGGAGCCTGCCTGAGCGGTGGCCTGGATTCATCCGCCATCGTTTGCACCGCGGCCAGAAACGGAGCTAAACCGATCAAAACCTTTTCTTCCTGGTTTGCTGAACCTGCGGGGCTGGATGAACGCCAGTGGATCAGGGAAGTGGCTGAGGCCAGCGGGGCGGTCTCACATCTTGTTTCACCTTCCGCGGAAGAGGCGGCGGGATGGTTCGATGAAGTTATCTGGTTCAACGACCTGCCTGCCGGAGCAGGTTTCGCCGCGCAATACGCGGTGATGAAACTGGCGGGGGAGAGCGGGGTTAAGGTTCTCATGGATGGACAGGGCAGCGATGAGATCACCGGGGGCTACTGGCACGCGCAATACAGACATCTGGCAGATCTGGCTGGCAGGAAAGGATTCTGGCCTGAAGCAGCAGCCATCCTCAGTAAAGTCGATTGGAAGGCTAAACCGGCCGTGATGGCCAAGACCCTGCTGGCCCGGGTGTTACCGGAATCCTCACTTTACAAGCTGGAAGCCCGCCATCTGCGCTTCGAGCCGTTCTCGGATGAACTTATCCAGCGGGAGAAGCTGAGCTCCGATCCCCTGGAGGAAATCGTGGATATTCCCGGCGGGAAGCTCTCAAACTTCCTCTACAACATGGTCTATACCAGTTCTCTGCCCACCTTGCTGCATTGGGCAGACAGGATGTCGATGGCGGCCTCCGTCGCAAGCAGGGTGCCTTTTCTGGATCATGAACTGGTGGAGTTTGCCTTCAGCCTGCCATCCGAGTATAAAATATGGGAAGGGCAGGGAAAACGTGTCCACCGGCTGGCAATGCGGGGCATAGTGCCCCAGGCTATCTACGAGAGGAAAGACAAATCTATCTTCGGCTCTCCTTTTCACAGGGTTTGGCTGCGCGGAGCCTTGAAGTCCTGGGTGGAGGATATCATCTATTCATACCGGTTCCGGGAAAGGAAGATCTGGAACCTTCCGCGCATCGAGGCGAGATGGAGCCGCTATCTGAAAGGCGACGACCAGCAGGCGGAGATGATCTTCAACATCTGCGCCCTGGAACAGTGGTTCCGCTGTTGGACATAAGAATTATCAAAGTTTTTGAGGTGAATATGAGAAAGCTCCTTGTTCTGGCTTGCCTTGCGCTGATGATGCTTGGCACCGCGTCCTGCAAGTTCCTGTTCAAAAAACCCGTGGTGGAAAAGATCCACGATGTAAAGATATTGGCGATCAATCCCGATAAAACCGAGCTCGAAGTAGCGATCAGCGTAAAGAACCCAAACTGCTACAAACTGGTTGTGAACACTATGGAGATCAACCTGCTGAACCGGGAGAGGGAGAAAATCGGCACTGCAAGGATGCTTAAAAAAGTGGAGGTTCCCAAAAAGAAATCCAACGCGCTCAATTTTCTGATCAGCCTGGACACCCGGCCTGCGGTGCGCATGCTCAACCACTCGGAGCAAAAGCTGTTCATGTATCTGGGCGGCGAAGGCGTGGGCAGGGTGATGGGAGTGAACAAGAGATTTGAGTTCGAAGAGCCCTATGAACTGGACTTCAAGAGCAAGCTGCAGGATGTGATGGCAGGATTCGACGCCAAAGGGCAGGATATTTTTGTCCTCAAGTGCAGTTACGTGGAAAAGGTCGGCCTGGCTGAGACCTCGCTCAAGATCGATTTCATCATAATGAATCCCTACGGATTGAAGTTCACCCTGCAAGGTTTCCCCGCCGCGATCAGGATCGGGGGCAAGGAAGTTGGAAAAGGCAATCTGCTTGAGCCCCTGGCGTTTGACGAGACGGTCTATTCCCGTGAGGGTTCGATGGTTTTCAAGGTGAGCAACTGGAAATCGATTGTGGGCGCAGTGAAAGGCGCTTTACAGGGCGAGATTTCCTATGAGGTGGGGGGAAATGTTGACATCAGTGGATATGGCATGAGATTTACCAGGCCTTTCGACTACGACGGCACGATCTCCGTGAATCTGAGTGAAATGTTGTTGAATTAGAACTGGGGTAGGTGCTTAAATTTTAAGCAAAAACACTTGACGAATTCAGTATAGGCAAAATCGTTGGTCTAACTAAAAATATAAGTATTCGAAAACCAAGGAGTATTAATGGTCAAACTGAGACTGAGGCGGATGGGAGCGAATGACCAGCCCTTTTACCGCATCGTGGCGCTTGATGCACGCGAAAAGCGTGATGGCAAATACATAGAGTGCATAGGGTGGTACGATCCCAAGCCCAACCCTTCCAAGATAAATGTTGAAACAGAAAGAGCCATATACTGGCTGGGCGTTGGCGCGCAGCCAAGTGATACAGTTCGTTCCCTGCTGCGTAAAGCGGGGGTTCTGCAGATTTGGCATGAAAGAAAGATAGCAGAAAAAGCAAAGACGGAAAATCCGGATACAAAGTAACAAGGGGTTAATCATGAAAGAGCTTATTGAATTCATGGTGAAAGCGTTAGTGGACGATCCCAGTGAAGTGAATATCACAGAGATTACCGGTGACAAGATTACTCTTTATGAGCTTCGTGTTTCCAAAAACGATATTGGTAAGGTTATCGGCAAGCGCGGGCGTACTGCCGGCGCCATCCGCACCATCATCAATGCCGTTAGCACCAAGGCGGGAAAGAGAGCGGAATTAGAAATTATTGAATAAATGAACGTATCCGATCTAATCGGAATAGGCAGATTGGGCGGTCAAGACGCGGACGGCTTTTTTCAGGTTTTGATAAAAGCCAGATATCGGGAAGTCTTTTCCGCAACCAATGATGTCTACCTGATCTTTAACAGCGATAGAGTGTTTTTTGTAACTATATGTGAGAGAAATGTATCTGATCGTAAAATGCGAGTGAGGTTTGCCGAGGATGGCGTCGCTGAAGAGCGAAAACTGCATCGGGAAGTCATCATTGCGATTCCGCCTGAAGATCAGGAAGAAGATGACGCTCCAGCGGATGTGTTCGGTTTCAGCGTTGTCTTTCAGGACAAAGAGATAGGAGTGGTGGAGGATTACTTTCACAACAACGCCCAGTATGTTCTGGTGATCAAATGCGGAGCTCAGGAACTCTTGATACCCTGGGTGGATTATTACGTGAGCGATATCATCCCTGATCCGGGAGTGATAGTGCTGAGCAATGCGGAAAGCTTCCTCGAGGAACTGACGGACAACGATGCGGATTGAAGTTCTGACCCTTTTTCCCGAACTATTTGAGGGATTCAAGCAGACCAGCATGGTTTCAAGGGCGATCGAACGGAAAGCCATACGCTTATCGTTTCACGATTTTCGCAAACACAGCCAGAACAAGCACCATCAGGTGGACGATTACGCCTATGGAGGCTTTGCCGGCATGGTTTTGCAAGTGGAACCAGTTTACCGGGCGATACAGGAATTGATTTCCAAGTCCTTTGCTCCAGTGGTGTACTTTACTCCCCAAGGCAGGTTGCTGGATCAGTCAATTTTGCAATATTACAGCGAATTGCCCCGGGTGATCCTGCTCTGCGGCCACTACAAGGAACTCGATCAGCGGCTGAGGGATATAGCTGTTAGTGACGAAATCTCCCTGGGAGACTACGTTCTTTCCGGTGGAGAGATTCCCGCCATGGCTTTTATCGATGGAGTTGCCCGGCTTCAACCCGGTGTATTGAGTGACATCGATTCAGCCCATCACGATTCCTTTGGGACAAACCAACCTGGACTGGGATTTCCCTGTTACACCAGACCCGAACGGTGGATGGATATTGCCGTTCCCCAGGTGTTGAGGGAGGGAAATCACCGCATGATCAAGGATTGGGCACAACAGCAAGCGCAACAGCTTACCCGCAGCAGACGCCCCGATTTGGACAAACAAAAGGGATGAGTCTCTATATCGGCTTGGTTCACTATCCTGTCCTGAACAAAGCCCAGGATAGGGTTAGCGCGTCCATCTCCAATCTGGATATTCACGATATTGCCAGAGCAGCGAAGACGTACGGAGCCAAGTCATATTACATCATCCATTCCGATCCGGGTCAGAAAAAGCTGCTGGACACAATCAGGGCATTCTGGGAAAATCCTGAATTGCCTTACAACCCCATGCGCAGCGAAGCGCTCAAGATCATAAAACAGTGTGATACGGTCGAAGATACGATAAATGAGATTACAACGCAGGAAGCTATGCGTCCCGTTATAGTCACGACAACAGCACGGAAGATGCCTGAACAGATACCTTTTGGATATCTGAGAATTTTACGCCGAAGTATAAAGCCGATCCTAATTCTATTTGGTACCGGCTATGGCTTGTGTGACGAAGTTCATCATCTGGCGGATCATATCCTGGAACCAATTCTGGGAGCAGGTGCTTACAACCACCTGTCCGTCCGGAGCGCCGTGTCAGTCGTGTTGGACCGCATTTCTTCCGAGTATATATATGGGAGGAACCATGGATATTCTGCACACAGTTGGCAGAGACCAAATCAGAACCGACTTTCCCGACTTTCGCGTAGGCGATACGGTGAAGGTCCATTATAAAATTAAGGAAGGTGCAAAGGAACGCATTCAGGTGTTCCAGGGTATCGTGATCCAACAACGCGGATCGGGTATCTCCAAATCCTTCACAGTACGGAAAATCTCGAATGGAGTGGGAGTTGAGCGTATCTTCCCGCTTAATTCGCCAAACATCGACAAAATGGAAATTGTCCGCTATGGTCAGGTTCGCAGAGCTAAACTATTCTATCTGCGTCAAGCCAAAGGCAAAGCGGGCAGAATCAAAGAACGCAGAAGATTCACTGCATAGTTGCAAGAAACATTCTCACAGAGCCCCTTACTCCACTAGCGAGGACGGGGCTCTCATTTTTGGATAAACGATGGATACTGCAATCAACAAAGTTGGGTATGTCAGCTACGGAAACATACATCTGAAGATAATCGCAAGAGATGGCAGACTGGTGGAATGCTCTTTCACAGATCAAGTGCCAGGTATCCAAACAGCTGATCCCTTCCTTGATCAAGCACGTAAACAACTGGAAGAGTATCTGACAGGAACCAGAAAGGTGTTTACAATTGATCTTGGGCTAGCCGGAACTCCGTTTCAGAAAAAAGTATGGGCGGAGTTGCTGAAGATCCCTTATGGACAGACCGCGTCATACAAAGACATAGCCCTGCGCATCGGGCATCAGAGATCTTACAGGGCCGTGGGTGGCGCGGTTCACAATAATCCTGTCGCCATCATTGTGCCTTGCCATAGAGTGATTGGCTCCGATGGATCACTAACCGGTTTTGCCGGCGGGCTTGAGCTGAAGCAAATGCTCCTGGAACTGGAAAGCAGGCAAGCGAGGAAAGAGTGATAATTGGAATTGGGACGGACATTATCCGGGTCGAAAGAATCGCCCGTCTCCTGATTCAGTATCCCGGTTTTTGCCATAGAGTGTTCACAGCAAGTGAGATCGAATATTGCAATGGCAAAGGGAACAGAACCCAATCCTTCGCGGTCAGATTTGCAGCCAAAGAAGCAGTGATGAAGGCTTTGGGCACGGGATGGGATGGAAGGATTAACTGGACAGACATCGAAATTGGCAAGGATGCCAAGGGCAGACCATGCGTTATAGCCTATAATGCCACCCGGGAGATGCTTGCCTCTTTGGGGGTGGACAGGATCCACATCTCCCTGTCACACGAAAGGGATTATGCTTTGGCCTTTGTTGTTTTGGAAAGGGAGAACTCTTGACAAGGATTCTGTAGTCTGTATTGTGCCACAACTGAGGTGAAAATGAAATGTATCGTGATTTTCGGTATTCAAGGCAGCGGTAAGGGAACTCAAGCGGAATTGCTTAGCGAGAAGTTGGGTTACCAGCATATCAATATTGGCAATCTCCTGCGAGAGCAGGTTGCTTTGCAAACCAAGCTTGGCCGGATGGTCCAGGAGACCATCAGTAGTGGCGCTTTGGTGAGCGACGAGCTGGTTTTTCAAGTGGTGGAGAGTACCTTGGAACCAGGCTGTCCCGGGATTGTTTTTGATGGTTTTCCCCGCAATCTGTGTCAGGCTGAATATCTGGCGCAGCATTATGAGATCCAGGGGGCGTTTTACCTGGATTTGGATGAGCAGGAGGCCATCGCCCGCATATCTGCCCGCAGAGAGTGTTCGGAATGTGGCAGAAACTATAATCTTAAAACCAATAAACCGATCCATGAGGATGTTTGCGATTCTTGCGGAGGCAGCCTTATAATTCGTAAGGATGACAGGCCTGAAGCGATCAAGAAAAGACTGGTTGAGTTTTACGCGCAGACCTTTACATTAAAGCAGTTCTTTGCCGAGCAGGAATTGCTGACTGTGATTAACGCCAGTGGAGATATTGATGATATCTCGAAAGAGATTCTGGCAAAAGCCAAAGCTTTGAATTAAAGCAGAGAACAGATAGTGAATCTGATCAGGAAAACACTCAGACAAGTTGAGATAGCAGCATATCTGCTTGCTATATGGAGCTTTCTGGTGCTTTTCCTGGAGCCGATTATTGGTTTCTATACCAACTATTCCCGGGTGGAATTCTTTACCGCCCTGGCAAATCTGGTGCTCCTCCTGTTCACGATCCTGAACAGAGTGTTGTTCGGGGAGTCCAAAGAAAAGCGTAGAATCCTGTTGTTCGATGTGGCAATGCTGATTTTGGGTTCCATTTTTTTGGTCTCCCAAGCTAAGTTTGTCATCTTTTTCCTGCTGATCCGACAGACGTATTTTATCCTTCAGTACATCCTTTTCAGGGCATTTGAAGGTAAGCTTTACAAATGGCTGACCGGCAATCCGCCTGTTACATTGATGTTGAGCTTCCTGGTGGTTATCCTTTTTGGCACCATACTGCTTATGCTGCCAGTTTCGTCTAACCCAAAAATCGTGACTCCGTTTATGGACGCACTGTTCACAGCCACTTCAGCCACTTGCGTGACAGGGCTGATAGTGGTGGACACAGGCACGCATTTCAGTTTCTTCGGCCAAATGGTACTTTTGCTGCTAATCCAGATTGGTGGATTGGGCATCATGACCATATCGACAGTGTTTGCGCTCATTCTGGGGCAAAGGATCAATCTTAAACTGGAGAACATCATGTATCAGGTTGTAGGGGGGTCCTATGCCGTGAATGTATTCCAGTTGTTAAAGAGCATCGTCTTGGTTACCCTGGTGATCGAATCTGCAGGCACACTGCTCTTGTTTGCCAGGTTTGCCCAGGATTTCCAACCGATGAAAGCGCTGTTTCTTTCTTTGTTCCATGCGGTTTCGGCTTTTTGTAACGCGGGCTTTTCTCCTTTGGGAAACAATTTGGTTTCGTATGTGGACAGTTTTACGGTAAACTTGGTTATAACCGCTTTGATCATAGCAGGCGGTCTGGGGTTTTCCGTAATTATAGACCTGCAACACCATGTATTGAAGAAGGATAGGGTACGAAAGCTGAATCTGCATACAAAGATAGTTCTCTTCACCACTGCCTTTCTTCTGGTGCTGGGCTTTACAGTTTTCTATCTGGCAGAATACAATGGCGCGATGCAGGGATTCAGTATTTATCGCAGAATTCTAAGCTCCTGGTTTCAGTCTGTGACCACCAGAACCGCAGGTTTTAATACCATAGATTTATCCCAGATCGGCAAAGCGTCGGTGTTGGTTAGTATTGTTTTGATGTTCATCGGAGCTTCTCCCGGATCGACTGGTGGAGGCATTAAAACCACCAGCTTTGCCGTTTTGACACTGTCTGTGATATCGCTGTTGAAAGGGAAAAGGCACATTAGCGTTTTTAAAAGACGGATTCATGAGTATAACTTCAGGGAAGCCACTGGATTGATAATGCTTTCCATTACCATTATTCTGGTGGTGGTGTTCTTTCTGATGCTTGTGGAGCCGCATGCCTTTGACAAGCTCCTGTTCGAAGCTGTTTCAGCTTTTGGGACGGTAGGTTTGACATTGGGCATCACACCGCAATTGACGGTGATTGGAAAACTGTTGATAACTGTCTTGATGTATGTTGGCAGAATTGGTCCGCTGACTATGATCTATGCGTTTTCGACCAAAACCAAACAGATCAATATAAACTACGCAGAAGAAAAGATTCCTATCGGCTAAGAGGTGATACATGGCACGATACGCGGTAATTGGATTGGGACGATTTGGTATGACCGTCGCCCGAATCTTGTCTGAAAATGGCATGGAAGTAATTGCCATAGACAAAAACCAGGAATTGGTGAATGAGATAAGCAACAAGGTTACTCAGGCTGTTTGTATGGATTCCACCGAAGAAAATGTGATCCGCAATCTCAGCCTCAGCGAGACCGATGCGGTCATCCTGGGTATCGGCAGCAACATTCAGGAAAGCATCCTGACTGCAGCATTGCTGAAAAAAATAGGTGTCGGCGTTATCTACGCCAAAGTTGATAATCAGTTGCATGGTAAAATACTGGAGTTGATAGGGGTACAGCATGTTTTACTGCCAGAAGAGATGGTGGGAAACCAACTGGCCAAGACGCTAATTTCCAAAAACATACTGGATTACGTTAACCTGTCCAGCGGCCATATTGTGGTGGAAATGATAGCCCCACCGGAGTTTGTGGGTAAAACCCTGCAGGAGCTGTCCCTGCCCATGAAACGGGGGATTAACGTAATTGCCATAAAATATAACTATCTGTCTGTATCTGAAGATGGTAAGAACGTGATCGAAAAACGTCTCAACGATATACCAGGCGCCAATGATATTGTCAACGAAGGCGATGTTCTGATACTGCTAGGTCATAAAGGTAACATCGACAAACTTATCTTCGATAGTGCTTCCGGGAAGGACTAAGATGAAAAACTCACTAAAATCCAGATACCATATCCTGATGATCGGCCTTCTGGCACTGCTGTTGCTTGAGTCTCTTTTGCTTCTGATCTCGCTCAACCGGGCTCACAGCCTGCCGTTGTTGGTCAAGGACCTGCAAACGATCATCATTGTGTTTGTGTTCATTATCTTCATCTATATAGTTGTGATTTTTAACTACATCCCCTACAGGATTAAAAAATCTTATCAGGATATTGCCGCTATCATTGAAGATATCTCTCACGGAAATTATACCATTGAAATCAACGAAGAGAAGTTCGCGCACGACCCGGAACAGTTCAAGCTGGTACACTCCATTGCCAAGATGCTTAATATAGTGCAACGCTTCGATACTGCCAAGGCGGAAAAGATCTACGAACACCACCAGAGGTTGCAGCAGTTGATCAATCTCCTTCCGCAGTGGGTGATCATTGCAACTGTGAATGGTGATGTGGCTTACTGCAATGATTCAATAAGACGTAAATACAACAATATCACAGAAATGGTGAATCTGAATGAGCTGATCTTTAAAAACAGCTTTGACGACAAGATATTTAGTTCCATCAACGAAGCGCTGCGCTTTGGCAATAACCTCTATGATGTGAATGTGACTGATCCGGTAACGTCTGAAGCAGCGTTCATCAACGGCTCCATCATCCGCAATCAGAAAGGACTTTCAACGGGCGGAGTGTTTGTGATCAGCAGTTTAGGCAATGCAAAATAAATTAAGGGTTGTTGTCAGCCAATCCGTGCCAGACAGGCTGGATAAGTATTTGGTAGGCTTGAGGATTCAGGAGCTTTACAGCCGCACCTTCATCGAGAGATTGATCGATGAAGACCGAATCTTGGTTAACAAAATCCCAGTGAAGAAGAGCTATATCTTATCTGAAGGGGATGAGATTGAGATATCATTTCCGGATTTGCCTCCCTTGGAAGTGGTGCCTCAAAACATTCCGCTGGATGTTGTGTATGAAGATGATGATCTGGCTGTGTTGAACAAGGAAGCCGGCATGATTGTGCATCCTGGTTTTGGGAATGCCGATCAGACTCTGGTCAACGCCATGATATACCGCTGGGGAGATGGACTTTCCGGCGGCAGGGAAAAGAACAGACCCGGCATTGTCCACCGTCTGGACAGGGGCACCTCCGGCCTGATGATCATTGCCAAGAATGACCCCGCTCAAAGCGCGCTGAACGACATGTTTGCGCGCCGCGAGGTCAAAAAGACGTATCTGGCGATAACCAGCGGGATTCCCGAACCATCTGAGGACAGCATCGAAAACAATATTGGCCGCTGTATCAGCAATCCGCGCAAGATGTGTGTTTCACCTGAAGGCCGGTATTCACTGACCACCTATAAGGTCATTCATTTCTGGCATTTCTTTTCCTTGATTAAAGTCAATTTGGAAACAGGCAGAATGCATCAGATCAGAGTCCACATGGCCGAAAGGAACGTCCCGCTTTTGGGTGACCTGCTCTACAATACCCGGCGCCAGGTTCATGCCCTTGTCCCGCAAAATATGAAGAGGAAGGTCACCGAACTCCTGACCACCCGTCTCTTGCGCCAGGCTCTCCATTCCTGGAGATTACAGTTCACGCAACCGCTTAGTGGCAAGCAGCTGGATCTAACGGCTCCTCTTCCCGGTGACCTGCTTTATACCCTGGATTGGTTGGATAGATATTTTGCTATTGACACCGACATGCTTGATTTAAACTCGCTCCTAGAAGCTAATAAAGAGTGGTAAAGATGACCAGTACAATAGAAAAAAACCAGTTTACCAGTATTGACGATGCCATAAAGATCATCGCCAGTGGCGGTATGCTGATTGTGGTTGATGATGAAAGCAGGGAAAATGAAGGGGACCTGCTGATGGCTGCCGACGCTATCACTCCCGCCTGCGTCAACTTCATGATTTCACATGGAAAGGGCTTGCTCTGTGCTCCAATGGAGTCCGATTACCTGCAGAGGTTGAATATCCCTCTCATGACAGAGCGAAGCAGCGACAGACATGGCACCAAGTTTACCATCTCGGTCGATGTTGTGGAGGGAACCACCACTGGAATTTCCGCTACTGAACGAGCCTGCACTCTCAGGGCGTTGGCCAATCCGCTCAGCAAAGCTGAGGATTTTATGCGTCCGGGACACATTTTTCCTCTATTGGCAGAACGCGGAGGAGTTTTGAAGCGTGCCGGGCATACTGAAGCTGCAGTTGACCTGGCGCGCCTGGCTGGCCGCACACCGGTGGGGGCGATTTGCGAAATCATTCGCGATGATGGAGAGATGGCCAGGCTGAAAGACTTGATGGTGTTCGCCGAAAAGTATGATCTCAAAGTTGTTACGATTGCCGATTTGATAAACTACAGGCGGCACAGAGAGCTTTTGGTACAATGTGTTTCCAAGGCCAAACTGCCCACCAAATATGGGGAGTTTGACATATTGGCTTATGCAAGCACGGTCACTGACGAATATCATTTAGCCTTGGTTATGGGCGATGTAAAAGGTTCGGATTCGATCTTGGTGCGGGTACACTCCGAGTGTCTGACAGGAGACGCGCTGCATTCACTTCGCTGTGATTGCGGGGATCAGCTGAAAAGATCTTTCGAGCTGATCGCTTCTGAAGGCCGAGGTGTCATCCTCTATATGCGCCAGGAAGGACGGGGTATTGGTTTGGTCAACAAACTGAGGGCTTATCATCTGCAGGATGAAGGCAAAGATACCGTCGAAGCAAACCTTGATCTGGGTTTTCCCGCCGACCTGAGGGATTACGGCATTGGAGCCCAGATACTGAAAAACCTGGGACTCAAGAAAATCCGCCTGCTCACCAACAATCCCAAAAAGATTGTCGGGCTGCAGGGTTATGGCTTGGAAGTGGTGGAACGCAGACCAATAGAAATAAAAGCCGGTGAAAACAACCGGAATTATCTGAAAACAAAAAAAAACAAGATGGGGCATATCCTGAATGATGTCTGATACAAACAGACAGGCAATTAAGCTAGGAGGCTGAGATGCTGTTTCTAAAATCGTTGACCTTTATCATTTGGAATATTGCGCTGGGCACGCTGCTTGTCTATGCTTTAAAGTGGTTTTTGTTCAATAAAAAGCAGCGCAAGCTCTTTGGCTGGAAGATACCGCTCACGCCGGGTTTCCTGGTGCGCAAGAGAGACTGGCTGTTTACCAAAGCCAGAGATATGTTGCATGACTATCTGAATCAGGCTTCCGACAGAATGTACACAAACGGATACCTGAAGAATTGGGAACAGAAGGTCTGGCAAACAGCCTGGGACAATGTTGCCTTTGTGTCTGACTGGCCTTTGCTACCCAAAGCGTTCAAAGCGAAAATCCGTAACACTATTGCCTCGCTTGCCAAGGATTTGTCTTCCAAATTCCTGCGTAAAGTTATTCCCCATTTTATTGAACAACTGCGCATCGAACATAGGATTGATGAGTTAGACGAGCAACTGAACATCAAGTTTTTCTATGGCTATTATAAGAAATACGTTTATAAACCCATGTTGGTGGCTTTTTTAGCGATAAACCTAATTATAGGCATTATGAACATGATTTTGTTCCTGATCATAGCCTGAAGCCGGCTTGCAAGCCGTGACAGCGTGATAAGCAACGTGCAATGAATACAGGGTCTTCCTTAGGTCAACCTTATAATTTATAAGGATGACCTAAGGATGACCGGCACGAGTTTTTATGTAGGAAATGAGAGCCATGTGTTTTTTTGCCTAACACGCTTAATATATATACAAGATAACTAATTTCAGGAGAGAGCAGATGGAAGATCATAACAACAGGATTCCGAGGACACTGCCAGTATTGCATATCAACAATGTGGTAATGTTTCCCTATTTGTTGATGCCGTTGGTGGTTTCGGACGACGAATCCAAGCTGGTGATCGATCATGCGCTATCCCAGGATAAGACAATGGCCTTTTTCCTGGAAAAAGATAAGACTGAGCCCAACGATATCGGCCTTTATGAGATCGGCACCTCGGTGACCATATTGAGGATGCTGCGCAACCAGGATGGTTCGATCAGCCTGCTTTTGCAGGGAACCTCCAGGATACGCATGCAAAAAGTGGTTCAACGTGAGCCCTTTATCATGGTCGATGTGGAAAGTATTGTGGAATCCAGCGTTGAGGACACAGAGATACATGCTTATCGTACCATTGCAGTGGAACTGATGGAAAAGATCGCTCAGGAAAGCACTGTGCTCAACGCAGAGATGATCGCTGGCCTGAACAGCATAAAACAAGCTGGCAGAGTAGCAGATATCATAGCCGGTAACCTTGAATTACAAACCGAAGACCGGCAGATTATTCTGGAAACCATAGAACTCAAAAAACGTTTTAAACATCTGAACAACTGCCTGGCAGAAATGATCAAACAGATGCGGGTGGAAAATCATATCCGCAGTAATATCCAGTTGGAAATGACTGAAGACCAGCGCCGCTACTATCTGCGGGAGCAGATGGACGCCATCCGTAAAGAACTTGGCGAAAGCGACGAGGTCAGCAAGGAAATCCTCAAGTGGAAAGAACTGATTACAAAGAACAAGCTTCCAGATTATGTTGAGGAAGTGGCACTGGAGGAACTTGAGCGGCTTTCATCCATGCAGCCTGCTGCCAGCGAGTACGCCGTGATTCGCAACTATCTGGATTGGATTGTGAACCTGCCCTGGAATAAGCACAGCAAGGACAGGCTGGAGCTTACGCGGATCGAGAGGATTCTGACTCAGGACCATTATGGGCTGGAAAAGCCCAAAGAACGTATTCTGGAGTTCATCGCCGTAAAGAAGCTAAAAGGGCGACTCAAAGGACCGATTCTGTGCTTTGTGGGCCCTCCGGGAACAGGAAAAACATCGATCGGCAAATCGGTGGCCAGAGCGCTTAACCGCAAGTTCATACGCCTGTCGCTGGGCGGAATTCACGACGAAGCCGAGATTCGCGGGCATCGCCGCACCTACATTGGCGCGATGCCGGGAAAGATTATCATGGAAATCAAGCGTCAGGGAACGGCGAATCCCGTATTTATGCTGGATGAAATCGATAAATTAGGACGCGATTTTCGCGGAGATCCAGCCGCGGCTCTTTTGGAAGTGTTGGATCCCGAACAGAATAATAGCTTTATCGACAACTATATAAACCTGCCATTCGATCTGTCCGAAGTGATGTTTATCACGACTGCCAATTCGCTGGATACCATACCTCAGGCCTTGCGTGACAGGATGGAGATCATCGAGTTCACAAGTTATCTGGAGTACGACAAGATTCAGATCGCCAAGCGTTATCTCGTTCCCCGCGAGAAAGAGGCGAATGGCCTCAAGGATCAGAAGATCACGATCAAAAAATCAGCCCTGGAAGAGTTGATCCGCTATTATGTGCGGGAAGCGGGAGTGCGAAATCTGCAAAGAAGGATCGGTTCGATCTTCCGCAAGATAGCAAAAAAAGTAGCCAGCGGGGAGACAGAAGAGATCGCGCTGGGCGCCAGGGATATTAAAGAGTATCTGGGACCACGGAAATACACTCTGGAACTGGCCAACCGCAAGCCCGAGATTGGCATTGCCACAGGTTTGGCGTGGACCAGCTATGGTGGTGAACTGCTGTTTTGCGAAGCCACGCGGATGCCCGGGAAAGGAGCAGTCCAGCTAACGGGCTTGTTGGGTGAGGTAATGAAAGAGTCGGCCAGAATAGCGCTCAGCTATCTGAAGGCAAACTCAGCTCGTTATAACATCAATCCGAAAGACCTTGAAAAATACGACATCCATGTTCATTTTCCTGCGGGAGCGGTACCCAAGGATGGGCCATCTGCCGGTATCACGCTCACGGTGGTACTTGCCTCCCTCTTTACACAGCGCAAAGTGAGGCACGACATCGCCATGACCGGAGAAGTGACGCTCACAGGCAAGGTATTGGGTATCGGTGGTCTAAAAGAAAAGATGCTTGCCGCTAAAAGGGCGGGAATACGCAACCTGATCATACCCCGCGAGAATGAAGAAACCCTTAGCGATATGTCCCCGGACATATTGGAGGATATGAACATCATGTTTGTGGACAAGATCAGGGATGTTTTCTCCCTGGTATTTCTACCGGAAGACGGACCCAAAAAGAAAACAGAGAAGACGACGAGACCCTCGGGTGATAAGGCCTAACTCCGGAAGATGGAACGATATCCGAACATCATAATCCTATTGAATCTGCCGCAGCACTACATTCCCAAGGCGGAGTTTGTGCTGCGGACTTTTTGTTATATTCTGCGCCTGAATCCCAAATTCGTCTATGGAAGCGGACATGAAGGCGTGCACCTCTACTACGGGCCTTATTCTACCATAGACTGTCCCATCAAGATACACTATGATGGCTTTTGTTCGGAGTTCTTTGAGAACCGCGAACTCTATCCTTTGGAAAAGGTCAATTTCTGTCTGTATCAAAAGGAATACGTTCCTTTTCTGTTTTCGCTAAGCGGCTCTATCTTCTCCTTCAAACCGGAATCTGTGATGATACGCAAGGACATTGTGGCCAGCGCTTTCTACTTTCTTACCTGCTGGCACGAATACATACTGGGGCAACGCGGGGAGCGCAGAGGCAGGGTGGATTTTCGCCAATCCCTGCAATACAGATGGGATTTCACCGATGTGCCTGTGGTGGATGTCTATTGCCAGATGCTGCTGTTTGCGATGGGTATCCAACTGCCTCAGTTTATCAGGGAGATCAACTGGAAGCAAACCAAGCGCTTTTCCATCTCGATATCCCACGATATAGATTACTGGGATTATTGGGCTGCCGGTCAAAAAGCGGAGACCTTCAAATATAATCTGCGCACTTTTCACAAAAGGCCGCTCAACGCAGCATACAAGATGATTGGGCACGCCCTGCATAAAAACCTCATCCACAATCCCCAA
Organism: Candidatus Cloacimonadota bacterium; assembly: GCA_035420965.1. Classification (GTDB taxonomy): domain Bacteria; phylum Cloacimonadota; class Cloacimonadia; order Cloacimonadales; family Cloacimonadaceae; genus Syntrophosphaera. Next base: position 75,494 of record DAOLWC010000002.1, on the reverse strand, counting down.
CATTTGATCAGGAATATATTGCATCAGGAACATAAAAGAGGGGTGGTGTCCACCTGGTTCATCTTTGGAAAAGATGACTATGAGGATGCCAGGCAGAACTACATTGCCGATGCCTCAATAAGAGAACAATTGCAGTCGCTCCTGGCCGATCAGGATGTGGGATTGCATGGCAGCCCGGAATCGGCTTTCGACGCGCAAATCTTGAAACAAGAAATGGATCGCCTGGCCAGCCTCGGCTTTCGTATCAACGGATATCGGTCACATTATCTGCATTTCGATTATCAGAAAAGCTTTGCGATCCTGGAAGATGCCGGTATCCTCTACGATTCTACTCTGGGGTATTGGGAACACATTGGGTTCAGAGCCGGCATTTCCTTTCCTTTTTATCCTTTCAACATTGCCCAAAACAGACCTTTCCGTGTTTTGGAGATACCCCTGATCGTGATGGATACCACCCTGCTTTCCGGCAAAGCCATGAATCTCAGCCCCAGATCGGCGGGCCTGGCTCTCAGGCGTTTGATCAACATGGCCGCCAGATACCAGTCGCATCTATCTCTGCTCTGGCACAACACTACCTTTGACCCCATCGATTATCCCCTGTGGGGCAAAGTGTATTGGAAGGCACTGCGCTACGCTGAAAAAAAGGACGGCTGGATCACATCCCTGCAGGATATCTACGAGGAACAGGTTACGGATAGTTATTAGGTGGTTGGAATGAAGATGGGAAAGTTGCTCTCGTTGTTGTGGATAACGTTTTACCTTTTGTTTTTCCTGGTCTCCCTGATTGCTTATCTGCCGATGCTGCTGCTGAAACTGTTGGTTTCCAAAAAGTTCTATGCGCGCCTAATCTATATCTGCGTCAGTTGGTGGGGCAGGTTTACCATTCGCAGCACAGGATCCCGGGTTTATATCGAAGGTTTGGATTTTATACCGGATGATGGCAGGCTCTGTTTTATGGGTAATCATCAAGGCTTGTTCGATATCCCGGCTCTGTTGGGGTATCTGGGGCGCCCGGTTGCATTCATTGCAAAAAAGGAACTGTTCAAGGTTCCCATTCTCTCACAATGGATGCGGGAGTTCAACTGCGTATTCATCGACAGAAAGAACTCACGCGCCGCCATCCGATCCTTTGAAGCAAGCTCTAAAATCATACGTAGCGGCCATCCCCTGATCATCTTTCCCGAGGGCACAAGGTCGCAAAAAGATGAGATGGGGGAGTTTCACCAGGGAAGCTTCAAGCTTCCTCTTATGGCGGAGGCAGCGATAGTGCCCTTTGTGATCAAGGGTACATGGCGGATCTATGAAGCGGACAGGCAAATCCGTTCCGCTCCTGTTAAAATAAGAATCCTCCCGGCTATTGAGGTTAGTGACCCTATCTATTCAGACCGGAAGCGATTATCTGAGCATCTTCACAGTTTGATTGAGAGCAACCTGAAAAGCATGTAGGGATTTGCCAACAGAAGTTTGGCAATCATCCAATCAAGCGCGACAATATGGCAGCTCAGAGAATGGGTGGCAAAGCCGTTTGTCTCCGCAATACCGTCCTCATGGCTTGATGGTCTATCAACCACCCATTGACGCCCGGCCAAAAGCCCGCCCAGCGATTGCTCAGCGTTCAATGAGCGATCAGTGAGCGATGAGCATAGGAGGGGGTGTTGAGAGTGCCGAAATAGAGATCAGGATAAGTCATATATTTAATAACAAACTGACTCCAGCTCACTTCACTTCACTTCACTTCACTTCAATTCAATTTAAATTAGATTAAATACTTTCATTAAGGCATAAACTATCCTGCACTAGAATGATGATACCGGCAGTAACAGTAAAGTTAGCACCTTCCCATTGAAAATTAACCTTGTGAAGGTTCTCATTGCCATTGTTTAAGAATGAATTAATTCCATCCATAAGCATAGGTTTTGCTCTTTTCAATTTCCATGAATTGAAATAGTCAGACTTATTGACTAATACTAAAAATAACCGATTGGATGCATCAAACCTTCTTGTACCTTGATTTTCATAAAGCCATTTAATCAATCCAGTTGGGTTTTTCACTGTATCAGAAACTATATTGTCTCTAAATGACTTAATCTCTTTAATTACACTCCTTGCCATGATATCAGGATGATCGGATATTCTTCGCCATAACAGCTCAAGTAGTTTCGAATCGTTTTTTTCTCTTGGTGCAGATATGGATAAGTCTCTGGCACATCTTTTTAATACTTTTAATTCGCTGTCGAGTCCAGCCTCTTTACGTTTATCAATAACATAGCCTTCAGGTAAATATGTTACTTTTAAATCTAATGGTATATTTCTATAGAAAAAATCAATTTGTTTGACTAAACCAACAGCAGGTAAAATAGATGCATGATCCTTGAAAATATCTTCGATTATTATGGAAGTCCAGTGGTTATACCACGAACATTTTACATATCCATAGAGGCTTGAAAGTAACTCACTTTCAATCTTAGATTCGAGTTCTTCATAAGATCTGATTTTCTTCACATAATTGTTTACAATAGTTTTATCAAGGTTATTCTGGTATAGCCCTCCCCAATCGAAGGACTGAAGCTTGTATAGTTCATTTATTAGCTCGTCTTCAACCATTTTTCTATCAGTTCTTTCGTTAGCATAAATACGCCTGATTATTGACTCAATCTGTGATTCATTGATATTTGAATTATAGGCTATCTGCAACAAGTCAGGTCTTCCGCCTTGGGGCAAAGTAAGGCCAGAGTCTTTGAATAGCTTAACCATATTATCTTTTCTTGACATCGATCTGAGTTTTAAGAAACGTAATCCACCATCTTTTTGTATCAAAGTGTTAATACTATTTTGTTCAAATAACTGTTTAGCCTCTTTGTAAGTAATTGCCATGTTTAACTCCTTATAACTGGAAATAATTCTGACCATCCTGGAATACTTGAAAAATTGTTGATAACAGATTTCTTGTTTGTGGATGGGGGTTTCATATATATTAGTACATAATCTTGTTTTAAAGCACCTCGTCTATTGTCTTGAACAATTGAAGATGCCGAGTAACTCATCGGAAAACAACCAACAAAGTCTACGCCTTTATTCTTAGATGCGTTTAGCAGAAACTCCCAATATTTTCTATCAGATGCATTAAAAATGAGAGCTATAATTCCGTTGGGTTTTATTACTCTAAATAATTGGGAAATTACTTCTTTCATCGACTTGCTGTATAATTCTAAATCTTTTCCTCGTTCTTTTGCATTTGAAACAACAATTTCGTTAGCATATACTGGTTCTACATTAAGTAAGGCATTCCACATAGCGCTAAGTTCTAAATAGGGAATTCTATCTCCATGCGGTGGGTCAGTAATAACTAAATCAATTGAGTTTGTTGTAATATTCTGGATTTCTCTTTTTACATCGCCTAAGATAAGTAACAGGTTTGAGTTTGAGTCAAAGAGATCATCCAAACTTTTAGAGATAGCCACACATGGATTTCGATCTATAGACTCTAATGATTTTAGCAGTTTGTTCGCTTTGTTTATGAAACAATTCCAAACGTTAATCTCAAAATGAATTTTGGGTCGCCAGTAACCAATTGCCCAACTACCTACTTCAATTCTATCACCTCTTATACCAGTATATTTCCCCCTATTAGTTATAGCAAACACCATCTTTGACATTTGCCCAGATGAAGATGTTAGTACTAATAGAAGTGCTCTTTGGACTTCAGGTTCATATCTGCATATTTGATCAAGTAAAGTATCAATACAGAAAAGAGCTCTACCTGTAAACAGATCATTTATAGTCATCGTTCTACTGGTATTAATTCGACTATTTTGAAAGAACTGAATTTTTCCAATATTCCTAGCTTTGTACTCGCTGAATTTCAATTGTAGTTCTGTATCTTTCTCATCCGGTATGAGTTCTAGTCTCTGGTTTTTTGATCCTTTCGTCCACACAGATTGTATTTTATCACCATCATAAAGATAATGAGAGGCTATCGAATTATCGTGTGTAAGATAACAGCTGTTAATCTGATTTTTAACCTTCTTCTCAATATCTGAAATTGCATGTTTTATCCTTTTATAAGAAGGCAAGTCAGTCATTAATCTCGTTAACTCAACCGAAATTGGATTTATGTCGATTCCAATGAATTTGCGTTTTCTTTTTAAAGTTTCTAAAGCAATTAACCCAGATCCTAAAAAAGGATCGAGGACTATATCATTTTGGTTTGTAAATCTCTCAATAAGGAAATTCAGACACTCGATAGGCTTCTTGCCCCAGTACTTGTGCAAAGCAGCAATCCCTTTATACCCTTCTGGATTCGAAAGAGTCCTTATCCTATCCAAGTCTGAATCAATATTAAAGTCAATTTCGATTTGATTATTCACTGAGTTAAACATCCTTGTCATTACTAAAATCAGCTATATTGAGTAACATACTCGAACACGATATCACATAAATATCTTTACTGCTACGCAATTTTGATCCACATATTATAACTAATCATTGAGGCATTGTAAATCCTATCATGTAAAAACAACTTGGATTATATCTTCAAAGCCATACTGTATATCGCCTTGATTGCTATAGGTATTGAAATCATTTTCTCTAGCATTGACAATTATAAATCCCACCAGCCTAATTATTTTAAACCCCATAAACTGTCAATCTCAAATTCTGTCGCATTGTCATGCATCCATATTAGTGTTTAAATAGTGTTATGGCTTCATTGCCCAGGATATAGTATCCAATATTCCCCGCACGGAGATATGATGGAAGAAAAGCTACTGGAATGCATCATGGAATAACTAGTCGGATAAGAAGATCTGAGGTGAAGCCATTTTATGCTGTACGGCAAGGAAGTTGATTTTCGGTATCTTCCTGACCAAAGCATACATACTCTTGGAGAAAATGATATCTAGAACTGCGAGAAACAGCTTTTAGAATAGGTTACAGAGATACAATTCTTCTGAAGATGTCCTCAAATCTGCACTGCTGATGTTTTGTTTTAACTTAGGTATATTTGGTTTGTTTAGTTGTAACAATACACTGATTTCATTGATGATGAAGACTAGGAACGGGCTGTTACTTGCACGCTTACCACATAGTTGGCAAATCATGTTAACTGAAGGGCGAATTAGCTATCCGGACTGATGAGGAAAGGTAAGCGATTCCCGTCCTGGCCAAGATAGACGACTGCTCGTTATTCTCATACCCATTCGCTTTCATTTGTCCGATTTTATCCATTTGAAATAGGTCAATTCTGAACCCTAAACAAATCACTAACAGTTTGCGTTCTCACTATGCAGATAGATTGCCCAAAGCTAAGGTTTTCAAAGTGTTCCATTTCCCAGATACTCAATCGCCAGGATAGAGATATCGTCTTTGTGCGTGGCTTGATTGGAGAAAGCGTGCACCTCGGTTAAAATAGCGTTGGCGGTGACCTCGGGATGTGTCTGGGGCAGGTTTTCCAGAACTGCTTCCAGGCGTGCGTATCCGAAAAAGTCTTCATTGGAACTCATGGCCTCGGTGACGCCATCGGTCACCACGACAATTGTATCTCCAGGTTCCAGCGATACCCTTTCAGAGCCGATTTTCAGGTTTTTTAAAATACCCAGGGCTGTGGAGTGGGTTTCGGAGTATTTGCGCAGCTCCCTGGCAGGATTGATAATATAAAGCGGGACATGCCCCGAGTTGGAAAAGGTCATACTGCCTGTAGGCAAATCTATGATGCCGAGAATGATGGTAACGAAGTTGGATTCGAGGTTGTTTTCGATCAGGAAACTGTTCACCCTTTTCAGGATCAGTTCAGGTTTGCCCTGCCCTGGCGCGATGGAGCGAAGCAGAGTGGTGACCATGGTCACGGTCATTGCCGCCACAATCCCTTTCCCAACCACATCCGCGATAGCGAAGCAATAGGTGTCCTGATCGAGCAGGAAATAGTCATACAGATCGCCGCCTATCTCCCCGGCAGGCTCCAGGATCCCAAAAGATGAGATGCGGCCCGGGCTCAGGGGTTGATCCGTGTTTTTAGGCACCAGATTGCGTTGTATGGCTGAAGCAAAGATCACCTCGTCCAGTATCTTGTTTTTTTCCTCGGTTACCAAACGGATGTTTTCCACATACTTGTGCAACGCGTTCTGCATTGCGGTGACAGCTTCGCCCAGAATTTCGGATTCCCGAATGTGGGGCAGTTCGGGAATGGGGGTTTGGAAATCACCCGAGCCAATTCTTGTAAATGACTCGATCATGGGTTTCATCTTGTAATTCAAGTGCAGCGATGAGACATATATCACACCCGACATAACGAGAAACGCACCAAGCGCAGAAAAGAAAAACACCCACAGAAGCTTATTCAGGTCTGCCAACAGTTCTTTTTCTGGAACAACTATAGCCAAGGTCCATTGGTTTGTTTGCAATGGCATATAATAGTACCAGCTTGATGGATGCTTATTCTGTTCTGGAAACCGGAGGAATCCCGTCCTTCCCGAGCACATTTTTCTACCCAGGTCCCTTAAGGCAGGGTCGCCCAATTCTTCAGCCAAGTCAAAAAAAGTATAGTTCATCAAGAGGGAATCATTGGGGTGGGTAACTATGGTGCCATTATTGGTAAGCAGTATAGCGTAACCAGTTTTATATATCTTCACCTGTTGGGCGACCCTTTGAAGGCTTTCCAGAGGCATATCCAGTCTCAGGATGCCCCGATTGCCAGCCACCTGTACAGGTAGTGAATAAGATACCAGAATTCTGCCCGTGGCATAGGTGTCATACCAGGGTTCGCTCCAATATTCCCAGTTGGTAAGATCGGGAATCTGGTACCAATCCATAAACTGGTAGTCAGCGCCATCCATCTTTTTACTGATGGTTTTACCCGCCAAAAACTGATAAATAACGGGCGGCGTTCCCACAATTGGATCCTGGGCGATACAGACTGAGCGAAGCTGGTTGTTTTCAATAAACTGTTTGTCAATAAATGAGAATAACTCCCTTTCATCCAGCGTACCCAGTGCAAGCAGCTCTTTCAGCATTTTACCCTGGATTTCCAGTTTTCTCATGTCAATTTCTATCTGATGGGTTTTATTATGAGCCAGGAAACCAAGATCGTTCTGCGCATGTTCCAGCATAACCTGGCCAACGAAGTGACGGGTTACAAGCAAGGACGCGGCAAATACCAATACCAAAACGGCAAAGGTGACGATGATCAGATGAGTAGCCAGGTTTCTACTTTGTTTCTTGGGCAAAGGGGTAGAACCTCTTGTAATCAATCCGGTTTCTGATCACTTTGTGCTTTTCCATCAGATCGCAGACCTTGTCGTAATCATTCCGGCTGAGGACGCCGATCCCTTCAGGATAGTCCAGGATCAGATCTTTGATCACCTCAAGCATCCATGCCTGGTGGTTGCGATTGGCGGGAAGGTGGTACTGGCGCATGATCCGGAGTATTTCATCCAGAGCCTCTTCCGGATGCTTAAAAGCATAAAGCCAACCCTGCATGGTGGCGGCGGTAAAATCCAGGCATGCTTGCGGGTTGTTCTCATAAAACTCTCTGGTGGTCACAAGCCCGTCATCCACCACATCATAACCAATGTCCTTAAAGAGCAAGACAAACAACTCATCAGGATCCAAGCCAGCCATAAGGATTCGATGGTATTCATTGTATGACATCACATTGCTCAGGTCGATGGCGTTGCTCAATAGCAGGTTGACCGACCAATTCACTCTGACCGACTCTGTTTCGAGATCCAGGTCTTTCAAAAAAAGTTGAATATGCTCTCCATATTCTCCTCCCCAGATGCCGATCTTTTTGCCTTTGAGATCTTCCAATGAATTTAAATCCGTTCTTTTTTTACCAATCAACATGCTTGGGTTTTTTTGAAACAACTGGGCCAGGTAAACCAATGGCTTTTCCTGCTCACTGTATCTAATGGCGTGGAAGATGTTCAGGCACGTTATATCTGTATAGCCGTCTCTCAAAGAGGTGGTGGCTGAATGTTCGGGTCCTCCGTATTGGATTTCCACAGACAGACCCCTGTCCCGATAGTAGCCTTTGGCGTTTGCCATATAAACGCCGGCAAATTGAGCCTGATGCAGCCATTTGGGAAGAAAGCGGATTTTGACTGTGGTGGTGTCCTCCTGAACCACTGCATTCGACTTCGTTTCTCTCTTCGCGAGTGTATCACAATCACGGCAGGCAGTCAGAGAAAGGAGTAGCAATACAGAGCAAATAAGCAATAAAGCTTTGCGCAGAGAGGTCGCCGAACAGGCAAGAGACAATTGCTTATACCAATTTGCATTCATCAGGCTATTTTACGGAATTTGTCATTTGACATTTTCTTGTAGAATCCGTGGAAAGGTGGAAAGGTAAAATGGTTTCCCCGAAACATGCACCAAATCCAAAAACAACCGGCATCAATTCCTTGACCACCGCATAAATAACCAGAGACATTCTGCAATATCCTTCATAGCTTCCGCCTTTGCTACGACTGGATTTAGTACCATCATCCTTAGGTCATCCTTATAAATTATAAGGTTGACCCCAGGAAGACCCACGCCGGAGGACGGGATGCAAATGAGGCCCACCCCCCATAATATATAGGTGCTATGAAAAGATCGCGGAAAGGTGGAATGGAAATAGAACAGAAACCAAGGATAACAACCCCTCCCTTTCAACGACATTTTCCAAGTTGTAATAATGCAAGCAAAAAAGTATTACTCCTTCTGATCACAATCATGCAATCAATGACTTTTCTCTTATAAACTCCTTGCTATCAGTAAAGTCAAGAAATATTTACGCCATAACTCCCTGCCATGTTGAAATAAATCAACTTAATATAGGGAGTACTTCATCTATTTTGTTCTTGTTTATACCTGCTGGCAGCCAAAAAGAAATCCCTGAAAAGGGGGTGTGCGTTGTTGGGACGCGATTTGAACTCGGGATGGAACTGGACTCCCACATAAAAATCCAGTCCCGTCAACTCAACTATTTCGACCAACATACCATCAGGAGATTCTCCCGTGATCTTCAGTCCCGCTGTTTGCAATTGGTTCCGGTATTCGTTGTTTACTTCGTAGCGATGACGGTGTCTTTCGCTGATCAACTCCGCTCCATAAGCTTTGCAGGCCAGGCTTTCGGCAAGCAACTTGCAGGGATACGCTCCCAACCTCATTGTTCCGCCAATCAAATCAAGATAATGCTGGCTTTCAATCAGATGGATCACCGGGTAAGGGTTATCGGGCTCAAATTCCGTGCTGTTAGCCATTTTCATGCCACAGACGTGCCTGGCAAACTCGATCACTGCCACCTGCATTCCCAGGCAGATTCCCAAAAATGGTATTCCCTTCATTCTGGCATATTGGGCTATTGCGATCTTTCCTTCAATGCCCCTGACGCCAAAGCCTCCCGGAATGATAATCCCATCCACATTGTCCAATTCCCTGTTCAATTCACTTGAGGTGTAGACGCGTTCGGAATCCACCCACCTGACATCGATCCGCTTACGGTGATGGGCTGCCGCATGAAGCAATGCTTCCCCCACACTCTTGTAGGCATCCTGGTGCTTCACATATTTGCCGCAAACGGCTATGGTGACGGTGTCTCCGGCATTCTGGGTATTATCCAGAAAACGAAGCCAATCCTTGAGGTCAGGATTACCACATTCGAGTTCGAAATGATCGCAGATCAGTTTGTGCAGGCCGGCATTCAGGTAGGTTAGCGGCACCTGGTAAACGCTCTTAACGTCTATCGAGTTGATCACATGATTCTTGGGGACGTTGGTGAAGAGGGCTATCTTGGAATAGATATCATCGTCGAATGGCATTTCCGATCTGCAGAGCAGTATCTCGGGCTGGATGCCTATTTCGCGCAGTTTGTAGGTGCTGTGTTGGGAGGGTTTGGTCTTTAGCTCGCCCGCGGCGCGGATATAGGGCACATAGGAAAGCATAACATACATTGTGTTGCGCACACCAAGATCGAGGCGGAGTTGACGCACAGCCTCCAGGAAAGGCAGGCTCTCGATGTCGCCGACCGTGCCTCCGATCTCCGTGATAACGATATCATACTCTTTATCGAAATGCCTGATCCGCCTTTTTATCTCATCAGTCACATGCGGGATCACCTGCACCGTTTTGCCGAGATAAACGCCTTTGCGTTCGTTGTGTAGAACGCTCTCATAAACCTGGCCGGCAGAACAACTGGAGTAGCGGGTCAACGCTTCGTCCACAAAGCGTTCGTAATGGCCCAGGTCAAGATCTGTTTCAGCTCCATCGTCGGTCACGAAAACCTCGCCATGCTGGTAGGGGCTCATGGTGCCCGGGTCCACATTGAGGTAGGGATCATATTTCTGGGTCACCACACTATAACCCATGGATTTAAGAAGCAAGCCGATGGACGCGGTGGCAATTCCTTTGCCCAGGGATGAAATTACTCCGCCCACCACAAAAATGTATTTTGCCATATTACCTCCCTGCACCGGATCTCAGCCGAACCGGAACCGCCAATGGCTTCAATGTTCCGGCTCGGCCAAGATTGCCGGTTATCTATCTAAGCTTGTTGTTCAAACAATGCTTTTCAGCTCGCCAAGCGAGTCTTTGATAGCCTGAACCGTATATGCCAGATCTTCGTCTGTATGGCGATAGCAGATATAACCGTGGTGATAGGGTTGCAGGAATACGCCGCGGCGAATCAGTTGGGTGTAGAATTCGGTGCGGAGTTTTTTGTAGAGGCCTGCCTCATCCCTGGGGAAGGTGATGAAGGGCATCCAGGGAGCTCCACTGAAACGGGCCGGGATGCCCGAATCCGCCACTACTTTCTCCACCTGTTGAGCGAAGTTGTTGCCCTTGGCCGCAAGCACATCGAGCATCTTGTCGCGTTGCAGAATCTCGATCGTCTTGAGGGCGGCAACCTGGGCGTCGGAATTGGGGAAGAAGGTGGAGGAAAGGAACACATCTTTTTCCATCACTTTCATGTATTCCCTTTTTCCGACCAGGGCGGCGATGGCATAGCCGTTGGCCATGGCCTTGCCGATTGTGGTAAGGTCGGGAGTGACGCCAAAAAGGGCTTGCGCTCCGCCCATGGAGCAGCGGAATCCACTGCGGATCTCATCAAAGATCAACACGCAGCCATATTTATCCGCCAGGGCTCTCACGCCTTCCAGATAGCCGGGCTTGGGCATCTGCACAGGTTCCGCCAGGGGATGGCCAACCGGAGTGATGATTATACCAGCCATGTCATCCTGATTGTTTTTGAGGATGTCTTCCAGTTGGTCAAGATCGTTGTAATGGAATTCCAGAACGTCTTCATAGAGCTTTTCTGGAATACCGCCCTTCACCTCGACGCACCAATCGTGCCAGCCGTGGTAACCGCAGCGCGCGATCTTCTTCTTGCCGGTGTAGGCTCTGGCGACCCTGATCGCGATTGTCGTGGCGTCGCTGCCGGTTTTCACAATGGCAGCCATTTCACAAGAGGGGATGAGTTCCCGCAGCTTATAGACAAGCTCGTTTTGCAGTTTTTGGGTCAGAGAGAAGCATATCCCTTTTTCCCTGATCTGCTCGATAACGGCATTGTCGATTTCTTCCTCGCGGTAACCGATAACGATCGGACCATAGGCGCAAAGGTAATCGATGTATTCGTTGCCGTCAACGTCAATAATTCTTCCACCCTTGCCTTTTTCGAAGAAGATGGGATATTCGCCCGGAACAAAGTTGTAGGGGCGCCTGATGCCAGCCACACCGCCGGGAACCAGGGTCTGGGCTTCGGCGAAAAGTTCCATGCTATTTTTCAGATTCAGTTTGTCAGACATTTGTATCTCCTTATGCTTCCCACAGTGATGCTATGCCCATACCACCGCCGATACAGAGGGCGGCAAGACCTTTATGAACAGCGCGTTTCTTCATTTCGTGCAGCAGGGAAACAATTATCCTCGCTCCACTGGCGCCGATGGGGTGACCCAGGGCGATGGCTCCGCCATTGACGTTCACGATGGCGGGATCCAGCTTGCCCACGCCCTCGAGCTCCAAGCCTTTGAGCACGGACAGGGATTGGGATGCGAATGCCTCGTTAAGCTCAGCCAGTTCGATATCGGAAAGCTTCCAGTTGCTTTTCTTCAGAACTTTGGCAATGGCGGGAACGGGGCCATATCCCATGATAGCGGGATCAACCCCCGCGGAGGCGCTGTCAACCAAAGTGGCCAGGATGGGAAGCCCCAGCTCTTTGGCCTTGTCTTCGCTCATCAGCAGGAGCATTGCGGCTCCGTCATTGATTCCCGAAGCACTGCCGGCTGTAACTGTCCCGTCAGGTTTGAAAGCGGGTCTCAGCTTTGCGAGGCTCTCAACAGTCACGCCTTTGCGGGGCATCTCGTCTTTGTCGATGACCAGTGGATCGCCCTTGCGTTGGGGGATGACGATGGGAACGATCTCATCCTTGAAGCGTCCGCTGTCCATGGCGGCTTCGGTTTTGTTCTGGCTGGCAGTGGAGAAGGCATCCTGTTCTTCGCGGGTGATGCTGTATTTTTCTGCCAGGTTTTCGGCCGTGATGCCCATGTGGCAATTGTTGAAAATATCGCTCAACCCGTCCCTGATCATCAGGTCAACCAGTTCTTTGTTGCCCATCTTGCCGCCCCAGCGGGTATCCATGGAGGCAAAGGGAATCTGGCTCATGTTTTCTATGCCGCCGGCCACGATGATGTCTGCTTCGCCGGCAGAGATCATCAAAGCTCCCAGGGCGATGGCTTTCATGCCCGAGCCGCAAACCTTGTTTACCGTGTAGGCGGGGATGTGGTTTGGCACATCGCTGTAGATTGCCACCTGCCTGGCTACGTTCTGGCCATATCCGCAACCGCAGACATTGCCCAAAATCACTTCATCGAGTTGGTCGCTTTTAACGCCTGTTTCTTCCAGGATGGCTTTCAAAACTGCCACTCCCAGTTTTACGGCTGAATAGTCTTTGAACACGCCGCCAAAATTGCCGATGGGGGTTCTTTTGGCGCTTACAACCACGGTCTTTCTCATGGTATCCTCCATTGTTATTTATTGTTTTATTTCATTAAAAAATTAGCTCATGTTTTGGTCAACTGCAATCTGGCAGACCGGAACCAAACCTGCTCAGGGAGCTGCGATGGCGCCAGTGGGACAGCCATCGTAGTCGCCGCCGTTCCCGTTTTTACAGATACCGCAGTTGACGCATTTACCAGGGTCGATCACTGCCTTGCCGTCCACCAGGCTAATGGCCCCTTCCGGGCAGAAAAGCGTACACAAGCCGCACCCAATGCACTTTTGCGCATCCACGGCATAGCTTTTCCTTTCCTGTGGCCTGGCAGGTTTGACCTGGCTGGTTGGATTAGCTTTATCTGGCGCAGCCTTTGTGGGGACGGCATTATCTGATATGACCGGATCGGCTGGGCTTTCAATGGGAGCCAAAGCCTGCGCGACAGAGTCTTCCTTCACAGGGGTTAATATCCCGGGAACGCCAATCACACAGCGTTGGCAGCCTATACACTTGCCGGGGTCGATCACCGCCTTGCCATTTCGCATCTGGATAGCGTTTACGGGACAGACGGGAACCAGCCTGGTGCGGGGAAAGATGTTTAAGGCGGCCAGCAATTGGAGCGCCACAATCAGAGCCAAAAGCGTTATGACCAATATCAAAGCTGTTTTAGACACGCGCTCTCCTCATCAATAGTTCCTTTTTTGGGGCATTTTTCCGCGCAGATGCCGCAATGGATGCAGTTCACGTTTTCCACATACTCGTTCTCGCCGATGTTAATGTTCATCGGGCACCACAGGCTGCACAAGCCACAATCGGTGCAGCGTTCCAGGTTCCTTTTCACCAGCTTGCGGGGAATTCCCGCCTTACGCCCTGCGATCTGGAAAACATTCATCAAAGCCCCATAGGGACAGAGAAAGCGGCACCAGGGACGCGAAACGAACAGGGAGGCCGCCAGGGTCAGAATCAGCAGGATCAGCCCCGGGAAAGCGATCCTGGGTATCAGTGACAGCGAATAGAAGGGGCAGAGCCTGATGGAGACATATCCCAGGCCCACAATGGAAAGCAGGATGGTGGCCGCCATCAGGGCGTATTTGAGCCAGGCCGCCTCGGTGTCCGCGTAGAAAGGCAATTTGCATTTGAGCCTGTATTGACGCGATCTGAGGGCGAACAGCCATTCCTGAACGGTTCCCAATGGGCAGAGCCAGGCGCAGAATTTACGCCCCCAAAACAGAGTGGAAACCAGAACCGCGAATCCAAAGAGGATGGCTCCCGACATCAACACCCCGCCCAGGCGCAATAAAACACCCCAGCGCAAGCCAAAGCAGACCACGGCGTAAGGGCAGAATTGGTGGATGCTGCGAGTGACCCCAATAACAGAGATAGCTAACCATGACAGTGCAAGCAACAAAAACAGTGACTGGATCAATATCCTGAGGCTCTGGATCTTAACTTTTTTCACTCGAACTCCATGGTCGTAACTATGAACCTAAATCTAATTTGAGCCTTGGCTTGTCAATGGAAATATCGGCTTTACTCCAAATCCTGGCGCAATAATGTGGAGGAACACACCGCGCTTGCCTATCCCATAATCCGGGGCAGCCAGTGTGGCTTGACCAGGGAACCGGTCTTCCCACGATCACTTTTTCCTATGGCCATTTCTCAAAGACTGGATCCCGGCTCAAGTCACCCCACCAAACCACTGAGTGCTTTGGCGGGGACCCCGACAGGCCGGGATGACACGGAATGAAGTCTGTTGGGCGTATGTTTCGTGTCTGGCTGGTCTTTCTGATCGGCGCTATGCAAGCGCCGGAACAGTAAAGGCGGTCGCCGAACCGCCTTGTTCCATCAGTTCACCTTTACACAAAATCACTACAACCTTCCCCATAATCCTTCATACCGCCCTCCTGCGCTGCGACTGGCTGTGATGCCATCATCCTTAGGTCATCCTTATAAATTATAAGGTTGACCTAAGGAAGACCAGGGTCTGAACGCCGGATGCAAATGAGAGCTACCAGCATACGAGAAAGGGGAAGTGGCCGACCCATAACCGAGTAATTACGGGCAAGTATATTTATATACTTGCCCTGGGATTCGCTTCCCGCCTTGCATGAAGGGTTCGTAGCACCTATATATATGGGGGGGGAAATAAAAATGGTGGAAAGGTGGAATGTTTGTTTGGTGGAATGGTTCCCCCCGAATCAAGTCCACCAGGCAATATACCGTGTCATCCCGGGCAAGCCGGGGTCCTCGACGGATCGGCAACGATCCGTTGGGGTGGGATAGCTTGACCCGGGATCCAGTCTTTTGGAAAGGTCGTGGAAAGGTGGAAAGTAGCCCCTGAGTTGTTATATCTCCTCAGATCAGCCCCGTCTCTGCGCCCCATACGCTCATCGCTGGCTGACCGTTGACTGACCGCTGACCAATCGCAGGGCGGGCTTTTGGCCGGGCGTCAATGGGTTGTCGATGGGACATCAAGGTATGAGGGCTATTCGCCTGTATTGTCACGCATGGGGCTCTTTTCCCCGCATGAAGTCCAGAGAGCCCAGAAAGTTGGTGGTACTTTGCTGTCTGAAAAGGCTCTTTGAACTCCATGCTGGCTGAGTTTGGAGTTCAAGCCGGCAAGGAAGCTTGCATGGATTTCGCCAAACCCGAGGCCGGCCGACTTCAAACGGCCTTGTCAGATGGCTTTCCCCGGGGAAAACACAAAGCCCGGAAATATTCCCGGGCTCTGCGTATTATGTTATTATCAGGTGTTATTTTAACAAGACCATGCGCTTGCCCTGGCTTTGCCTGCCGTCGCTCAGGCGGTATTGGTAAACACCCGAGGCCATCAGGTTTCCATCCTTGTCCCTGCCATCCCAGGTAAAGGTGTGCATGCCTTTTTCCAAAACACCATCGTGCAGGGTGTGGACAAGCTGTCCCTTGATGTTGTAGATGCTCAGTGAGAAGGGGCGCGCGTTGTCCTTGATGGATAGCCGGATAGTGGTGCTGGGGTTGAACGGATTGGGGTGGTTTTGCAGGAGGTCAAAGGAGTTCAGGGTGGGAGCCGTGGGATCGGAGTTCGAGACAGTCTCACAGCTCAGCTTTTGGGCAAAGATACCCAGAATCTCGGTTTTTCCGCTGGAACGCCCATCCGCCCAGATAACGTAGGCATTATTGCCTTTGGTAACCACAAGCGGCTCATACTGGGATTTACCCGCGTCGCAGAGGATATTGCCGCCGGCCTCGCCCACAAAGCTTCCGTCGGCATTGATGTATTTGTAATAGATGTCGGCTTCGATGCTCAGATACTCTGTCCAGGCGATAGCCATTCCGCCGGAGCTGAAGCGGCCAATGCTGGGGTTGGCCTGGGTGCTGTCTTTCTGAACCACGAAGTGGCCCAGGTCTCCCCACATCGGCGAACCGGAAAGCGAATAGCGGCTGGTGATGATATCGAGGTAACCGTCGATGTTTTCGCAACAGGCGAATATGATTCCGTTACCCCAATCATCCGTGTTCGCGATCACTGCCTGTTCCTGTTCCCGCGAGTAATCGGCGAGATTGATTCCGAGGGGGTCCCATCGACGCTGGCCGCTGGGTGAGATGAGTTGCCCATAATAATTGGAAACAAAGTCGGTGCGCTTGTCACGCCACATTACAAAGATTCCTTCATCCGTGAGAGCGGAGATTGCCGTGCGCTGCTCGTTGTCCCAGGAATTGTAGGTGGATACCGGCATGCCTTCCGTGGGCCAGCCTGTATCAGCCTGTCCTGCCGTGTTCACTTTCTTGATGTAAACGCTTTGGGTGTACGTCGAGGTGTCGTAGCGCTCCCAAATGTAGTATGGCCCCTTCATATCGTTCAGGATACATTCGTTGTTTTGTTCCTCCGCGGCGATCGAGGAAATCTTAACTCCGTCGTCGCCCCACATTTTCTGGCCATTTTGGATCATCTGGCCATACACGTGATAGATGAAACTGGTGCCGCCCACATGATCGTAATTTGACCAACCGATATAGAAGGCATCCAAATCTTCGTCATAGGTAATGCGGGGGTCTTTCTGGCGCACCGGAGTGCTTGACGTGATCTCGAGGCCGGTGTCGCCCCAGAGGCGGTTTCCGCTGGCATCAAGCAACTGGGCGTAGATCTGGGGGTTGTGGCCGCGTTTATCTTCCCAGACGACAGCTATTCTGCCATCCGGCGTTACAATGGCATTGGGCGTGACCTGGTCCGCGCCAGTCTGGAGTGTAACAGGCTTGCCGTTCTCTTCCAGCAGGGTGTTGCCGTTGAAATCCAGGAACTGGAAATAGATCTGATAGCCCAGGTTGGCAAAACGGGTATCCTGCCAAATGACCACCAGATCATTGGCCCTGGGGAAAATCTGATAGTTTCCCAGAGGAGTGTCGCCGCTGAGGCCCCAGAATACCAGTTTGCCGTTGTTTTCCAAAAGCGCCGTTCCGGCGGCGTTGTAAACCTGATAGTAGATACCCACGCTGCCGTCGCGGATGTCCATCCAGTTGATAAAAACATTGTCGCCAGACACTTTTACCAGGCCGCTGTTTTGCTGGTTTACGGCAGTGCATACTGGTCTTCCGTTGGCTTCCCAGAGAGCGTTTCCGTTTGCATCCAGGTGTTGGGCGTAAATGTCGTCATTGGGCGAGTTCCCATTGCGAAAATCGTCCCAAACAATGTAACAGCCGCCATTGCTGTCCGCGTCGAGGCGCGCTCCGGATTGGGCGAACTCTCCAACCCCAAAAGCCACCCCACCAGCTCCCCAAAGCAGGTTGCCGGCTGAGTTTATCTTCTGCGCGAAGAGGTCAGGATTCTGGTCATCCAGGCGGAAGTCTTCCCACACCACCACCACGGCGTTGTCGCTGGTGCCAACAATGCGGGGGCTGCGCTGGGGACAGAAGGATGGGGTGCCGGAATCGCCAAAGACGATGAAGGGATCTGGCCACAGGGTTTGGCCCGAGATATTAACTTTTTGGGCGTAGATATCGGGATCGGTGTTGCGCTGATCTTCCCATGTGAAAACAAACTCTCCGGGAGCGATGGGAGCCATGCGCACCTTGCCTTGATTGCCGGGAGCGTTGGTGAGTACCAGGGTTTGAGGCCAGACCATGTTGCCATTGGCATCGAAGCGTTTTGCATAGACATCCTCCGCTCCCACATAGGAATGGGTGTAGGCTATCATCAGGCCGCCCTCCCCGTCCGGGAGCATGGTGTTCTGCTCTTCGTCTCCGTCACCGTTGGCGATGGGGATGCCATTTGCCGTCCAGACCGGGTTGCCGTTGGCATCCAGACGCTGTCCGTAAAGGTCTTTGCTGGGATTGCGGGAGTCCGACCAGACAATGAAGGCGCCGCCGGAGTTGTCAGGTTCGATATTGAGCGCGATCTGGGTTCCACTGATAACGCAGACAGGCTTGCCTCCCATCTGCCAAAGCAGGGAGCCTTGATTGTTCACTTTCTGGGCATAGACATTACCGTCAGGATCATCCGAAAAATCTATCCAGGCAATGATATAGTTGTTGTCGCTTGTGCGGGTGATGACGGGGTCTTCCTGCCGGTCTGGCTTCCCGTCAATCAGAAGGGGTTCTCCCCAAACCGTGTTGCCGCTGGCATCCACTTTCTGGGCCCACAGGTCGCGTTCTCCCAGCTTGGTGTCGGACCACACATAAATGGCTCCGCCGTCGCTGGTTTCGATACCGGTGCGGAACCATTCGATGTTGGTTCCCTGGCGGATTGCCACTGCTTCATCCCACAAAACCGCGGCGGGCAGGGAGAAGCAAGCACCCAATATGATCAATAAGATGACGATGTTTTTCACAGGTCACTCCTTAATTTTATATAAATAATCAAGCGTGTAAGTGTATATCACACATAAATCCAACTATGTTCATGCAATAAACCTTCCAAAAGAGCTGTTTTAAGGTCAGCCCTCAGACAAGAACACAGTTCTGCCCGCGATAACGGTCTCCCTGAGCTTGTATTCGTGGCCGCAAAAGCAAAGTTCCGGGGCAAGGTCGTTTTCTCCGTCCAGCGGTTTGGGCAGTTTTAAGAGTATGAAGTCAGCTTCTTTGCCGGTTTCCAGCGATCCTATCCTGTCTTCCAAACCCAGCAGGGCGGCGTTGCCCAGGGTGAGGTGCCAAATCAGGTGGGCAGGCAACAACGGGTAGGCGCTTTGCCGGAAGTTGGCCATCTTGGCGTGATAGAGCATGTTGGGCGTAGTCCCGGCCGCGATATCGCTGCCAATGCCGATGCCGATACCCTGCGAGGAGATATCCTGATAGGGGAATTCGCCGCTCTTGAGGAAGAAATTGGAATCAGGGCAGTATGCCAGCTTGCATTCGTGAGAGGCGAGTATGCCCATTTCCGCCCTGCCCAGATGGATGGCGTGGGCAAAGATGCTGCGTGGGGTGAGCATGCCGCGTTCCTGATACACCTGGGTGTAGGTTCCGGTTTTGAAGGCGTCGCGCACAAAGCGGACCTCTTCCTCGTTTTCAGAGAGATGGGTCTGTATCCAGGCAGCGTTATCGGCGGCAAAACTGCCAACCCAGTTCAGCAAGCGGGAAGAACAGGATACCGCAAAACGGGGTGTGAGGATATAGCGCAAGAGGGGGCTTGCTGTGTCGAAACGATGGAACAAGTCCTTGCTGAGGGCGATGGCGGTGTCCGTATCCTGTCGCAATTGCACGGGGCAGTTTTGATCCATCATGCTCATCCCGATGAAGGCGCGGGCTCCCATTTTGGACGCCGCTTCAAACGCCTTTTGGCAGGAAACCTCAAAGGGGGCGGTGAAAATCACGGAGGTTGTGGTTCCTGCGGCAAAAAGCGCTGCAAAGAACTCTTCCGCGATGCCCCGCGCGTAAACGGGGTCTGAGGAACGGGCTTCGGCGGGGTAAACGTGCTTGTCCAGCCAGGGCAGCAGGGCAGGTTCAAAGAGGCCGCGAATCCGGTATTGGGAAAGATGGGTGTGGACATCTATCAAGCCAGGCAGGAGAACGCAGTCGCGGCGGTCTTCGCAGTCGGAGTCCAGAACCGGGTCATAGGGGCGTTTTCCGCTTATCACGCCAGCTTGAAAGGATATGACATGGTCGCCCAGGATCTCCAGCCTGTCCCTGTTAAGGGGATTGACGAGGGTTGTTCTAATTTTCCTCATAACTGACCAGTTCGATTTCCGGTTTCTTACCCCTGCCATAGCCAAAATGGAGTTCCTGAGAGTTCTGGGAGCATGCGCCCTTGGCGGAGGACAGCTCCCGGACCAGGCTTTTTTCGCGGCCTTTGTCCATGTATGTCAGTTTGACCCGGGTTCCGAAGGCAGGAGAGTTTGGCTTGGCGACGGACTCTTTCCAGTCCCGGATCAGTATCCGTTTGCCGTTTTCCCAGACGGGTTTGACCCACAGGGCTTTGTTTTTGGTGCGGGTGGCGTTGATGAGGACCTTGGTTCCGTTTCCGCTCCCAACCACAATGTCTGCCAGTCCGTCGCGGTTCAGGTCGCCCATCGCGTTGCCCCAGCCATTGTAGATTCTTGCTCCGGCAAGCCAGGTGATGTCAGTGAAACTGCCGTCGCCGTTGTTTTCGTATAGATAGGAACGGTCGTTTTCATAGACCGAGGTGATGAAGAGGTCAAGGTCGCTGTCATTGTCCAGATCCACCCACAGCGGGTCAGAATGCAGCTCATCGTAAGTGATGCCAGTTTGCTTGGTCACATCCGTAAATATCCAATAGCGGATGGTGTCGCCTTCAACCACATGGATGGCGGGGCCGTCGTTGCGGAGGAGCATACTGATGTCGGAGAAATTGATGTAGCGGGGATGGGCGAGGTTGGCAATAAAGAGGTCGAGGTCGCCGTCATTGTCATAGTCGCCCCAATCTGCTCCGATGCTATGGCCATAGTAGCCGTCAGTGTAGTTGCCGGCGAGACCGTGGAGGGCGGCCACGTCAACGAAGAGGCTGTCCACCTGTTTCCAACACAGGTTCCTCATCAGGCGGTAGTTGGTTACCAAAATCTCCTGATGGCCGTCATTGTCAAAATCTGCCGGAGCCACGCCACGCCCCGCCAGGCCGGGATTGTCTGTATAGGATGGCTGGCGGAAGCCCAGGCGCTCGCTCCCTTCAGAAAAGTAACCCTTGTCATTGAGCCAGAAGTTGTCCGGATAGCCCCGGCGTTGCTGCCATTTCTCATAATTTGCCGTGTAAAGGGAGGGATAGCCCCTGCCATCCACATCCACCCAGGCCGCTCCTTCGGTGGGCACATGGTCGTCAATATCGCCCGCCCTCTCGTTCACGTTGATGAATCTTGTGTTGCGCTGGTTCTTCATCAGCGCTTCGCCCAAGCCTTCTTCATCGTGGGAGATGGTTGCAAAATCCAGGTATCCATCCTGGTTGAAGTCTGCCCATAGCCCGCCGTTGCTGCGCAGCCTGGCTGTGTTCAGGGAGTCGCTGACATCGGTGAATGCCCTGCCATCCATGTTTTTGAATAGCCTGTTCCCGTTCAGGAGCATGTCGATGTATCCATCGTTGTCGTAATCCCCCAGCGCTACCCGGGTGTAGTTTCCCTCAAACTGCGCCTCTTTAAACACTATCCCCTTGTAATTGACCAGTCCGCGTAACCACTTGACGAGCGGCTTCCTCACTTTCAGCTTGCCGCGCAGGGCATCCGCTCCCGCCAGGGCGGACTCGTCATACTTTTTGCGGGGTGCTCCCAGAATCAAGCAGCGGGTATAATCCATGGCAGCCTGCCTGAGATGCTTTTTGCGGGCGGAAAGCGCTCCCGCCTTTGCTTTCCAGAACATCAGCTCCGCCTGCTCGCCACGCTCGTTGTGGGGGAAATGTATCTGTTCCAAAGCCAGTTTCAGCGACTCGTAGTCTTTTTTGGGCAAACCACGCTGCGCGATAAGCGTCTCTTCGTCGCCATACAAGCCCAGCTTTCCCAAGAGATGGTAGTAAGCGGCTTTCGCCCGCATCAGGTTCAGCTTGCTGTTCCACTCCTCCGCCGTATAGTGGTCGTAGAGGGCGTTCAATCCCAAAGGGGAGGAATAGTCGTCGCGGGCTGAGAGGAGCATGGCTTCAGCCTGTTCGATGAGCTTTATGTTTTGCTCCAATCCAAAGCTGCGCCTGAGCGCCGGATTGAGCAGGTAGAGGGAGGAGACATAGAGATGCTGGCTGGATTGGCTGCCTTTGCTTACTATCAGTTCGAGCAGCGCGCCGTATTTGCCTGCCTGGGAGAGGTGGTAAAGCTTGTAATAGAAAGAGATGTGCGACCATTTTGAGACAGGGAAACAGCGGTCGAACTCTTCAATCTGTTTCCAGGCCAGACTGTCCACCCTTTGCACGGCGATCTCATCTATCCAGCCTTTGGCAAAATCCTCGATATAATCGTTGTAGCCTCGCAACTGCCTTATCTTTTCCAGGAAATCGGCTTCCCCTGTCTGGTCAACGATATGCCCGAGCACGATGCTCTCGTCCGGCGCGGTGAATTCTCCGCTCAATCGCTCGCGAAGCGAGTTAAACCCTTTCTCATCGAGTTCCATGCTTCTGGCCAGCTCCAGGCATCGCACCGCGTCTGGGAGCGAGTGTTCCCGCAACGCCAGTTCCTGATGGCTGCGCAGGGCCAAAGCGTCATTCGATGTCCGCTGGGCGTATTCCAGGACAAAAAGCAGTTCCCGCTTATCTCCCCTCAACATTCTTTCGATGGTAGCGTCATGCCTGGCGAGGATTGCAAATTGCTCCTTATCAAGCAAAAAGCGCAGGTCATCCAGCGAGACGGCGCAGAGGCTTGTGGTGAGCAAAACCAGTATCAGTAAAAGCTGTTTCATTCTTTCCGCTCCAGTGAGGCAATCAAGCCTGCTATGTCTTTGCCCGTGAAGTGGTAGCTGGCGTTACAGAAATGGCATTGGGGTTTCACGCCATCCAACATTTGCGAAAGCTCCTCTTTCCCAAGCAACCTCAACCCGCGCTCAAACCTCTCCCGGGAACAATTGCATTTATACTGGATGGGATGCGCTTCTTCCAGGCTAAAGTCATTTTCCGTGAAGAGGAAGCGTTTGAGGAACTGGGGGATGCCCAGCCCCATATCCATCAGGTCAGAGATGTTGGGCGTGGAGGCAAGGCGGGAAATCAACAATTCCGCCCTGGCTGGATCGGCCTGGGGAAGCTGTTGGATAAGCAGCCCCCCGGCGGCTCTCACGCGGGCTTCCTTGTCGATCAACACTCCCAGGTTGACCGCGGTGGGTATCTGTTCGGACTGTTCAAAATAGTGAGCCAGGTTTTGCGCCACTTCTCCCTCCACCAGAGCTGTGTGGCCCATCGTAGGCTGCTTTCCCGCCACGCTGCGGATGACGGTCATGGAGCCGGAACCAAGGTGTTTGACGGACAAAAAGTTCTCCGCCGCCTCTTCAAAAAACACAGACGGAGCGAAGGCGTAACCCCGCAGGTCGCCCAGGTCATTGCACATCACCAGAGCGCCACGCAGTTCGCCGTCGCCGTCCAGGCGCAGGCTGACCTCGGAGCCCGGCCCTTTCAGATCCAGGCTGAGCATGGCGGCCGCGGTGAGCATCTTGCCAAGCAAAAAGGTGTTGATGGGGGAGAGGCCGTGCAGGTCTCTGGCTGTTTGAACCGTTTGGGTGGATTGCGCGGCGAAGACCCTGAACTGCCCGTCCATAGCCATTCCGCGGTAGAGCATGTCTTGTTTATTCATCTTTGATCCATAGTTTCGATATTGTGACGCCGGGATAGTAGCGCTCCAGAATCTCTCGGTATGAGCTTCCCTGGCGCGCCATTCTCAGGGCTCCCACCTGGCACATGCCGACGCCGTGGCCGGAGCCTCTTCCTTTCAAGCTCAGGGTTGCGCCGGGGGAGATTGTCACTCTGCCGTTGGCTTCGCCGAATCCGCCCACGATGTAGAACGCGGAGGAACTGACGCCCCCAAAGGCCTGGCGTATCCGGTATTCGCTGTTCAGGTTGACGCTGCCTGAACCATAAAAACTGATGTCCAGAATCCTCCCGGAAACGCCGCGTTTGTTGATCACAATGCGGTTTATGTAGGACAGTCCCAGATTTCTGGCCAAAGCCGCCTTGCTGATGCTTTTTGACCATGATAGCGAGGCTTTTTCCCAACTGCTCATGTCCGGAAAAGAAACAGGCGTCCCGATCCAGGCGCGGATGCCCCTCTCGCTGCTCAGGTCAAAACCGGCTGAGGCTGGCAGGCACTTCACTCCGTTCAGATAATCCCGGGGAGAGCCTTTCCAGACATTGGCGGAAGATTCGGTCTTGCCTCCGCAGGCGCTGTGGTAAGTGGTTTCAGCCACGCCGTCCAGATATAACACCACCTCTCCCGCGGTTTGGCGCACGGCGTCAAGTATAGCCTGGTTTTGCAGGTGTTTCCCTTTATAGACCTGGCAATGCGTGCCGCTGCAAAGGTCGTATCCCTCGCTTTTGTGCTTGTTGGAAAGGAGCAGGTTGACAGCGTGGGTACGGGCCGCCACCGCCTGCGCTTTCAAGGCCTCCGCGGGGGCGTTGGGGCCGATCTCGTTCTGGATGACCCCCGCCAGGTACTCTTCCAAGTCGATCACCTGGGAGATCAGAACCTGGCCATTGCTTGTTTTGACGCGGAACTCCCCCCAAAAATCCATCTTGGAACCATCTATCCTCAGCGATCCCAAGCTATACAGGCTCAGGGGTGTTTCAAAATAATGTTTCTCCCCGCTGGCCGTGCGCACCACGACCGTCGAATTGAGCATGGGGATGCTCTCCACCTGCTTGCGCCCCAGGCCAAGCTCCGCTGCCCTCAGGCAGGCGCTTTCCCTGTCCGGGTAGTCGAATTCGTCATAAACAAGGTTGAGCCTGTCGATCACCAATTGGCTGTCCCGCCAGGCGAATTGCTCGCGCATCACGCCCCCGGAGTCTTCCCCCCAGGGTTCAGAGCAGCGCAACACCCCCCAGTAGGCAAGCTTTTCGGGATTAGCAAGCCTGATGCTGAAGCTTTCCGATATCCGCTTTTGGATGGGGGAATCCGTTTCAGAGAGCAGGAAGCCGGGAGCTTCGCCCGGAGAGGCGGTCACCGTGAGTTCCGTTCCTGAATTGAGCAGAATATCCAGCCAGAGCTTGCCGTCCCGGTACTCAGCCCCTGTCGCCGGTGGTGCCAGAGCGGCGAACGTCAATAAAAGTATCGCTTTAACTATGACCGGGCATCTCATTGATAAGCACGGGGATGGCTATTTTGCCGTGGAACCTGGGGAACAGGGATTCTGGGGTATCACCAGTTGCAATTTGCCTTCGCTGTGCACGGCAAGGATCATGCCTCTGGATTCGATGCCCCGTATCTTCCTGGGTTCAAGGTTTACCAGCATCAACACCTGTTTCCCCACCACCTCTTCCGGCTGGTAGTGTTCGGCTATGCCTGCCACAAGTTCCCGTTGTTCGCTGCCGATATCCACCTTCAGGTGCAACAGCTTGTCGGTCTTGGGAACCCGCTCCGCCTGAAGTATGGTCGCCACGCGCAGGTCAAGGCGGGCAAAGTCGTCATAGCTGACCTGCTCTTTTATCTGTTCATAGATTATTTTTTCTTTGCCTTGTCCGGCGCTGTTGCGCAGGGCTTCCAATTCCGCTTCGACAGCCGCGTCCTCGATCTTGGCAAAGAGCGGATGGGTCTCGTTCAGGGCATAGGCGTGCCCCAGGTCGGGCTCTTCCCAGGCTGAAGCCGCTTCCAGCCCCAACATGGCGCGCAGGCGGTTCATGCTCTTGGGGATGATGGGGTAGAGCGCCACCGAGACCAGGCGCAACAGCGTGGCGCAGACATACAGTGTTTCCTGAACGTGCGCCCTGTCCGTCTTGATCTGCGCCCAGGGTTTGCGGTCGTCGAACCAGCGGTTTCCCAGCCGCGCCAGGTCCATTCCCAGCTTGCTGTTCTTTTTCACCTGATAGTCCCCGTAGCCGTCATCCATCTGCCGGTAGAGTTCGTTGGCCTCAGCCAGCGCCTCTTTGCCCTGCCCGGAGAGCGCCACAGGCTCGATTTTCCCGGCGAAATTCTTTTCCGCGAAGGCGAAAACCCGGTTAGCCAGATTTCCCAACACATTGTTCAGCTCGCCGTTGATCTTTTGCTGGAAATCCTTGAAGGAAAAGTCGCTGTCGCCCCGTTCCGGAGCGTTGCAAGCCAGATAGTATCTCAGGTATTCGGCGGGGAATTTTTCCGTAAACTCATCCACCCAGATAGCCCAGTTGTGGCTGGTGGAGATCTTTTGCCCTTCCAGGTTCATAAATTCGTTGGCGGGGATATCGTGCGGGAGGCAATAGCCCTGCTTTTGCCCCATCAACATTGCCGGCCAGATGAGGGCGTGGAAGATGATGTTGTCTTTGCCGATGAAGTGCACCAGTTTGGTTTCCGGATCCAGCCAATAGTCCTTCCAGCGTTCCGGCTGGCCAATCCTTTCCGCCCACTCCACGGTTGACGAAATGTAGCCGATGGGGGCGTCGAACCACACATAGAGCACCTTCCCTTCCGTTTCGGGGAGGGGAACCGGAACACCCCAGCTCAGGTCGCGGGTGATGGGGCGCTCGACCAGCCCTTGCTCCAGGAGGTTGAGCATAAAGTTGCGGACGTTTTCCTTCCAATAGCCCTTACCGGCAATCCACCCGGTTAGCTGTTGGCGGAAGTCATCCAGTTGCAGATACCAGTGGGTGGTTTCCCTGATGATGGGCGTGTTGCCGCAGATCTTGCAGATGGGATTGACCAGGGTGGTTGTCTCATATATCTGCCCGCAGGCGTCGCATTGGTCGCCCCGTGCTCCGGGGGCCTGGCAGCGGGGGCAACTGCCTTCCACATAGCGGTCTGGCAGGAAGCGCCTGTCGTGTTCGCAATAGAACTGCCTGGTCACCCGGGGCTTGATGTGCCCCTTCCCGTAGAGCGCAGAAAAGAACTGTTGTGACAGCTTGTGGTGCTTTTCCCGGGCTGTGCCCGAGAAATTGTCAAACTCGATGCCCAAGGCGTCAAACGCGCCTTTGATGGAGTCGTGATAGCGTTTCACGATCTCCGCCGGGCTGACTCCCTCTTTATCCGCGGAAATCGAGATGGGGGTGCCGTGCTCGTCTGTTCCGCAAATGTAGATCACATCCTGCTGGTGGAGTCTCAGCCATCTCACAAAGATGTCGGCGGGCAGATAGGCGCCTGCCACGTGTCCCACATGGAGTTTGCCGTTGGCGTAGGGGAGGGCGCTGGTCACCAGATACTTCATTTGGCGTCTCCGATAAAGGCTTTATGCAAGGCTGCCACGCACTCGTTCACCTGATTTGAGGGCAGGGTCAGCTCGATGGTTTGGTCGCTGTGTTGGATGCGTTCCACGGAGAATGGCTCGCAAAGCTCCAGGGTGGCGGCCAGGAAGCCGGGATCCAGGTTTATCCCCAGCCCCACCAGCGTCACCTGTCCCACATCCTCCTGTTCGGCGAGGATGGGGATTCCCGCCTGTCCAAGCTGGTAACGGATTTCGCTTTGGTATTTCTCTTCCACCACCAGTTCCACCCGGTCGTTTTCCACCCGGTATTTGAAGATTTCGTTGTTCCAGTTCCTCAGAAGCCCGTTCAATCGTTCTTCCCTTGCCAGTTCGAGCCTGAGCAGGCCTTGTTTGTTGGCGATCGCGTTGATGCTGCGTTCTTCCATATTTTCTTCCTTTTTATCATGGATGAGGGTTCCGGCCTCAAAGGTGAAAGAGCTTTTCACCTCCACGGGGATGCGGTATTTATAGGCAAATTCCACCGCCCGGGGATGCAAGACCTTGGAGCCGCTGTAGGCCAGGGCGAGCATCTGGGCGTAACCTATGTTCCTGAGCAGATGCGGCTTTTCCACCAGGCGCGGGTCTGCCGAATACACGCCCGCCACATCGGTGTAGATCTCGCAGCGGCTGGCTTTGAGGTAGCAGGCCAGGGCCACCGCCGAGGTGTCCGAACCGCCCCGCCCCAGTGTTGTTATCTCCTTATCCTGGCTCACGCCCTGAAAGCCCGCCACGATCACGATCTTCCCCTTTTCCAGTTCCTGGTTGATGCGGAAGGCGTTCACATTGAGGATGCGTGCGTTGCCGTGCTTGTTGTCCGTGATTATCCCGCTCTGCGACCCAGTGAACGAGATGGACTCCAGCCCCTCGTTTTGCAAAGCAAGGGAGAGCAGCGACATGCTGATGCGCTCCCCGGCAGTGAGCAACATATCCAGTTCCCGCCTCGAGGGGTGGTCTGAGATGCCATAGGCAAGCTTAACGAGGTCGTCGGTGGTCTTGGCCATGGCAGACACCACCAATACCAGCGAATCTTCCGCCCGCTTCTCACGGGCTATCTTGCGGGCGATATTCTGGATCAGATCGGTGTTTCCCACCGAAGTTCCGCCAAATTTTTTAACAATAATAGACATAGTAATGCCCTTAGATCGGTAAAGCAATGCTTTGTCAAGGCTTTTCTGAGGGGCGGGCATGGTTAGGGCGGGGGATTGCGCCTGTGGGGGGCAAAGTGTTTTTGAGGTGGAAAGGTGAAATGGTGAAAAGGTGAAATGGTGGAAAGGTACCCCCCCGAAACCAGTCCGACAGGCTATTTACCGTGTCATCCCGGGAAGCCGGGGGCCCCTCTGGGGTGGCTTACCCGGGATCCAGTCTTTTAAAGCCCCAATCAAGCACTCAGTTAAAAAAAACAACCGGCATCAATTCCTTGACAACCACATGTATTAACCGATACATTCCGCAATATCCTTCATAGCGCCCTCCTTTGCTGCTACAGGCTTTTGTGCCATCATCCTTAGGTCATCCTTATAAATTATAAGGTTGACCCCAGGAAGACCCACTCCGGATAGGGTGATGCAAATGAGGCCCACCCCCTCATAATATATAGGTGCTACGACAGGTGGAATGGTGGAATTGCTCATTATCAAAGACTGTATTCCGGGTAAGCCACCCCAGAGGGGCCCCCGGCTTCCCGGGATGACGCGGTTGGGGAGAGACCTCCGGTCTCTGTGGCAAACGGACTTTGCCACCCCCTCGTAATGGCGCGAATTGGTGTTTGGTGATGTTTTGTTTTGGGTCTGGCTGAAAAGCTTTCTTCTTTTACCATGGTAAACCGTAAATCAGTTCAATCCGTCAATCCGTATAAGATTGGCATGCCAGGCATCATACGGACAGATACGTGGGGAATATTCTTATTTTGGCACGATAATTGCACTTTCAAAATAAATAAAATAGATATGAGGATTTATGATCAAGCGTGTCGGGCTTTTGATATCTGTTTTGCTTCTTGGGGCTTGCGCCTATGTGAATAACAGCCATCCCAGAAACGCCCTTCCATTGAAGGCGGGCGAGCGTCGCTTTTCTTATGGTATTGCATCTACGAACCAAATCTCTTGTCTGGGAAGATACAAGCCGGATACCTTGAATGAAGAAATTCAAAGTGGAGCATCAAACAATAATGCCCTTCAGACCCCTATGCTCTCGGATTATGGATTGGGCAATGGCTACGCGCTTGGTTTTCAAGGAGAGATCTCTATAGGACCGGGCTTCAATGGTAACGTTTATGATCAACTCTATGCGGAATTTACCCTTGGCTATGATTTGAAGGTCAATGTCCAGAAATCCTTCAACTTGGGGCAGAATACCTATTTTGCGGTATTCCCGGGAGGTGAAATCGCCAAAGGCATAGAGCCCATTGGTAATAACTATAGGAATCGTTACGAACGCCTGTCACTGGAACTGCCCATAACTGTCAGCAAGCTTTATGAATACTCTCCAAATGTGGAACACATTTTCAGCTTAACTGCCCGCGGCGCCATGGATTGGTTGCATAGCGACATCAACGGACCGGGGGAAGGCGCGTGGAGCACCATTGATTACCTTGATCAACCCCTGAACCGGTTCCAGCGCTACGCTATCATGGGGCACATGGACATCAGAATCCGGAAAAATATAAACATAACGCTACAAGGTGGCACGGAACTCAGTTCCGGAGAGTCTTCAGCCAAGTGGGGCCCCATATTCTATCTGGGAATGGTGCGCAAGATGAAGCCACTGTTCTGAAGTATTCCTCGGCTTAATGGTAATCCGCCCCGAGGATGCCCGACATCACCCAGAACCTGGTGTCCCCCGTGTATACGCAACATTGTTCCAGCAACCACTGGTGCACTTGGTGGTAATAGGCATCCTTGCGCTTGAACTTCAGGCAGTAATAGCTGATATCGCCGGGATTGCGGTAGAGGGGGAAATGGTCGAGGACGGAGGTCATTTCCATACTGAAGAGCCTTTTGGCTTCCAAGTCCCCAAACACCCACCAGTAATCGTAAAGCCCAAAGGAACCCATGATCGAGCCATTCAGGACAAACCGCCTGACTGGATTGGGATATTCCTCCACCCAATAGTAGCCGTCACCCAGGCTTAGTAGGTCGTTATGGGTGACATACACCGTGGAAATATCGTTTTTGAAGTCGCTGAAGGTCGCGAAGGTGGAGTCCGCCCAGGCCTCGTATTTGGGATCACCGGTACAGTAATAGAGCCTGGAAAAGCAGGAAAGCAAGACACCCTGGGCCATACCGGAATACCAGGGGGCCCTGTAAACGATCTCTCCGCCATAGATGGGATAGTCGTAATTATAAGGGAAATACATCCCTCCATTTGACCTTGTCGCCCTTTCCGCCAGGGCGTTTACCGATTTTCCGGCATAATCGAGGTATTTGGGGTCGTTGCTCAACAGATAATCGCTGAGGGCCTTCTGGACGAGGTAGCCGATAGCCACGGGGTGGTAATAATACTGCCCCTCATAGGCAAAGAGAAACACGCCGTCGGAGTCGCAATCGGGATGGGAGATGTCGTCATAGAGGTAATCCCTGTTCCAGAACAGGTCTTCCAGTTCCACTTTGATGAGCCCAAAGCCATGGTCCCGCGCTTCAGGCGTTTGGCTTGGCCTGTCTTCGCAGGCCACCAGCAATAATGTGGCCATAATCGCCAACACAAAGAATCTCAGTCGCATCGCATCTCCTTTCAGGCGGATAGCCAGGCTGCCTCACGCCATTGGCGCCCCGGACAGGCGTATACCGGCACAAGGGCTGGGTTTTCCATTGTTTCATGCTTTCGGAATGGCTAAACACAGGGACGGGTCTTGTCAACAAATTTCACACCCTGTCCTTCCCTTTCGTTGCGTGAGTAGCTGGAATAGTGTCTGGGGCAATAAGTTATCATCCATCAAGAAAAAAAGTTTGAGATTTTCCTTGACAGAAAGACAGGTAGTGTATTAGGTGACCACAACACTATGACATCACCACGGTGAACAAAGCAAAGAGGTGAACATGAAAATCTTCAACGCCGAAGCGCCAATCTACTTGCAGCTGAGGCAACACATCGAGGAGCTTATCCTGGACAAAGCCCTGGAGGAAGAGGAAGCCATCCCTTCCATCCGGGTGATGTCGCGGGATTACAACCTCAACCCGATCACGGTTGGAAACGCCCTCAGCTCGCTGGTGGATGAAGGCATCCTCTACAAGAAGCGGGGAGTGGGGATGTATGTTTCGCCCGACGCCAGGCAACTGATCATCGCCACCCGCGGGAAAGATTTTGTGAAAGAGAAGCTGGAGCCGGTCATTGTCAACGCCCGCCAGCTTGAAGTGCCCAAGGAAGAACTATACAGGATAATTGATGACATATATGGAGGAAAGGATGAGTGAGACGATCTACCGGATCAACGGACTGACCAAACACTACGGCAAATTCAAAGCGCTGGACGCGGTGGATTTGAATATCGGCAAAGGCAAGATAATCGGCCTGCTGGGTAAGAATGGGGCGGGGAAATCCACACTGATGCGCTGCATGTTGGGATTTTTGCGCCACGAGGGGAATGTGGAGCTTTATGGCGGGAATGTCGCGAGGCGCAACCACCGGATATTTGAAAATGTGGCGTTCATCCCGGATGTGAGCGGCCTTGACGACCGGCTCACGGTGGCGCAGACCATCGACTATGTGCGCGGCGTAAACAACCGCTGGAACGAGGAACGGGCGGCGCAGCTTTTCGCGCTCAGCAACCTGCCCCTCAAAAAGAAGGTGGGGAAACTCTCCAAAGGCATGAAAACCAAGCTCTACCTGCTTATCACCCTGTCGCTGGATGTGAACATGCTCCTGCTCGACGAACCCACCCTGGGGCTGGACATCGCCTTCCGCAAGGAATTCTTCAACACAATCCTGGGTGAGTTTTTCGACGAGGAACGGAGCATCCTGATTTCCACCCATCAGGTGGAGGAAGTGGAAGACCTGCTCCAGGAGATAATCATCATCGACAACGGCAGGATCATCCTGCACGAAGAAGTGGAGGCGCTGAAAGAAAGATACCGCGTGGTCTCGCTGCCGTCAGACCGGAGCGCGGAGATATTGGCGCATTCTCCCAAAGTGACTTCCAAGACCCTGGGATTCTTCAGCGCGGTTCTGGATTCCAGGGTGGAGATCCCCGGCGCCGCCTATGGCAGGGTGAATCTCGCGGACATCTTCCTGAGCATTGTGGGAGGTTCCAATGAAACAGCTTAAGGCCTTGTTCAAAAAAGAATGGCATACCAACCGCTTTACCCTGCTCCTGCCCGTGTATGCCACCCTGTTCATCTACCTGGCAGTGGGGATAGCGGCCACAGTCGCGTGGTCGCAGGGCGTCAAACCCATTATGGTCATGCGAGATGTGGAGACGGGCACGGGAGCTAAAACCATGGGGCTTTTTATCATGGTGTTTGGAACGACATTGATGACGAGCTTCATCTCCGCAATCAGCGCCATCGCCATCGGCGACAATGTGCTCAACGGCGACGCCCGCCACAAGTGCGAAATCCTCCATTTCTCGCAACCGGTGCCCTTCCCCCTGCTCAGCGGCAGCAAATTCGCCTTCATGAGCCTGGGGCCGATCCTGGTGTTGGGGGCGGTGTCCCTGGTGAACAGCCTGGTCATCTCGACCTTCTTCAGCGCGGTATACGGCGCTCAGTTTGGGATGGGGCTGGTGTCATGGCTTCAGACCTGGCTTCAGATGGGCCTTCAGATATTGCTGATAGGCTCCTTCTGCTGGCTGTTCGGCGCCATCTTCAAACAGCGGTCGTTCCTGATGATGGGGTTGATGATTATAGTGATGGAAATCCTGATCCTGACCCTTAACAGCATCTTTGGCTGGAATATCGGGTCGCTGTCAGGTTTTCTGCTCAGCAAGGTGCTCACGATCGACCTCGGCTTCACTGACTTAGCCATAACCCTGGACCATAAAGACCAGATGTGGGATTTCGTGAATAGCGGCTGGGTGAGGATCTTCTCCTGGTCAAACCTGCTCAAACTGGGCTACAGCCTCGCCTTTGGCGTTGCCGGGGCCCTAATCTACAAGGAAAGGGAGTTGAAGTGATTTATATTGACAAAAAGCGTAACGCCGAAGCGCACTGCAAAGATAATGTGGCGATACCTGCCCCGAACGGGTCCAGGGTAGCCCGGGACCCGCGCCCGGCCAGCCCGGCGGAACAACCTGTAATACAATTAAACAAATAAAGCCCAGGGAGGCAATGATGAGAAAAGTATATTTGATATTGGCGTTGTTGCTATTGGCGGCGATGCCTGTGTTCGCGGATGGAAGCGAAGACCCAATCGTGATAGAACGGCTGGAGGACATGGATTTTCCGCTGGCCAGCATCGACAACCTGTTTATCCCCGTGTTCAACCCCGCCCTGTGCGGAACGGGACACTCCGACGGCTTCGGCTGGGCGCAGGTGTATGATGCCAAGAAGTTGCAAAAGCAATACTGGCTGTTCGCCAATCTGGAAGGGCTGAGCTATGTGTATGAATATGACAAGCTGAACCAGGGACGCGGCGTGAACTACCACACCCTTGCCAGCGGCTCGGAATACCTGCCGCGCCACATTTTTCCCAACCTATATGCGGGCAGCAGCTACCGCTGGAAAAACTCAAATATCAGAAAAGGGGATTGGCGCAGCGGCTTCACCTACCGCCCCGTAAACTCCGCGTCGGTGGGCTTCACCTGGGACAATCCCTATGGCAAAAAGCCGGAATACCGCTTTGGGGCGGCCATCCGTCCCCTAGCCCTGATCACCTCGGCGGCCGGACATCGCCTGGAGCTGAGCGCAGATGTGGATTACCGGAGGGAAGACGGTTCCTATAAGGTCAAGAAGCCGACCTTGGGGGTTCAGACCCAATTGCTTGACGGAGTCAACATCGGCGGCAGCTACAACCTGGAATCTGAAACCGCGCAGCTCTCCTTCAGCCTGAGCTTCGGCAAAACCGACCTGGGCGCCCTGAACAGGATGAAAGGCAAAGGGCGTTACGCCATCCCTTACATCCATCTCACCAATAAAACCTACCTGCCTTTTCTGGGTATCAAGCCAAACAACTGGTATGACATGAGCCTCAAAGGCTCCATCGTCAGCTACAAAGCGCCCAAATACGAGTTCGGGCCGTTCAAGGTCTATGACAAAAACACCATCAGCATCGAGACTTTGACAGCCACGCTGAAACAGGCAGCCCAAGACCCGGCTGTGAGCGGCATCATGCTCAGGAATCCCAGCTTCTCCAGTTCCTATGCCCTGATGGAAGAGCTATTGGCGGCGGTGAATGAATTCAAGGCCTCGGGCAAAAAGATAAGCGCTTACTACGACAATATCTCCAACGGAGGCTATTTCTTCGCATCCGCGGTGGCGGACAGCATCTATCTGAATCCCGTGGGCGGGGTCGATCTGCGCGGTCTTTCCGCCAAAAGCCCCTATCTTGGCGACCTGCTCAAGAGCCTGGGTGTGGATGTGCTTAATTTCCGCTCCCACCGCTACAAAAGTGCTGGCAATATGTTCTCGGAATCCGAGATGACCGAAGCCGAGCGGGAAGTGTATGAGTCCCTTTTGCAAAGCGTCTATGACGAGATTCTGGCCTCCATCCAAAGCGGACGCGGCTCAAGGCTAGCCAAAGGGGTGGCGGAGACCATCGACGCCGGGCCCTACTTCCTGGCTAAGGACGCCCTCAAAGCCGGCCTGGTGGACGCCCTCATTTACGAGGGAGACCTGGATGAGCGCCTGGAAGATGGTTTCGGGATATCGGGGCACCAATCCGGCCTGGCGGACTATCGAGAATACAACTGGGCCAAACCCAGGCAGGATTTGGTGGCTGTGATCTATGCCAGCGGCAACATTGTGATGGGCGAGGGAACCCCGGGCAAGAGCATCGCCCATAAGACAACTGTGGAACTCATCCGCGAAGCACGCAAGAACAAGGCCTACAAGGGAATAATCCTGCGTGTTGACAGCGGGGGCGGTTCAGCCCAGGCCTCTGACATCATCCTCAACGAACTGGCTTTGGCACAAAGTGAAAACAAGAAACCGGTGGTGGTCTCGATGGCAGGAGCGGCGGCTTCCGGAGGCTATTACATTTCCTGCAAGGCAGACAAGATAGTAGCCGAGCCTTCCACCCTCACCGGTTCCATCGGGGTGATCGGGCTGTCGTTCAACACCAGGCGCCTGATGGATAAGGTCAAAGTGCACTGGTCCACTGTCAACAAAGGGCAAAATGCCGATTTCGGCTCAATGACCAGAGATTGGAGCGAAGAGGAAAAGGCGCGTATGACGAACGCGATCGAAGCCATCTATGAAGAATTTGTTGGCATAGTGGACGCCGGGCGGGATAACCTTACGCTGGAGCAGGTGCACGAGATCGCCCAGGGCAGGGTCTGGACAGGCAAGCAAGCCTACCAGATAGGCCTGGTGGACGCTTTGGGCGGACTGGAAACAGCCAGGGCTGAGATGCGCGAACTGGCAGGGCTCAAGGGCGAAGTAACCCTGGTGAACGCCACCTCCAAGCCTGGCGGAATCGATGTCCAGATGGGCGGCAATCCCTTTATGGGCCTGCCTGTCCTCGGTTTGCTGGAAGACATGGGCGGCGATTACATCAAGGCCTATGAACTGTGGAAAGACCTGCAAGGCGAAGAGATTCTGATGCTTGCCCCCATCAACGCGGGGAGTATCCAGTTCTAAGCTGGCAGACCAGCTTGCAAGCCATATTGGAGCCGGGTTTCAGAGCGAAGCCCGGCTTCCTTTTTGCTCAAGCTTTTTGGGCTACGATTATCAGCCCGGTGCCACGCTTGTTGTTCAGGCGCAGATCCAGCGCCATAAGCAATTGCGCGATGGGGAAGACGGGCAGGTAGTAGATAGGTAGCGCCAGCAGGAAGAGTTTGGAGCGGGAGATCAGGCTGAGAGGGCGTTTGATGAGCCAGCGCCAGGCCAGGCTGCCCAGGGGGCCATAGCTGTAAAGGCTGGACTGGATTCGGAACCCGCAGGCGCCAAGCCTGGCCTCTAGTTCCGCTTTGCCATAACCGGGGCGCACGTGTTCGGCGGTGAATTTGGCAGCCGGGTCGCTGTCCGAGGGGGTGGAGATGATAAGCAGTCCGTTCTCCGCGAGGCAGGCGTGGAAGTTTTTCAAAACAGCCATGTCGTCCTCGATGTGTTCCAGGATGTCGATCGCGGTAACGAGGTCGAACTCCTTTTCCGGCTTGAAAAACTGGAGGTCGGCGGGGCGGTGGGAAAACCTGCCGGCCATGTTTCCCGGCAGGAAATGGGCAAAATCGTCAAGGTAGTCCCCCTTGAGGTCGGAGGCAAATACGGTGGAGTAGCTCCACTTGTTCAACACATACCAGGAATATTGGCAGAATCCGGCTCCGGCATCGTAATAGCGGAGTTTCTGGCGGCCCGCGCAGTGGCGGTTCATCTGCCTTTTCACATAGCGCTGGCGCAGCAGAAAGAGGTCGAGCAGGCGGTAGAAACACAGCCTCGCGGCGGGGAAGATCCTGATCATCCCCGAGACGCGGTCTTTGATGGGTTCATATTGCATTGTCATACTCCAAACGGCGGCGGACGGATAGCAAAAACCACCCGCCAAATCGGGCAAAAAACTTATTGACGGTTTTACGACAGCCAGAATTACGTCAATAGAAAAGAAATTATGATAGTAAAAGAAATAGACCCCATCAAACGCATCAACCTGCATCTGCATACCAACGTATCGGATGGAGTGCTCAGCCCTTTGGAGCTGATCAGGCGCTCGCAACAGATCGGCCTGGATCTGATCTCGATCACAGACCACGATACATTCGATGCCTACAAGCAGCTGCCGGAGGATGTTTCGCCTCTGCGCATCATACCCGGAATCGAGATCAGTTCCCATCATGAAGGCGATGACGTGCATATTCTGGCCTATGGCTACGACAGTCACCACCAGCAGATGAAGGAATTGACCGAGATGTATCTGACCGGCAGGCGGGAACGGGCTATCCGCATGATTTCCAAGCTCAGGGAACTGGGTATGGAGATCACGCTGGAAGAGGTCGTGAAAGTGGCCGGCAGCCGTGAACTGATCGTGCGTCCCCATATCGCCCAAATTTTGGTGAACCGCGGTTATGTGTCCTCCAAAAACGAGGCTTTCGACAAGTATATCGGCAACAATAAGCCCGCCTACAGCGCCAAGCCGGAAGTGGGCGTCCAGGAAGTGGTCAGGATCATCCATGCCGCCGGAGGACTGGCCATCGTGGCCCATCCCGGCAAGCTGACGAAACCCGCCTACGTGGAAAAATTCATTGCCATGGGTATCGACGGGCTGGAGGTGTGGCATCCTGACCATTATAAGTTCGAGGTGGACGAGTTTACCAACATCTGCCTGAAGAACGGCCTGTATATGACCGCAGGCAGCGACTTCCACGGCGAGCAGGACCGGCACAACCTCTTTGATGGCGTTCCAGCCAGCGGGGAGGTTTTGGCCAGCGTGAACCGGATGTGGAGGGAATACAGTTGCCGCGCCGTCTGAATATCTCGTCCGTTAAAGGCAGGATGCCTGTCCGTTACCGGCTCCATCCCCTGTCCCGGCTTCCCTTTCTGGCCATCTCAATAGCTGTCGCGGCCTGGTGCCTGTGGGTGCTCTTCAACCGGATTAGCTCCGAGACGCCTGCGTTTTTCAGGATACTCCCCCTGGTGGTTCTGTTTATCGCTATGGACACCGCGGTGCGCCATCTGACCAACCTGAACAGCGTGATATTCGCCCCAGAATGCCTGTGGCTGCGCTTTATATTGAGACCCTCCATCGCCATCCCCTATGAGAGGATACAGGGCATGGAGTTCCGCAAATCCATTACCTATTATGTGTATCTGAAATATACCGACTCCAGGGGAAGGGACAGGGTATTCAAGACCAACGCCTCCTTTCCCAAGATGCTGGAGATAATGTATAATATCGCGGATCTTTGTCCCCAGATACAGATGAACGACGAGCTCGCCAAGCTGGTTCAGGTGATGCAGAGGGTAAAAGACTCCGAACAGAGCGAATCAGTATGAAATATGATTTTGACAAGATAACGCAACGGCGGGGCACAGGCTGTTTCAAGCATGACGGCCTGAAACTGATTTACGGACGCGAAGACCTGCTCCCCCTCTGGGTGGCGGATATGGAGTTCGAGGTGGCGCCGGCCATCCGGGCTGCCCTGCAAAGCAGGCTGGATCATGGTATCTTCGGCTACAACTTCCGCCTGCCAGTCTTTTATGAAGTGGCGGCGAACTGGATTGCCAGGGAATATGGGTTCAAGATCGGGGAAGAGTGGATTCTGACCAGCCCGGGAATCGTGCCTGGCATCAATCTGGCAGTGTTGCAGTTTACCGAACCTAATGATCCCATATTGATCCAAACGCCTGTCTATGGCCCCTTTTTTGACGCCGTGCGCCTGAACGGGCGCAGGCTGCTGACCAATCCGCTGGTCTTTCAGGAAAATCACTGGCAGATCGATTGGGAGGATTTTGAGCGCAAGCTTGCCCAAGCCAGGATGTTCATTCTCTGCAATCCCCACAATCCGGTGGGCAGGTTGTGGAGCGAGCAGGAACTGAAGCGCATGGGAAGGCTGTGCGTGAAGTATGGGGTGAAGGTTGTGAGCGACGAGATCCACGCGGATATCGTGTATGACGGCCAGACCTTTTTATCGTATGGAGCTGTGGAGGATTTCGCGGATCACTCCGTCTGTTGTTTCTCTCCTGCCAAGTCTTTCAATGTGGCAGGCTTGTCCAGCGCGGTCTTGGTCGTGAAAGACCCGGTGATGAGAAAAGAGTTGGACAGTCTGATCATGAAACTGCACCTGCATGTGGGAAACAGCTTTGGGATCGAGGCCCTGATCGCCGCCTGGCGGGATTCCCGGGAATGGCTGAGGCAGTTGGTGGGCTACCTGCAGGGCAACCGCGATTTGCTGATCGAGGTATTGGCGAAGGACTTTCCAGAGCTGCGCATGGCACGCCCGCAATGCACTTATCTGGGCTGGATGGATTACAGCGGACTG
Source organism: Candidatus Cloacimonadota bacterium (assembly GCA_035420965.1). Classification (GTDB taxonomy): domain Bacteria; phylum Cloacimonadota; class Cloacimonadia; order Cloacimonadales; family Cloacimonadaceae; genus Syntrophosphaera. The sequence goes on along the minus strand of DAOLWC010000002.1, from coordinate 36,228 downwards.
GGACTGGATGAAGAGCAACTCATGAAGCTGTTGGTCAACAAGGCTCATCTGGGCCTCGACCCCGGTTCAAAGTTCGGAGACAGCAGCTTTGTCAGGATAAATTTTGCCTGCCAGAGGTCAATCCTCGGGCAGGCGCTGTCGCGCATGAAAGCGGCAATATATGAGGTATAAACAATGAAAGAATCGATTATCTCACTGTATCAAGCCAAGCCAGATAGCTACACAGAAGCGGAACAGAACCTGTATCAGGACTTTCTGCAAGCCCTCGACGAGGGCAGAATCCGCGCCTGCGAACCCGATGGCTCCTCCTGGATAGTGAACCAGTGGGTCAAGATGGGTATCCTGATCGGATTCAGGATGGGTAAACTGACCACTTATCCGCGAGGGGAAGGCAAGCTCTTTTTCGACAAAGACACCCTGCCCGAGAAATCTTTCCTGCTCTCGCACCAGGTCAGGATCGTCCCCGGTGGGTCATCTGCCAGGGCCGGGGCTTATGTGGCGCCCGGAGTGGCTATCATGCCCCCGGCGTTCATCAATATCGGCGCTTGGGTGGATAGCGGTTCTTTGGTGGATTCACATGCCTTAGTGGGCTCCTGCGCGCAAATCGGCAAAAATGTGCATCTGTCGGCCGGGGCAATGATCGGGGGAGTATTGGAGCCGATAGGTTCCAGGCCTGTGGTGATCGAGGATGATGTGTTTGTGGGCGGCAATACTGGCATCTACGAGGGAATTATAGTCCAAAATAAGGCTGTTATAGCTTCCGGAACCATTCTTACAGCCTCGACGCCAGTGTATGACGCGGTACGCAAAGAGTTTCTGCCAAGGGATCCGGGCGGTTCTTTCACCATCCCCGCCGGAGCGGTCTTGGTTCCGGGCAGCAGGCAGATGAAAGATAATCCGGGATTTCATGTTTATTGCCCCATTATAATCAAATACCGGGACGCCAAGACAGATAAATCCGTGCAGTTGGAGATGGAACTGCGCAGTGTTGTTGACTGAAGCGAGCCGGCTGGACGGGATCGAACTTTCCCTGATCAGGCGCATGACCCAGGAAGCGCCGCGGGGAGCGGTCAACCTTGCCCTGGGCGAACTGGGCTTCCCCCTGCCAGATGTTTTGAGGCAAAAAGCCATCGCTCTTTTGCGGGAGGGAACTCCCGTCTATACCCCCAATGCCGGCCTGCCAGAGCTGCGCCAGGCAATTTCCCAGTTTTATCCGGGCTCTTCGCCGGACAACGTATGCGTCTGCAACGGGGCGGAGGAAGCCATCTTCGTGGCCTTGCTTGCGCTGCTGGAACCGGGAGACAGGATGGCAATTCCCGATCCCGACTACAGCGCTTATCCCAATATCGGCAGGATCATGGGAGCGGACATAGTCAGGCTGCCTTACAGCGCCGATCTGCAATCTGCAGACTTATCTCTGTGGGAAAGCAAGCTTGGCGAAGGAGTGAAAGCCCTGATCCTGAGCAATCCTGGTAATCCAACCGGACACGTCTTTTCCGGGGCGGGGATTTTGCATCTGCTTGATATCTGCGTGAAGCACCAGTTGATCTTGATAGTGGACGAAATCTATCTCGGGCTGTATTTTGACGCAGCCCCAGTGTCGTTTTGGGATGCCCGGCACGCGTCGCGGCTCATCATCATCGGCGGTTTGTCAAAATCTCACTGTATGAGCGGATGGAGGCTTGGCTGGGGTTTGTTTCCCCAAGGCATAATCTCAGCGGTGGTCAAGGCGCGGCAATATGTCTCCACCTGCAGCAACTGGCTCTCGCAAAAGCTGGCGGAATTTGCCCTTTCTCCCCAAGGCTCGCTTGCCGCGATTGAGGTTTTGGATAGCCTTAAAGAGAGCAGATCTGTCGTAAAAGAGCGCCTGTCAGGCAGCGGGATTAAGTTTTATTTACCCTCCGCCACGCCCTATTGCCTGTTACAGGTGGGGGGCGATGATGTCGCTGTGGCCCAGGAGCTTGCCCGCAAGGGAGTGATCACGGTTCCCGGCAGCGCTTTCGGAGAGATGGGCAGGTCGTGGCTGAGGCTGAACTATGCCGTCCCGCTGGACGAGTTAAAACAAGCATTGGAAGTTATCCTTGAAGAACTACATTTTCACTAACGCCCTGATCTTTTGCATGGACAACCAGGGCCCGAGCATCCACAATTCGCTACTGGTGAAGGATGGAGTGATCTCCCTCTTGGGTTCCCTGTCCGAGTGCCGGTCTGCCAGTTCCTCCAACACGGAGATAATCGATATCGGCGGGAGGGCGTTGTTACCCGCGTTTACGGACACTCACACGCATTTCGTGGAGTGGGCCAAATTGCAACTACAGGTTGATCTGGTGGATTGTAACACCATCGCGTCTATAAAAGAGCGTCTGGCATCTTTCCGGGACTCGCGTCAGGAAAGCCCTTGCTGGATACTGGGTGGAGGCTGGGACGCCAATCGTTGCGATATGCCGGAATTGATCAAGCGTGATCTGCTGGACGAATACTTTCCCCACATTCCGGTGGCGCTTTACAGCAAGGATTACCACAGCCGCTGGTGCAATTCACTGGCCTTGAAGCTGGCAGGCATTTCCAGCGACACACCCGATCCCGCCGGGGGAAAGATTTGGAGAAACAGCCAGAACGAGCCCACGGGAATAGTGTCTGAGGCGGCTTCAGAGGCTTTGGACAAGTTTATTGAACAACCTTCTGCCGAACAGATATCGAATCTGGTGAGGGCAAGCATCGCCACAGCCCACAAGCTGGGATTGGCTTCCATACATTCCATGGAGTCTGAATCCAGCGTCCGGATACTCTCAACCCTGGCCAATGAGGAGCGGGGCATCCGCGTTTGTTGGCATTTTCCGCTTGAGCTGCTGGATGAAATGATAGAAAAAGGGCGGCGGTCTTATGAAGGGAATGAGTGGTTCAAGACAGGGGGGGTCAAGGTCTTTGCCGATGGCTCGCTTGGTTCCAGGACAGCGGCTGTCGATCATTGCTATCCCGGCTCAGAAGGCAACAGAGGCATACTGCGCTATAGTGAAGATGAGTTGTATGAGCTTGGCGTCAAGGCCGCGCGGGCGGGGATTTCCTGCTCTGTGCATGCCATCGGGGTTCGCGCGGTGCGTTCCGTGATTGGCGCTTTCCTCAGGTTGAAAGGCCAGTATCCGAATCTGTTGCAACGCGTGGAACACCTCCAGTCCATCCTTCCCGAGGATATCCAGAGGCTGAAGGAAAGCTCTGCCTATTGCGCCATGCAACCCATCCATCTCGCCAATGATATTGATATGATAGAGGAATACTGGTCTCCCATCAGAGACTATGCCTATTCGTTCCGTTCGGTCAAGGAACAGGGTATCCCCTTTGGTTTCGGATCGGATTCACCCATCGAAACCATCAATCCTTTTCAGGGTATCTATTGCGCGCTTAACAGGAAAAAGGGCAATGACCCCAGGCAACCAAGCTGGCTTCCCTGGCAAAGGCTTTCCGCCTGGGATGCACTGCACGCCTACACTCTCGGCGCGGCAAAGGGTTCCGATTCCCATCACTACGCTGGTTCCCTGCGCCCCGGCAAAGTGGCGGATATGATCGTTTTGGAGGACTTCACCAACCTCCCCGATGAGTATTGGCTGGAGGCGAAATCTTTGCTTACCATGATCGGGGGCAGGGTGGTCTTTTCGGAGGGGCTGTGAACATCTTTAACATTAGATATATAGAATAAAAGGAGATTACAATGAAACTTGGATTCGACTTTCCCGCCAACCCTCGCAAGACTTTCCTCTATGAACTGGAGGAAAACTGGTATCTGCCTTTGCTGGCGCAACGCAAGGGACTGCCCCTGCAAGCTACAAAGCGCAGCAATTTTGGCGAATATAGCATGGCTGTGAACTATCTGACATCAGTTCTGGAAGAAGCAGCCGCGGTGAACAGAGTGGCAGTTTACAACATCGACCACATGGCGCAGTTGCTTTTCTCAGGCTCGGACGCTCCGGCCCTTTTGGACAGGGCTTTGGGCGGCAAGATGAGCGATATGAAGGTGGGCGCTTGCAAATACACCCTTCTGCTCAATGAACGGGGTGGAGTCCAGGACGACATGATCGTGATGCGCCTGTCTGACACGGAATACATCGCTGTCATCAACGCCGGGCACGATATCACCGCGTCAAAAGATGGCAAGGAAATCATCGCTGATATCGACCGCATCATGAGCGTGAAACGGGATGGGGAAGATGTGGTGGCCAAAGACATTTCCGACCAATTGGTAAAAGTGGACGTCCAGGGGCCGCTGTCTTTCAAGCTGCTTAAAAGCATCTACGGCGACGCCGTGCTAAAGAACCGCAACAACCCGGAAAAGAACATGGGCTTTTTTACCTTCAACGAGTTTGAGCGGGACGGGCACAAATATTATATCAGCAGAACCGGCTACACAAATCGTTGGGGCTGGGAATTGTATATCCCGGCAGCCAAAGCGGCTGAGGACTTTAAGGCCATAGTAAGCAAGGCCTTGGATCTGGATGGCTTGCTGGTCGGCCTGGGCGGCAGGGATGAGAACCGGATGTCGGCAGGGCCACACGGGCTTCCGCTGATGGGCAGCGAGTATGATCCAGATCACAGTCCCCTGAACGCGCCCCTCTTCGCCGCCGGCGTGGATATGGACAAGGAATCCTTCATCGGCAAAGAAGCCCTGCAGAAAGAACTGGATTCCAACCCCACCAAAGCTTTGCTGATCCTTGTGAGTGAAGGCATTGCCTCAAATCGTGGAGTCTATTTGGACGGCAAGAGGCTTGGAACTGTCACCTCGAGCATCAACTCCCCCAACCTCAGCCTGGAAATGAGACAGGCAATCGGCTCATCCCGCAAGAACGTCAACGAACCGAATGGCACAGCCGCCATTGGCTTGGCCTGGTTGTATGCCAATCCCTTCCCTGTTGACGGTGAGGGGAAACCGATTACGGAACATGATGGTCAGGCTATCCGCGTACCCGTCCAGTTCTTCCGCGAAGATGGCGGGGGCAAGCCCATGGGATCACCCGTCCTGGGTTACCTGACCATGGAAGGCATCACTCCCGCCACCGCGCCAAAACCACTCAAAAACATCGAGAATCTATAAGTATATAGCTCATCAGATAACAAAGCCGCGCCAAAAACGCGGCTTTTCGTTTGGCGGTGTTTCATTTGCCAAATTCTGTGAAGGTTTTCCCTACGTTCTGGTAATACTTGTAGAAACGAAATAACCCAAGGAGGTTATCATGAAACTCAAGGTCGCTTTAATAACCTGTCTGTTACTTATCGCTGCCGCGCTCAGCGCCGATGATCTATATGGAGCGTTCAAGATCAGGACGATTCCCCGGGGCGCGAAAGTAACCGTGTATGATACCGACCAGGAATTGGGGAGGACTCCCACGGAGATCTTTCCCGTGTTAATGGATGAGTATTTCGACTACTACGATGGTATTCCTGGCAGAACGATTGAGATAGTCATAACCAAAAGGGGCTATATCCCTATTAAAGAAGAGATTTTTGTGCCCTTGAACAAGGGTTCCCTGAGAGCCGCGATCAGACATCCGTCTGTTTACACCTTCAGACTGGAAAGGGCATATTACTCTACTGCGTTCTTGTACCCATATTTTGACCGGCCATATTACAGGCCAATCTGTCCACAATATTTCTATCCCCTGGCTCCTCCCAGGCCCACTCCGCCTCCCGGCTATAAGCCCAGACCTCCCCGTCCTCCTTACAACCCTCCCGGTGGAAGTCATGGCGGACATGGCGGTCACAATCCTCCAGGCGGTGGCAACAGCGGAGGCCACGGAAGCTATATTCCGCCAACTCCTCCCAGTGGCGGTTATGGCGGTGGACATGGGGGGAGCCACGGAGGAAATGGTAGTGGAAGCCATGGAAGTGGTAGTTATAACCCTCCCGGCGGTGGCAGCGGTGGAGGTTCCGGCAGTCATCCCGGTAGTGGAAATGGATCCGGGAACGGTAATGGCAGCTACAACCCTCCCAGTGGTAACAACGGCTCACAACTGGGCAGCGGGAAACAAGCGGCAAATACGAAAACCGACAAAACCAAGCTCAGGATGCCTGACAGCAATCCGGATGAAGATGATGACACCAGGTTGGACAGCAAGAAAACAGGCAAAGATGATGACACCAGGTTGGACAACAAGAAAACAGGCAAAGCAAAGCCCAATGACAAGCAATCAGCCAGGAAACCAGACCGAATGTGAGCCGCTGTTCCCATCGCTGGAATGATGGGGATTGACGACACTTGTAAGCTAATGGGGATCAACGCGTAAAGCCTGGTCCCCGCTTTCTTTTGGCCCTCATACGCTCATCACTGACTGATCGCTGACTGAACGCTGAGCAATCGCTGCGCTGGAAATTACCTGGCGTTCAACGGGCGGTCAATGGGACATGAAGGCAGGAGTGGGTCAGGGCAGCTTGCTAAGCTTGCTTCGATGAAAATAACAATTGTATGTGTGGCTGATTAAGGTCTTATAAGAGACTAGATTCCGCGTCACGAAACAGCATAAGGGACACTGTTAAAAATGTCCTACAGGTTCGTTGTCGTTCAGTCGAAGCTCCGAAGTACTGGAAGAGGCAAGCGGTTTTAAAAGAGTATGGGAGCTATGTAAGGCTCAGTTGGAAAACAGGGATACGAAGGCTGGCAAACCAGCCAAATTGAGAAGCCATTCACCCGCTAAAGCCCAGATAACAGCGGCGGCGGCAATAAAATTACCAAAAGCGAAAGGGGTGTTCTTGCGGACAAAGGCCAGGAAATATATGATTCCCATAAGGCAGGCCAGAATCACGATGAAAGGAATGTTGAGCAAGCCAAAATAGGCAGCTACCCCGGGGAACAGGACAACATCGCCCCCGCCCAACCCTTCTTTGCGGAATATCTTTTCCCAGGCAAGGGCAAGCAGATATAAAAACGCGAAGGTCAGGACAGATGCCAGAAGGGAATCCGGGAAACTTACAAAAGTCTCAGGCACCAAAGCCCAGAGCCATCCAGAGGCGATGAGGGGCAGCGTAAGCGCAAGGGGAATGATCTTGTGGTAGGCATCAATGAAAAAGATGGGAATCAAGAAGCTCACCATTGTGGCGAACTTGAAGAACATCGGGCTCAACCCATACACAGCATACAGGGCGAGAAACATCAGGGGGGTGATGATCTCAACCAAAAGGTGGTGCCAGTGAAACCGCTCTCCGCAATACTTGCATTTGCCCTTAAGGGCCAGGTAGCTGATTATCGGGATATTTAACCAGAAAGGAATCTTTTTCCCGCAGGAGGTGCAATGCGACCCAGGCCTCACTAATGACGCTTTGCGAGGAAGGCGGTCGATTACAACATTCAGGAAACTGCCAAGGGAAGCGCCCAGAACAATAATCAGGACAACATCTACAACCAACACAGGCAAGCTACCTGTCGAGCCACGCGTTGTCGCTTCCCAGCCAAGGGTATCCGCGCTTGAACTCCACAGAAACGCGGAAGCTTTCAGAAGGCCGGTAATTGAGCTTGAATTCCGGAATAACCTTGCTTTGATTGTCGGAGTTGAACTTGAACCCGCCCGAGGTGGAGCCGTAGTTGACAAAGTTCAAATCCAGAGCCAGATCGAGCTTTGGGCTCAGCTCATACTTGAGGTGGTTGGTATAGTTCGAAAGATAATAGCCATAGCCAGCGCTGGAACTGCCAGCCATGAAACCCATCGAATGGCTCATTGAAAGCCTGCTGGCGTCCAGGAGAGGGCTTCTCGCGGCGGTTTGCCAGGGATTAAGGTTCGGCCTGGGCAGGTCTATCTGGGCAGCAAGGGGAAGTACTGCCATGATCCCAATGGCGAGTAGCATAGCTGTCTTTTTCATTTTCGTCTCCATCAAAAAAGTGTACATCTATATATTAATGCCAGCCAGCATGATGTCAATGCCCGGGAAATAGGAACATTGTGCTGGCTGAGTTTTGATCACTGTGACAAGTTTTCTTGGTACATATCTTGCAGAAGGTCAACCATGCTATAGTTGATCTTCCCTTCCAAAGACCTGAAAAGGGCCTCAACCTGAGCTATCTCGCCATACTCCTGGGCGTAGGCAATTGCCAGGCTACCCAAGCCTGTGTCGTTGGGATAGCGCTGCATGATCATGGCCAGGTATCTGGGAGCAAGCTCTCTTTTGTTTCCCAGGATATAGCGAAGGACATAGCCTTGATAGATATCTATGGCGCGTTCGTGCGGAAAGATGTTCTTTTCGATGAACGCATCGAGTTTTCCTAATTGGCCGGTGTCCGCATAGTAGCGTATATAGTAGTCAGCCATCCTCAGTTCGGTGTCTACATATTTTCTTGCTTCTGCGGCGTACTTTTCAGCTTTGGCATAATCACCTTGTTTGGTGTAATAAACAGCAGCGCGGACAAATCCAGAACCGTAATTCATTATCAAGCGCTTCATGTTATCGTCTTTGTAAACCCGGGGATCATGGATCGAGCGGTATTGGTAAACTTGTTCTATGTTTTGCAGCAAACGGTCAATATCAATCTGCTCGCCTTCCAAATCCTTGATGTGAATGAGCCTGCTGACCATTCCTTCATTGCGAAGATAGTCATCGAATCCGATGTAACTTTCGCAGGTAACGGCAAAATAGATGGGGCGCTTGCCGTAATTGTCCTTGATAAGCTGGATAACCGCGAGGTCTGAAACGCGATAGTAGGGTTCCGCGCGGCGGAATCTAGGGGTTTCGGCAAAGAAGATAGAGAAATTCTTTTCACCCGCGGGGTCGCCGGCGCTGAAATTGACCGTGGTGTTCAACAAGGCAGGTTGCAGATTGTCAATCTGCTCATCCGACCAGCTGAACAGCACTCCCTCGCGATCCCTAAGCTGTTTGATGTACCAGGGTGTGTTCAATAGCGAAAGATTGGCCACGGTCACATCCTTGCGAATCCCTTTCAGTTCTTTGTTCTTAAACTCCATTGCCTTGGCTATGGCAGCCTGGGAGTCTGAAGTGGGGTAGGTGCCGACCGCGGGCGTGATGTGTTCCTTGGAATATGGGTCCTCCACAGCCTGGGCGTACCAGATTGGGAAGGTGTCGTTGTCTCCGTTGGTGAAGATTATGGCATCTTTTTCCAGCGAATTGAGGAAGTTCAGGCCATAATCCAGGGCGATAAACTCCCTGGAACGGTCATGAACCCGATATTGGGAAACCATGTTGAAAACAGGCAGCAATAGTAGGATGATGGCCAGTATGTAGCGCAGGGACTCTTTCCTGAACAGGTGCAGCAAAGCGAGGGAACCAATGCCCAGCCAAATTGCCCACATGTTGTAGCCGACCACAAAGAAGTAATCGCGGTCCCTGACCTCGCCCGAAGACAAGTTCATCACAAAGACCATCAGCAAGGTGGTGCAGAAGAAGATCGAGAGAAAATAGAAGAAGCTGTGTTTGTTCTTCCGGGCATGGAATATCGCGCCAAAGAAACCGGTGAAGGCGATGAAGATGTTGGCAATGGCCGCAACCGCCGCGGATGGTATCTTGAACCATCCCGCCAGTGTTTCCGCGTTAAACCATTGCCAGCCGAAATAGCGTAAAAAATGATAGCCAAGTTGATGGGAGATAAGGTTTCCCCTGCGCTCAAACATGGAGGTGACGCCGTATTGTTTTCTCAGTACATAATCTTTAAACATCTGTATGGTACTGGGGTGCCCTTCGTTGATAAAAGGCCTGTCAGCGGCGCGCACCATGAGGTAGAGATGCGAAGAGAGGCCAGCTATAACGAGGAGTATTCCGATTATCCAGACCCGCTTGTCGAAAACATCGCGAAGCTCTATAAAGAGCAGGATAAAGCTCATAAGGGCAAATCCCCATTTGTCGAAGTCATCGATACCCATGCCCTTGCCGATCAAACCGGCAATATAATAAGCAAGAATCAGCGCCACGCCATAGCCAATGAATTTGAGCCAGAAATGATCTTTGCGAACGCCAGACAGGAACAAGGGATACACCACGATAAACAGAACTGCCGGAGCAATCTGCAATGAGGTTTGATGCACGCAGAAGCCTAAAAAGAAAAGGTAAACTATCAGCAGCAGGATGTTCTGATAGTGAAAGTCTCTGGCTCTTTGCACCCAATACAGGGTCAGCCAGATAATAATATTGATGAAGAACACCAATCCGGAATAGACTTCAGCCTCAACGGCATTCATCCAGAAAGTGAAAGAAAAAGCGGTATAAAGAGCCGCGACCACACCCGCGAAAATAGCTTCCCAATATCTTATCTTGAGCATACTGGTAAGCTGGACAGTGATGAGATAGGTAAACATGACAGCCAGTGCGGACATCATGCCCGACATGAAAGCGGCTATTATGGCATGTGAGAAAATACCTCCGAACATGGCAATGAGAGCCCTGCCAAGAATTATATAGAAGGGGTTTCCCGGAGGGTGGGGCACGCCCAGGATGCTGGTGCAGGTGGCATACTCGCCTGAATCCCAGAAAGACAGAGTGCGTGCTTGGGTGAGCATATAGACAATCAGAGTTACGGCAAACACGGCTATCGCGACCCAGATGTTGATACGTTTGGGAACGAGCTGCTGGGGCCGTATATCCGCGTCGTTAAACTCGTGGATGCTGCCTCGCGCAGTGGTTTCTGGAACCAAGTAAGGAGTTTTCTCGCTTTGACTTGATCCGCTTTTCTGTAGCTGTTGTTTTATTTTTTTCAAATCTCTTTTGGTTTTAGCCATGTTGTAACTCCATAAATAGGTTAGTCTTTAAGCCCTGTTCTCGCGTAGCTGGCAATAATCTGTTTTTGAGCCAGGAAAAACAAAATGAGGATCGGAACAATACTGAATGTCGAAGCTGCCATCAGCAGGGTTGTCTGCGTGGAAGCCTCCTGGTTGAAATAGCTCAAACCGACCTGCAGGACACGCAGTTCAGGACGATCTGTCATAACCAGGGGCCACATAAAGCTGTTCCAACTGCCGATCAACGAAAAAATGGACGCAGTGGCAATAATCGGTTTTGAAAGTGGCAGGATGATCCGCCACAACATGCCGAAAGTACTGCAGCCGTCGATAGATGCGGCATCAAATAGTTCTTGCGGCAGGGATTTGAAATGCTGGCGAAACAGGAAGATGGTGAAGATGTTTACGCACCAGGGCACGATCAGTGCGTTGTAGGTGTCCAGCCAGTTAATCTTATCCAGCAGTATATAAGAGGAAATAAGATAGATGGGTTCTGGTACCATCATCATGCTCAAAAACAAGTAGAAAAAGAAGTCCCTGCCCTTGAATTCCATTCTGGCAAAGGCGTAGGCCGCCAACACAGAAGTGATCATCGCCCCAATTAGGGTCATGAACGAGACGTATATGGTATTGGCAAAGTATGTGGCAAAGGGAACCTTGCGGAATGCTGTGACGAAATTTTCGAAGTGCAGGCTGGGTCTCTTTTTAACCAATTCGATCTGATTTGAAGGTACAGCAAGGTATTCGCGGACAATGTTGGCATCTTTGTCCAATACGTGAATGATGCTGCTGTCCTCTTTTGTGGTAACCAGGATTATTCTTTGCTGTACTTTCCCTTGATTCCAGACATAGTATTCTTCTTTGGGAATGAACACGGAGTCGTTTTTATTGAATTCAGACTGGGTCATCAGTGCAGTGGACAACATCCAGATGAACGGCACAATCATGGTCAAACCGAAGACTGCGAGCAGAAAGTAGATCAGGGTCATTCTCAGCTTTTCGTTCATTCTGTGCCTCCTAATAGTTCACGTGTTTTTCCAGGCGACGCTGTAGCAAGGTCAATCCCAGAATTATCACAAAGAGCACCAAAGCTACCGCGCTGGCGTAATCCATATCCAGCAGGTCAAAGCCCTTTTCATAGATGTAATAGACTATCAACTTGGTGGTGTTGAGCGGGCCGCCCTTGTCGGTCATGAGATAGACTTGCGCGAAGGCCTGGAAACTGACGATGGTGGTCATCAACAGCACGTAGAAAGTGGTTGGGGAAATCAGGGGTATGGTTATCTCCCAGAACTGCTTGGATTTTGTGGCTCCGTCTATCTCCGCCGCTTCGTAGTAAGCCTTGGAAATATTTTGCAATCCAGCGAGGTAGATGATAGTGTTATATCCCAATCCTTTCCAGACGGTCATAATGATAATGCTGAACAGCGCCAGGGATGGACCTCCCATCCAAGCGGGAATTTCTATTCCAAAACTAGAAAATAGGATGGTGAAGATACCTTTGGGTTCCGCCAGCCAGAGTTGCGGCTCGAGACCAATCCACTCCAAAAAGGTATTGGCCAAACCAGCTTGTTCGGAAAAGATTATTTTCCAGACAATGGAAACTGCAACCAGTGAAGTGACGAAAGGCATGAAATAAATGATTCGGAAGAAGCTTTTGAGCCACTTGATCTGATTGAGCATGACCGCAAAGAACAAGGGGAAGACAATGCTCATGGGTACCACAAATAGAATAAGCCACATCGTGTTGAGCATCGATTGCCAGAATACCTGATCCTTCAGTATCTCAGCGTAATTGGCCAAGCCAATGAACACACCGTTCCCCTTGATGTCCAGATCGAAAAAACTGAGCCCGAAGGACATCAGTATGGGCAGCAATCTGAACATCACCAGCAGCACCAACGCCGGTAATAAATACAGGTATGGCGAAATCTTCCATTTGGTCTTCATAACACCACCTTCTATTGGGGTTGCTTATGGTAAGGATTTTATTCTTATATATTCAGCAATACCAGCTTTGAATATTTCCATGGCTTTGACAAGCTCTTCTTTATTGATGATGTATGCCAGCCGGATCTCATTTTTGCCCAGGCCGGGAGTCGCATAAAAACCCTCGGCAGGGGCTCCCATGACCGTTTCTCCGTCGACCTGGAATTCATCCAACAGCCAGATCACAAAGTCTTCCGCATCATCAATCGGCAGCTTAGCCAGCACATAAAAAGCTCCTTCCGGACGCTTGCAAACTACTCCCGGTATCTGCATCAGGGCGGAATAAACAACATCTCTGCGGGTTTGGTATTCGTCTATAATTTCCTTGAAATATTCGTCCCCAAGTTTGGTGCAGGCATGGGCTGCCAATTGGTCGACGGTGGGAGGACATAAACGTGCTTGGGCGAACTTGAGCGTGGCGTCCATAACTTCTTTGTTTCGTGAAACAATACAGCCTATGCGTGCACCACAAGCGCTGTAGCGCTTGGAAACACTATCCACCATGATCGCGTGCTCTTCAATTCCTTCCACGCTCAGGATGCTGGTGTGTGTTTGTCCGTCATAGATAAACTCCCTGTAAACCTCATCCGATATTATATAGAGACCATGCTTTTTGGCAATCTCTGCCAATCTATGGATCTCGTCTTTGCCATAGACCGTTCCTGTGGGATTTCCCGGATTGCAGATCATGATAGCCTTGGTTTTCGCGCCGATTTTTTCTTCGATCACAGAGGTGGAAGGAAGCTGAAATCCGTTCTCAGCGTGGGTTGTGATTGGCACAATATTGATTCCCGCCATTGTGGCAAAACCGTTGTAGTTTGTATAAAATGGTTCGGGAACTATGATCTCATCCCCAGCTCCGCAGACAACCATCATGGCAAATGTAACTGCTTCGGAACCTGCCGTGGTGACGATGATATCGCTTTCTTTCAAAGCTATACCGTTTTTGAGATAATATTGGACAAGGCCTTGTCTGTAAATGTCGAGTCCTTGGGAGGGACCATAGGCTAAAACTTTGTCAGAGAAATTGTGATAAGCTTCAAGCATGGGTTGTGGCGTGGGAATATCCGGTTGTCCGATGTTCAGATGGTATACTTTGATACCTTTCTTCCTGGCCGCTATGGCGTGAGGCATTAGTTTTCTGATGGGGGAGGCCTGTATTTCCAAGGCACGGGATGAGAGCTTCATTTTATCCTCTTATATTGTTGTTTTTTTCCAGTTTATAAACAGACCCGCGTTTGGCAAGTAAAATCTTTAGATTACCGCTAAGGCTTCTGATAGAGTCATGACTCTCAACCCTTTTTGATGCACAAAACCCAAAATGGCCTTAAACACAGATAAGGGGCAATTCATGTAACTGGAGGGTGTTTCAATCTGGTGAAAACCAATGACAATGAGTGCCTCTTTGTTTGCTATGCCTTGTTCGATCCTGGATTTGATGGTATCGGCGGACCAATCAGCCTGGTATGATATGTATCCTAATGAAAATCTGTCTATTGGCGGATGTATTGCAAAGTCGGAGCTACAACGGACGTAATTATAGTAATTCATTATAATACTGTAATATGCTTGGGGACAAGCTCCTTTGGGCAGAGCAAAGCCTCTGGGGTTCAGCCCATGATTCACCAAGTTATTATAGTCTTCCCCAATCTCCCTGCTGGCTTCATCATATGTTAAATCAACCAAATCTTGATGCCACAAGCCATGTCCTCCAGTTTCCCAACCATAAACAAGTTCCAGCTCTTGTACCTGATCCCAGCTGAGTGAACTGTCCCGACCTAAATAGCCACTGTTGACATAATTGGTGGCTTTCCATCCATAATCTGCCAGGGTAGGGAACGCATACTCGTAAACACTGTTGTGCTGGTCATCAAAAGTAAAGCATATTATTGGGCCTGCATTCCCCTCCGGCAAAAGTAAACCGCAAGAACCTACCAAGAGGTTAAAAAGAAAAATAAAGAGAACTCTGTAAACCTGTCTCAAGGCAATTATGTCCTGCATCGGGGATAAGATTGTTGAAATACAAACCAATACTGTTGTGATTAGATAAAAGATACTTTGCCAGAAACCCTATCCTAAGTACCTCACTGTCATCAATGAGTTGCCAACGAGTGTTAGGGATAAACTCCAGGGGAGCAATCCTGGCGATAACTCCTGTTTCCAGGGTAGTGCTGGACAATGGCGCGCGTTCTTGTTGTTGCTTTTCCGCTGCACAGACAAATCCCACGTATCTACCTAACTCAATCTGTAGCTCAGCGTTGGCAAAATATTCATTCCTGGATGGACGCTCATTATATTCGAACACATGGTTACCAGCTATACTTGTTTGCATCCTGATGCGCCTGTTCTTATATTGAGCGGATACGGAAGGCATTATATGGGGTCCATCCCAATGAACATCCTGAACACTTGCATCGGCTCTAAATCCAACAATAAAGCCAGAACCCGTATATTTAAGTCCCAGATAATACATGGTCAGGTTATGAGGATTGCCGCCCAGGCCAAGATAGGATGAAATCTTACCCTTTTCATAGCTGCCCTCGATGCCGTTGAAACGGGTCTGCATATATTCATATCGGTTGTAATCTGCATTGGAGACATAGAGCTGAGAGAAAAAACTATCCTTCCCAATGCCTTGGAATGACGACCTGCCAGCGACTGACCAGTTGTCAAAATGGTACCGAAGTTCAATGCTCTCCAGCAGTATCGGCTGATCAGTGAATTCCGCCTGGTTGCTCAGCGTGAAACTGAATTCAAGGTCTTTGTGTATTAGACTATCAACTCCGAGAGTGACGATATACTTATCATTCCAGCTATGTTTTCTGCTATCTCTGTCTGGATACCAGTTGAGGTGTCCGTCGGATGAAAAGCTTGCTACTAAAGGTATATTCAAGGCCATAACAGCCTTACATGAAAGAAGGATTATGACCAAAAAGAGTAATCTGACGGGCAAATCGTTAATAATAGCCTTTAGTGGGAAAGGATTGGCTGCAGACAGGCTTCCAGTGTCTCCAATACCGCTTGCGCGGATTAATCTGGCAGGTACTATCAGTTTCAAATTAGTTGCACAAATTGACAGCAGTCAACCACATTACTTGCCTATACCTGTTCGTAATATAGAACGCACATTCATGATAATTGGCTTTATATCCAAGGTTTTACCGCTGATCAGCCATTGTGTAAATGTGAAATCCATTGTTCCCAGGATCATGTAACAAAGAGTGTCGATATTGATGTTTTTAATCCTGCCACTTTTCATGGCTTCAGAGAAGATATTATTCAGATAACTCAAATAGTAGTGCATGGGATTGTATGAGGGGTTTCGTTTGTAAAAACTCTCACTCTGCCTGAGTTCCACAACCATAAAGCGCGCCACATGTGGTTTACTCTGGATTAGTTCGCTGCGCTTTAAAAAGAAAGTTTCCAATTTATCGATGGGATCTGTGATGTCCGAGCTTGCAGCTTCGATTTGTTGGATTTCATCTTCTATCATTTTTTTCATACACTGGAGCAAGAGATCGTCCTTATTCTTAAAATAGTTGTATAAGGTCCCGATACCTACTTTTGCGTGTATGGAAACATCGGACATGGTTGTATTTACATAGCCTTTTTGAGCGAAAACTTTGACAGCAGCAGTCAGGATCTTGTTGCGGTAGTCCTTGGGCATCACAGATTTTTTTCGTGGTCGTGGATAAAGCTCCATTATTGACTCCTTTCCCAAACTAATATATTTCTATAACCATTGTATTGACGTTCTGTGTATCTTGTCAAGCCTTTAATTCCTCTATGCCTAAAATTGCGGGGCCATCTGTTATAAACCGGTATCTTGATGAATCCCTTCGTAACCATATTCATGAACGGCATCCGCTATCATTCATCTTGTTTGCTCATATCAATGTGCTGAAAGTGTTTAAGGATTTTTCCAGCAATGGTTTTACCTATCCCCTTGATAGAACAAAGCTCTTCAATTGATGCGTTGCGGATGTTCTCCACGGAACCAAGAGCTTTTAGCAGTATAAACTTGGTCTGCTTTCCAACGCCGGTTATATCCTCAAGCTCGCTGACAAGCGTCCTTTTGGTGCGCCTGGAGCGGTGGAAATTGATTGCGAACCGATGTGCCTCGTCTCGCATGGTTGTCAGCAATCTCAAAGAGGAGGAAGATCTGGAGAGGATTATCGATTCGCTTGCCTCGGGGGTGAAGATCTCTTCAGCCCTTTTTGCGAGGGAAATGACCGGAATGGCTTTATAACTTGAGTTCTCCAGAATCGAAGCAGAAGCAGCCAACTGACCTTTTCCGCCATCAATCACAAAGAGATCGGGGAGCATATCCTTGTCTTTCTCTACTTCTTGCAGATATCTGCTCATCGTTTCCTGAAGTGCGGCGTAGTCATTTTGGGTGTCGATCTGCCTGATAATGAAATGCCTGTAATATTTCTTTTTTGGTTTAGCGTTTTCAAAAAAAACTGCCGAAGAGACTGTATCGGTGCCTTGAATAGTGGAGATATCCATGCAAACGATCTTTCGCGGCAGTTTGGGGAGATCCAGTTTCTCTTTCAATTCCTGGATCGGAAACACCGTGCGGTTTGCTTTTCTCAGATGTGCCAGCTTTTTCTCTTCGACCAGGTTGAAAGCGTTGCGTTTGGCCATCGCCAGGAGTTTTGTCTTATCACCTCTTTGAGGGATGCTAAGCTTGTGATCAAGCCAGGCATTAAGTTCCTCAATGGAGGCAGGCTCAAAAGGCAAAATGATCTCGTCGGGCAACTCATCTCTATCGGAGTAGTAAAGCTTGAGAAATGCTTCAAGGATCTCATCAAGGGATTGATCCTGAGTGTTAATCAGAGGATAGCTTTCCTGGTTTGCCACCGCTCCACTCAGAATACGTAAAACCACACAGATGGTTACATTTTCTTCCTGGTAAATACCGATAACATCCGCGTTGTGCTTTTCTGTGGAATACACAATCTGTCTTCTATGAATCTTTTCAATCGCGTTAATCCTGTCTCTGATGGCAGCGGCTTTTTCAAATTGCAGGCTTTCCGAGAGTTCGTTCATTTCAGCGCGAAGTTCGTCTATCACTTCTTCATGTTTGCCAGAGAAAAAATCTATCTGCCTTTTTACCACCCTCATATACTCTTGGTGGTCAACCGCCCCTACGCAAGGGGCCAGGCATTTCCCCAATTGATGGTTTATACAGGACTTCTTGAATTTGGGAGGGCCAAAGGGGATTTTGCGGGTGCAGTTGCGGATAGGGAAAATCCATTCAAAGTTACGCAAGGTAAATCGTAAGGACTTGGTGTCGGTATAGGGGCCAAAATACTTTGCACCATCTTTGATAACTTCCCGGGTAATAAGAATTCGTGGATAGGGGTCTTGAACAGTTATCTTGACAAAGGGATAACGCTTATCATCTTTTAACAGGATGTTGTATTTGGGTTTGTGCCGTTTGATCAGGGTTGATTCAAGTATGAAAGCGTCACTTTCGGATGGTGTTATAATGTAATCGAGATCATTTATATACCTCAACAGGTGACTGGTTTTGATGTCTTTGGCGGTACTGCTCCAATATGACCTCACCCTGTGCTTGAGTGACTTCGCCTTGCCCACATACAGCACGGCATCCTCAGAGTCTTTCCAAATATAGATGCCTGGCTGATCAGGCAGCAGTCTGAGTTTGCCTTCTACTTTCGGCGGAATTTCTTCCATAAACTCAGCGTCGCCTCATGAAGATAGTCCAGCTTAACGACCATACCCAATCCATAGAATGTTAAGAGGGACAGTATAACAATTATCGAATCCCTGACTATGATTTGGATCAACCCTGTGTCTGGAAAGGCATGCTTTACTCCGATGCAAAGCAAATAGAGGATACCGCAGATGAGGACACTCTTGAGAATATTTGGCAGAATTCCTTCGAAACTCAGCTTGGGCATACTTTTCCTGATCAGGATCAGGAGTGCAAAGAAGTTCACCATGGCTGTGATCGTGGTAGCAAAAGCCAGTCCTCTGTGTTGCATGAACTGCATGAGGATGAAGTTCAACACAATGTTCAAGCCCACCATCCAGGCCGCGATCTTAACGGGTGTTTTGGTGTCTTTATTGGCATAGAACAAAGGTGTCAGGGTCTGGTTCAGGCTGAAAAAGATCAAGCCCAAAGAATAATAGAAAAGAGCCTGCTCCGTCATGATGCTGGCTCTTTCATCGAAAGCGCCTCTTTGGAACAGAATCCGCACCATGTCCCCACCCAGGGCAAGTATCAGTGTTGTTACAGGCAGGATGGCATAAGCAAGCGATACTGAAGCAAAGCGCAGTGTTTTTTTTAACTCTTCATAGTCGCCCAAAGTAACCAATCTTGAGTAGGTAGGCAACAAAGCCATTCCGGTCGAGATGGCAAATACACCCAGAGGAAGATGAAAAAGCCTGTTGGCATACTCCAGGGCTGAGATGCTGCCCACTACCAGGAAAGACGCCATGAGACTGTCAGCAATCAGGTTTATCTCACGGATGCCAACCCCTATCAATGAAGGAATAAAGCGTGTCCAGAGGGATTTGATAGCTTCGCCATGAAAGTTTAGCAATATCTTGAACTTATATCCGATCTTTTTCAGATAGGGGAAGTTGACCACTGTCTGCAACATTCCCCCGCCAAAAACACCTACGGCCGCCCATTTAACCAGAGCCACACCTTCCACGCCCAGCATTTTGGGAAGTATCATACTGAGTATCATACCAATGTTGAGCAGGGCAGAGGACAAACCTGTCATGAAGAAGTAGTCATGGGAGTTCAAAATGGCTATCATGGTCGAGGAGAGTCCAATCCAGAGCAGGTAGGGCATCATGATTCTGGTCAGGATCACTGCCAGTTTGTAGGTTTGTGGAGGAAGCCCGGCAAAGATCACTTTTACTATCCAGGGCGCGAACACAATCCCCAATATAGTCAGAATCAATAGAAAAGCAGAGAGAATGGATAGCACCTGCAAGGCAAAGGTGAACTGAGAACGCTGGTCTTCTTTGATGCCAATTTCGTTGTATATAGGAATAAATGAAGCTGAAAGGGCTCCTTCGCCAAACAGACTGCGAAGCAAGTTGGGAATACGGTATCCCACTACGAAGGCGTCATTAAGAAATGATGCGCCAAAACAGAAAGCCATCAGCTGATCGCGTAGCAGGCCAAATACCCTGCTTATCATGATGGCAAACGACATCACGCTTACGTTACGTGCCAGTTTTTTTTGCGACATCCTACTAATCAGCGAAAGACTTTACACAGTTGCAGGTATAGGTTGATCAATACCAGACTGGTGTTAACGTTTCCATTGACCTTGCGCTGCAGATCCTCCATACGCAACAGGAACCTCCAAATCCGGTCGGAAAGCAGAGCTGCATCTTTCTCCGCGATTGATTCAACCATGTTATGCAATGAATCCAGTTTATCGACATTTGAGATTTGTTCCGGAGCTTCACCGATCAGATTCAGGTCACCAATATACAGGCAGATATACTTGATAAGCTCGTTCATAGTTTCTGCGCTTAGTCTGGACTTTGTATTATAGATCGTTTGATAGAAGCTGTAATCCTTTCCGGTAGATGCCATCTGGAGGATTTCAAATGCTAGTTCCCGCAAATCAGACGCTTCGTCCTCTATCAGCTTTACCGCACGTTTTACGTTGCCTTCAGCTATGCGGGAGGCGGTACGGGCGTTTTCCGGACTGGCATGGAACTTGTCCACCAGTATTTTTTCTATCACATGGGGAGAGACAGGTACGAAGTAAATTGGCTGGCAACGTGAAACGATAGTGGGCAGCAACATCGAAAGCCGGTTGGTAATCAGGATTATCACTGTGGAAGGAGGTGGTTCTTCAAGAGTTTTAAGAAATGAGTTGGCGGTTTGGTGATTCATTTCATCCGCGTCTTCGATGATGCAAACTCTGTATTTGGCTTCAAACATTGAGTAATAAAGCTTTTTGTTCAGCATCGTGATGGCGTCGCGTCTGATTCCTATCGAGCGTTTGAAAAAATAGTCTTTCCAGGGAGTCTCTATTTTATTGCGGATGTAAGCCATATACTGCATTTGATCTTCACTTTTATCGATTTCTCCATCCACGGTAATATTCATGTTGGGAGCGGGGAAGAGGTAGATAAAATCAGGATGATCAAAAGCTAAAAACTTACGGCAGGAATTACAAACACCGCAAGGCTTGAATTCGCTTTCTGATAGACAGTTCAACGCCATGCCAAAATACAGGGCAGTGGTGAATTTTCCCACGCCATCGATGCCGTGAAACAAATACGCCTGGCTCACCCTTTCACTTGCAATTGCCTGTTGAATGACCTTAAGGGCGCGATCCTGACCCTTGATTTCTCTAAACATTGTCAGTTCTAAATTAATATAAAGAGTTTGTTACCCGAATGTGATCTTTCCCCGTCCCGCTTCTTCGCTGGTGCTGCGTTCAAATATCTGGTTCACATAGGGACTTTTAAATTCCTCGGCAAGAATGTCGTAGATCACTACATCATGATAATTGCCTGCAATATAAACGTATTTGCGCCTGATTCCAACCTTGGTGAATCCAACTTTTTCATAGCAACGTATAGCGCGTTTATTGAAGTCAAAAACTTCGAGGCTGATGTTGTTCAGGTTCAGTACGTTGAATCCGTAGTCCAGGATCAGGTTAGTGGCCTCGGTTCCTATGCCGCGGTTCCAATATGTTTTGTCCCCTATGAAAATTCCGAACCACGAATGCCGATGCACGCTACTGATCCCCATCAGACTGCAGTTGCCAACGGCTTTGTTGATGTCCTTTTCCACGATCGCGAATGTAAAACTTTCCTTCATCAGTTGCTGCAAAAGCTCACGTTCCTTGTCCAAATCAATGATTCCAATGGAAAACTGCATGAAGAGTCCCATCTCCATGTCGTTCACCCATTCGGTGTAGCGTTCCACGTCATCCAAAGAGATAGGCGAAAGGTAGCACTTTTCGCCAATCAGCTTTTTGTAATATTTCATTTGTATCTCCAGCTCCCCGCAGCGCAGGGTATGATTTTCTAAGGAAATTAACTTGTCCAGAATAACATTTGCGCGGGGCTTATCTGTCAAGCGAAATCGGTCTGATCTCAAATTCAGCAAGCCCTCGCGCGCGCGAGGAGGCTAAGTCTATATTTTCCTTAGGTCAACCTTATAATTTATAAGGATGACCTAAGGATGATGGCTCCAAAGCCTGTAGCAGCAAAGGACGGAGCTATGAAGTAAAAACGGAATAGTAAGCGTATTGAATTCATTGGTGCAAGTATATCAAGGGGGATTTCCCCATGTTCTCCTCATTTCCTGACGATGTATTGAACGCCCATTGATGTCCGAACGATAACCGTTTGGGCGATTGGTCAGCGATCAATTAGTGATCAGTGAGTCATGAGGGTATGAGGGCCATCTGAATCTGCGTAAATGGGTATAGCTGTATGAAAGGATTAAGTACGCCTAACGCATCGTACGAAAATGATAGCGTTTTTTAAAACTGGAAATAGATAAAAGGCTGAACCTCAGAGGATTTGAACTGGAACAAGACCCAGATGATGATTGCTAAAATGATAGATTGAACGAGTATAGGAGACTTGCACAGCACTTTTTCACATAGTACCTTGTATTGCTTTGGCAGCCAATGGAGCAGGTATCCCAAAGCTATCAAAGCAGCCACTATCCTGTATTGAGAAATCCAGATGATAAAACGTTCAGCGTTGATCTGGTTAAAGATCAGCGAGATCATTTGCCAGGCGCTGGAGAAACTCTGGCTACGAAAGAAAATCCACGCAAAGGAAACGAAGTTGAAGGTCAATAAAACACCAAGCAGCTTCAAAAAATTCTGGACATGTTGGTTGGATACTCTTTGAAACAGCTTGAGTCCGATAAAAAACTTATCGATCGCCAGGGCAATGCCATGTATTCCTCCCCAAAACACAAAATTCCAGGAAGCTCCATGCCATAAACCGCCTAACAGCATGGTCAAAAGTAAATTGATATAGGTTCGGACTTTCCCCTTGCGGTTACCTCCCAAAGGTATATAAAGATAATCCCTCAACCATGAGCTGAGTGATATATGCCACCTTCGCCAGAAGTCCGTGATCGAAGTGGCGCGGTAGGGGCTGTTAAAGTTTGCCGGAAGATGAAATCCCATCAGTGTTGCCAGGCCAATCGCGATATCGGAGTAGCCGCTAAAATCGCAATAGATCTGCAAACCATAGCCATACACGGCCAGCAGGTTCTCTACTCCGGAGAAAAGGGCGGGATTATCGAACACACGATCAACGAAATTCAGGCTGATATAATCCGCAATCACCCCCTTCTTGATCAATCCGGCAAAAATTAGCACCAGGGCTTGGGCGATCCTTTCTTTATCGAGTGATAAGCGCGCGTTGATCTGGGGTATGAATTGCGATGCCCGCAGGATGGGGCCAGCTACCAATTGCGGGAAGAACGACACGAAAAACGCGAAATCGGCAAAACTGCGGATGGGCTCCAACTTACCAAAATAGATATCCAGAGTGTAACTCATGGTCTGGAAAGTGAAAAACGATATCCCAACCGGCAGGAAAATATCCATGGCGGGAATCGAGCCACCTGTTATCTGGTTGATGGTGTCGATAATGAAGTTTGTGTATTTGTACCACCCAAGCGAACCAAGGTTCCAGGCAATGCTTAGCCAGATCAGTCTTTTTTTCGCAGCCTTGCTGTTTGCTTTGGCAATCCAGGATCCGATAACAAAGTTGATGCCCGCAGTAAGCAGCAGCAGAAGAAGAAATACACCGCTGGTCTTGTAGTAGAAATAGAGGGAAAACAGCAGCAGGTACCAGGTTCTAACCCTGATCCTGGAGACGACCAGGGGGTAAAACAGCATCAACACTATGAAGAAGCCAAGGAAAAAAGAACTGTTGAAAATCAATGGATTTGCGGGATCATACAACAGCTGACGTAAAAATGCAGTCCAGTTCATTCATCCGCTCCCGCGTAACTCGTGTAAGCGCGCATCAGCGCCTGATAAAGCAGCTTGCCTTGCAGCATGTAACCCTGGGGACTGAAATGGACCATGTCTTTGGAGGCCAATCCTTCCGATCTCCATTTGGAGATGGACTTTTTGCCCCCCATTACGACACTCAGATCCCACCAGGCATAATCATGTTCTTCCGCCCAAGACTCTATCTCAAACCCGACCTTTTCCAGATCGGCGTTGTGCTTGCCTCTTTTGTTGCTGTCCGGAGGCAGGGTAAACAGAATTACCGCCTCCTCCTGTACGGCGTTTAATTCATTCATAAAGGCCGCCAACTCACCTCGGAAACGTTTTGCATTATAGGTTCCCTGTGCATCGTTGGTGCCCAATGAGATGATTATCAGATCCGGAGAAAGCTCTTTGCAACGGTTGAAGATCAATGTGTTCTTAAGCAGGTTTTGAAACGATCCGCCATTGACCCCTGTGAATTGATAATTCAGGGTGCCATGTTGCCCAGAATCCCCCGCTTCAAAATACTCTTTGAGAGAAGCGCGCACCGTTGTCGCCAAAAATCCTGATTTAATATGGGAATCACCTATTTGATAGATCGTCACCTGATCCCGCAGCCCGCTCCGCAGTTCCATAAGTTTCAGCAGGAAACCGGACAGGCGCTTTTCCCAGTTGTGTATCGTATTGCTGTCTGTTTTTATAAAGCTAAATCCTTTTAAGTATTCTTCGCTGTCGAGCAGGGTGTAGTAGCTTTGGATGAATTCGTCGAGTTTGTCCACCTCGATGGGAAACTCCTCCACCTGTTCAATCTCCGTCATAAGATCGATGGGAAGTTTATCCTGAGCAGAAAGCAGGCACAGGCTGAGACAGACAAAACTGGTTACGAGCTTGCGGAACATATCATTGAGCCTGGCCGGTGGTAATCACTTTGAACAGCAATTCGGCAACCATGTCCGCGCCTGCCTTGGTAAAATGGGTGTAATCGCGGTTTGCCAAAGCCGGTTTGGCTTTCACCAATCCTTGCATGGAGTTGTATCCACCCAAGGCCTCATAGAGGTTCCAGAATCCGCATCCTGTCTCCCGGGCTACTTTTCCCTGAGCTTCCACAAGAACAGGTATGTCCCCGGAAGTAGCCATCACACCGTTTTGTTTTACGCTCCGGTCGTGAGCGCTGATCAGCAGGATGGGCACTCCGGGAAGAGCAGATTGGATGTGGCGTACGGTTTTGATCATGCCTTGCCGGTAATTACTGTAATCCCGAATATTGGGACTCGATACATTTTCGCCATATTGGAGGATAATCAGGTCATAATCCAGAGCCGCGTTGAAATCTTTCAATGTCTCTTTGGATATCCTCTGGAAATAGAGGCCAGAGTATCCCCTGACCGCAAGATTGTCCACATACAAACCAGTCGCGTCATCAAAGCTGACACCATAAAGGTGGACAGGATCAAGGGGATTGAATTCCAGGCGAATCTTGCTGATTTCGGAGCCGCTGCCCAAATCCAGGATATTGACGCCGGAGGAAGGTCTTAGCTGATAGCGTTGTGGACTGCCTCCATCGCGGATAACATTCACATAAGAGCCTTCGGAAGCATGGCTGTAGAATAGGCGGATACGCCTGAAGGTCTGAGCCCCACCTTTGACTTTTGTTCCAGAATATTCCACCCAGGCTGGTCCATCAACGTAGAATCTCTTTTTTACCTTTTCAGCTTGCTTGGGTGCGATGCCAGCACTGTCTGCCGTTGCGGTATCGATGAATACGCTATCGCCAACCTGTGGGGGAGCAGCTTTCTCGACAATGGTTTCCGCATAATAGTAGTTTCTGGGGATAAAGGTATAACCTATCATGCCCAAAGAAGAATTGCCGCTCTTTCCCGACATAAAGGATTGTGTTTCCCAATTCCGCGAAAAACGATGGCGGATAGTTGTGCGGAATTCGCTTACAATTGAAGTGATGGGGGCCAATCCTATTCCAGACCCTCCATATCGCTGTTGCAGTTGATAGCGCAGCATGCCCGAGATCAGGTCACCCTCGATTATCGAATCTCCAAAATAAGCGATCCTGATACTGCCAGTCTGTTTTTGGGAGTATCCTCTCAACTTGTCAATGAACCCAGATATAGGTGTCAATTCGTTAGCCACCGGTGGAACGTTTTCAATGGGCTTTTGTTGTTGGTTCTGAGAGTTTGGTGCTTCTTCAGCGAGCTTTCCGGGTATGTTCATTTTTTTGATGGGGAACAGCCCGTTGTCTGAGGCAGGGATTAAGTTTGCCAAAACAAACAAAACCAAGACAGCCACAACAAGGATAATGATAGGGCGCCAGAAAGGGGGAATCATTTGTCCAGCAGTATCACCTTGGCACTTTTGAGTCCGGCTTTGACCAGATAAACGCCTGGAGAGCAATTTACAGAAGAGGCATCTCGTCCATCCCAATAGAAGCTGTTTATGCCGTCAACGCTTCTGTTGGGAGCAAGTTCACGGATCAACTGTCCCCGTATGTTATACACGCTTACCTTATCGAGACCCTTACCCTCAATCGTTATCGATTGGCTGCTTGGATTGGGATAGCAGAGTAGCGGTTTATAGGCAGTTGCGTTTGGATCATCAACATTTGAGGCCAGGGCGTCATATAAAGCCACAAACCCATCCTGGTTGGTATTTGAACCGCTGTTGATCACATGGTTGCCAAACCTCACGATGCCGCTAAACCAGCCTGTCACAACAAATCTATCCAAGGGAAGGCGTTTTACACTATTTCCAATATCGACATTCTCACCTCCAAAGGATACAGGAGGATAAATGCTATTGTAGATTACGACATCTGAAAGTCCATTGGAGTTAAGAGTGTGGTTACCAATATTGATTTGCTCCTCGAAGCTGAATAGCATGGTTAAAGGATTGCGGTTATCAACTGCCCGTCCTTTGTCAGAACCTGGCCCTCCATAGTGTTGAACTTCAGTCCAGGAACCGTCAGAACTGAACTTAGCCACATAAATATCATCAGATTCGTTTACGCTGTTAATAACAGTGTCGCCAATAATTCCAGTGCCCGTCACACGTCCAATGACCACACCGTCGTGAGATACCAAATCCACCCAGGAAATACCGATATTGATTGCGCCTGTGTTATATGAGGGAAGCACCCATTCGATGTTTCCCATTGGATCGTACTTGGCAACAAACATACCCGACGCGTCAGTAACCACTCCATCAAAATCACTGCCAGGACTTGCATATCCAGTTACATACGCGTAACCATTGGCACTGACATCCACCTTGTATCCATATTCAACTCCGGCAGTGCCTGCATGTCTTGCCCAGAGAGGGTTGCCATTGGGGTCGGTCTTAAGCAGGAAAATATCGCTGCCTCCAAAACTGGTGATGGATATGTTGTTGCCAAAGTCGATATTACCCCCAAACCAGCCTGTAACATAGCAATTCCCTGCCAAATCAACTGATATTCCATATCCAAGATCCGTAAGAGGGCCTCCGAAGGAGCGAAACCAGAGAAGATCTCCATCAGGGGACAATTTTCCCAAATAACCTTCCCAACCTCCATTACTCTGGTATTGATTGTTTCCAATCACCAAAGTGCCGGAATAGAATCCCGAAAAGCAGCAGTTCCCGGCGGCATCAGTTGCTATTGAAAGACACACGTCCTGTTCAGTAGACCCAAAGGTCCTGATCCATTGGAAGATTCCAAGATCGTTGTATTTAATTATATATGAATCAGACTCACCTGAGGCTGGATATACACTTCCCTCAATGAGTAAGGAATCAGTAAAATCTCCACCTACATAGATATCCCCGGAATACGAGTGCACATCCATATCCCAGACAGATTCCATACCCTGGGCGCCAAAACTGGTCGCCCATTGCCATGATCCTCCAATCAAGGGATATGTGGACATTAAAAGGATGCAGATGATTAATAATATTGTATAGTTTCTCATAAGCGATACCAGATTTATCAGGACAGAAATTTGACAAGCGAAAAAGTGAAATGAGTTGACAGAATAAGCATCCGGGTTTTTTTGACCAACGCCAGGCGCAGTGCAGCGGTTGCTTGTGAACCATGTCAGATCAGGAATGAAGCAGCATTAAGCAATGTCAATCGCGTGACGCTGTTAGCCTGGCTTTTATCTGATTTGGCCTGAATAATGCATATCATGGCAGTTTAGGGTATATTGAACCACTAAGGAATTATATGAAACGCTTATTCATACTAACCATTTTCGCAGTCCTGACTGTCTCAGGATTCAGCTATCCAATCCTGATTCAAAGTTGGCGTCTTAATGAGGATGTCAAGGCTTTGAATATGGCAGGCATCAGCGTGGACTATGTGAATCGCCAAAGCGGCAATATCATTGCATACGTTCGAAATGATAATGAATTCTTACAGATCCAGGATTTGGGATTGGTGCCGCAGAAGCTGCCCGATCCCGCCAGGGAGAACGCACAACTGCTTCATTCCTCGCCCAAATACGGCTCTCCGAAGAACGAGTATTATTCGATCGATCAGTATAACCAGTTTATGGTATCCACTGCCAATAGCTATCCGAATATTTGCCAGCTTGTTCAGGTAGGCAGTTCTACGCAGAACAGGCCTCTGTATTTTTTGAAAATCACAGATAATCCAACTCTCCAGGAAGCAGAACCAGAGTTTCGCTATATATCATCTATTCATGGCGATGAAGTGGTGGGCTACGATATGTGTATACGTCTGATCCAGCAGCTTACTTCGGAGTATGGAACCAATGATCGGATCACAAACCTGGTCAACAACACAGAGATCTGGATCTGCCCAATGATGAACCCGGATGGCTTTGTACTGGGACAACGCTATAATGCCACTGGAGTCGACCTGAATAGAAACTTTCCCATGCCAAGCGGAAATCAACATCCAGATGGCTATCCCACTGCCATCGAAAACACTGCCATCATGAACCACGCAACCTCAAACAGTTTTGTCCTTTCCGCAAACTTCCATGGGGGAGAGCTGGTGGCAAACTATCCTTGGGACTATACCTATACTTTGACTCCGGACAATGACATCCTGATCCAGGCAGCCCTGACATATACATCACACAATTCTTCCATGTACAATAGCTACGAATTCCCACAGGGAATTACCAATGGCGCTCAATGGTATGTGATCACGGGATCGATGCAAGACTGGTTCTATGGTTTTACAGACTGCATGGATATAACAATGGAGATTGGGTTAAACAAATGGCCGCCAGCTAATCAGTTGCCCGGATTCTGGAACCTGAACCAGGAATCGATGCTGTCATATATGGAGTTTGTGCACAAAGGAGTGAGCGGATTGGTTACATCTCCATCCGGCGCTCCACTTTCCGCCAGGATAAGCGTCAGCGGCAACGCAAGGCAGGTAAACACCGACCCGGATGTGGGAGACTATCACCGCATTCTGTTGCCGGGCACTTACCAGCTTACTGTATCATCACACGGCTACGAAAGCCAAACAAGGCAAATCATTGTTCCCCCCAGTGGATCGGTGGTTGAAAACTTTACTCTCTTTCCCGCGGTGCAGGTAACGTACAATGGACAGGTGAGAGACCATCTGGGAAATCCCGTTCCCGCCGCAACTCTGACCATTGGCACCGAACCACCACTTGAGGTCATCACCGACCAGCAAGGCCTTTTTAGTGCGCATATCTTCACTGGCAGCTATGATGTAAAGATCAACGCTCCGGGGCATGGTATTTATCAACTGACGATCCTTGCTGAATCAACCCCGGGGCAAATGGGTAATTATCGGAACATCATTGTGTTGCAAACCCCTGTTTTTGCTGACGAATTTGAGCAGGGGCTGGGTAACTGGACTGTTAATGGCAATTGGAACACCGTGTTAGAAGACGGCAGCATGGTTCTCACAGATTCTCCCAACGGCAACTATGGCAACAATCAAAACCGGACAGCCCGCCTTACGAATCCTGTTTCGCTTGCCGCTGTCAGCAATCCCCGCCTTCATTTTCGTTGTAAATACTCTCTTGAGGATGGATACGATTTCGTTTATGTTGAGGGCTCAAATACTGGCACAACCTGGACTCAGTTGGGCAGTTTTACCGGCACGCAAAGCAGTTGGATCGATTCAAGCTTCGATCTGGCATCTTTCGCGGGCAACAACTTCTACCTGCGTTTCAGAATCTCCTCAGATCAAGGTGTGAATGCCGACGGAATCTATATCGACGATGTGCGTATCATTGGCATTGATAGCTCCAACCTGAGTTATGGGGATGTTACAGCGGATGGTGTTGTCAACATCACTGATGTCAGGGCGATCCTGGATTATGCTGTTGGCCTCGATCCTTTGACAGATATAGACCCCAGGCCGTGGACAGCTCCCAGGCTTGATTGCGCTGATTTGGATAACGACAATGATGTCGATGCTTTTGATGCCTATCTGCTGTGTAAGTATCTCTATGAGGCAGCCTATTTACTACCCGTGCAGTCAGGCATCCCTGAAACTCCCACTGATCCAGGCATCAGCGCTCACTTCGATCAGTATCTGGTCGTTGACTTAGCCGATCCAGAGTTCCTCTGTTCCCTGGAGCTTTCGACCAGCCCTGTCAATATTCTGCACGTATATCATAACGGAGCAGCTTTTAACCATCCATTCGCCCAGTCTTTCAACCCAGAGACAGAAACTTATGGCTTCGCAGGCTACAATACCCAGTCTGACTCTCTGTTTATTGAACTGGAGGATAATCCCCAGAGCTTTACTCTGCAATATTCTTTGAATGGTGTCCCTGGTTCCATTTTTATCAACACCGGCAACGCTGAAGACGATCCTTCCACTCCAGCCTTATCGTTTGGTTTGGAGCAGAACTATCCAAATCCTTTCAATCCAGCGACAGAGATAAGGTTTTCACTGCAAACTACGGACAGAGCTATTCTGAATATATACAATGTCAAAGGACAATTGGTGAAAACAATGATCGACGCCCGGCTTGCAGCAGGCAGGCATTCGGTAGTCTGGGATGGCAGGGATACCAGCGGACAGCCTGTAGGCAGCGGAGTGTATTTTGCCAGACTTACATCTTCCGCAAAATCGGCAATTCGCAAGATGGTTCTTTTAAAGTGAGGCACATCATGATAAAGATCCTGCAAACCCTTTGCCTGGCCATTATTGCAGTTTTACTGCTTGGCTGTCACAAAGAAGCCCCTCAAAACGAACCTGTTAAGAACATCGAGTTTCGTGAAGATGGCAAGCTAAGAATAGAATCTCCCCAGGGTCTGGCGAAAGGCAATTTCTCCATTGAGATCGCTGAAACGGAAAACGCTCTTCACCAGGGTCTAAAATACAGGGAAACTATGAATGACGACCAGGGGATGCTGTTCGTTTTCGATGGGAAAGTCCCTTATGGTTTTTGGATGCAAGACACATATATGCCTTTGGATATGCTTTTTATTGACGAATCCGGAATCATCTTCCAAATTGAGGAAAAGACCACACCCTTCAGCGAAGAGAGAATAGAAAGCATGGCTGTCAATAAATACACGTTGGAACTAAAAGCGGGAATGGTGGATAAACATGGCATCGAGCCAGGTGATAGAATCGTCTGGAGCAGGAACAAATGAGACATCTATATAGTGTAATCATAATCATAACCTTATTATTAGTAATAGGATGCAGGGATAATGTTAAACAAGACTATAATAATGATGCCACTGATGAACATAGTATCAATACGTTAGAAGAGACACCAGCATCTGAAGAAATTGAACAGCCGGCAGATAAATACTCAGAATTGCCTCTGAGCAAGTTCAGCTATTCATGGGATAATGGGGAAGAAATCCCACCAATCGTAATTATTATCGATGACTTTGGCAATTTTGCGGGCGAGCTGTTGGACGACTATGCCAGTTTACCCAAAGAAGTGGTTTTTGCGGTATTGCCCGATCTTCCACACACCCAGAAAGCCGGAGCAGTTGCGGCTTCTCATGGACACGAAGTTCTTATCCACGCGCCCATGCAAGCTGTATCGAATACCAGCGCAACTGGAGCAAGGTATATCAAGAAAAATGCTTCCGCTGATGAGATCGTGACCACCCTGGCGGATTTCCATGCTCAACTACCCATGGCAATGGGAGCCAACAACCATACCGGCAGCGCGGTTACTGCCAATCGGGAAGCCATGACTGCGGTCCTAAACTATCTGGACTCCAAGGGCCTGATCTTCATCGACAGCGCTACCACGGGTGAAAGCGTTGTGCCCTCTTTGGCTAAAACACTTGGCTATCCTGCATTGAAACGTGATATTTTCCTTGATGTTCCTGATAATACAGACGCAACTCTTGCCAGCAAGATTTCATCCCTTGGTAAATACAAGGGGCGCAGAGAACCGATTATAATTATTACCCATTGCCATAGCAGAGCCAAATTGGATGCCCTGCGTAAGTTTATAACGCAAGTGGAAGGGATGGGCTTGAAATTGACGACCTTGAAAAAGGCTCAGGCTCTTGCCTCCTGAATTATTCTTTGAGCCGTAGAACATAATGTTTTCTATTTCCATTCTACCTTTCCACGACCTAGTCCTAGCACCTATATATTATGAAGGGATGGTCCTCATTTGCATCACCCTCTCCAGCCTGGGTCTTCCTGGGGTCAACCTTATAATTTATAAGGATGACCTAAGGATGATGGCATCAAAGCCAGGAGCAGCAAAGGCGGGAGCTATGAAGCAATATGCGGAATGTTATGGGGAATGTTCTGAACGGGAAAACATCGGAGTCGCTGGTTAATCATTTTCCAGTCGATGATCTGATGCCTTTATCGGTTTGGCTCTTTTTTGGGAATCAACTGAGAGAGGTTGCTTGCCGCAAGGCTTACAACAATGATCACCACACTGATCAACTGACCGATGCTTAAAAACTCTTTCAGAATAAGATAGGCCAGCAAAGACGCCAACGCGGGTTTCAGGAAAAAGTAAAACGAAGCCCGGGACGCGGTTATGTGCTTCATTCCTTCAAAGTAGAGCAAATAGGCAATACCGGTTATCACCACACCCAGCCAAGCCATAAACAGGAGGTTTGAGCTGTTTGGCTCGAAGAGGACAGGTTTTCCTATCAACAGGTTGACGCAGGTGAGCACGATTCCGCCAATGATGAAGGATAGCGAATTTGTGATGAGATTTCCATATCTGCCCACGGCGCTTTTGGTCAGTACAGAGTATAAACCAAAAGTAACGGAAGCAATCACAGCCAGCAGGATGCTCAGCGGGAGATTGCGATACTCTGTGCTACCAAAGCTTCGTTCTGTGAGAACGATCATGATTAGGCCAAAAATCCCCAGCAGTAAAAAGACGAACTGCAGCAGATTCAATCCTTCCTTCAAGATCAATCTGGCAAAGAGGGTGACAAACAGGGGATTCATGGCAACGATAACAGCCGAGAGAGAGGCCTTGCCATAGAATATCGATAATTGCAAAAGCAGCATACTGGCACAGACGTTGATTATTCCCAGCGCGCCGATGTGCAGTATGCTGCCAATGCCTAATTCTGGTTTATTTATCAGGAGTTGCCTGATCGCGAATGGCAACATAGCCAGGCCACCAATCACAAACCGCCAGGCAGTGAGCGTGTAGGGGTCTATCCCCGCTCCCACCAGCTTTCCTGTGATCTCCAGGCTGGACCATATTACAATCGCGATCAGGCAGAATAAGTGACTTCTGAGTTTCAAGTTATTTCATTAGGACCATTTTTTTAGTGCTGGTAAAGGAACCTGATTTGAGTCTGAAGAAATATACTCCATTGGCAACTGAACGGCCATTGTCGTCAGTTCCGTTCCAGGTTAAGCTGTTCATACCCTTGGCAGGGTTGTCCAGAGTGAAGCTCTTTACAAGCTGGCCTTTCTGGTTGTAGATGGTGATCTGCGCCGGGGCTGACTTCTCCAGTGTGAATCTGATCGTCGTACTGGGATTGAATGGATTGGGGTAGTTCCCAATCAGTTGGTTCTTCAGAGGGGCGTTGAGATCGTCGTCAACACTGACGAAACCCAGATCAGATTGCCTTCTCGCAAAGACCTGCGGGGTTTGATTGTATTGATTGACAATAGCCGCAATGGTCATATTGCCGGATGGGATGGGTTGGCCGATGTAATCCGCGTCATATATTACAGTGCGGAATACTATGGTTCCAGCATTGTCTTCCAGGGTGTAATTTGTGCCACTGGCAAAGTTGCCTGTTTCCACAAAGTGGGCATTTTCAAAGCGGACCAAACGGGCCTGATACTGCTCTACGTTGGCATTGACCATGGCTGTGGTCACCTCAGGTATATTCAGTGTGTTGCCAGTAGAACTTGCGGGACCAGGATTTACGGTGGGAACTAGTTCCAACATGTTGTTGTAGCGGACGATCGTGCCGGTAAGCCCTTGTATACCATCCTTGACGTTATAGTTGCTGGTGATGACCCCGGATGGATCATCGATCATGATGCCGGCGTCAGCATCCTGAAGCCATTTCTGGTTGCGGAAGTTTTGTTGGGCGGTCAGGACAACTTCACCGCTCACCCGGTAAACAGTTCCGTCTCCAGGTGTTTGCTGGCGTAGTTGAGTCAGGTTATGCACTACAACCGCGAAGGAGTAAGTGGCAGTCGCTATGTAGCTGGGATCCATGCCCGCCGCGTAGGCTCTGGCTTTGATTGTGGTATTTGAGTTCACCTGAATGGGAGTCGTATAGATCGAGGAGCTCTCGGTGGGGTCGTTTCCGTTGGTTGTATAGCGGATAGTGGCTCCGGGTGTGGTGGTGGAGATAGCCACAGATATAGGTTGGCTGTAGGCTCCGGCGGGTGGATTGAACGTGGGTGTTGCCACCTGGTCGCCGCCTCCGGGTTCATAGGTGTGCATTCCCAGATCAGCTATGTAATCGATATCGTGGACCAGCCATTCTGAGTCATCCATATTCGTGCCGGCGCTGGATGCCCAATCGATATTCCCTTGGGTGATGGCAGGTTTACGAATCAGAGTATGGTTGAGAGTGGCGCCTTCAACTCCTGCCACAGGCCAGGCGGTGCCAGGATCTTCCTGATAAACTCCAATGATGTCTATAAGGGTTTCCCCATGGAACAATCCCAGGCAATCATCACCATTGAAATAGGTCACAGTATGGGTGATATCGGCAATGTTGAGAATATCCTGGCTTGCTTCTGCGTTTGCTATCACGTAAACTGCTCCGTTGGGCAGGCTGCCGGACAGGGTCACGCTGTTGGTGGAAGACCATTCGTTACCGTTGGAAGCAAGCCTGACAGTATACTGGGAAAGGTCTGCAGTGGTTCCCGTGGGATTGAATATCTCGATGGCCTTGTTATTTGAACTGCCTTCGAGGTATTCGGAGAAGAACAAGTCTTGCTGTTGGGTGGAGAAATTATACACCGCTGTGGCAATGGAACTGGGGTCAAGATCGGCGGCGTAAGCCCTGGCCTTGAGAGTGGTATTTTCACTGATCGCAATCGGTGTGGAGTAGGTAGCGGAAGATTCGGTGGGTTCCGACCCATTTGTTGTATAACGGATAGTAGCCCCTGCGGTGGCGCAGGATATGGTTACACTGATCGGATTCACGTAGGTTCCGGCTGGAGGGTTGAAACTGGGAGTGGCCACCTGGGTTGCACCGCCGGGATTGAAGTCGCTCAGCATGCGGGCGGTGATCTGGCTGGTGGTGTTAAACTGGGTTACTATGGCCAGTAGGTCGAAATCTCCGGTGTGCATCGGGGTTCCTATATAATCCGCATCATAGAATCCGGTGTTGAAGACCATGGTACCTGTGGCATCCTGAATGTCATAGCTTTGGCCAGTTGCGTAGTTGCCGGTTGGAGAAGTGAAATGCACACCGTTGATTCTCACCAGCCTGCCTTGGTGAGTCTCCAGGTCTGCGTTTATTTGAGCAATCGTGAGTTCCGGAGTCGGAATCGCGTTTCCAGTGGAAGAGGCCGGAGGAGTGTTGACCGTGGGCCAGAATTGTAGCATTTGCGTGTTATATCTGCTCAGGGTGCCTGTGATACCGGTAATACCATCGCCAATGTTATATGTAGTGGTAATGATTCCCGGATAATCGTCAACCAGGATGCCACCTGTGGCGTCCTGGACATACTTCTGATGTCTCCAGTTTTGCTGGAATGTGAGGATCACCTCATTGGGGATGTGATAGACAGTTGTTCCATCCGCGTTGGCTGCACGAAGCGCGGCTATATTCTGGATCATGGTGGGGAAGGTGTAAGTTGCCGATGCCACATACGAAGGATCCATGCCCGCAGCATAGGCTCTTGCTTTGATGGTGGTGGTGGAACTCACAGAAATCGGTGCAGTATAAAGGGTTGATGTCTCTGTGGGATCACTTCCGTTGGTTGTGTAGCGAATGCTTGCCCCAGCCGTTGTGCTGCTGATGGAAACGCTGACAGTCCCACTGTAAACACCAGCCGGGGGATTGAAGGTTGGTGTGGCGGCGTGGTTTCCGCCTCCGGGATTGAAGGTGTGCATGCCCAGGTTAGCTACATAATCCTGCTCATGAACCATCCATTCGGAGTTGTCTGC
>DAOLWC010000001.1:0-116581 GCA_035420965.1 Candidatus Cloacimonadota bacterium | reverse complement strand
GAGCATCATTTTTCGGGTGGAGCGGTAGTTGCCCGCGTCCAGCCTGAACAGGTAAACGCCGGAGGCCACGCTTCTGTTGCGGGAGTCAGTCCCGTTCCAGATCAGTTGGTGGCGTCCGGCGGCCAGTTCGCCGCTGGCGAGGGTCTTTACCAGTTGTCCGCGCAGGTTGTACACGCTCAGCTTCACCTTGGTGTTTTTCGCCAGGTCGAAGGAGATCGTGGTGCTCGGATTGAAGGGGTTGGGGTAGTTGCCATGCAGTTTGGTGACCAATGCAGGAGAGACGGGATCGTCTTCTGAGACATAGGGATAGGCAAAAGACAGGGTGTCGCTGGGACATCCTTCCACGTTGAGGTAGATGGCTGTGATCAGATACTTGTAATTGCCTGTCAGCGTTATATGGTCTTGATAGATGGTGTCCGTGGTCTGCTGGATCATTTCGAAGGGGCCAGTGTTAAACCTTTTGTAAACCTTGTAGCCCATCACCGGCAACACTGGATCGAAAGGCGGATTCCATGACAGGCTGACCTCTCCTGTGTCGTTGTCCACCTCGAAACCAGCGCCTTCAGGCTTGGGCAGGTTGATGAGGGTAAAGTCAGCCTGATACACGGGAGCGGTGGGACTGATCTGGACAGCGTTGGTAGTGGAGGACTGATGGTGGAGCAGGGACGCCGTTACAGAATAAGTTCCGTTGGGCAGATAGAGCCGGTAATAGCCATTGGCGTCGGGATTTGCGCACATGTTGTTGCTGGCTTTCACCACAACTTCCGTAACAGGAGTCTCGCTGGTTGCGATCACGTTGCCATGCAGATAGCCGGTGGTCTGATTCACGCCGCTCAATTCGAAGTCGTCAATGAACCAGCCGATACCGGAGACGCCGTTGTCGGATCCCATACGGAAGCGCAGCTTCACTTCTTGTCCGGAAAACTGGCTGAGGCTGATGCTCACCGACTCCCAGTTGGCGATGCTTCCGGAAAATCCCGGTTCGCCGCCCAGAGAATTGAGGCTGCTGTAGGGGTAGCCTCCCTGAGGGGTAAGCAGTTGCCAGCTTGCACCATCATCGGTGCTGATGGAGACGTTTCCTCCGTCATAGTTAGCTTCCATGCCATAGCGGTGTTTGAAGGTGAGCATGCTGTTATCGGTCAGTCTGTAGGTGGGAGTCACCAGCGTGTAGTTCACGTTATCCGGATAGTTGCCGCTCAGTCCGGTTGCCCAGACCCTGGAGCCGGAATAAGGAGTCACCTGACTGGGTACTCCCCACACCCAACCGGCTTCCGAGACCATGCAACCGTTGTCGGCTTCAAAATCGTGGAACACGTTGGGAATATTGTAAGGCAACAGGATGTTTGCTGAGATGGGCAGTCCGTTGCTGAGCGAGGCATTGAACTGGAAGGGGATGTAGCTGCCCAGTCCGCTGGTGCCCGTGAACTGCAGTTCATAAACAAACTGCTGAATGGCGTTGGCGCTGATCAGTGGTTCCTGAAGCAGGGGCTGGCCGATCGAGACCTCGGAACTGGAAGTGCTGAGGCTGGCCAGGATATCGCGGGAATCCACATCTGCCTGGTTTTTGACGTTTATCACCAGATTCACCGTTTCCAACGGGTCGATGATTCCATTGTAGGTGCCATCGGCGTCGTTGATCATGAAAGATTCAAACACCAATACGGAAGCGTCCACACGGATGCTGAAAGGACGGGACCACAGGTTTTCGCCGGAGACCACATCCAGGTTAAAGTTGACCACTTCGCCGTTGGGGCAATTGGGGGCAATCGCAAACCTGAAGGGATTGCGATTCACTCCAAAACCTTCGCTTTCCAGCGGGAAATAGGTGGAAACGCCTTCTATCATGGTCACATACTGGTTTTCTGTGCTTAGGGTGGCTTCAACGTTTTCAGCCGTCATGTTGCCGATGTTTTGCAACTGGACTCCCAGTTCGATGGTCTCGCCGGGTTCGCAGACGCTGTTGCCATTGCCGTCGGTGATATAGGTGTCACCCAGAATCAGGTGGGCAGCTTCGTGAAAGATGGGGATGTTGGTGATATAAATGGCGCGCTGGTTACCAAGAGGTGAGGCCGCCACAGGATAGGTGTTGTTGAAGGAATACTCCAATCCAACGTCAGCGGTGTGGTTTTCGATGCCGATGGTGCAGTAGGAACCGTGTTCATTTCCAGACTGGGAGTTGACATTGTTAAAGGTGTGATACTGTATTTTTATCGGTCCGTCTCCCATGGAGGTGGGATGGGCGGATTGATCGTAAAGTATGACCTGGAAGGTTTCTGGCGAGGTGCCGTTTTTACCATTTTTGAGGTTGTACCACTCAATCACGAAGGCATGGTTGTTACGGTCGAACCAAGTATAAATCCCGCCGCCGGCATGGGTGGCCAGATCATCCCAAAATGCCGCGATCATGGGATTGGGTCCCATTGGCCCGGGGATGCGGTAATTGCGGAATTCCGCGTTCTCGGTCACGCCCAGAGCTATAAACCCGTTGGAGCAGACTGTGATCTGGTCGTACAGGATTCCGTAAAACTGGAATGGGAAGGGCAGATTCACCACTTCGAGAGCGTCGGCACCCACCTGGTCGCCTTCATCGCTGCCGCTGTAGGCATCGGAGATCGCCAAAGCGGTTCCGAATCCTCCCTCCGCAGGAGCGATGCCAATCCAGTCATATACGGGACAAGCTTCATAGGAAATATCCTGATCGTCGTAGATCACATAACCGTAGGTATCAGGACCCAAGGGGTCTGTGACGCTCACCTCGCCGATAGTGATGGTGAAGTCAAGCCACTGTTCAAAACCAGCTTCATTGTAGAGCTTGAGCTGCATGGGTATCACCATGCCCGGCAACAGTGCTGTGCGTCCCGTGATCTCAAAAAAGTCGGTGGAAGGGGTCACCTGGACATTTAGCGGCAATTCTCCATAATAGGCGGTGTTGTCAACCACCGAGACCAGGTCGTTCCTGCTGTAAAGCTTTCCGGTGATGTTAGTAACAATAGTGGGGGCGATATTGCTGACTGTGACCGTGAAACCGGAGGTCTCGCCAGGATCGAGCACCTGGTTGCCGCCGTTGGTCACAAAGCTGTTGTTATAGATGATCTTCGCGTTATGGATGGGAACAAATTCCGAGACATCGTAGCTGTTGCCCAGGCTGTCGGTGAGGATCAGATGGATGCGCATCATGCTCTCATGGGGAGCATTGGGAGCCACCTGCAAAACCACGGGGTTGTTGCTGAATCCCTGCGAGGAATCGGCAATCGTGGCATAGGTGACCAGGGAATCCACCAGAGTCACATAGGGATTGTTGGTGCTAACGTAGCCGGATATTCCGGAGATCGCCACGCTTCCTGTATTGAACAACCCAAATTGAATCTCCACGGTTTCCCCGGCATTCACGTTTCCATCGCCGTTACCGGAGGAGGGGGGATCATTACTGTCATCCACCACAATCGCGCCTGGCACCAGAGTACCGTGGTGGACCACGTTTATATTTTGTTGTAAGGGTTTATAATTGTGTTTTGATACGGTGATCACACACTCTCCGGTTACCATCGACTGAGGCAGGGTCATTATCACATTGCCGTTCTGGTCAGTGTAGCCCCTGCTGATGATATCGCTACCCTGGGTGATGGTCACGCAGGCACCCTCCACAGGAATGTTCATGCTATCCGTCACCGCGAAGTCCATCAGGTTGAGCCCCAAGGGAATACTGTCCAAAGTGGCAATATTAAAGAAATTGGGCCTTCCTGTGAACACCTCCATTGTGGGATCGCCCATCAGGTTGCACCAGTGGGTGAATTTTTCAACGTTAGAGGGGGAAGATACGCCGTATATCTGGTGCATAAAGAGTTTACCGTTGAGCAGGGCTTCGCCCATGGTGCGCATGCCATAGGCAAAGATACCGCCGAAGATGCCGCCATGGAGCACATTGTTAAAGCTTGTATGCGTGCTGGAAGTACTCATTCCAATGCCTGTCACAGCTCCCTTGGGAGCCGCGGGGGTTCCGTAACGGATAAACTGCTCCATCTCGGAAGCTCCACTGCTGGCATAGTTGTTTGAGCCACAGGTGATGTTCACTGCATGGGGCAGGCGATAAGCGTTGTTTAGGGCTGATTCGGCAGGCGGCGTAAAGTCTATATAACCGCGAAAGCTGTAGAAACCCACACCCCGGTTTATGGCGGCATTTATCTCGGATGTGGATGGTGATCCGTTGTAAATCTCCGTGAATGTGTAGTTGGGATTGGTGAGCAAACCCATTTCCTTAATATACTTGCTGATATACATGGTGGAGATTCCTGAGGGGGTGTTGTCCCCCACCAGCAGCATCCTGTCCAGCCAACCGGCAAGATCGACGTTGATATTCTTTTCATAGAGGTATATCTTGGCAAATAGCACCTGCAGTTGAGCAAGGTTTTCCACTGAGATGCGGCCGATGAATACATCGCCCAGCAAGTCGTTGCCAGCCAGATGGGTATAAGGATAGTCTCCTGCTCCGCTTGAAGGTCCGCTATAGGCAGGTATGGGGTAACTCCCAACGGTATCTCCAAGCAGGATCACAAAGTCCGGTCGGGTGGCGGGATCGTTGTAACGGGTTTGGATATAGTTTTTAATCGAAGTTGTGGAAGCACCTGCTGATCCTGCAGAAGTGCTCGCCAGATCCACATCCGCACCTTTTTGCCGCTTCCACAGGACATATTCATTGAGGGCAGCAATAAAGTTGGGATCTGTATTGTTGCCATGAATAATCAGATAGCGGGGTGGAACATTGTGGTACATGATGTTGCGGTAATCGTCGAAGTTGAAGATCATCGATTCATATATCCTGGCAAAAGCTGGAGAAATGTAAGTCAGCTCGCCTTCCAGCTCATTTATCCCGGGGGTAGAGCTGTAATTCACCCTAAAATTAAGGCTGTTGCGGATGCTGAGCTGTTGGGAGGCAGGATCATAGCTGAAAGGATTGACCTTGATGGTCAGAATCCTGAAATCGCGCAGGATGACTGGATCGCCATACTCCAAAGCTGTCTGTGGATAACTCGCGCCTGCGGCATAGAATCCTGCATCCTGTTGAAATACTTTGGGGCTTTCCAACTCAGCGCCCTGTTGCACAGGATAGGCTTTGAACTGTTGCAGAGATGTGGTCTGGGAAGACAGTACCTGTAAGTTAACGCTGCCCTGGCGGGGAATGGCCAGGTTGAGCGTGAGCACCGGCAATTCCGGCAAGCCGCTCGTCATGGTCGTTCCCGCGCCGGGAAGCATTATTTTTTGGAAGGTCTGGCCACCTGCGGTGACGTCTTCCACTTCGAACTCCGGTAATGCAAACCGGATATCCATGTAGTTCTGGCTTTGGGCTGTTATCTCAAAAGCTTCCCTATGCTGAACCGGTTGGCTTTCTGTGATCAAGGCAAAAGCCAGGCACAAGCTCAGGCTCAACAAAGCTGAAACTATAGTTCTTTTCATGGCACACCTCACAGATTGTAGTAAGATTATGCCAATCAACTATGCAATATCTGTTCCTAACTTACAGATTATAATAAAGCTGAACCTCATGAGGGTGAACTCTGTTCGTCACAGCCTCGTGTTCAGCCATTTTCAGCTTTATGTGGGATTCGATCAGATCCTCGTTGAATACGTTACCCTGTAGCAGATATTTGTGATCCTTTTCAAGGCATTCCATGGCCTCTTTCAGATTGGCGGGTATGGAGAGCAATTTGGCCTTTTTCTGTTCGCTCCAGGCAAAGACGTTGTCGTCAAAGGGTCCAAGGTTGTACTTGCCGGGGTCGATCTTGTTGATGATTCCGTCCAGTCCTGCCAGCAGCAGAGCGCTCATGGCAAAGTAGGGGTTGCAGGTGCCATCGCCGGTGCGGAACTCGAAGCGTTTGGTATCCGGGGTATTGGCATATTTGGGAATGCGGATCGCGGCAGAGCGATTGGCAAGTCCGTAGAACAGTTTGACAGGCGCTTCAAAGCCGGGCAGCAGACGCTTGAAACTGTTGGTGCTGGGATTGGTGAATGCCACCAGGGAGCGTCCGTGTTTCAAAATTCCGCCGATGAACCAGATGGCATTGTTGGAGAGGTCAGCGTAGCCGCCTTTCTTGTAGAATATGTTTTTGCCGCGCTTGTGGAGCATCATGTGAAAGTGCATCCCGTTGCCAGCCTGGTTGTACACCGGTTTTGGCATAAAGGTGGCGGTGAGGCCATAGTTGAGGGCGGTGCGGCGGATTACGTCCTTCATCACCATGGTGTCGTCACAAATCTTGGGGAAAGGCAGCAGTTCGGGCTCAATCTCCTGCTGCGAGCTGAGACCAACCTCATGGTGGTGATAGCGCACCTTGATCCCCTGTGCTTCCATTGTGTCCACCATCTCCTGGCGGATTTCATAGAAGCGGTCGAAGGGGGTGTCCATGTGGTAGCCTTTGCGTTCCTGCTGAGCAACTGCGTCATTATCATCATAATCAAGAGGCAATGCGTCCTTGCTCTCGGCGGAGCTTACAGTATATCCGCTGGAGAACTCTCCGCTGTCGAATTCCACAGTATCGAAGAGATGGAATTCCAGCTCCGGAATCCAGGTGCTGTTGTCGGCAATACCGGTGGAAAGCATGAAATCATGCGCCCTGAGGGCCACGCTGCGGGGATCCTTCTTCACCCCGATGCGGGTGTCGGCTTCGCAGATCGAGCAGATCAGGCGCATAGTTGTCGTCTCGTAGAAAGGATCGATCTGGGCTGTGGAAATATCCGGCATCAGCACCATATCGCCCGATTCCACGGATTTCATTCCCGGAATGGAGGAGCCATCGAAAGGAATTCCCAGTTCCAACACTTCTTCCAGCCCCCTGAGGGGGAAGGTGATGTGATACCAGCGACCGTCCAAGCCGCAATACTTGAGGTCCACCGCTTTCACTTCATGTTCAGCGGCGTAATCCAGCAATTGTTTCTTTGTCATGGTTTTTTCTTCCTTGTATCTTTATGTATTTAATATCGTTATTGCAATCCCAAGAGTTGCATCACAAGCATGATCGGCTTTAGCACCAGCCTGCCGACCAGATTGAGCCTGAGCAGAGAGGAGACCATCAGCACCACAAAGAGAATCATCATTCCCTTGCGCTCCTGGGCGGTCCATCTGAAATACAGCTCGTCTGGCAGAAAGATACCCAGCACCTTTGATCCATCCAGGGGCGGAATGGGGAGCAGGTTAAAAAACGCCAGCATCAGATTGAAGAACACCACATACAGGCTCACGTGCTGGATATAGGCGTTATCCGGACTCAAATGAAAAAAGAGCTCGAAAAGTATTGCCAGCAGAAGGTTGGTAACCGGCCCCGCCAGGGCGCACAAGCCTGTGTCCCGCTTGAAGTTCCGATAGTTGTAGGGATTGAGGGGCACCGGC
Organism: Candidatus Cloacimonadota bacterium; assembly: GCA_035420965.1. Classification (GTDB taxonomy): domain Bacteria; phylum Cloacimonadota; class Cloacimonadia; order Cloacimonadales; family Cloacimonadaceae; genus Syntrophosphaera. The sequence continues at coordinate 109,203 of DAOLWC010000001.1, read as the reverse complement.
TTGGCATAGCCATATACCACACCCATCGTATAATAGAAAAGCAGAGGCAGGATCACCGTGCCAAACCAATCTATATGCTTGAGGGGATTGAGGCTGAGGCGTCCCATCCGCTTGGCGGTATCGTCACCCAGCCAGTTGGAAACCATGGCGTGGCTGATCTCATGCAGGATGATCGAGTAGAAGACCAGAAACACAATGATGGCATTGGTGCCAAAACTGATCATCTTCATTTGCAGTTCAGGACTCATGAGGTTTTGATCCTTATGAATTTACGCTTTCCAGCCCGCAGCACCATTCCGTCCTGCGGAGTGATCTCGGCTTCCACAGAGTCCACTTTGTCCCCATCCAGGCTCACTCCGCCGCCCTGGATCAGCCTTTTTGCTTCACCGCCGCTGGCGCAAAGGCCACTGTCGGTAAGCAGCCTGACCACCCGGATCGGGTTGGCCGAAATCTGATACTCGGGCATTTCATCCGGGATTTCGCGGCGGGAAAAAAGCTGCTCAAAGCTTTCCTGGGCGGTGTTTGCCGCCTCTTCCCCATGGTAAAAGCCCACTATACTATGAGCAAGGCGCTTTTTCAGCAACATGGGATTGGTACCTTTGGCAAGTTCCGCCTGCACTTCGTCCAGCACTTCCTCATCCGCGTTGGCGGCATATTTGTAATAGTTGAGGATCAGGCTGTCAGGAATAGACATCACTTTGCCGAATTTATCAGCCGGAGTATCGAAAACGGCGATGTAGTTGTTCAAAGATTTTCCCATCTTGTTCACGCCGTCAGTGCCGGTGAGAATGGGAGACAGCACCGCAACCTGCTGTTCCTGGCCGAAATGGCGCTGCATATCACGTCCGCTAAGGATGTTGAACTTCTGTTCGGTGGCGCCCAGTTCCACATCGCTGTTGACAGCCACGGAGTCGTAGCCTTGCAGGATGGGATACATGATTTCGTGCATACCCAACGCCAGGCCTTGTTCAAAGCGGGTGCGGAAGGTGTCGTGGGCCATAAACTGTGCCAGCGTGAACTTGCCCATCATTTTCAGCACCTCGCTCATACCCATGGAACCGAACCATTCGCTCTGATATCGCACTTCGGTGAGTTCAGGTTTGAGCACGGTGTAGAGTTGGTCCATGTACTTTTCGCTGTTGTACATGATCTCTTCGTGGGTAAGAGGGGGCCTGGATTCGTCGCGTCCGGTAGGATCTCCGATCTGGGCGGTAAAATCGCCAATGATGATCACCCCCAGGTGGCCAAGATCCTGAAAATCACGCATCTTGCGAATGGGTACCAAATGCCCCAAGTGCACGTCGTAGCCGGTGGGATCGATGCCAAATTTCACGCGTAGCGGCTTACCGCTCTTTTCGCTTTTTTCCAGCTTCTGCAGCAGATCTTCCAGAGGGACGATCTCATCAACCCCGCGTTTGATCACCTTTATTTCTTGTTCAAATCGCATGGATATCCTTCATTGAATCAGTAGTTTTTTGAACTGTCACCATAAACCAGGATTGATTTATTTGTCAAGCCTTTCCCGCCCGTGATGACACAGTTTTATGGTCTGGCTGGTTTGTTTCTGTGCTGGGTGGCTATTTCCAAAAGACTGGATCACGGCTCGCAGGCCGTGATGACACGGTATATAGTCTGGGGGTGTTTGTTTCGGGGCTGGGTGGTTGTTTCTAAAAGACTGGATCACGGGTCAAGCGGTTCACGCAGATTTCCGCGGATAAAAGGCGCGGATTGGTGTAAGTTAGGGGGCTGCCGAAGTCTGTTCGGCAGAGGCAACGGAGTTGCCTGTTTGGAAGAGACCTCCGGTCTCTGTGGCAAACGGACTTTGCCACCCCAGGGCAATGGGATCACGGCTCAAGCGGTTCACGCAGATTTACGCTGATAACAGGCGCAGATTAGCGCAGACTTGGGTTATGGGATTAGTTTCTTGATTTGCTGCTTGTTTCTAAAAAGACTGGATCCCGGGTCAAGCATGCGCTTGCCCGGGATGACACAGTATATAGCCTGGTAGGGCTTTCGGGGGAACCTTTCCACCATTTCACCTTTCCACCTTTCCACCTCAAAAACACCTTTCCACCTATCGTAGCACCTATATATTATAGAGGGATGGGCCTCATTCGCATCACCCTCTCAGAAGTGGGTCTTCCTGGGGTCAACCTTATAATTTATAAGGATGACCTAAGGATGATGGCACCAAAGCCAGTAGCAGCAAGGGAGGGAGATATGAAGTAAAAACGGGATAGTTGGCACATTATTTACTGTGCCGCAAGTAAAACAGGGGAGGTATTTTGCTTGAATCAGAGTATAAACAAGCAGGCCCGATTCATGTTGAACCGGGTCTGCTATCTTGTATATTTGATAGTAAGTTGTATCTTTTAAAGCACCTGCAGCATCTGTTCCGCCGCTTTATTAAACCGGTCGGCATTGACAGTGTTTGTACCGGACAATACGAAGCCTGGCAAGACCTTGGCTCCCAAGGTGCCCACCGCTCTGCGCATGGCGTTCATCGAGCTTGTGCCCGTGAGCCAGGCCCAGGGGAATGCGTGAGTTACGAAGGCAATCACCTTCTTGCCGGCGAGTTTTCCACCCAGATCTTCGATCGCTTTCATGATCACCGGAGAAGGCCGGAAAGCCCAGACAGGCCCGCCCAACAGCAGTAAATCGGCAGAGTTGATATCCGGCAGGTTGGCCAATGTGATGATTTTCTTCTTCGTGGGATTCCTGGTATCGACGGGTTCCACCGTTTCAAGCCTGACCAGTTCGACATTATGGCCTTGGGTGGCAAGCAGGTCTTTGGCGCATTCGGCCAGGCCCAGGGTTTTCCCTGTATGTGAATGAATAACAATCAATACATTCATGGCATCATCTCCGCTGTAGGTTTGGCGTTGTCGTCTCGTTTCCAGCGATCATCGATCTTGGTCTTGACCGGGCTGTGTTGCTTAAAGTAATTCACGATGGCATCGCGCAGGTTGATTTGGTGGTTGATGATATCTTCCTGGGGCACCTGGGTGAGCAGGGTGAGCCCCGCGTTGCCCTGAAGCAGGAAATCCGTGGTGGCGCAGGTATAGATCTTGTTGGGATCCCAGGGTTCGCCTCCGATCCTGAGCGAGGTAACTCGGTCGAAGTTGGGGCGTTTTTTGGAATAGACCACGTTCACGCCTGATACCACCAGGCCATGCCGGGAGCCTTCCACACGTGTCTCGATAATACGGCGCAGAAACTCTCCGGTGCATTTGAAACTGACCAGCATGTTATCGAAAGGCATCACCTGAAATATGTCCCTGTAGGTTACGGGGCCACTTTTGATGTCCGCCCGCACGCCGCCCAGGTTCAGAAACGCGAAATCCGCTTTCACCTCGTTGCGCATGGCGTCCGTGATCGTGTTACCCATCAGGCTTTGGGCGTCCACATTGGTACGCGAAAGATAGTATGCCGAAGAGCCAACGACCTCATCCATGCCTTGCTCCGCGATGGCAACCTGCGTTTCGATTGCCTCGGAAATCTGCGGATCGGGAATGAACTGATCCTCAAAGAGGGTGATCATCATGCCTTCACGCAAAGCCGGCAACTCGTAACCGCTGACGGTCTTGGTCTCGGGATCAATCGTCAGGGTGAACCAGCCCAGATTGGAGCCGTAGGCATAGCCCTGGATCACCATCGTGTGGGAATAGGGATCGATCCAGGGTTTGGGAATCCCCTTGTGGATGTGGCCGCCGATGATCAGGTCTATGCCCGGCACCTCGCGGGCAATTTCCTGGGCGTCCCAACCCCAGGCGGCGTAACGCTCGCCCTGAAACGGATTGCCCTTGGCGTCGTAACGGCTCAGATAGGTGGATTCGATTTCGTAAGGAAGGCCGGCATGGCCCAGCACGATAACGATATCCACATTCTCCTGGTTGCGCAGGATGTCCACATACTTGCCCACGGCTTCCTTTTCATCCACGAAATCCACGTTTTTGATGTTCTCGGGGAAACTCATCTTTTCCGTGTCGGTGGTTGTGAAGCCGATGATTCCGATGCGCACGCCCATCCTTTCCAATATAATGTAGGGTTGGGTATAGGGAACCAGCTTGCCAGTGCGCCGCTCTATTATATTGCAGGACAGGATGGGAAACTCGGCGTCGGCAAGGGTTTTGATCAGCTCCGTATCGGCGATGTCATATTCGTGGTTGCCGATTGTCATTGCATCGTAGCCAATGGCGTTCATATAGTCGATCACAGCCTTGCCCCTGGTAACCGTTCCCACGGGACGGCCCTGGAAGAAATCACCCGCGTCCAGCAGCAGGGAAGCGCGTTTGGGGCCGCCCATCGCGCGCACTTGCTTGATGAGGGTGGCGGCTGTGGCTCCCCCGCCCAGTTGAGGGGGGAAGTCGGGATTCATGAAGGTGGCCTGCGAACGGTCGATGCCGCCATGGACATCGTTGCTGAACATAATGTCCAGACGCAGGTCTTCGGCACCGAGGCCAGCTATCAAAGCCAGGCCCAGCGCCGCTGTCAGCAATACTTTTCTCATAGGATACCTTACCATTTGAAGCTAAGGCTTGTTGTGAGACTGATGATGTTTTCGCGCACCTGGTCAGGGTTTTCCCAACCGCGATCCTTAAGCTCTATATAGGTGTTGGGCCACAGCACTTCGTTGTTCAGCCCGGTATAATGGGTATCGTCGTAATAGGTGTCCATAAATAGATCCAAAGCCTGATACTCGCGCCAGGTGTAGGCAAAGGCCAGGTCGAAAGTAAAGCTCTTGGAGATGTTCACGCTTGAACCGGCTGTGATGGCAGGGCTGATATACTTGGTGGGGGTATATACCATTATGGTCTCGTCCGGAGTGGCAGGGTCTTCATCCAGATCCCCGGTCACCAGCTCGCTACTGCGGAAGTAGCTGTTAACGGTGTTGAAACCCAGACGCAGGGGAAGGCGGTTGGTAACATGGTGTTCCACGCCCACATAAAAGTTATACTGGTCGTCATAGTTATCCCCCATCTGGCTCCACTTTACAAGCTCCACATCCATATTGAACCAGGTGCGCATGATATTGCGGGGCTGATAGTTGAAACCGACTCTCAATTCCGAGGGCAGCAGATACTTCTCGTCAATATCGGTGCTTTCATCGGAAGCATCCCAGGCCAGGCATTCTTCGTTAATCTCACGGGTCTTGCCTTTCCGGTCGAGCTCGGTTTTTTCTGTATAAGTGACGCCAAAGCCCAATATGTTATTGAGGCGAATGGCAGTGCCGAACTTCAAACGGTTGCCGGAGTAATTCACATTTTCGGTGAGGGTATAGTCCGGCAATACATCTTCAGGATCGCTGATATTGTTTTCCCGCAGCAGGTTGTAGGCTTCGGGAGTCCAACGGATAGTCTTGGCGCTCCTGGCATAGCCGTCCAGAACAAGGTAGGCCATGCCAGCGTTCAGGCTGAGCTTGTCTCCAAGTTCATAGCCCAGACTGAGCACATTGTCAAACTGGTTCAGGGTACCCTTGTTTTCGATCATATTCACTGCGAGTTTGTCGGCATATCTATCGTAATCCGTATTTCGGTTGTTGCGAATCTCCTCTTCATATATGCCTTCAAAGCTGAGCAGGGGCCTGTGGGAGATACCCAGGCCTATCCGGCCGTTTTCTATCACATCGTAGGAGGCAAATCCAGCCAGTGCGTAGTCGTAGAAGAAATTAATGTTCGAGGCATACACCGCGTCGTCAATATAGGCATCGAAAGAGTTGTAGAGGGGCACGCTGCGGTTGTCCTCATCGCGGTTCAGCAAAGCCGAGCCTTCCAGGCCCACAGTTATATCCATCAGGGTCAGGTTGGCGGGGTTGATGCTGAATCCTGAAGGACGCATATCGTCAAAAACGCCGATGCCGCCCATGGCTTGATTGCGGGCGCCCATGGCAATTATCTTGTTTCCAAAATAGGTGTCTGTGATGGACCAGGCGGAAAGAACTGCCACGGCAAGTAGCAGGGCAAGAGTTATGATAATACTTTTATATGATCTCATTATTTCCTCCACTAATAGCGGTATTCAAGGCTGAGCCTGATTGTGTTTTCTTTGTTCTCCACTCGCTGATAGTAGTTTTCAGCCTGGACGGGTACATTGTATTGCCGGATCGAAAGCTCCTTGGCTTCGTATGCTTTGTGCCGGTATTTCAGAGACAGATACATGTTCCGCGAAACGCGGGAGTGCAGCGCGATCCAGGCTTTGGCACCCTTCTCGCCCATGAAGTCGATCTCCATGTCCTCCCAATCCCAATGCGAAATGCCATGCCCGAACCAGTAAAGTAAAGATCCCTGGATCTTGAAGTTGGAGTTGAAGTTGTGGGTGTAGTTCACCCCGATATAATCTCCAGTCATCAGGGTCATGGCTCCTGCCATGCTGTTGTTGCCGGGTTCAGCCGGATTGGTAAGTGAGGTATATGGCGGGCTCAACACTGTGTTGTAGCGATATTCGAACTCCAGGAAGTCCCGGTTGGAAAGGAAGGTGCGCACTGCCAGGGTGTATTCGTTGGTCTTGGAAACACCCCTGTCGGCGGCGTCGTCATAACGGTTCACCTGGTTTTTATACCGCAAGCGCAGGGCCAGTTGATAGAGAGGCCTGAATTCCAGTTCGCTTTGGAAACGGGCAGTGCGGCGTCCGTCTGCCAAACGCTCGAACAGATCCAGATAACTCCTGCCGATGGTGTAGTAACGGTTGAATTTGTAGCGGGTCTCAAAATACAGCCCTCTTTCCGGCTGCGCCTGGGTGGAATTGTTGTAGAGATCAGCCAGGGTTGGATTGGTGAGCAGGTAGGCGGTGTCGGATTCCAGAATTGTATCCTTGAAGCGCTCATGCTCCGAGAAGGCGTTGCTGTAGGGATTGTCAAACCCGATGTCGTAGTTACGGTAAAGGCTGATAAAATAAAGGTTCGACCATTGTGTGTAAGCGCTGATCAAGTAGGCTTTGGGATCATCTGTAAGCACGGTATCTTTGCCATCCACAGTAAGTTCGGCATACTCTCCCTGGATCGAGGTGTTGCCCAAAACTGTCTGGGCATCGAAACCAACCACGCGGCGGAAATTGCGGGCATAGCTGTCGGTGAGCGTGCTGTAAAGCCCCGCGACCTCGGAGTTCATCATCTTGTAGTCCGACTCTCCGTAATAACTGTAATCCCGCAGCAACACATACTTCAGACCGTTCCAGTCCGGCACCGCAAAATAGGCGTCATCGTAAAACGCGGTGTAGGTGGTAAAACCAAGCTTGGTGCCAATGAAGGGGTTCACCTGCAGATGCGTTCCCACCAGCCGTTCTTTGAGCGCGTCCTTTCTATAGCCAAGATTGATGTAGCTGTTGTCATAGGGGGTTCCGCTTTGCAGTTCGGAGTTGAAGTAGGCCTCAGCCTCGCGCAGGTCATTGTTGTCAAAGCGAATTGTCGGCACCACGTAGGAAAAGACCTTGCGCTTGCCCTGGACTGGCGTTCCGTCATCGTATGTATAGATCTGGTCATTCTGTCCATCGTTATCGATATCGTCGAGATAGTAGTGCTTTCCCTCCTCATCGATAAGAATATTGTTTTGGTATTTATCGGTGAGGGCATAGCTGCCATCCGGCCTCAGATAGACCACGGCATCCTTATTGTCCTGTGATAGCCAACCCGACACATGGAAATAGGGATTGGCAATCTCCAGGGCGCCTCCACGCAGGGCATATTCCTGAGTGCGGGAAAGATCAGGAGTGATTCCCAGAATCCTTTTGCTGAAGCCATATCCTGTCTTACGGGCACTGTAGAAATCGCTGTTTTCCATCACCAGGCCCTCGCCATAAGTTACCCGGTAATGCCCCAGATAGGCTTTGAGCTTGGTATTGTTCAACAGCGGCACCTCGTTGTTCTCATAACCGGCATAGAACTTGGAATCGGCAATGATCTCGTCCATATCTTTCTGTTCCAGGTTGGCTTCACCTTTGGGGCTGTAGTGCATCCAACCGATCTTGTAGCGGTTGCCATAGCGTGCCCGCAGCTTGATCAGGATATCCGGATCGATCCGGTCCAGATCGAAATAGCCCCAATAAGTAAGGTCTTTGCGATGATTAACGCTCAGATTGGTGCCATAATCGTCCAACAGGAACGGCTCCAGATACATATCCACCGAACCTTCCTCAAGATAGCGGGTGTAATACTGCATCTGAGCATCCCACATCAGGCGGTTTTTCACCGGGGGTTCCTTGTAGTAAACATAACTGCGGAGATTGGTGTAGCCATAGTAAGACAGCCCCACAGTGTTCCGCAGGTCACGGGTGTCGGCGATCGTATCCCCCTGGGCCACGCGGCGCAGAATCCCCACGGCATCAACGCCGGATACATTGGGAAGGCTGATCAGATCGTCAAAATGCATCTTGTTCACATTGTGGGGAGTCATCAGGTAGTCCTCCCAAACGTCTGACATCCCTTCGGAACCGCCCTCATTGCTGTCCAGGCGTTCCATCAGGTCTCTGATCTCCTCGCGCCGGGCAGCGACATCATCTTCCTCAATATAGAGGGAGACAACCGCCAGATCCTTGATTTTAAGCAAAGTTTTCTGGTCGATCGAGGGTATCTTGCGCAGATCATAGATACTGTCAAAGATCGCGACATGTTCGCGGTATTCCAGGATGTCCTGCGCCTGCTTTTGAGTGATGGGTAGCAGAAGCAGTTCGTCCAGGTCCGCGGTGTTCAGATCCACTTTGGCAGCCAGCTGTAATGCGCACACAAGCACAAACAGCAGGACAAGTAACTTTTTCATCGCTTTTCCTTACAGCACTTTATACTTTTCTATTTTTATGCTTTCTTCTCGAATAGACACTTTGGCGGAGCTCTCAAATCTGTAAAGCGTTTTTTTCGTTCGTTCCCCCCTGCGTATCCAATCAGTAAAAACCTATATCCCGCGTCTTCATTTAGTTTGATGACCCTTGGGATTGGTCTGGCGCGCAGAAATCCCTGCCAAAGTATATGCTTGCCGCCATCCACTTTTGATGGATTTGTCCACTTTACTATTGACAGAAAAGCTCTTTTTTTAGCTTAGTTACTGTAACCAAAATAAATACAGCAATGGAGGATAAATGCCTGATATTAAACGTGTTTACCTCTTCGGAAACGGTAGTGCCGAAGGGAAAGCTGAGATGAAAAACCTGCTGGGCGGAAAAGGCGCCAACCTCGCCGAAATGAACCTGATCGGCGTTCCGGTGCCCCCCGGCTTTACGATCACCACAGACGCCTGCAACGAATATACCAAGCTGGGCGAAGACAAGATGCGCGAACTGCTTAAAGCGGAAGTGCAAACCGCGGTCAAATATGTGGAAAACCTGATGCACATGCAGTTCGGTTCCAACGAGAACCCCCTGCTGCTCTCCGTGCGTTCAGGTTCCCGCGCTTCCATGCCGGGCATGATGGACACCATTCTGAACCTGGGCATGAACGACCAGGCGGTGCAAGGCATTATCAAAAAGACCGGAAACGAACGCTTCGCGTGGGACAGCTACCGCCGCTTCGTGCAGATGTACGGCGATGTGGTGCTTGGCCTCAAGCCCGCCAGCAAAGAAGAACATGATCCCTTTGAAGTGCTCATCGATGAAATGAAGAAAGAGTGCAAGGTGACCAATGACCTCGAACTGACCGCATCCGACCTCAAGGAGCTGGTGACCCGTTTCAAAAAGGCCGTGAAGGACAACACCGGCCACGATTTCCCGGATGACCCCTGGGAACAGCTTTGGGGAGCCATCTTTGCCGTGTTCAACAGCTGGAACAACGATCGCGCCGTATTCTACCGCCAGCTCAATGACATTCCGGATGACTGGGGCACGGCGGTGAACGTGCAAGCCATGGTCTTTGGCAACATGGGCGAATCCAGCGCCACCGGCGTTGCCTTCACCCGCGACGCAGCCACTGGCGAGAACCTTTTCAATGGCGAATACCTCATCAACGCCCAGGGCGAAGACGTGGTGGCCGGCATCCGCACCCCGCAGCAGATCACCAAGATCGGTTCACAGCGTTGGGCCGCGCTGGCAGGAGTGACCGAAGAGGTCAGAGCCGCCCAATTCCCCTCCCTGGAAGAGGCGATGCCCGAAGTTTACCAGGAGCTGTTTGCCACTCAAAAGAAATTGGAAAACCACACCAAGGACATGCAGGATGTTGAATTTACGATCCAGGAAGGCAAGCTCTGGATGTTGCAGACCCGCAACGGCAAGCGCACCGGATTTGCCATGGTCAAGGTGGCCATGGATATGGTCCGTGAAGGCCTGATCGATGAAAAGAACGCTCTGCTGCGCATGGAGCCGAACAAACTCGATGAATTGCTGCATCCGGTCTTTTCCGGCGAAGCCCTCGCCAAAGCAAAAGAGATCGCCAAAGGCCTGCCCGCCTCTCCGGGAGCAGTCACCGGCCAAATCGTGTTCTTTGCCGAAGACGCCGAAGCCTGGGCTGCCCAAGGTAAAAAAGTCGTGCTCTGCCGTCTGGAAACCTCTCCGGAAGACCTGCGCGGCATGAACGTGGCCCAGGGCATCCTCACCGCCCGCGGCGGCATGACCTCCCACGCGGCTGTGGTCGCGCGCGGCATGGGCAAATGCTGCGTCTCCGGCGCCGGCTCGATCAACATCGATTATAAAAACCGCACCATGAGTGTGGGGAATACCGTTTACAAGGAAGGCGACTGGATCTCCCTCAACGGCAGCACCGGCCAGGTCATCGAAGGTAAGCTCCAGACCGTGGATCCCGAACTGAGCGGGGACTTTGGCGAGCTTATGCAACTGGCGGACAAATACACCAGAATGTATGTGCGCACCAATGCCGACACCCCCAAGGACGCCACCGTGGCACGCAATTTCGGCGCCAAGGGCATCGGCCTTTGCCGCACCGAGCACATGTTCTTTGAAGGCGACCGCATCAAATCCATGCGCGAGATGATCCTCGCCGATGACGAAGCGGGCCGCAGGAAAGGCCTGGCCAAGCTTCTCCCCATGCAGCGCGCCGATTTTGAAGGCATCTTCACCGCGATGGACGGCTTGCCTGTCACCATCCGCCTCTTGGACCCGCCCCTGCACGAGTTTGTCCCACATGAGGAAGACCAGCAAAAAGAAATCGCCGAAGAGCTGGGCATGCCCCTGCAAAAGGTGAAAGACCGCGTCAACTCTTTGCATGAGATCAACCCCATGCTGGGCCACCGCGGCTGCCGCCTGGGCAACACCTATCCCGAGATCACCGAGATGCAGGCCCGCGCCATAATCGAGGCCGCCCTCAACGTCCAGGCCAAAGGCGTGAAGGTCTTTCCCGAGATCATGGTTCCGCTGATCGGAACGCAGGCGGAATTTGACATGCAGGACAAGATCATCCGCGAGACCGCGGAAAAGGTCTTCGCCGAGAAGGGTGCCAGGGTGAAATACCTTGTGGGGACAATGATCGAAATCCCCCGCGCCGCGCTGACGGCCGACAAGGTCGCCCAGAAAGCCGAGTTCTTCAGTTTCGGCACCAATGACCTCACCCAAATGAGCTTTGGATATTCCCGTGACGACGCGGGTGTCTTCCTGCCGGTCTATCTGGCAAAGAACCTGCTCAAACACGACCCCTTCCAGATTCTGGATCAGGAAGGCGTGGGACAGTTGGTGAAGATAGGCACCGAACGCGGACGCCAGACCAGGCCTGACCTCAAGGTCGGCATCTGCGGCGAGCACGGCGGCGAGCCGAACTCTGTGGAATTCTGCCACCGGGTGGGAATGGACTACGTGAGCTGCTCCCCCTACCGTGTGCCAATCGCCAGGCTGGCTGCGGCCATGGCGGCAATTCGCTGATCAACTGCAATCAGATATACATACAGCCCGGTCTGAAAGGATCGGGCTGCTTTTTTTCCCAGCTAACGCAAGATCCCTACAAATCAAGGCGATAGGCACAGCCTTTTTTGGAATCGGGCTGCCAAAGCTGTTTTAATATTTCGCTTGCATTATTTCAACTGGATCACTTTTTTCACCATTTCACCTTTCCACGGCGTGATCGTAGCACCTATATATTATGGAGGAGGATGGGCCTCATTTGCATACCGCCCTCTGGCGTTAGTCATCCTTAGGTCAACCTTATAATTTATAAGGTTGACCTAAGGATGATAGGCTAACACCTTGCAGCCCAAAATGATAGCCAAACGGGAGAGGAGGCTGGGGCACTGGACTCAGACAAAAAGATTGACCGAAAAATCCAGCCCTGAATTAATGGGTTTCAGAGGTGCTTATGAAAGACGATATTTTTGAAGGCAGGGAAATCCCTGAAGCTGAGCAGGAGAAAGTCAAAGACCGGATCCTGGAAATGGATGACAAAAAAATGCAGTATTATGAGAAACTGAGGCAAAAAGCCAAACGCTGGGCAAGCGAGAAAACAGGAAAGACAGGCAGCGCGCTGAGCGAGTATCTTTTCTTGCTGCCTGACTTCTTTGTGCTGGTCACCCGCCTGGCCCTGGACAAACGCGTTCCCACCAAGCGCAAACTGATGATGGGCGGCATAATCGCCTACATGATGATGCCCATCGACATCATCCCGGATTTCATCCCTATCCTGGGACATGTGGATGACATGGTGCTGCTGGTGATGGGGCTGAACATGGTCCTCAACGATACCGACCAGAAGGTGTTGGAAGACAATTGGAGCGGTGAAGGCAACATCCTGCAGATCATGCAAAAGATCACCGCCAACGCGGAGAAGTTTTTGGACAAAAACGTCTTGCAGCGCATCAAGAAATGGCTTGGTAAAAGAAGCTGAATGCCGGCACTGCTGATCGCATCCCACAACCCGGACAAGATTGGCGAGATTCGCGACCTGCTGGGCGATCTCAGGGTGGAACTCCATTCTCTGAGGGATTTCCCCGAGCTGAAGCCCACGGTGGAGGATCAGGACAGCCTGGCTGGCAATGCCATGAAAAAAGCCCTGGAAGGCGCTTCCCACACAGGATTGCTCTGTCTGGCAGACGATACCGGGCTCTTTATCCGGGCACTGAACGGCGAACCAGGCATCTTCGCCGCCCGCTATGCCGGAGATCACTGCAGTTACGCTGATAATCGTGAAAAGGTCTTGCGCCTGATGCAGGGCGTAAGTGACCGGCGGGCGGAGTTTCGCACCTGCGTCGCTTTGGCTGCCCCGGACGGCGTGATCGCCTGCCTGGAAGGCGTTATGCCAGGCTCGATCGCCACAAGCGAACGTGGAGAAAATGGTTTTGGCTACGACTCGATCTTCATCCCGGAGCATGGCAAGCTTAGCTATGCAGAGCTGGACGACAGGCAAAAGAACGCCATCTCCCACCGCGCCCGGGCGTTGCAGAAGGCGCTTCCAATGCTCAAAGATATTTTAGAATTACAAGCACAAGAGGTATAGACATGATAAAAGCACAGGTTTTTAGACAGTATGACATCCGCGGCATCGTGGGCGAAGAGCTGAATGAAGAATCCTACTACCTTATAGGCAAAGGATTTGGCAGCTATCTGCGCCGCAAAGGGCTGAGCACCATCGCCCTGGGTGGAGATGCCCGCCTCACCACACCGGAACTGAAGGCTGCCTTTGTAAAAGGCGCGCTGGAAACAGGTTGCGACGTGACCGATATTGGCATCGTGGCCACTCCGGTGCTCTATTTCTCGATCTGGAAACTCAAAATGGACGGCGGCGCGATGATAACCGCGAGCCACAACCCTTCCCAATACAACGGCTGCAAGCTGAATCTGGGACTGGGCTCCGTGTATGCCGAAGAGCTGCAAAAAGTGTTGCGGATCATCCAGGCGGAGGATTTCGTGACCGGCGAAGGCCACTACAGCAAAGATGATACCATCAACGATGCCTACATCGAATACATCATCCAAAACATCCATCTGGAACGCCCCGTGAAAGTGATCGTGGATGGCGGCAACGGCATGGGAGGGCCTTATCTGCCGGAAATCCTGCTGCGCCTCGGTTGCGAAGTGATCGAGATGTATTGCGATCCGGATGGAAACTTCCCCAACCATCACCCCGATCCCACCGTGGAGAAAAACATGACAGACCTCTCCCGCGCCGTGGTCGCCGCGGAATATGAACTGGGAATTGGCCTGGATGGAGACGCCGACCGCATCGGAGTGGTGGACGAGAAAGGCAAGATGCTGTTTGGGGATCAGATCCTGAACATCCTGGCACGGGACTACCTGAAAGAGAATCCCGGCAAGACGGTCATCGCTGATGTGAAGTGCTCCAAGAACCTCTTTGACGACATCCGCAAACATGGCGGCGTGCCGATGATGTATAAAACCGGACATGCCAACATCAAGATGAAGATGAAGGAAATCGGGGTGGAATTCGCGGGCGAAATGAGCGGACACGTGTTTATGGCAGACCGCTATCTGGGCTTTGACGATGCCATCTACGCCGGATGCAGGATGATCGAGATCGTTTCACAGACTGACGCGCCGGTCAGCACTTATCTGGCTGACCAGCCCAGGATGCATAACACGCCAGAGTTGCACATCAAGTGCGCGGATGAAAGGAAGTTTGACGTTGTGGCCAAGGTCTGCGCCGAATTCAAGGCAGAAGGCTACGACGTGAACGACATCGATGGAGCCAGGATCACCTTCAGCGACGGATGGGGACTGGTGAGGGCTTCCAATACAACGCCCGTGCTGGTCACCCGCTATGAAGCAGAATCAGAAGCCCGCATGAACGAGATCAGGGAACTGATCGAAGGCAAGATCAACAAGTATATCTAAACCCGAGAATCCACTGGCTGGACCGGGAACGTTTCGGACCCTGTGGCTGGAAACGCCGCGGGGTCCACTTTTTTGCCTGCCAATTGCCCGGCAAGGGGCAGGATCTATTTCTGTATGTCAGCAGCGCTTGAGGGCCTCGATGAACTGGCTGGTCGCGTCCAGCTCCAGCAGGCGTTGTTCTCCGCTCTGCAGGTCTTTAAGCAACGCTTTGCCTGCCGCAGCCTCGTCTTCGCCGATGATCAGCGCGAAACGCGCCTGGCAGTTGTTAGCTGCCTTCAACTGGGCTTTGAATGAATTCTTGGTGGGATCGTATTCCACCCAGACGCCACCCAGGCGGAGCTGGCTGAGCAGAGGCAATGCCAGTTGCTGAGCCGCGGGCCCCATGGTGATGAGATAGGCGTCCGCAACAGGTCTGGCACCAAGGTCAATCTGTTCTTCACGCAAGGCCAGCAACAGGCGTTCGAATCCTCCCGCGAAACCAATGGCCGGGATGTTCTTGCCGCCAATCTGTTCCAGGAGGCCATTGTAGCGTCCTCCGCCCGCCAGGGAGTTTTGGGCGCCCAATCCTTCATAGACCACCTCAAAGGCGGTGTTGGTGTAATAATCCAAACCCCGCACTATCCTGGGGTTGATCACGAAGGGAATGTTCATCCGGGCCAGGAAGTCCTGCACAGAGGCAAAATGCTCCTTGCAGGGCTCATCCAGATAGTCAAGTTGCGAGGGTGCGCCCTGGGCGATCTGCTTGCAGGTCTTCACCTTGCAATCCAAAAGCCGGCGCGGTTTTTGGCTGTGGCGAATCTGGCAATCCGGACAAAGTTCGTTCAGATGGGGAGCAAAGTAATCCTGCAAAGCCTTATCGTATGCCTTTGAACACTCCGGGCATCCCACGCTGTTCAGTTCCAGGCGCATCCTTTTGATGCCCAGGACAGACAGGTAGTTCCACAGGATGGAGATCACTTCCGCGTCAAAATAGGGATGGTCGCTGCCGATGAATTCGATGCCATATTGGTAAAATTGACGGTAGCGTCCCGCCTGGGGGCGGTCGTAGCGGAACATCGGGCCAACGTAATAGAGCTTGGAGTGGGCTGCGCCTATGTCCAGCCGGTTTTCCAGATAGCTGCGCGCCACCGGGGCGGTTCCCTCCGGGCGGAGGGCAAACTCGCGCCCTTTTTGGTCTGTAAAGCGGTACATTTCTTTTTTGACCACATCCGAAGTCTCTCCGGAGCTTCTTTCAAAGAGCTGGGCCTGTTCAAAGACCGGCGTGGTAATCTCCTCATAGCCGCAGGCCGCAGCCAGTTGGCGAAACTCAGAGATGATCTTGTGCCAGTCGTGGCTCTGGGAAGGCAGGATATCGTAAGTCCCGCGCGGAATCTTGTAGTTCATATCAAAACCTCATGCAATGCCATGTCTCAGGGCAAAGGTGTTTCGTCAAGTTGCAAATTGGGATACCGCACCCCGCTCAGGTACAGGCCCTGGGCTGGGGCGGTCACCACCAGGCGCTGCCTGGGGTTCTTTTCTGCCAGGATATTCAGCAGCTCCTGAGGGCCAAGGTCAAAATGGGAAAGATTCACCAGGGTGCCCACAATCCTTCTGACCATATTGTGCAGAAACCTGTCCGCGGTGATGTCGAAGCGAACCAAATCCCTCCACTCGTAAATATCCAGTTTGGAGAGTGTGCAGATGTGGTTTGGCACCAATGGATTGTCCCTGCTCAGTGAGCTGAAATCGTGACTCCCCAACAAGTGCTCCGCGAGTGTTTGCAAAGATTCCAGGCTGAATTTGCTGCGCGGCATGAAGCCGGCAAAAAGCCTGTTCAGGGGTGTTTTCTCCCTGGCCAGCAGATAGATGTAGCTGCGCGCCATGGCACTGTAGCGGGCATGGAAATCCTGCGGCACAGGCCAGACGCCGGTAACCAGAAGATCGTCCCGCAGCTTGGTATTCAATGCCAGTTGCAATTGCAGGGATGTCATCTTGCCTTGATAGTCAAAGTGAGCGTAGTGAGCCAGGGCATGCACTCCCGCGTCTGTGCGGCCGGAACCGGTCAGACCCGGATGCCTGATCCCCAACTGCCTGAAAGCCGAGATCAGGTCTCCCTGGATGCTTCTGCCCGCGCATTGCACCTGCCATCCCCGGAAGGCCAGGCCGTCATACATCACCCGCAGCAGATATCTGGCCATTAATTTCTCACAAAGACAGGATCAGGATCATGCAGCAAAGCAGGCACAAGGCGATCAGATTGGATCCGGAGACCTGGGCGATATCCTCACTGCCGCTATGGATTTTCCTGATCTGAGCCTCGATCACATACGAATTGCCCGCAACCTCTTTTCCGACCGCGACCAACCTGTCGAACACATTGCCGATATTGTCGGCGGAACGGATCCCCGAGGCGGCAAACCGATGCAGGTAAGCCCTCAGAAACAAGGCCGTGGCAAGGCTGAAGTGCACCAGGCGGCTGCCCCAGCCAGTGTTACGCAGACAACGGGTATCGTGCAGGACTCTGCGCAGGGATAGATTTCCAAAAACATACACGGTGACCACAATGAAGAACACTATCTTTGCCGTGAACAGCAGCATCTCCAAAAAACCTGTGCCAAAGAGAGTGGCAAAGACCCAGTAGCCAGCCAGGAAAGGTAGGCTTATACGCAGGGCTTTCAAGATTTTGGCATAACATTCAAGATCCAGCAGCAGAAACAGAAGAAACAGGACAGTAAGTCCCAAAATCTGCTTGAGGGATGCCTCCAATGCCCCCATCAGAGAAAGGATCAGGATTACAATCCGCAACCAGAAGTTCTGCTCACTCAACAGTGATCTGGTTTCGTTCATTTATTCTTGAGGCTCGGTTTGTTTGTCGGAGGGAGCTTCCACAGGCTCAGGCGCAGTGATTGGTTCTTCAGGCGTTTCCGTGGGGACATCGTCATCAACGGCTGGAGCCTTGTCCTCTTCCTGCGCGGATTGATCCTGAATCAATTCCGGGTTCTGGTCTGCCAAACCTTTTTCTTCTTCCTGCGCTTTCAGCGAATCGTCAACCGCGGCAAGTGTGTCTGCAACAGCAGACGACTTCGCGGCAGCCTGCCATCTCTCCAACAAGTCTTGGTTCAGGGAAAAGTCTTTGCCATTAAAGAATCTGCGCGTCAGGCTGGCATAATCGCCGCTCTGTTCCAGCTTGAGCACTTCTTCCAAATAGGGTTTGGCACGGGCTGTGTCCCCCGCCGCAAAGGTATAATGCCAGCCCAGGCGGAAATTCGCTCTCAGCTTGACGCTGTGATATTGAGATTCTGTAAGTTCGCCAAGTATTGCCACCATGGAATCCGGCGCCGCTTCGGACAGGCCCAGGGCGTGATCCAGCGCTTTCTCTTCGGCGTCTTCCTCTGGATCGATCAGGCGGGCAGGCTCGCCCCGCAGCATGGAAGCAAGGGCGTTGGTATATTTGCTGCGCGGATACTGCTCCTCCATGCCTGCATATATCTCCTGCACCCTTTCCTGCTGGCCATCCCGCCGGTTGTGGATACTGGCCTTGGAAAACATTGCCAGGGGAATGATCTCCGCAGAGTAACGCCTCAGCATCTCCGCCATCTGTTCCAGTCTGTTCCCGCCTTGGTTTATCCGGGTTTGAAGGGCAGCTTTTTCTGCTTCCAGCTTTCTCCTGCGATCAGCCGCAGACTCGGGTTTTTGTTCCTGGACCTCGGCTAGATCAGCCGCCAGTGAATCGGCAGGCGGATTATCCGGCTCCAGGATTTCCGGTTCCGGCTTGTCTGGCTCGCTTGCCACCGCGGTGGAATCGGCGGCTTGCTCTGTATCGAGCTGAGTGAAAAGACTGTCCGCGACAGTCAGGCTGTCTGCAGCAAGAGTGGTTTCCGGCTTTGGCTGTTCACCCGCTTTCACCGCATTCAGACTGTCTTGCAGGGCAAGTTCGGAAAGCACCAGCGACAGCGAATCCAGTTCAGCCTCCAAGCCCGGCAAGAGCAGGAAGAGAGAGTCATGTTCAGCCTGGATGCCCGCTTGTGAATCGATAAGCCGCTGATACAGCATCAGAGCGGAGTCAGGCAGATCGAAGGGGCTAAGATAGTTCTCGGCAGCCGCCAAATGATAGTCCAGATACTCCTGCAAGCCAGCCCGGGGGGTCACTCCGCTGCCCTGCTTGAGCTGGTTGACAGCCGAATTCTTGCGCTGGGAAATCTCTGAATAGGGAGAGCCAACCAGCTCGGAGCGGACCTTGCCGTAAGCCACGCCAGCCTTTTCGAGGTCACCCAGACGGTAAAAATAGTATTCTCCCAGAAAGTACTGGTTAGCCGCGGAACTTGCCGTGCGGGGATAGTCTTTGCTGATGTTCTCCGCCAGCTTCAGAGCCTCCTCATCCTGGCCTGTGGCGAAAAGCAGCCTGACGCGCAGAACACTCGCCTGGGAAATGCTTTCCGGGCGGTATTCGTCTTTGAGCAGTTTGCGCACCAGTTTCAACCCCTCGTCATACCGTTTCAGTTCATACAGGTTCAGGCCGGCGTAATATCTGGCGTCCAGCTTCATGTCCTTGGTTATGTTCCGCATATCTATGATCTTTTCAAACTCTTGCAAGGAAGCTGGATAGTCCTGCTGGTCATAGTAGTTTTTGCCAAAGAGGAAGTGCGCCTCGTGGTATTCCCTGCTCTTGGGATAGTCGGTGATGATCTTTTCCAGCCAATACTGCGCTCTGTGAAAATCCTTGTCCTTGATCTCAAAATCCGCCAGGGTCAGCAGAGCCTTGGGATGCAGCTTCTTCTGCAGCGGATCACGGATGAAATCCTCCAGCAGATCCTCCGCCTGCTCAGGCTGATTGATCTCCCTCAATACCCTGGCCAGCCAGATGTGCGACTCTCCATAGAATGGGCTGTCCGGGAAACCCGCGATCAGCGCCTCAAACTGGTCTTTGGCCTGAAACGCGCTATTGCCCTTCAGATAGAGGGCTTGCGCCATCAGATAGAGGGCGTCGTCGGTCTTGGAACTCCTCTTTTTATTGCTAAGGATGATACCGCATTTTTTAATGGCCTTGGTATATTCATCCACAGCCTGCGAAGAGGGGCGTCCATTGGCAGTCAACGGCCTGGACTTGGCGTCATTGAAGTATTTCCTGGCGTTGTACATCGTGTTGTTCAAGCCGCAGGAAAAACCAAGCAGCAGGACACAACAGAGCAGCAGACGGTATTTTCTCATGTTACCATGATGCCCGGGGCAAATGATTCTGTCAATACAAATCCACACCGGCAGATTTTACCGCTTGCAGCAGACTGTGGGAACTGAGCACTGCGATGGCGTCCCTCACGAGGGTGTACATAACCCTGTCTTCGCCCAGGGAAGGAACGCATTCGCGGAATTTGGACTTTGCCGCTTCCAGGCAGGGTGAGCTGGGAACAGCCCGTTCGTCCAGCCCTTGCATGGCAGCCATCAATTCGATAGCCAGCACTCCCCTAACATTGTCAACCACTTGCAATAGCTTATTCGCGGAGACCGAGCCCATACTCACATGATCCTCCTGATTGGCGGAGGTGGGAATGCTGTCCACGCTGGCGGGATGGGTGAGCACCTTGTTTTCTGAAACCAGCGATGCCGCCGTAAGCTGGGCGATCATGAAGCCGGAATCGACTCCCGGCCTTTTTGCCAGGAACGCGGACAAACCACGGTTGAGCGCGGGATTCAGCAGTTGTTCCATCCTGCGTTCTGAGATATTTGCCAGCTCAGCGATGGCAATGGCCATGGCATCCAAAGCGATGGCCAGAGGTTCACCGTGGAAGTTTCCGCCGGAGATCACAGTTTCCTCATCCGGGAAGATCAGAGGGTTGTCCGTGGCGGAGTTTATCTCGATCTCCAACACTCCGCGAGCGTAAGCCAGCGCGTCTCTCACGGCGCCATGCACCTGAGGCGTGCAGCGCAGGCTGTAGGCATCCTGCACATTGCCGCAATCCAGGTGGGATTCCCTCAGTTTGCTGCCTTGCAGCAGATTGCGCAGATTTGCCGCGCTCGACCGCTGCCCCGGATGAGGCCGCAGGTTATGGACCAGTGCGTCGAAAGCGCGGGGGGTCCCTTTCAAGGCGTCGATGCTGCAAGCCGCGTTGATATCCGCCTGTTGGCAAAGCCGTTCCGCTTCCAGCAGGCTCAACACGCCCAAAGCCGCCATCACCTGGGTGCCATTGTTGAGCGCCAGCCCTTCCTTGGCTTGCAACTGAACTGGTTTGATGCCCGCCCTGCGCATGGCTTCCGCGCCGGAAAGCACCTGATCCTGATACTCAGCTTCGCCTTCGCCAAGCAGCGGCAAAGCCAGATGGGAAAGGGGCGAAAGGTCTCCACTGGCGCCCACCGATCCCCGCATCGGGATAACCGGATGCACGCCGGCGTTTAACATGTCCACCAGGGTTTGCAGCGTTTCCAGGCGGATGCCGGAATGCCCTTTGGCCAAAACATTGATGCGGAGCAACATGATCGCCCGTGTCTGCTCGCGGGTGTAGGCTGGGCCGATGCTGGTCGCGTGGCTGCGGATCAGGTTGACCTGCAGTTCGGCAATATGTTCCGGGGGAACGGTTACCGTGCTGAACTTGCCAAAACCGGTGGTGAGCCCATATACAATATCTCCCCGCTGAATTACCTTATCCACATAAGCACGGCATTTTTGCACCTTTCCCACACACTCATCGCTGAGCGCAATTGGAACCCGACCAACAGCGATGGCCTCCACCTGCCTCAGATCCAGACTGTTTCCATCGATCATTATTGTTTGCATTAAAATCCTCGGTTGGTGCCGCAGGTCTGACCCATCAACGCCAAAGCAAGCGGCAGATTGTTTGGCGCAAACTATTTCCCCTGTCCTTTTTTGTCAAATGGCATTAACGAATTGACCAGCCGTATCGCCGTTTCGCTTGAGCCGATGCTGTCAGATCTGTGTACAGGCAACAGGAATCCAGATAATCAAGCCACATCCCACCCCGCCATCACTCTCATTTGCAAATCAGCCTCAAGCATGGCACAACCGTAGGTCAACCTTATAATTTATAAGGAATACCTAAGGATGATGGGGCAAAAGCCAGGAGCAGCAAGGGCGGGCGGTGTGAAGGATTTTGGATATGGTACAGCATATTATGTGATAACGTGAACTATCTGACATCTGTAATCCGCCATCTCCGTAATGAGTTACAACTAAAAAGGCGGGACCTGGATCCCGCCTTTATGCTATTTTATCATTGATTTAGTGTTTATGGGTGGCTTCTGCTGTAACCTGTCCGGTGTTGACCGAGCGTTTGAAGTAATGGGTATGCAGCAGCTTGAGAGCAAGCTTGGAGTTAGGTTCGCCCAAGAAGCGCTCATAGACCTTCAACACTTCAGGATTGCGATGGGAAAGGCGTACTGGCAGGCTGCGGTCCTCGGCATAGAGGGCCTGTCCACGCCTGGCGCGGGACGCGATATCGTTGCCGTAAGGCTGTCCGCCGCCACCTACGCAACCGCCGGGGCAAGCCATGATCTCAATGAAATGCCAGGGAGATTCGCCTTTGGTAGCCAGGCCTTCGCGCACCTGATCCATCACCTTGCGGGCGTTGGAGAGTCCGTGGGCCACAGCCACATGCACATCGCCGAAACCGGGAATGTTGACCGTGGCTTCCTTGACGCCATCAAGGCCGCGTACTGCAAGGATTTCCAAGTCCTCAAGATCAGTCTTGGTGACAAGGTAATAAGCCGAACGGATGGCGGCTTCCATCACACCGCCGGTGGCACCAAAGATGGTTCCGGCACCGGTGTAGAAGCTCATGCCTTCATCGGGTTCCTCTTCAGGGATGTTGGCGAAATCGATTCCGGCTTCCTTGATCATGCGGATTAGCTCGCGGGTGGTGAGCACATAGTCTGTATCCTGAAATCCGGAGTCACTCAGTTCTGGACGTCGTGCTTCGAATTTTTTGGCGGTGCAGGGCATTATCGCTACGGACACGATCTTGGCGGGATCGATATTGTTTTCCTTGGCATAATAGGTTTTGGAAAGGGTGCCAAACATACTCATGGGCGACTTGGCAGTGGAAACGCAATCCGCGAGGTCGGGATAGTAGGTTTCCATGAACTTGACCCAGCCAGGTGAGCAGGAGGTGATGAGGGGGCGCTTTTCGCCAGCCACCAGCTTGGCAACACATTCCGTTCCCTCTTCCATGATGGTTAGGTCGGCAGTGAAGTTGGTGTCCATCACGCTGTCGAAGCCTATCTTACGCAGCGCGGCATACATCTTGTTGGGGGTGACCGATCCGAAAGGCATGCCAAACTCTTCGCCCAGGGATACCCTGATGGAAGGGGCTTCCTGCACGATAACGTGCTTTTCGGGATCAAGTATCGCTTCCCAGACCGCGTCGATCTCGCTGCGCTCACGCAGGGCGCCGGTGGGGCAATAGACCGTGCATTGGCCGCAATTCACGCAGGGGCTGTTGGCCATGCCCAGGCTGAAAGCGGTATCCACATGTGAGTCTATTCCACGATCCGCGAAGGTGAGGGCATAGACGGTCTGAACTTCGTTGCAAACCGTGATGCAGCGTCCACAGGCGATGCATTTGTTGACGTCGCGGACGATGGATAGCGAGCTATCATCGACTGGATCTTTGCGCAGAATGCTGGGCAGACTCTCGGGATCCACACCCAGGTTGTTGGCCAGGGTCTGAAGTTCGCATTTGTTGTTTGCCGCGCAGGTGGGGCAAACCACATCGTGGTTGGAGAGGATCATCTCCACCAGGGTTTTGCGGTAGGTGCGCAGTTTCTTGCTATTGGTGACAACCTTCATGCCTTCTGCCACCGGGGTGCAGCAGGCACGCTTGGGAACGGGGCTGCCTACCAGTTCCACCACACAGACCCCGCAATTGGCTGTTGGCGGGAGGTCGGGATGGTAGCAGAGGCGGGGGATATAGATCCCGTGTTTGTCGGCAGCTTCGATGATGGTCATCGTATCAGGGACTTCCAGATGTTTGTCATCGATCCAGATGTTTACTGTTTTAGCCATGTTCTAATCCTCTTTATTTACTTTTTGTAATCGCAATGAACTCATCTTTGAAGTTCTCGATGGCCGAGCGGACGCCCATTATGGGAGATTGGCCCAGCGCGCAGAAACTGGTCTGCTGCATGGTTTCGGCAATGGTAAGCATGAGGTCCACGTCCTCCATTGTGCCTTTACCTTTCTTGATCTTGGAGATGAGACGATAGAGCTGCTGCGTGCCGTTGCGGCAGGGAGCGCATTTTCCGCAGGATTCGTGGCGGAAGAAGCGCAGGATGGACCAGAGTATGTCAACAATGCTCTGATGCTCGTTCATGACCAGTATGGCCCCTGAACCGAGCACAGCAGCGTATTGGTTGAGACTGGAAAAGTCCATCTTGACGTCCAGCAGTTTGTCCGGCAGGATCACGCCAGCCGCGCCGCCAACCAGAGCGGCTTTGAAGCGGAAGCCTTTTTTCATGCCGCCGGCATAATCATTGATGATGGTGCGCAGGGTGGTGCCCATATCCACTTCGCAGAGACCGGGATGAGCAACGTCGCCCAGGATCGTATAGACCTTGGTTCCGGTGCATTCCGGTGTGCCGTGCTTCATGAATTCATCGGCTCCCTTTTGGATGATGAAGGGCACATTGGCAAGGGTCTCCACGTTGTTGACCACCGTGGGGCACTTCCAGAGGCCTTCCACGCCAGGGAAAGGCGGTTTCCAGCGGGGATTGCCGCGGTTGCCTTCGAGGGACTCGATGAGGGCCGTTTCCTCTCCGCAAACGTAGGCTCCGGCGCCGATCTTGATAAAGATATCCAGATCAAAACCGCTTCCGAAGATGTTCTTGCCCAGGATGCCATATTCGCGGCACTGGTCAATAGCCTTCTGAAGGCGGTCGATGCAGAGCTTGTATTCGCCGCGGATATAGATCCAGGCTTGGGTGGCACCCACCGCGCGGGCGCAGATCATGGTTCCTTCCAGCAGTTGATGCGGGTCGCCCTCCATGATCAGGCGGTCCTTGAAGGTGCCGGGTTCGCCTTCGTCAGCATTGACTACCACATACTTCTGGGGAGCGTCAATGGGGGCTGTGAAGTTCCACTTCACTCCAGCCGGGAAGCCTGCTCCGCCACGACCGCGTAAACCGGATTTCTTGACCTCGGCCACGATATCGGCAGGCTGCATCCGGGTAAGGGCTTTTTCCCAGGCTTCATAGCCGCCGGCACCGATATATTCGTCGATGTTTTCCGGATCGATGATGCCTGAATTGCGCAGGACTATACGATCGGAGTAGTTCAGTTTGGGGCTGAATTTGCCGCCGTCATCCAGCATCAGGCGTTTAAGTGGACGTCCTTTCAGGAAATGTTCGGAGACCAGCTCCGGGACATCTTCCAGCTTGACGTCTTGATAGTTGATGTTTTCAGGATACACGCTGAGACAGATTCCGCGCCCGAAGAAACCGAGGGGGCCTGTCTCCAATATGTTTATCTCTTCTTGTAAGTTATGCTTGGCAAGCTCGAGGCGCAGGGCTTTGATGAAGTCCTGCACGCCCGCCATAATTGAAGTCTCGTTGATCCCAACGAGAACATGGCTGCGAAAGAATTTCATCTTTTACCCCCTTCTCACTTTCTCGATGATCTCTTCCACTTTTTCTTCGGTGAGATCGCCATAGACATCGTTGTTGATCATCATCACAGGCGCGTTTCCGCACACACCAAGGCAAGCGCAAAGCTCCAGAGTGAAGCAGCCGTCTTTGGTGGTCTCGCCCACTTCGGTGTCCAGCAGCGTCTTCAGCTTGCGCAGGATGTTTTCGGAGCCCTTTATATAACAGGGCGGAGATTCGCACAGACGGATGATGTTCTTGCCCCGAGGCTTGGTGCTGTACATGGTGTAGAATGTAAGCACGCCATAGATATGGTTGGCCGGCACTCCCAGATACTCCGCCACGGTCTGGACAGCTTCCTCAGAAATGTAATGCTGAGGATGGCTGTTCTGGATCTCGTGCAGGATATAGATCAGGTTGTCTTTATCGGGAGCGTATTTGCTGCAGATTTCCTGGTACATAAGTACTCCTTAATCTTCACGCGCCTTTTGTTTAAGCATTTCTTCCTTGTGGGCACTGACGTCGCTGTGCACTCCAGGGATACGGTCGATCGCTTTCACGGGACAGACATCCTGGCAGTTTCCGCATTTGACGCAATCCACTTGGCCAATGGTATATTTATCTTCACGCGAACCGGATATGCAGTTCACCGGGCACTTGCGCGAGCAGAGGGAACAACCGATACAGCGTGATTTGTCGATCTTGAAATGGAAGAGGTCCGGGCAAACCTTGGTGTGGCAAGCTTTGTCTTTGATATGGGCCTCATATTCATTACGGAAGTAACGGATGGTGGAGAGGACAGGATTGGGTGCTGTTTGCCCAAGCCCGCATAGCGAAATCTTGGAGACAGTCTCACCCAGGCGCTGCAGTTCCTCGATATCCCCTTCCCGGCCTTCACCTTTGGTGATACGGTCAAGAATGTTGTACATCTGTTTAAGTCCGATCCGGCAGGGGGGGCATTTGCCGCAGGATTCATCCACGCAGAAATCCATGAAGAACTTGGCAACGTTGACCATGCACTTCTGGTCGTCCATCACGATCACGCCGCCGGAACCCATCATGGCTCCGCGCGCTTTCAGGGTTTCATAATCAACTGGAACATCCAGATGCTCTGCCGTGAGGCAGCCGCCGGAAGGACCTCCCAATTGAACCGCTTTGAAGTCACGTCCGCCGATCATGCCGCCACCCACGTCAAAGATCATCTCACGCAGGGTGATACCCATCGGAACTTCGACCAGACCGGTATTTTTGATGTCACCGGTAAGAGCAAATACCTTGGTGCCTTTGCTGGTTTCGGTGCCCATGGAGGAAAACCACTTGGCGCCTTTCACAAAGATGGTGGGCAGGTTCGCCAGGGTCTCCACGTTATTCACCACGGTGGGTTTGCCCCACAAGCCGCTCACAGCAGGATAAGGTGGCTTGGGAGTGGGATTGCCGCGTTCGCCTTCGATGGAATGGATCAGAGCCATTTCCTCACCGCAGACGAATGCGCCTGCTCCGGTGCGGACTTCAGCTTCAAAACAGAAATCCGTTCCGAAGATGTTTTTGCCCATCAGGCCAACTTCTCGGGCCTGCTCGATGGCTTGCTTGATCCTCTTGATAGCCAGGGGATACTCGGCGCGGATGTAGAAGAATCCCTGGGAGGCACCGATTGAGTAGGCGCAAAGCATCATGCCTTCAAGGATTCTGTGGGGATCGCCTTCCAAAAGCGAGCGATCCATGAAGGCTCCGGGGTCTCCTTCATCGCCGTTGCAGATCACATACTTCTGGTCTTCTTTGCGATCGTGCACCATCTTCCATTTCATGTGGGTGGGGAAACCACCACCACCACGGCCACGCAGACCGGATTCTTTCACCACGTCTATGGCCTGTTGAGGCGTCATCTGGGTGAGAGCGGTGCCCAATGCCTCGTATCCGCCGGTGGCGATATACTCTTCCAGGCTTTCCGGATCGATGAAGCCGCAGTTGGCCAGAGCTACTTTAACCTGTTTCTGATAGAAAGGCACTTCCTTGTGGGCAGCGATGGTCTTATCTTCGTCCTGCAGCATCAGCCGCTGGACAGGGCGTCCCTTCATAAAGTGCTCGGTTACTATCTCTTCCACATCTTCCGGAGTTACTTTCTTGTAGAAGATGCCTTCGGGATAGATAACCATCACAGGGCCGTAGTCACAGGGCCCCATACAGCCGGTTTCGATGATGTTGATTTCGTTGGTCAGGCCTTTCTCGCTGAGAACAGCGTGAAACCTTTCCTTGATTTTCAGCGCGCCCGCCGATATACAGCCTGAGCCACAGCAGATCAGCAGGTCAATTCTTTTCAAAGACATTTCTTTCCCTCCGTCAGTTACCCGTGGCAACCACGTAATCGGAAACTATCCTGCCGTTGACGATGTGCTCCACGACCACTTTTCTTACTTTGTCAGGGGTCATATTGCCATAGGTGACCTTGGGTTTCCCCTCTTCGATCAAATCCACTACCGGTTCCAGCGAGGACAGTCCCTTTTCCCCTGTCTGAGTCACGAGGACATCAGTCAGATTGCGGTTGGAAATCTCTTCCAGGAAGGTTTTCATGACTTCACGAGCGCCCATGGCGATGCCGGATGTTCCCATCCCGACAACGATCTTGATGCGCACGCTTGAGCCACGAAGCTTCATTTCTTCCTGGGCTTTCTCACGGATTTTCTTAAGGTCTGCGAGTGTCTTCATCAGACCACCTCCATGTTTGTATTTTGTATTCCTTCTTGTAAACTTTGATCGATGTATTCGATCACATCTGGGTAGGTAAGCGGGATGTCTCCCAGCTCTTCTTTTATTGCTGCCGTGCTGAAGTGGAAGGATTGCTCCCTCCCCTTTTCACGGAACAGCAAAGTGATCTGAAAATCCACATCCGGATGCCCGATAATGACACCCAAGAGAGTGTCCTTGAGATTACCCAGGGGCATCCTGTCGATGTGATCCAGCTCAAAGTCCGCGGTTAAAACGGTCCCAAAGCCTGGTTCGCTGGTCATGTTGAAACTACCGTTGGCAAGTTCCGCGTTCTGCTTGAACAGTGGAATGCCCAAGCCCACCTTTTTGGCCCGTTTTTCTTTGCTTGTATAGAAAGGATTCTGAGCCATCTCCAGAGTCCCGGTGTCCATACCAACGCCATCATCTTCCACAATGATGCGCAACAGGTTCTGTTTATGGTCGTTGATCACACGGACCTTGATGTTTTTCGCGGTAGCCCGGACTGAGTTTTCAATGATATCCAGCAGATGCAGTGAAATGTCTTGCATTACAACATCCGCATCAGTCGTATCTTTTCAGAATTTCGTTGATCTTGTCCCGAGTTTCGATTCTGCCAAAGGTGTCTTCCCCGATCACAAAGACCGGAGCCAAAGAGCAAGCCCCCACACAACGCACCGCGCTAACGGTAAAGCGGCCGTCGGAAGTGGTTTCGCCAACTTCCACCCCCAGTTCGTCGCTGATCATCTGCAACAGGCGAGGCGCGCCTTTCACAAAGCAGGCGGTTCCCATGCAGATGTTGAGGGTGTGTCTTCCGCGGGGTTTCATTGAAAAGAAGTTGTAAAAAGTCACCACCCCGTAGATCTTACTGGCGGGAATGTTCATTTCCTGGGCAATGAACTCCTGAACCTCGATGGGCAAATATCCAAAGATCTCCTGGGCGTTGCGCAGGATCTCAATGAGCGGGTTGCGCAGATTCTTTCTTTCTGCAATGACAGCGCGCAGTGTGTCATATAGCAGGTTGTCTTGTTGAGAAATGGGATTCATTTCTCCTCCTGTTCTATATTTTTTATACTAATAATCTTCTTTCTTCCAGGTGAAGGGCTGCCTTGGCCAGTTCGGACACTCTTGCTTCGTGCGCGAACACCTTGCTGCTGCCACTGCCCAGATCGTTCAGATAGTGGGCATCGGAACAGCGTAAAAAGGCTTTCCCCCGCAGTTCAGGATGTTTGGACAGATATTGTTCCAGATTGAGCCCGGCACTAATACCCAACAAGGGAAAGACAGGTTCCGCAGGCAGAAAACCAAGTTGACTCATTATACTGTTCACTTCGGCATCGATATGCGCCGGAACGCAGTATCCGCCATACTCCATTGCCTTTGCCACGGACGTGTTCAAGTCCCAGAGGGAGGAGTTGATCAAGGCTCTTTGTTCCATTCCTAAAATGTTCTCATTTTCGTCAATGATTACTTGATCCCCAAAGAAATCAGGATCGTTGGGCAGCGGCAGCAGCGACTCATATAGCTCGGCACCAAATGCCTGCGCCTTGTCCGGCTGGTCAAAATACACCAACAGATGTATTTCTTCCGCGGTCTGAACTTCCACACCCCAGGTAAAACCAACCCCCTCCCGCGCCGCAACGGCAGCATAAGCCGGACAGTTTGCCAGAGTGTTGTGGTCCGTGATCGCCATCCAATCTATCCCCAGGCTTTTAAGGCATCCTATCAGAGCTTTGGGAGCCATTTCCAAGCCCCCGCAGGGTGAAAGGACAGTGTGGATGTGCAGATCTGCGGTAAACCAGCGCATCGCATCCTATTTTTGGAGCAGAGTGTAAAGAACTCCCGCCAGAGAAAAGCTATCCATCTCACTTGAGCAGATGCAGATGCCCTCTTCACTGGCTTTATCGATCACCGCTTGCTCGGGAATGTTGCCTTTGGACAGGATGATCGCCGGAACGCCGGTCATGCTTGCCACCGCAATGGTGTTCAGGTGCTTCATGATCGTGATCCAGGCCTGGCCTTCCCTGGCTGAGCCCATCACGTCGCTGAGCATGTCGCAGACATAGCCGCCCTTCAAAACGATCTCGCGCGGATCGAGCCCGGGAGTGTGATTAGTCCCCTCGATCTCCATCAGATAGTCGTGCAAAGTTATCATTCTTTATCCTGTGCTGAGTTTATTTCTTCTTGTTTGATCTCTTCTTCCACCTGGCTGTGCCTGCGTAGCAGCACTATGCAGTCCTCGATTGTTGCCTTGCCCTGTACGATGTCCTCCGCCAGTGCATAGCAGGAGGGAGACCCGCAGGCGCAACAATTGAGGCCCGGCAGACTTGTGAGGATCTCATTGAGTTTCTTCATCTTGACTATGGCTTTCTTGATGTCCTTGTCCAGTTCCAATATCGGACGCGAAGAAAGGGGAGCCACATCGAACTCACCTTCGTGATACAGGTCGACCAGATCCTGGACGTCAATCTTCTTGTCCTCGCCATCCTTGATCATCTTTTTGATGCGGCTCATAGCTACAAAAGGGTTTTCCACATTCAGACAGCCGCCCACGCATCCATTGGTACAACTGCGCAGGACGATGAAGTCGTATTGGTCAAGATAGTGGTCTTCCACCCGGGAAAGTATTTCCATAACGTTGGCAATACCGTTCACCGACAGCGCCCGGATATCTTCGCAGTCAACCAGGTCAGCCTGAACGCCGGACAGCGCCCACATCAGCCCCTTGGGAAAGGTCTCAATATCAGGTGGATTGTTTTGCAGGCGTTTGATATGTTCGCGCACCTTGCCATAGATCATCCCGATCGAGAAAGCGCCGTCCTGCAGATGTTTGTAAGCTCCTTCCGGTTGGTGCACGGCGGTGACATGCGCCACGCAGGGCACGATCAGGAAGATTCCGATCTCATTCTCCTTCAAACCCTTTTCCTGTTTGATACTTTCACGAAGATAGCGGGTGAGGATGCTCATCGGGGCTTCCAGTTGGAAAAGGTTGGGAAGCAGAGACGGATACTTGAGCTGGATAAGGCGCACGACTGTGGGGCAATTGCTGGACAGGATCGGTCTCATGTCCCGATTGGCACGGATATAATCGCGGATCATATCCACCTGAAACTGGGTCACCATCGCCTCTTCCTGCACATCGTCGAAGCCCAGTTCATAAAGCGCCTGTTTGGCCACTTCATAGGAAACATCCTCGGTGAACTGGCCAAAATATGAGGTGGAAAGGATGGCCACCTTGTATTTGAAGTTGTTGATCACATCCAGGGGATCACTGCGGGGGATAATGGCATGGAAGGTGCAGGCCTCTATGCAATTGCCGCAGTCCACGCAGCGAAGGGGATCGATCTGCGCCTTGCGGTCACGCACCCGGATCGCCTCCGTGGGGCAAACCCTTACGCAGGATGTGCAGCCTGTGCAGTTATCTTCCAGGATATGCAGGGCATGAAAGTATTTTTTTTCCTGTTTACTCATCGCTATTGAAATAGACTAAAAACTCCAGCAGGGTCGGATTCCCGTGCTCGGAAAGGATATGCAACGCGTCCGAATTCTTCTTGATATTCGGCAGCCCGAGACCCGCGCCAAAACCAAGTTCGCGCACCATATCATCTGCTGTGGAATAGCCCGGGGTCATGGCTTGTTCGATATCTGAAATACCCGGACCCATATCCTTGAAAATTAAATGTATAAACTCATCATAGATGCGGCACACCATCATTCCGCCCAGGGAATGCGCTGCCACATTGATTTCCGCTTCATAGGCGGCAACTGCAACCCTTCTGAGTATCCCGGGATCCACACCGAGGCGTTTCAATAGGTTTTTCACCTCAGCGGAGCCTTTGCCTGCCTGGTTGAAGTCCTTTTCGGGTATCTGCGATTCCAGCGCCATGTCAGCTTCGGGTTGAGCCGAGAAATAGTCGTTTACGCTTTCCTCAAGCCCGGGCCGGATATACCAGTATTCTCCCATCTCAGATTTTACAGCTGCGAAGCCCTGCATTGAAAAGCAAACCGCTGGAACGGTACATGGTAAGATTGGTACAGATCAAAGGGATGTTGCGCTCTTCCGCCATATCGATGATCTCTTGCAGAGGCCTTTTTCCCCTCACAAAAACAATTCCCACGATGTCGATCATGTCACAAAGGCGGATAACCTGATTGTTGGTAAGCCCGGTAAGCAATAAGGTCGGCTCCTTGGTGCACATCAGGATGTCGCTGATCAGGTCGGACGAGAAGGCGCAGGGCACCTCGATATCGAGATTAGCCCCAGGAAGCAGTATCTCCCCATCCAGAATGGCCACAATTTCTTTCAATTTCATTGAATTTCACCTGCTATATAAAGTGACGTCAGTTCAGAGGATTGATATATTTCGTCAAGTGAATATTTTGGCATTGCGGAATTAAACTTGGATATGGGGTTCAGCCTGTATAGAGTATCAAGTGAAATTGCAAATAGTATCACTTTCGTTGCAAAGCACAACCAGGAAAATGCTGATTCTGAAATAGTATCATAGAGCGGGGGGGCGCAGTAGCATGTGCAATAGCATGTGCAATAAACGTGCACCTTAAGACTGGTATTAATTTATCCAATATACCAATGTCGGAAGTTAGTCCAGATTATGTTGCTGTTGTATCAAGTGTACCAACTCATAGGAGCGCTTGAATGAGGAACTCAAACGCAGGGAGAAATGCATCCGGATATTCCCGGATGAAAAGAAATGATGAGTTCCACTCACTCCTCCGGCATTCCATCGAATACTCCTCTCGACATTAGGAATATATAGATGAATCTGCGTTCAAAGCGGTTCATATAGGTGGAATTAGGCGATAGCATTACCTTTTGATCCAGCTCAACCAGTTTATCGATTTGGTCTTGGTTCAATCTGCCTGTTTTGAACAAACGATCCAGTTCCCATCGGTGAATCAGAGATTCTTTCGTCTCTTCCTCATTTTCCCAGTGATCGCCCAGGTCAATCAGGACGTTTTCCCACTTGCATAACTTGTAGTCGATATCCACGTTTTCCTTAGCGTGATCTGTGTATTGATACAGATTGTCTTCGCGGTACAGGTAGATCAGATCGTGTTGTTCCAGCAGTTCTTCTATCAGGTTCCGATAATGACGGTTGATTATGCCATAACCGGGATCGGCAAAAATGCGCAAATCTGCCTGAATCAGCCTATACTGTTGATCTTCGCTGAGATGATTGCCCCAATAGACTCTTTGGAGGGCGTTACGAATATGGTATATGGACCTACAGTCAGTCTGGTCGCAGCGGATTAGCCCGCTGAGCGCTGCCTCTTCCCAAATCGAGATATAGGCTTCGGTTCTGAGCCTGAAGTAGTCCAATTGGCGTTTGCTAAAGCGATCATCGCCGAGGAGCGGGGCTTGCGGTTTGCCTGTGTTTGTTGCGTCCTCGCTGTACATTTCCATACTCCCTTTGTTCATTGATGAAAGCCTGATATGGAATTGCCAGAGATTTGTCAATATACAAATCAGTTACCGAAGATGGGTAATTCTTTCCAAGCGGATCGTGGACGTGCCTGATAACTGGAGATAGAAACGTTGGCAAACCCCTCCAATTAGCAATGATCCTAAAAAAGCTACTTGACAGATATAGGGACAGAGCAGAGTATGAAAAGCATCTCTAAAAGACCGTTGAACAATCTGGTATTTATAGCCTGCTTTTCCAGGGAAGTGCCATACTGCTGCCAAGTTACACAAAAACCAACCTGATAGTTGTCGGGGTTGGGGGCATATTTCCCCTCGCATGGAACCTCGCCCCCATTTGCATATCTCTTTGTCCCGCTTGCTGTTGACCTGTCATCCTTAGGTCAACCTTATAAATTATAAGGAAGACCTAAGGATGACCCTTGTAAAACCCCAGCCCTTATATGAGGGCCAAGTGGCTGGCTCGCGGTTGCAATGACAAAAAGCACTTATTTTACCAGGAGCATCTTCCCGCTGCCGTCAAATCCATTCGCCTGAAGGCGATAGAGATAGACGCCGCTGGCCACCGGTTTCCCCCGGTCGTCCCGACCGTCCCATGCCACATTGTGCCGACCAGTGCTTTTTGCAGCCTGGAGCAAGCTGCGCACCAGTTGCCCCTTCAGGTTGTAAACAGAAAGCCTTACCTGGGAAGCTTTGCCCAGGGTGAAGCTGATTTCCGTGTTGAGTTTGAAGGGGTTGGGAGAGTTGCCCTGCAAGCCGGCAATAAACTCCGGCGCGGCAGGATCATCGGCAGATGTGTAAGGCACATAAGCAAAACTGGTTTTGGGAAACATAGCTATTGCGGAGCCCACGGGTGGATTGGCAGGATCATAGCTGGTTACGTCGCTGCGCGCGTATCTGGCCCTGAGCAGGGTTCCCTGCTGGCAGTAAAACCTGTTTCCGGAATGGTAACAGGTGCTATCCATGGGCCGCTGCACCAGCATCACGAGGTTTCCGCCAGTATAACGGAAAGGCGGGGACAGTTCGATGGTGACGGTGTTTTGCCCATCCGGATAGACCAGAATGCCATCGAAGACCGGTGTAAGTTCTGTGGAGGGGATCCAGCCCTCGCTCAAGGAAGAAAGTCCGGTGTTTCCCAACCAGATTCTGGTCGCGCCGTTGATGTCATGCACGAAGTTGTTAAAAAAACCGATGGAGTAGATATAGGCATCGTCAACTCCCAGTTCTGCGGCTGTATAGATGCACTCGTAAAGGGAGTTTTTGAAGTAGAAGTCCATGGGATAGCGTTCCTGTTGATTGCCATCCCCGATGGTTACATATTGCATTCCAGCCACTTGAGCGTTAACCGCCAACCCCGGGCACTGGTCGTTGGCAGGATACTCGTCCGTTTCCAGAATAACCTTCGCATAGAGGGTTTCAAACCCGCTTTGCTCCGGCGCCCAAAGCAGTTGCACCGATACTTCCCCACCGCTGGGCAAAGGCCCCTGCGTTACAGAGTCCAGTTCGTTCATCTGGCTGTCATAGAGCTTCACTAAAAACTCATCCTGGCTGACAGACCCGGGATTGGAGATCAAGGCCGTGTAAGGGGTTACAGTTCCCACGGTGGGATGGATCATGCCATTGAGGCTCAGGCAGGCAAGGTCGTTCGCATAGGTTTGCGCCGGAGTAAAATGGAAGCGGGTGCCAGCCGGCATAGATTCATTAATTCCGTTGAACGAAACGGTGGTTGAGGCGGTGTGTGGAGTGCCAGGGGTCACGCTATAGAACCAGTCTGATCCTCCCGGCAGCATACTGATGCCAATCGACGCGCTGGCGTTTTGGGGTTCACCAACACAACTGCCATAGATCAGGTCGATGCTGCCATTTTCATGCAGGCGGGCTTGAAAATCGTATAGGTTTTCGGCGGCAAAGTTCCATTTCGCCGCCGTGTATTGCACTGTAAAGATTCTGTTTGGTGCGTTGCCCGTTAGCAGATACTCCACCAATCCATAATCCATGCTCAGATCGTCCCAGAGCGGAGCGATAACCGGATTTGGAGTGAAGAGGGAAAGGTCGTTGCCATGATAGCTGGAGTTATGACTCGAACCAAGGCCAATCCAGCCGTTGGTGCTGATCCTCACCTGGCTGTATATGTATTCTCCATAGGGAAAGACAAAGCCCAGTTCGATGGGTGCTGAAATCACATCGTCATCGCTTAGGGCCTGGATAACGGTGCCGTTGACAGACTCATACGGGGCAAAGCTCCAGGAAAAATCATAGTAGCTATCAATGCCTGCATATACGCCGCTAATGGCAAGCCAGACAAGGCAAAATAAGGCAGTTATCTTCATGGTGATCCTCCATCGGTGTTCTCAACAGCCAAGGGTGTCCAAATATCTTGCTCGTAATGGAGCGGAAACGATGTGCTATCCATTAGGTTTCAAGCAATTAACATTCCAAATATCTGTTTCTTTCTCAAATGCTGTCAGGCTGGGCAGATGGATACACAATGTGTCTAACTAAGGCTTCACTTGCCCGTCCGTACCAGACGAAAGCCCAGATACCTGGCGTTACTGTGGGGTTTGGCAAAAGCCCGGTTGGTCACACGCATATCTGAGGAGGGATGGTACCAGGATCCTCCGCGGATGACCCTGTCCGTCCCGCTGTCCGGGCCGCCGAAAAAGGTGCTTTGCTTCCAACTGTAGCGGGCATACCAGTCCCAGCACCATTCATAAACGTTTCCGCTCATATCGCTCAGACCCCACTTATTGGCTGGCTTCTGCCCCACCGGGTGGACATCCCCATCGCTGTTGCCATTATACCAACCTACGGCGTCGGGGGTGTTGGAACCGGCAAAGAGGAAAAACTCTCCTTTGGAGCTGGCTTTGGCGGCATACTCCCACTCCGCTTCCGTGGGCAGGCGATAGCCAGAAGCCGAGAAATTGCAGCTTACGCTGTTTGATGAGAATTCATAGCAGGGCTCCAGGCCATCCAGTTCGCTCTTGGCATTGCAATAATCCAGTACTTCAAAGAACGATATACCGGTGATCGGCAGAAACTTGTCCCCATCCTGATAGGGGTAGCTGGTGTTTACCATCGCCCATTGCTCGCGCGTGATCTCGTGGGGAGTGATGCGAAAAGCCGGTATCCAGACCGTGTGGGGCGGAAACTCATCGTCCTCCGCGAAAGACCCCACGTCGCCGATCGTGACGCTGTCCGCAGGAATTGACACCATCCGCAGGGGCATGTTAACTGGATTAACATCTCTGACCACTTCTTCCGGCTCATCCTTGTCCCCCACGGTCTCGAACCTGGGCCTGCGGGCAAAGACAAAGTATTTGAGCAGGATGAACAGCAGTATGCCCAGGGAGATGTATCCGAAGATCTTGAAGAGACGCTGGATATAGGGGAGGTTGTCTTTCTTTGGCGCAGCCTGGGGCTGGTAATGATAGACCGGTTTCGGCTTGGGAGGCTCTTGGTAACTGCCTGGCAAAGGATCGGGTATGCGCCAGGATTCCTGCTTGGGGTCGACAACAGGATCTGGAGAAGGCGGAGCGGGGGTTTGGATAGGGGCAGCTTGTTCCTCCATCGGAGTTGGAGTTTCTGAAACAGGTTCCTCTGGAGCACTAACAACTGGAGCGGGGATGGGCTTTTCAGGTTCCTTAACTATATGCAGAGGAGCGGGTTCGGCAGCCGGCATCTGATCCCGGACGGGGGCGCCGCTGCGCTGCAAACAGGACTGGTAGGGCAATTCCTGCTGCTCCTGCAGAGCAGTGATCAGACGGGACACACTCTGGAAACGCAGGTTAGGGTCCAGCATCAGGCAGCGGTTGAGGATGGTGAACAGCCAGTGGGGCAAGCGTTTGCCAGTCAGTTCGGGATCAAGCACCGGGCGTTGCAGGGAGTTCTGTTTCTGAGTGGCGGAACTCTGGCGCAGATCAAGATACCAGGGAAGCTGCCCGCACAGCATCAGATATGCCAAAACACCAATCGAATAGATATCCGAGCGGGCTTCTCCCTTTTCGCCCAGGTAGGTCTCGGGTGACAGAAAGAGCACGGGATGGTATTCATTCTCCGCGGGTTCGGCAAATTGCCATTCCTCGCCGCTTTTGCCAAATCCCAGGACAAAAAGGTCGCCGGACGCATCAATAACTATATTTTCAGGGTTGAGATACAAGTGCCATATCCCCTGGGAGTGTGCATATTCCAGCGCGTTGAGCAGTTGCAGCAGCCATTTTATAGCGTCTGACGGACTGATGGAAACGGCTGGGTCGGCAAGTAAACTGTTCAGGGTATAACCGTCTACGTAATCACCCACAATATAGAGGTTGCCACCCTCTTCGAAGGTGCCTTTGATCTGGCGGATGTGGGGGTGCTTAAGCCTGGCGGCTATTTCCGCTTCTGCCTTGAGAGAGTTGCAGAGGGTGGAATCTGAGCGAAACCGCTGATCCAGCCCTTTCAGGGTAACCAGCTCTCCGCTGAAGTAGTCCTTGGCCTGGTAAACACAGTGATAGCGGGATTTGTGCAGGGTCTTTAAAATGACGTAAGCCTGCTCTCCCGGCTTAGCGTTCACTCCGCCGCCCTGTGTACGCAAACACCCTTGCAGTAAACGCTTGTGATGTGCGAACTGCCCAGATGATAGGGGATAAAGTTATGGGATGGTATATCCCAAATTGTGAAATCCGCGCTCTTGCCTGGCTCCAGGGAACCGACCAGAGCCTCACGGCAGACCGCCCTGGCAGCGTTACGCGTGGCGGCCGTGAGCGCTTCCGCCGGCGTAAACCCCATCTGCAAACAGGCCAGGCTGATGGTGAGGGGCAGGGAATCGCAGTTGCAACTGCCTGGATTGTAGTCCGTGGCGATGGCAACGGGAAGCCCGCGCTGGATCATATCTTTGCCCCGGGCATAGGTCTTGCTGCGCAAGGAAAACAGGGTGGCAGGCAACAGCACCGGGACGACGCCTGCTTTGGCCAAAGCCTCGATGCCCTGACCGGATGTGGCACCCAGATGATCGGCAGATACGCAACCCATTTCCGCGGCAAGTTCCGCCCCGCCCATGGGCTCGATCTCATCGGCATGCATCTTTAGCTTCATTCCGTGTTTCCTGGCGCAATCCAGCACTATCCGGGATTCCTCCAGGTTATATACATGGGCTTCGGTGAAGATATCGCAAAACTCCGCAATGCCCTGCTGGGCTACCGCGGGGATCATCTCATCCGTCAGGATGTCCATATAAACGGAATGGTTGTCCTTATACTCTGCTGGAAACTCATGCGCTCCCATGAAAGTAGGCACTATGTGGATGGGCAGTTCTTTGGCAAGGCGGTCTATCACCCGGAGCTGTTTGAGTTCGCTGGCAGTATCCAGTCCATATCCGCTTTTGGCTTCCAGTGTGGTGGTTCCCAAGGCGATCATTCTGCGTATGCGCCTGGCGGCCAGCTCAAAGAGCAGCTCTTCATCGGCTTCCCTGGTGCTGCTGATCGTGCTGCGAATCCCTCCTCCAGCCAGAGCGATATCCACATAGGTCTTGCCCTGCAGGCGCATGGCAAACTCATCTTCACGGGTGTGCACAAACACAGGATGGCTGTGGCAATCCACGAATCCGGGCAGCACGATGCCTCCCTCAGCTGAGATATGCTCTGAAGCGGTGTAACTTGCCAGGATATCCGCCTCGGTTCCTACAGCCTGGATTTTGCCGTTGCCGATCGCGATCGCGCCGCCGGAGACAACTCCGGGATCATCCATCCCGGCTGGTTCGCCTGCGGCGTTTTGGGTTTTAAAAGTAAGAATCTGCCGACAGTCGCGGACTATCAGGTCTGCTTGCATGTTTGCTTGTACCCCCAGGTTGAGGTATTATTCCTCTTCTTCCTCGTCCTCCAGGTTGAACAGTTCGTCAAACTTGGCCGCCACAGCTTCAAATTCCGCGTCGTCCTCAATAACGTTCAGTTCCACCGTTTCACCTACCACATTCATCCTCAGGATGTCATATTCCATCGTTTCGACCTCAGCCAAAGCGATGTAATTCTTGCCTTCATGCTCCAGGGTATCCAGCACCAGAAAGTCTTTCTGGGTGCCGTCTTCCATATCCAGGGTAATGGTGTCGCATTCGCAATCATCGCCGCAGTCGCAGTCGTGTCCATCTTCGTGATTGCCGCAGTTACAGTTTTTTAAATCTTTTTCACTCATGGGAAACTCCTTATGTTCAAACGCTTATTTCCAGATTGAGTTTTTTGGCAAGAGAAAAGATGCTCTCCCACTAACCTCACATTAAACTGAGGGGGTCAACGTCAATCTGTTCCGTGATGGCTCCTGGCAGCTTGTATGCCTGGCGGATGGCTTGCAGCAGAGCTGGTATCAGCGAAGCATTTTTCAGCTTGATGATCAGGTGATACCGATAGTTGTTTCTCACTTTGGTGAGAGGAGCGGGAGCCGGGCCCAACAAGAACACCGCCTGATCAGGATAGCCGTCTTCAAATCCCTGCAGCCTTCGCGCCAGCGCGTTCATTTCCGCAGTTAGCAACGCTTCATCGGCACAGAGATAGAGAATCCTCGACAGTCTGTAATAGGGAGGGTAATTCATGCGCTGTCGATAACCCAGTTCCTCCTGGGCAAAGGAAGGAAAATCCTGTCTGCTGGCATGCTGGATGGCGTAATGTCGCGGATTGTAGGTTTGGACCAGCACCTCGCCCGCCTTGTCTCCCCTGCCGGAGCGTCCCGCCACCTGTGTTATGAGCTGGAAGGTGCGTTCCGCGGAGCGGAAATCCGGCACATTGAGGCTGATGTCGGCATTGATGATGCCCACCAGGGTCACGCCGGGAAAATCAAGCCCCTTGGATATCATCTGGGTGCCCAACAGGATATCGACCTCTTTGTTTTTCATGCGGTTATACATGTTTTTGTGGCTGTCCGGTTTGCGGGCGGAATCGGAATCCAGCCGCAGAATCCTGGCATTGGGAAAGCAAATCCTCAATACCTGCTCCACTTTCTGCGTACCCGGCGCGCCGTAGGAAAAAATGAAGCTTCCGCAGTGGGGACACTTTCTGGGGCTGGGCAGGGTGAGTCCGCAATAGTGGCATTGCATCTGTTCCTGATCCCGGTGGTAATACATGCTGATCTCGCAGTTGCCGCATTTCACGAGCTCGCCGCACTTGCGGCACTGTATAAAAGATGAAAAACCGCGCCGGTTCTGAAAGAGGATCACCTGTTCCTTTTTTTCCAGACGGGTTGAGATTGCCTGCAGCAGCTCATCCGACAGCAACTGCTCATGGGGCACGTCGCAGAGGTCGATGATCCCCACCTCGGGCAGGGCATAGTCCAGGGGCCGGCTGTTGAGCCTGTGCAACGAGTATTTTCCCATTGCGTGATTGTGCCACGACTCCAACGAG
This sequence comes from Candidatus Cloacimonadota bacterium, assembly GCA_035420965.1. Taxonomy (GTDB): domain Bacteria; phylum Cloacimonadota; class Cloacimonadia; order Cloacimonadales; family Cloacimonadaceae; genus Syntrophosphaera. The sequence goes on along the minus strand of DAOLWC010000001.1, from coordinate 68,403 downwards.
GGAGTGGCGGATCCCAGAATTATCTGCGCGCCCTCCAGTTTAGCCCGCATCACAGCCAGGTCCCTGCCATTGTAACGCGGATTGTTATCCTGTTTGTAGCTTTGTTCGTGTTCTTCATCAACCACTATCAGCCCCAGATTGGGCATCGGGGCAAAGACCGCGCTGCGGGCGCCGATCACGATCCTGCACTCTCCCCCACGAATTCTCCTCCACTGGTGCAAGCGCTGGCGGTCGCTCAACTGGCTGTGGCTGATTGCCAGTACCTCGCCGAACTCAGCTTGAAAGCGTTCCACCATCTGGGGGGTCAGGGCTATCTCAGGAATCAGGAAGATCACTCCCTTGCCCTCTTGCAGGTAGCTGCGGATCATGGAGATATAGACTTCTGTCTTGCCGCTGCCGGTGATCCCATACAACAGATGCGCGTGGAATCCCCCCTGATGGCTGCCAATCTCATCCACGGCCTGCATCTGCTCACCGTTAAGGGTGATATTCTTGCGGGTGGAGGAACGGTCATAACGGAAAAAAGATCGTTCGATCTGCCGCGGATAGATGGAGATTAAGCCTTTGCTGGCGAGGGCTTTGAACACCGACCAGGAGAAATCCTGAGCCAGCTCAGCCAGGGGAAGGTCCTCGCCTTTGGCAAGTATGATTTGCATAGCTTCCTTCTGCCTGGCGGGAAGCTTGTCCAGAGCGGGTTCCTGCTGCAGCAGCTTGATATAGTTCAATATCCTGGGTCTGTCTTTGCCGCTGAGCTTACGCTTTTGCTCCAGATAGCCAGCCTCTTCGCCTGTTTCCACCAAACGCAAGACCGGAACGCCCTTCAGCGCCTTCCTAAGTTCCGAAACCTTGTGGAACTCCCCATCCGCCAGCAAGCTGTGCAACCTGGCATATTCATCCGGTATTTCAGAGCCAAGCCATCTAACTTCCGCGTCGATATCCGGAGTGAGCCAGGCAGGCAGCATGGCAAAACAGGCACTGCCCACAGAACATTGGTAATAACCTGCCATCCATTCCGCCAGCCTCAACAGCCGCGAACTCAATACAGGCCTGGCATCCAACACTTCCAACACAGGCTTGAACCTAACTTTCAAGTCCGGGGGACTGCCGCAAGCTTTGCCGCAGATGCCGATCATATCCCTGCGGTTGAAAGACACCAACACACGGGTTCCTTCGGCCAGAGACTGCTCACAACGATAATGATACTCCTGGCGCAAGGATATCGGAAGATGGACAACATAGTAATACATACGGGCATGCTCGCGGAGACACGCCAATTGTGTCAATCGAAAAAAGTCCGGAGTCGGGATGCCATCTGCACTACAAAATAAAGACGCTTTTTGCAATTTATTGCTTGACAGCCTGGCAAAATACACAAATGTTGCTTTAGTAACCACAAAGGGGGAAGCTGATATGCGCTGGATGTACCCGATCGTAATCCTGGCGGCATTTGTGCTGCTGTTTGGAAGCAGTTGTGATGAACCGATTCCTGTAAAGGTGTTTTGCAGGATCAACGCGGATGGCAGCGGATTCAAAGAGGATAACCGCTTGCGGATTGACAATCTGGGCAGGGCCTTTTATGTGTCCGACGACCTGATTTTCCACCTTGGCAAGCACTTGGTAAAGCATGGCATTGGCGGCTCCGTCACCACGCTTTCCCCTGTAAACAGGTCCATTACAGATACCCAATACCTGGCGATAGACCAGCAACACTCGAGGCTCTATTTTGCTGCAGATTACGCAATCTACCAGGTAAGTTTTGAAGGATATAACTGTAGCCGGGTCAGCCCGGATGACAATGGCCATTACAGTGCGCCTGCGCTATCCAGCGATGGAAATTACCTCACCGCCATCCGGAATGGCCAGATAGCCAGAATGGACATCCAAACTGAGGAATGGACGATCCTGCCGCAACCGGTAACCGCCAGATATGCCATTTTCACCGAAGATACCCAGGAATACTACTACTTCAGCGGCTTCTTTGGTAACTTTCCGACTCAGGCTCTGTGCAAGCTGGATGCCCAGCAGGATTCAACCCTGATTTTCACCGCCTTCGATTCAGACCTTCCCCATTATTACAACGCCCAGGTTAGCAGTAGCTTCCGCTATTTTGCCTTGCATAACATGAAGGAACCTACCGAAGATATTAATTATTTTGGCAGTAGTTTCACCCGCTATACTTCTCCTCTGAGTGTACATGACCGCCAAACGGGTGAAAGCTTCAATATTGAGGATTGTTTTGCCTACACCTTCGACCCCGGTGGCAATGCCATCTTATATTCGCGCCTAAAATACGGAATGGCGGATTTGATGCGGATGGATCTCTCCACAGGTCAGTCCACTATGATCTGGGATGGCTATCACAAAGCTAATGTCTTTTCCTACAGCGTGTCGGAGATATTCCCCCGCTTCGATGGCCAGTTAATGTATCTTCAAGCCTGGAAACGCGTATGGAGAACTGACGACGACAAATCATTCACCGCGCCAAGGCACGAAAACTATCACCTGCCCTCAGGAACTATCAGCGCGCGCTGATCTTCCCGAGTAGCTTTTTGTTCACTTAAGAGCTATTCCGCTAATTGTCAAAGTACGAGGCGGCGGCTATGCCAATGTAGCTGCGGCGCTGTTTGTTGACCGGTTGGACCGGAACCTTGAAGGTGAGGATATCCCCCCAACAGCGCAGCTCTATCCTGGTTGTCTTTCCTCGCAGGCCAAGACCAAGTTGCACACCGGGAACAGGATTGGAAAAGGAATCCTTGAGATTCATCTTCTCTTGCCCTTCCTGCATGAGGTAGTACAGCTTGTTATTCGACCTGGCATAATGCACGATGTCCGCGTAAAAGGCGGCACCCAGATAAGGGGAAAGGCGGGTTTCGGAAACGTGCATTGTCCAGTCGCCTCCCGCTATTAAGCGGGTGGCAATGGTGGTAAGCCCAAAATCCATCTCCATCACATAGGGATAGGGATGGCACACCAACCTTTTGGAGTAATATACCTGTTCGCTGATCCCGCCCCTGATTTCGAAACGGCGTGCGGGTTTGTAATTGTAGTTAACTCCGATGCCAGTAGCAAGTCCATATTTCCATCGGTTCTCGGGTCGGGTATCAATACCCATGCCAAAGCCCTGGTTCACTTCGATATCCAGACGGCTCACAGCTTCCACAGGCGCGCTCTGCCCATAGAAGCTGGCGCAACACAATAGGATCCACAATGCCAATATGAAAGCTTTCATCCTCGTACTCCTTACTTCACAATTGTTTAATGGCGGCTGAGATGTCAAGAACTTTCTGCTGTCGACAGCCACTATGATATCAGATGGATGGTCAACCGGACAAATTGCATACGGCCTGCTTTCCTTGCTGATACTCTTATGAAAGGCCATCGTTTTGGTCCTGAGGCTTACCTTGAAACAAGCTTAGGTCAACCTTAACCTTTTTAAGGAATACCTAAGGTTGATAGGCTCAAAGCCTTTACCCTCGCATGATGGAGCTATGAAGGAGGGGCACAATCAATAGAATTTCTTTCATAGTTTCTCTCAATACCCGGGCTTTGGCAGATACATAAGAACACTCATATATTTCAAGGTGTTATGGAATCCTATAGTCATTTGATACTATTTCATGAGCACCATTTTATGCGTCTGTGACGTGCCATTCATCTCGACCCACACAAAATATAGTCCCGAGCTTACCGCGGTTCCCCTCTCGTCGAGCCCGTTCCAAACGATACTGTGATGGCCTTTTGAGAGAAGCCCATTGTAGAGCATGTTCACTCTTTGACCTTTGATATTGAACACAGACAGCTTGGCAGTCCCAGCTTGAGGAGCAATAAAACTGATCGTGGTTGTTGGATTGAAGGGGTTAGGGAAATTAGCAAGGCCGAAATCTGTGGGTTCAGGTGACTGCGTATTATCGTCATTGGCCACATTAGTGCGCACAAGCGGGATATTTAGCACGGTGTCCTCTCCCTCGGTAACATGGACATTGGGAATGATCAAGTCATCATAATCCCAACGGCTTGCCTTCACTGTATAATTCCCCGCTCCAGAGGGATACTGGAAACAGCCACGGGGATCGCTGTATTCCGGAAGTTTACCTATAATCTCGATCTTCACACAGTCAACAGGCAAGCCTGATACCGAATCATTCACATACCCCCTTATCCCACCGATATATGCAGAATTGTACTCATAAGCCCCGATATCTATGGATCGCGGGCCATCAGGAATACCGGGTACTACTCGTTTGTGATACCTGATATCGAATTCAGGCAGATCAGGCCGGTATGCACCGGCATCTATGCAGGGAGAGTCTGCTGATAAACTGTAGTCAGCATTCAAGGTGTCCGCAAATACTGGATCGGCTACTATATTGCCCCCGCCATCCAACATATCCCATGGGGGAAGTATATTTGAAGCTAAGCAGTTATTGATGAGTAGTGGATGATGATTTTGAGAAACGCTTCCTGATGACCATTGAGTGCATGGGATTATATTATTTTCAAAAACCATATCACTGTCTCCAATAGTTCTGAAGAGAATAGTGTAACCTATAAATGTGTTATTATAAAGGATAGGTGATGTTTCGGAAGTTTTGACAATAAGTGGATACTGATAATCCCCAACAAATCTAACAAGATTATTGAAAAACCTAATATGTCCACCCTGATACGCAGAGTTGTAGTTCTCGAATATCAGTACCGCACTTTCGTAGTTGTTATCTATAATGTTGTTATATATGTACGATGTTGTGGCATTGGACATCGTCGTTTTAACTTGCACACAGCCTGACAGGTAGTTATCTGAAACATAGTTAGTTCCAAAACCACCAGCACCGAGTATTAAATGTGAATTCTGGGGGTTTAGATTTATAGGTTTTATCAGGGTGTTTCTTCTGCTATATACTATGTCCGATTCTGTTGCTGAGAAGCAAGACCAATCAATAGAGCCATTTATGATAGTGTTACCATAGCTGGAGCTGTTTGAATAGTTCGGTCGTTGTATCTCCGCATCATCTCTTAGCACCCCGAAATTGTACAGAGTGTTGTTTAAAAACAATACGTCGGTATATTCAAAATTATAGACAAAGAAGGGATTGCCGGTAAAATAGCAACTGGCAATGGTGAGAAGGTAATTACCACCTGTACTGGATGGGCCAGACGCTCCGATTGTCATGGCGGTAGCGTAACCAAAAGGAGCTGGGAAAGTACCATCGTAAGAGATGATTATGCAATTATAAACAGGCAAGTCCATGCTTAGGTTACCGGTTCCCAAGGCTACGTAATTATTTTCGAACAAACAGTTCCGAATGGACAGTAATCCATTTTGAAATGCTATCGCCGCCAATGACCAAACTCCAGGTATATAATCACAAAAAAAGGTATTCCTAATTTCGCAAAACTCGAAAGTAGAGATAGGCGCCCCAGGATACATATAAATCCCACCCCAGCGGTAGTCAGTTTCGTCTTGATACTTATCAAAAGTGATTGGACAACGGGCCGTGCCAACAGCGTGGATAGTGCCATTCACGATGATCATTTTTGATATTGGTTGGTTGTTTCCGCTCCACATGAAATTGTAGATATCGTTTTTATCAGCCCCTGTGCAGCGTATCTGTGTACCGGGTAATATGGTAAGCGTAACTCCGGAATCAACATAAAGGAAGGATGTGATGATATATGGATTGTTGTGAGGGTTCCAGGTAGTGTTTTGAGTGATGTGACCACCAACCTCAATACATAGTAGTGTTGATGTAATGGAAATAAGGGACAAAATCAATAGAATTTCTTTCATTGTTTCTCTCAATACCCGGGCTTTGGCTTAATGCAAAAGTCCGGGTTACTGAATTCTATTTAATTAACATCATTTTACTAATGCGATGCTTGTTTCCATGCTCTCTCCTTGCAAAGTATAGAAAAGTCATTTTCTATAACATCTAAAATGGACTCACTTGCCCAAGCATCTTGTAACAGGCAATATAGGCGGTTCTCCACAGTGAGCAAAGCTAGACATACCAAGTAGAAATCCTAGCACTGCTAATAGTTGTCTTTTCATACTAACCTCCTAATGTGATTGACTAGGGGAAAATCTCCTCCCCCATGCTTTTCAACCAATGAAGGAGTAGTTATTTCCTACATCCTTCGTAATCGACAATATAATTATACACATATTATTTGAGGTTACTGGTGTCATACAAATGTCGACATCATGTTTTAGACAATCAATAAATATGTCAAGAATTATCTTCATTCCCCCATTTATTATCAGCTTGATTTTCATTTGCCATGGTTCGGTCAGATCACCTTAATATGGGGACTTGTGTTATAGTGGATGACCTGTTGCAGCCATATTCTGAGATTACCTTACACTATTTCGCTTGCTATTACAACTGGGGAACCTTTCCACCTTTCCTCGGTTTTTAGAGCATAGCACCTATATATTATGGGGGAGGGGTGGGCCTCATTTGCATCCAACCCTCCGGCGTGGGTCTTCCTTGGGTCAACCTTATAATTTATAAGGATGACCTAAGGATGATGGCACAAAAGCCAGTAGCAGCAAAGGAGGGCGCTATGAAGGATATTGCAGAATGTAGCGGTTTATTTATACGGTTGTCAAGGAATTGATGCCGGTTACTTTTTGACTGGGTGCTTGTTTTATACTGTTTAGCTTGCATTACTACAACTGGATCTCTTTTTCACCTTTCCACTGCCATTTCAAAAGACTGGATCACGGCTCGAAGGCCGTGATGACGCGGTGATGTAATCTGGTGTGGTATATTTCTGGGTCGGGTGGTTGTTTCCAAAAGACTGGATCACGGCTCAAACCACCCCACCGGATCGTTGCCGATCCGGCGAGGACCCCGGTAGGCCGTGATGACACGGTATATAGTCCGAGGTGCTTTGTTTTAGGGTCGGGTAGGTCTTGTTTCAGGGGAACCTTTCCACCATTTCACCTTTACACTGAATTTACAAGAGAATATCAGTTTACAAATAGCATAAAACAGCTTGGTGAAAGCGAATTGGTATTACACAGTAGTTCAGTCCTTATTCATGTAGCAGATAAGCCCTAAAAAAAAGACCCTGCCGTAAAAGCAGGGTCTCTCTTCCCGTAACATGTGTTTTATCTTTGGCTGAGTCGTATTTGGAATTGGTAAATGGTCTTTTTGCTAACCCGGAAGGTCCAGTTTTCCACCAATCTCTTTACTTCCTGCAGGAAGCTCTGAGTGAAACTGGCACTATTGGGTGTAACATCCGCTACCACCGTGCCGTTGGAATCAATGTACAGTTTGATCGAGATCGAACCCGATGACGCCTGCACGGCAGAGTGTTTGCGGTATAGCTGAGTAATCTGTCCTTTGCGACCGTAGAGTTGTCCATAGATATCGTCGACATCTGAGGAAGCTCCTGCGGTCGAACCGACTACATTGTTTTCAGAAATGGTCGATATGCTGGGTGATTGGAAACTCTGGATTATCCGTTGAGTTTGAGCCGATTGTGGTAAAGGCTTCCTTGCGGGAGCAAGTTTGGAGGCATCTCCGGTAAATTTATCGATCTTTCCGGTTGGCCTGACCGTGGTGCCGCCCCGTGGGGTTTGGCCAATCACCACCTGGCTCAGATCAGTTTGGTTGTACCTTGCTGTCTCGCCGGGATTGAAGCTGGGCGAATAACCACTGCCAGCTCCACCGCCGGTGATGCCAAAGCTAGGACCTACACCGTCTGATCCGCCTGACCCGCCCGTACCGATCCTGCTGCCCGGCCTTGCGGTAACGAACTCACGCAGGACAGTCGCTTGCTGAGCAGGCTGACCGCTGGTGTAAGCACCTGAAGTGGGGTCGGATGAGCGGAATCTCCCGAAGGTAGCTTGGGCTGTGGCGGGTGCGCGCCTGCCAGTACCAGTAGTAGTTGTTCTCTCTTCCCTGGGAACCGTTTCCGCTTCAGTCACTTCCATATCATACTCCGGCAATGCTTCCGGTTCGCCGATGATTGCCTCAATGCGCTGTGCGCGTTCCAGTTCAGCCAGTTTGGCAGCCAAGGTGGCCGCTGCTTCCGCCTTGGGTTTCAACACATAGTCGTAAACCAGCAGGAAGGCGATACCAACTATCAGACAAACCAGGATCAGAGTACGATTTGCACGTTCTGTGGGTGACAAGGCCTCCCGGCGTGAGTATTGGGCTACCAGGCGACGTTCCTGATCGGTGAGCTGCAACACTCTTGGTTCAGCGTATTCATAGCTGATATCCCAATCCGGAGCGATCTTTATCGTTCCTGCCATATCGTTGCGCAACAGCAGGCTCCCGCCTTGCAGGATCCCGTTTTGCTGCAGAAACGCGGCTTCCACGGGCTGGCCGTCTTTGCTGCAACTAAGGCTGGCACCAGGGGGCATTTGCAGATAAGAATTATCGCCTTTTTTAACCAGTAGCCTGTGCTTAAACGGGAAACCGGTATCCAGAATCTGCCACATGAGGTGCTTGTTTGAGCCGATGGTCCACTTGTTGGCAAAGTCTCTGCCCTGTTTGATCACGTCTAGAACTTTGCCTTTATAGCTCAGTATGAGGTTAAGTTGAGTTTTTGCCATCTTGCCTCCTTATCCTCCCTGAGCCATTTTGGTTTTGCCAAGCCAGTCCTGATCGAGCAGGTTAGCAAAGTAGATATACTGATAGAACGAGCTGGTGCCCAATTCGACCAATGTTGTGATATGCTGGCAGAGAATGGTTCTGTCGGCCTGGATAAGCAAAGCTGTTTCAATCGGATTGCCATCCTGATCTTTCATTTCCATCGTTCTTTGCGCGGTGGATTGAAGATATTTCAGGATTTCTGTGCGTTTCACAGGGTCTGTTTCCAGCTCTTGCAGGGTGCCGAAATAGAGGTTTTCTTCGCCAATCAGAATTCGATCGGGATACACTTTGATAGCGGTCGTTCCTTTTCTTTCCAAAAGGTCATGACTTTGCATTATGGTGGGGAAATTCATGTTGTCAGGCACTGTAACCCTTTGAGCTTCCATCGATATATTCTTAACCAGGAAAACCAGCAGAATTGTGAGAACGTCCACTAACGATGTAATGGAGAGCCCCTTGGCTTCCTCGAACTTTCTGCGTACGCGCCGGTTGAGCTTTTGTGATTTCATTCTGTAGCTCATCATGCCCCCTTGGAGAAATACATCAGTTGAGGTGCTTTGTAATGCGCGTTTATAAAGCTGTTGCTTTTACAGATATCGATGGTTTTGATCAAGGTTTCGTAACGAACATAGGGATAGGGAGCAACGTTGATATCGTAGAGACCAGGATACCTGCTCCGGATATCTTTAAGCATTGAATCGAGGCCGATATAGTCGTACTGGTTGTTTACCAGACGCAGAGGCACCGGTGCTTTTCCGGGCTCGCGGATCTCAAAGCCAGGATACAGCTTTTCGCCCGCATCCTCAGGTGCCATGATTATCACCTCTACAATCGGTATATCTTGTTTTGCTCCGCCACCACCGCCTGCGACACTTCCTTCTCCGCCACCGGTACCCTGGGTAAAATTCAAGGCAACCAAAGCCACCTGAGTGATCACCAAAATCAGAAGTAGAGATGGTATAATGGTGACGAACAGGTTGATTATCGGAACAAGATCTATCATCTTGGGTTCCGAGAATGTTCTTTGGTTCCTTCCGGCAGAAGGACGATAAGCCATTGTATTATCCTTTAGAGCTGTTTATATGGTTGATTAATTTTACGCTGAATTCGTCAACATCGTTGATCAGCCTTTGTGCGCGGGTTGTGAAAGCGCCCTTGATCAAGGTCAGAGGAATGGCAGCCAGCAAACCCAGGGCTGTGGTGCCGATTGCTACCTTTATTCCTCTGGTGAGCAGTATGTTCTTTTCGCTGTCCAGAACATTCGGGGAGGAAAGAGCCGCGAATGCTTGCAGCAGACCCCAGATGGTGCCCAGAAGTCCAAGATAGGTACAGACTTGGGCCAGAGTGTCAAACCAGAAAAGACCTGAATCGATCTTGTGAACACTTTGCAACACAGCTTCGTCAAAGGAATTCTGCACCGCATCGTTGAGTTCCTCACCCTTATGCACTTTGCGAGCATCCTTGAACCCCATCAGTCCGCTCCAGAAGATGAAACCAAGAGTAGTGTTTTTAAAGCTTTCCGCTATCCTGATGGATTCATCGATCTGGTCGTTTTTGATGTAACCTTTCAGTTTCAGGTATAAATTGCTGGCATCCAGCTTCTCTCTCTGATAGAGTTGTACCCAACGGATAATGGCGTAGATGATGCCGACCAGGAAGGTCAACAGGATCAGATAGCCGAAAAATCCACTGTCCTGGAAGATGGTCCACAAATTCACTTTGTCCCCGCCCACCACTTTAGGGTTTGCGTTCAGGAACCCGATGCTGATTGCAAGAGCTAATATTACGAGAAGGGTATGTTTAGCTTTCATTTTGACTCCTCTAGCCAATTATTAATTTCTTGTTGCCATTCATTTAGTTGTTTTTTGCTTTCTTCTTGGATCACACCAAGATCTATTGTATAATTATATTCTCCCGGTTCGGAGTAGGTATCAGATTTAATCTGAACAACGCTGATGTCGGGTATCATCGCCTTGATCTGGATCTCGATCTCCTGGGGAGCCCGAGTCTCGCGGATATTGGCAAAACCACTGCGAGGGTCTATCTCTACCTGAGCCAGGAGGCCAGCTACCATCAGCAACAACGCTGTTGTAAGTAATACCTTGCTCATTTCAATTTACTCCTTTCCAGTTTTGGTAATATTTATCTCGGCCAGCATGCCACGATATTGGGAGCTGTTTTGGACCACGATCTGCAGGGTGTTCTTTCCTTGCACGATCAGTCGGGCTGGCAGTTCGATCCTGCTGGGATATGCCATGAATGGGTCAGGATCGTAATCCATCGGGTAGTTTTCGTCCAAAACTGTTCCATTCAGATATATAGTGGCGTAGTTGGGAGCAACAAAATCCAGATATCCCTCGCGGAACTGAGTATCGAGCGTAAATGTGGTTTGGAAAGTCAGTTCGTTGCGTGGTGATTCTGGGGATTCGTTGCACCAGATGGGCTTGGCAATGGTGTTAATCATGCGTTCCGACATATCCAGAGGAAGCCCGAATTGTTCAGCGGCAATCACTCTGGTTTCCTCAGATTTGCCTGTTTCCGGATTGGTATAGAAAACTGTCCAGTTTTCCTTGGAACCTATCTTCATGGTTTCCACAGGAAGTGAAGCAGCCAGCTTTTGTTTATCCAGATAGGTCACCAGACTCCAGTGCAGGTCGGCAGACTCAGCCACGGGATTGGGAAATTCGAACTGCACAAGGTTTTCGCCTGTGTTCCAGTAGGTTCCGTCAATACGCAGGGCGTAATGAATGCCGTTTTGTTTTCCGCCATCAAGAGTATCCACAGCAACATGCACATATTCCACATTCTCCCCATTCACTTTCAGCACGGGATCATACGGATATACAAGATGCAGAAACACAAAATCAGGGGCAATCTTCACCTTGATCTGCCGTTCTGCAGACAGTGTTTTCTGGGCAGGAACGCTGAGTTTGCCCAATTGCAGGCCTTTGACTGTCCTGGTCTGCCCTATCGATGCATTGTAGTTATTGGGTGAGCTGCCACTCTGAGAAACTGTGAGGCTCCAACCATCATTTGGCAGGTAGTTCTCTGTTCTGTATTCCTTGATCATACCCTTGGCAGCGAGCTTTTCCTGGGCAAGGGTTGTGTATTTATCCGAATATCCAGCCAGGGTGTAGTTCGTATACATCTGCTCGTAAAGCTCAAGTGCAGTCGCATTATACTGATCTATATATGTTTGTGCAAAGGGCAGCAGGTCATTATTAACCAGATTATCGTATTCGGCCTGCGAATACTGCGAGCGGTTCTTGAAAGGTTGCATTTCCACTGCGATATCAAGGTAGCGATTGATCTGCACCCGAATTGCTTCCGCAGCATGCTCATTGATCCTTCCGATCAGATCGAAGGCATGCAGACGCCGCTGGTTGTCAAGAAACTCCGCTTCGGGCTGGTTCATAAGTTTTATAATGTTTCGGTACTGAGATTCTACTACAGCACTCAATCCGGGAACACGATTCGGTTTACCACCAAACAAATGCCTTTGCCAAGACGTGTTTTGATTGACAGTAATCAATTGGCCTGGTGTGCTTTTGAGGAAGGTGCCGTCCTCCATTGCTTTGAGCTGTTGGTCAAACTTATTAAGGTAGGCATTTTTGGCTTGTTCAACCTTATACTCCTCATCTGCACGGGCAAATACCGCCTTGGCCTGAGAGTTGTCCATTGGCAACCCTTCGCGGGCATATCTGGCTTCCAGTTGCAGGAATTCATCCCGTTTGGCAAAAGCCTTGTTCCAGTCTTTCTCAGCATGAGCAGCATCGAAATCCATCGCTATCTTGCCCAGATTTCGGTTGGCTGTAGTCAGATATCTGTCATACTGGGTCTTATCCTTCAGGAACAACTCGCGGGAATACTGCTCAAATTTATCGTAATCTCCCCTGGCCAGATGCTCATCTGCCAACAGGGTCAGGAAAATAGTATTCTGCTCATGATTGGGATAGGTGCGGGTAAAGTATGTGAGCAACTCTATGATCTTGTCTTGATTTTTTGAGTTACGATAGAGGTCCAAAGCCCAAAGGTAGATCTGCTCAGGTGCCACTGAGCCATTGTCCACTTTGTTAGCTCTCACCAATTCGTGCAATTGCAGATACATCTCCGCTGCCGTTTCTCTTTGGGATGGGTTCTTACTAAGTTTGTCAATCTGCTGCACCCGCAAGTTAAAGGCCAGGTTGCTGGTAGGATACAAAGCGATAAACTCATCCTTGATCCTGGAGCCTTGCTCCTCATCCCGCATCAGGGAATCCGCTATAGTCCAGGATTCGTAATACAGGAAGTATTTTTCGTTCACAACAGGATTGGCTTTCGCCAAGTCCAGTTTCAGATCAATTGCCGGCTGGTAGAGGCCTGCCTTTTTGTATGCTTCGGATGCTTGATATCTGAATCCGGCATATTTGGTTGCATCAGTCTTGTATTCCTCTGCCAGGCGCAAGTATTCGTCCGCGGCCAACGCAAAGTCTCCACTTTGTTCGGCAGATTCATAGCTGCTCTGGATCTGCAGCTTCACTTGCTGGTCAATTTCTCCAGCATCCTGCTGGTTTCGAGCAAAGGCATAAGCTTTACGATACCAGCTTTCAGCCTCGGTGTAGTTCTTCTCATCTTCGGCTATACCGGCCAAACGCAGATAGATATCGCGGCGGGTTGCTGGTTCGAGAGTTTCTTCAAACTCCAGGGGTTGCTTGTAGTGTGCCTTGGCTGGAGCTCTGTGCCCCAAACTCAGCTCTATCTCCCCGAGATTCATGATCACCTGCGCCGAGTTACGCAGGTTGGCATCTGTGCGGTAATCAGGTTTTTGGAGAGTGTTGTAGAAGCGTACTGAGGCATCTCTGAAGAAGGTGTAGAGGGCTTCCTGGGTAGCAGGTGTGCCCCTGGGCGGTATAAAATCCGGCTTGCCAATGTCTTCAGCAAGGATTGTATAGGCTCTCTGAGAATACTTGAAAGACAATCCTTCGTAGTTGAAATAGTCTGCATGGTCAGGATACTTATTGTTAAATCCGTTGAGGGAATCTATCGCCTTGATATGGTATTGTGGTTGATCTAGTTTGTCCGCCATGGCCATAGCCAATGCAACATTCGCCTTGTCCTGATCCTTAATCCACTGATCATGATCTTGCGCGGTAAGTTCCCGATATGCGGCAAAATCATCCATATGCTGGTTATACGCAGCCAGATTCTCCAAGGAAGGATCTCTGACAACTGCGTTATAGTGGCGTATCCTGATCTCCTCATAGGCGTTGCGGACTATTTCAAGTTGCTGCGATATTTGTGGGTCGCGGTAGTCTTTGCCACTCACATTCTGAGTGTACCATTCAGAATTCTTGTTGTATTGGTCGAGAATAAACTGGTATTTGGTGGTGCGTATCGTAGCCAGATCCTGTCCAGGCCTCAATTGCAGCCCGGGTGTATGGTACAGTTTAATGATCGAATCCACGATCGTTGGGTTGGTCAACTCAAGCGGAGAGGATTTCAAGCGGAGTTCCATATAGTCTATCGCCTGTAGCGGTGCCTGCATTCCAATCTTGAGGAAAGCGGCTTTTTCCATAACCCGGTCTTTGACTTGAAGGTTTTTATAATCAGCCATGGCTAGCTGGATTACTTCAACCCCCTGCGCCTCCGCGGTGTAGTCAACTCCATCCAACGCTATCAGTGTGTAGGCAAGGTTTTCTACAGCATTGTTTTTAAAATCCTGGGCTAGGTTATCGTTTTCTATATTTTGGGCATCAACCGCCTCCAGCAGGCTGGTAAAATCTGCCATAGCCAGTTTTAGGGACTCCAGGTCTCCCCGGTTCATATTCACCCAGCCCCGCTGATAGAGGGCTTCATAGCGATAACTGCTGTTTTCGTCCGCTATCAGATGATTGAAACCATTATTCGCCTTTTCATAATAAGTTATGGGCTCTTCCGCGTCCGCACCAATCAGGAAATAGAGAACGCTCAATCTGTATAAAGATTCGTCACGGATTGAAGAGTTCTGATAGCGGGTGTCTGTGGTCACTTCCTGATAAGCCGAGATTGCTTCCCTGAAATCCGATTCTTTATAGCGCAGGGATGCGGGACGGCTGGAGTTGGGATTGTTCTTACGGTATTCGGCAATTTTGGGATCAAGCTCTTCTTTTTTAACTTCACTGCTCAGATATCCAATATTGTAAAGAGCATAGTCTCTCAGGAAGAAATCCGGATCCGTCTGCAGTACTTTGCGGTAATATGCCAATGCTAGTTCTGGACGATCGAGATCGACCGCGTACTGAAGCTCAGCCATATTGTAATAAAGGATTGCGTTGTTGATCAGATATCCGCCGCCCGGTTGTTCCAAAGCCTGGAAGCCAGGATTGGCGGAAACAAAATCCTGATGCCTCTGAAGTAAGGCTGCTTTATCTGCCAAAATCTGATTATACTGATCCTGCACTTCTTGCTCAGAAAGGGTCGCAGCCATTTTTAGGCGCTGCAAATCCCGGTATCTTAGATTCCGGTAATCAAGTTCCAGTTGGATAAAGTCCAGATTAGCGAAGAAATCCCCAACATTTTCTACACCCAAAAAGCCCTGCGAGACCTTATCAGCGGTCAGCTTTTGTTGAGCAAGGATGTCGCCCTGAATGGTCTGTGGATACCTTTCTCGCACCATTGCTGTCATTACATCTTCCACCTGAGGCAACAGGTCTTCGAGCATTTCTTTTTCCCTGATCAGGGCATAATACTCTTCCAACAATTCGTTAAATACAGCCTCTTCGACCGGATCTTCATGTTTGCGCATACCCAGATATAGCGATTTTCTGCTCTGCAAGTCAGCCAGTTTCTCCACATACTCCTGGCGTTGGGGTCCAAGATCGATATTACGGGATGGATATGCGGGATCGGCCATAAGTTCGTCGATAGAGGAAATTATATCGTTATATATACTAATATTTCTCTCAATGTCGATCAGCCGGGTCAGCTCCATATCACTGAAACCTTTGCCTTTGACGGAGGGATCATCTTTGACAAACAGGTCGTAACGATTATCAAAGAAACGGTTAAGGACTTCGATCACCTTTCCGTAATACACTGCCGTTCCTTTGAGTTGTTGCAATAACACAGCGCCTTCGCGATATCTGTCATAGGGTCCCTTGCCTGATCCCTGATAGTCAGGTGAGGCAAGCAGTTCCCAATCCAGAGGAGGTGGTTCAACGTAAGATTTTAACAGAGTTTTCAGCTCCTCCAGCAGGGCTAACTCCTCCTTGGCAACCATATCCAGCGCGTCGAGCATTATCAACCCCCGCGTGGATTTCACCTCATTATAGAGGGTTTGCAGATCAGTCTGGATAGAACTGATCTCACTTTCGAGGGCAATGTATTCCTCATTAGTCGGATTTTGGTAGAGTTGGTCAAAACTAAGGGCATGTATCCGCCTTACAAGTGCTTCTTTGCGAGGTCGGAAGCTGTTTTGCAGCCACTCCCTGTTGGCGTTGTAGTTCTTAAGGTACTCATCAACCTCTTGGTGCCTACTACTTTCAGAAATAATGTCCGCCCATATATACAAATAAGTTGGATAGTATTTGCCGGTGGGAAAAAGATTTAGAATATCCTCAATATAATCTACTGCGGCAGCCTGGTCGTTGCCCTTTAAATAGTCAACCGCCCGATAGTATAAAAGCAGATTCAACATCTGCCTTGCGTTGTCACCCAACCTGGGGTCGTTGATCAGCAGCTCAAAGAAAGGAATAGCCTTTTGAGGGTTGTCAGACACAGAGAAGAAATGTCCCACCAGATAAAGAACATCAAGCTCTTCCAGCTTGTTCAGACTCTCCACATGGATCATATACTCTTCCAGCGCCTTCTCTTTATCTGTTGTAATCAACTGAGGAAGACGGTCTTTGAGAAAATTGACAGCATCCCGCACTTGGGGGTCGGAATAGATTTCTCTCTGGGCGACTGTGGGTCTGGGCCGCTCCAAAGAGAATGCCGATGTAACCAATGTCAGTGCAATTACTGCCAAGAGAAACAACTTAAGGTGCTTTTTCATATACCCGCTCACTTAAAATACTTACTCTAAACTGCTTGACGTTAATGCAGAATTCAGGATGCGGCGCCTGCACCACATCCTGAATTTCTATCTTCACAGGAAGTACGAATTCGATAATCTACACATCTCGTGGCATCGCTAGTACTTGCTTAAAACTATTTTTGCTCTTGCAGTTCCTGCAGCCACTTGCGAAGGTCTTCCAAGGCCTTTTGGGCTTTCTGCCTTTCTTCACGCAGACTTCTAAGCTCTGCAAGCAAGTCTTTCACTTCGGGTGACAACTCTTTGTACGCGCTTGAACCTACAATCTCTGGTGTCGTGGTGGTGCCAGGGGTTGCAATCGCGACCTCGGAACCAACTCCCACAGGCACTTCGGTCTCGGGAGTAATCCCGGTTCCCTGCAAGTCTGAGGATTTGGCATAGCGGCTCAGGTCAGGCCTGCGCTTGGATTCCGCATATTTGTCGAAAAGGTAGGATATCCCCATTGCCACGCGGATGTTTTTGTTATACTGGTTCCCCTCGGATTTTTTCGCCAGGTCTTCCACCGATTCTCCGGCTGCTTTGAGGGTAAAGTTCTTGATCGAGTATCTAATACCGACATTGAAATCTTTGCCGTCATATTCACTTTGAAGGGCAAAATTCCTGAAGGGAGACACTTCTATTGAGGCAAATCCTCCGCTGAATACACGGGAACGTGGAACCTGTCCAGTGTAGCGGTTGCTTCCATAACCCAGGTTGAACATCCAGGAAAGACCGCCCAAAACTGCTTGTTTCGATATAACTGCATATGGAGAGTAATACTCATAGTCAGTTTTATCGGGATGGTCTGCATACTCCCAATCAGGATCTGGCGGCATGCCAGGATGATAGTCCTGAGCTCTGCGATGGTTCACAGGGGAGAAAATGTTGTCCATACCCACTGCCAACTGCGGCATCTTGGGGGTTTCCTGCAAAACCTTGATCTTGGCGTTCATGAAATAGACATTGTCCCCGCCAAAAAATCCCAGCTCGACCCTGTCCAGAATCCCCACTCCGATCATGCCGTAAGGAGTTAGGCCGCTGTATTTTTCGTTGGCATATCCATCCTTAAAATCTCTGTAGTACCCAACCAGCAACAATTCCGCTGACTTATTGGGCAACACATATGCGTCAGGCGTACGCAACATTCCCAATGTCTGGAAAGGCGCAGCATGCGCCATGCTAAATATAGCTGCCAGAACATAAAGGCTAATTATAAGTTTCTTCATACTTCCCTCCACCTTTCGGTGTTTTTTCTTATCATGACCCATAAATATAATTGACATAATTTCCGTCAAGTGTTTTTTCGGCTCATGGAAAAACGTAAAACCGTTGAGCTTTTTCACATCGGCGAAGACCTCGCTGCTAAATACCTCGCCGCTCAGGGCTATAACATATTGTGTAAAAATTTCCGCAGCGATACTGGTGAAATCGACATTATCGCCTCAGATATCGACAATCTCGTTTTTGTCGAAGTCAAAACACGTACCAGACACTCTATGAAACTCGCGCTAATGAGTATCTCATATACAAAGAGAAAACGGATATCACTCACCGCACAAAGATATATTACACAAAATCCAGACCAAGTCAAGCCGAAAATACGATTTGACGTGATTGTGGTCTTCTACTACCCAGAAACCGATAGTTACAAGATTGAGCATCTGCAGGATGCTTTTGTGCCAGTTTTTTGAGGATTTCTTTCAAGCTGAATAAACAAACTAGCTCTAGTACAGGCGCTTACCGCCAGAAAGGACCCCTTATCCAACCCTCTGACTTTGAATAAAAGCTTGGTTGATTAGCCTGTATGACCCACGCAATCCTAATCAATGAGCCTAGTTGTTCAACAATGAAGTGTCGAAATCGCTTCCTAAATATCTGAGATAGTCAGGATTTGAGCTTTCCCTGTCGTCATTGTCCACATAGATAAGGCGGTAGTTACCGTTCATTTGAATGTCCACAAAGAGATACACTGGCTTGTTTCTGCTGCTGTATTTCCAGATCTGATAGTCTTTACGCACATAGCGGGTAACGTCAGATGAAGTACCCTTGTCAATCTCATCAGGTTTTCCATTGCGGATATGGATCCTGCCCATGTCCGTGGTCCAGCCTGGATCAAAGAAACTGAAGTACTGGTTGCAGTAATCCACCCTTTCCCGCACTACATCAATTGCCGCCTGGGTACTCATCGTGCCTGATTGCGACCAGTCTTTCCACAACTGGCTGACGAATCTGCGCTTGGTTTGTTCGTCGTAACTCTTCCACTGGGCTGGTTCGCTGTAGCCCACAAAATACCTTAGCAGACGCAGATCATCATCCGGATTGGTGAACAGATAAAAGAGACTGGCCTTGGGTTCGGTGACGAAGAACTCAAACTCGCGATGCTCATTTTTTTCACCCAGTTGTAGATCAAGGCTGCCAACATATTTTCCCACACTCAGATCTTGCAGCGGGATTTTCAGGCTGAGGCCTTCGGAACTTCTAAGGAGAGTAAAATCTATGTATTTATCAAATACAATCAGGCTGTCTTTCTCCACAGTCAGCACCATAAGGCTTGTCTCTGTTCGCTGTTCCTCTGTTGTGTAAACCTCAAAATACAGGTTCACGAACTCCTGTTCGTTTTTATCGAAGATATGCGAGGGTTGGGTTCGGTAGAGGGTTTTTCCCCGATGGAATTTCTCCAGATAGGAACTGCTGTCTGGCCGCACTTCAGAACAGATTTCCAGATCGCTGAGGTTTACCTGTGGGAGCAGTTGTTCCGCACTGAAGTTCCAGAAAAACTTCTTTTGTGACAACACATCGGTAGCACTGAGCTTAAACTGATAGCGGGGACGGTCGATCTGGTAGCTGACCCGATTCAGATAGGATTTGGATGAGTTGACATCTTCTTTGTTGGTGATCCCGATATTGTCTGTGATCACCTGTTCAAAGACCAGACTGTCGGCCTCCATCACTTCCACCTTCATCTCCACCTGGGCGAAGTATCCTCCCTTGAGGGCTTGAAACACCAAACCATTGTAAGGGATCTGATAATCGATATGAATCACCGTGTTCCGGTTTTTATCCAAAAACCGCTGGGTGCCAACGTGAACATTCAAAAAATCCGAAGCGGAAAGAGTGCCTGACAACAGGCATAACAACAAAGCCAGCAAAATCTTATAACTCTTCATCTTTGTTCCTCAACGTATACTGTCCGTAACCGCCTGTATCTGTAAATATAAATTCCAATTTTTCCTTAAAGTATGTCCAGACGATGTAGGGATCCTCATCCAGAGGTTGAGACTCGGCCACAATCTCGTCGGGTTCCCCATATTTGATATATATTCTACCCCTGTCGGATTTCCAGCCCTTTAATCTTTTATGCAGAGTGTAACGCTCATCGGCAGTGATCACCCTTTCGTTAAATCTCTCCCTGGCTTCGTTGCGAATGGTGCCTGGGGTGGGATCGTGGACCTGCCAAAACCTTTCGATCGCTTCCTGATAATCAGCTTTGGGAACAGCTCTCAGGCTGCGCCATTCATTCTGATTCGCCACATAGCGGAGCTGTTCGATCTGGTCTTTATAACTATAGCGCTGGTTGTAGCTAAACCATTTATTATAGACAAAGGGTTCCATCTCATAGCGGATGTTCCCTTCAAATAAAGTAAGGGACACACTCTCAGGCCGAAGCTCGTTTACCTGACTCACAATGTCTGTGCTCAGATTACCCTGCTCGGGATAGTGAACGGTCGCCACATCATCCAGCCGGATCAGCAGGCTGTCCACTGGCAGGGAATAGGATTGCCGTATCCGGAACGCTTCCAGAGGGAACTCGAGGGCATTCATTCCGTTCGGAACAAACTCCAGTCCTTCTTTCTGGCAGACCAGAAACGCCTGCCCGATCTGCGTGGAAGAGGTACCAACCGAGAAGCTGCGCTCCAGGTTGATTTTGCCCCCCAACACCAGATTCCGCAATCTGATCTGGGCAGTATATTTACCGGGAGACAGCTTCTCCCGGAAGAACAAAGGGATGGCTTGATCCTTCATCCAGCTTTTACGGGGAACAAGCATGGTATGCTCAAGGGAAACTGCCTGCCGTCCATGGGAGTCCTTAATGGATACCGAAAACTGATATTCCGCTTCCTGCCTGCCTTCCTGAAAAATCAGGTCGTTGTAGGGAATCACGGCCAGAAACTCCACCGACTCCCCGTAGCTTTCAAAGAAGATTTCCTGCGCTTGCAGGGATGTGCAGGCGACAATAAGCAACAGAAAAAGATTAAGAGTTATTCTCATTGCCAGCAGTGCTGATCTTGAGCTGAAATTCCGTTCCCTGCTCTTCCAGCCATTGCAGCATCTGATTGCCGGGAAAGAGCTTGTGAGCGGACTCCAGGATGTGCTTGTCGCCATTTGAGTCTGTTAGAGTGGTCAGCAGGACGAATCCCCCACCGGATTTATTCATCTGGAGCGAAAACTCATCCAGCCATTGCGGGTTCAGCTTGCCCGCATCGAGGCTGAGCTGCAACTCGCCCTTTGTTTTGTGTGACAATTCTTCGATAGGAATGATCTGATCCGGCAGAACGCGCAGCATACTGTCCTCATTGGGGTCGTAGCCGGATTTTGTGCCCATTACAATATAGATACTGCCTGGGGACAGAAGGGGCAGGAAGGATTCGCAATCCTTGTTGAACAGCGCCACTTCAAACCTGCCGCTCAGATCCTCGAACTCCACGAAGGCGATGGGGTTCCCTTTGGCGTCCCTCTTGCGGGAAATCTGGTTGATGATGCCAGCCAGGGTGAGATCCTGGCCTGACCTGCTTTTTCCTGTGAAGGCGGTGGCATTGGTGAAATACTTGATCAGGCTGCGGTATTCATTCAAGGGATGCCCACTCATATAGAATCCAAGCACATCTTTTTCCTTCGCCATCTGATAGCCATATTTCCAGGGCTGTTCCAGAGGCAGGGGCGGATAGTATTCCTCAGCCTCCTGGTCATCGATGATCAGGTCGAACAGCGAGGTTTGCCCCAACCTTTTATCCCGTTGTTCGCCGTTGCTGAAAGCAAGTGCCTGTTCGATCACCGCCCATTTCTGGGACCGGGTACCCTCCAATTCATCCATTGCCCCGCAGGCGATGAGGCTTTCCAAAACTGTCTTGTTCACCGCGCTGCTGTCCATGCGTGAGCAGAAGTTGAATACATTTGTATAAGGCCCATTCTTGTGCCGGTCTTCCACGATGCAGGAGATGGCCGCCTCGCCCAGGTTCTTAATTGCCCGCAGGCCAAACTGCACCTCTTTGCCGTGGACAGTGAACTCCCGGTCGCTGCGGTTGACATTGGGGGCGATGATCGTGATGCCCATGTTTTTGCAAACCTCGATGATCTGGGGAATCTTGGCGGGATCATCTTCCAAAGACAGCAGGGCTGCCATAAATTCCACCGGATAGTGGGCTTTGAGCCAGGCTGTGCGATAGGCCACCAGGGCATAGCAGGTGGCATGGCTCTTGTTGAAAGCGTATTCCGCAAACTTTTCCCAATCCTGCCAGATCTTTTCCGCTACTTTGGCTGATACGCCCCGGGCAGCCGTGCCTTCCATGAACTTTTGACGGAACTTCTGCAAGAGATCCAGGCTTTTCTTGCCCATAGCCTTGCGCAGGCTGTCTGCTTCCCCGCGGGTGAAACCGGCAATCTCGATCGAGATGCGCATCACCTGCTCCTGAAACACCGTCACGCCATAGGTATCCCGGAGCGCCGCCTCCATGATGGGATGGTCATAAACCACCTTTTCCCTTTTGTATTTGCGGGCGATAAAACTGTCTATGAACTTCATCGGGCCTGGCCTGTATAGCGCCACCATGGCAATCAGGTCTTCAAACATATTGGGTTTGAGATCGATCAGATACTTGCGCATGCCGTCCGATTCAAACTGGAACACCCCGTCCGTTTCGCCCTTGCCAAGCATGTTAAATACTTTTTTATCGGTCAGATCCAGGTTTTCCACATCCACAGTGACACCGTGGGACTGCTGCACCAGATCGACCGTTTTCTGGATCAGTGTGAGGGTTTTCAGCCCCAGGATGTCCATCTTGAGAAACTTCAGCTCATCCAGCCACTTGCCTTCATATTGGACCAGGATATTGTCTTCGCCATCCTTTTGGTTGCCACGTGTGAGGGGGATATAATCGGTCAGGTCGCCGGGCACGATCACCAGTCCCGCCGCGTGGATACCGGTTTGTCGGATCAGCCCCTCCAGCACCAGGCTGTGCTTGTATATGTGTTGATACTGTTCGTTACTCTCAATCAGATGCCTGAAATCCGCGGATTCCTTATAGGCATCCTCCAGGCTTTTGCCAGAGGGGATGGTCTTGGTGATATTGTTGGCCTCGGTGGCGGACACCATGAGCACCCTGGCCACGTCCTTGATCACCGACCTGGCTCCCAAAGTGCCAAAGGTGATGATCTGGGTAACGCTGCTGCGGCCATATTTTTGCACCACATAATCAATGACCTGCCCCCTTTTCTGGGCGCAGAAATCGATGTCAAAGTCTGGCATGCTGATCCGCTCAGGATTGAGGAAACGCTCAAAGAGCAGACCGTAGCGCATTGGGTCTATCTTGGTGATATCCAGCAGATAAGCCACTATGCTACCCGCTCCGGAACCGCGCCCCGGGCCCACCGGCACACCCTGTTTGCGGGCGTTGTCGATCAGGTCTTTCACCACCAGGTAGTAGCCGTCGAAACCCATACGGTGGATCACTTCCAGTTCAAAGTCTATCCTGGCACGAATCTCATCCGTCATTTCCGGATACTTTATCTTGCAGTTTACGTCGCACAGATGGCGCAGGTAAGTGCCCATGTCCGCATACCCTTCCGGGATATCGATCTCGGGCAACAAAAACTTGTCGTATTTCAGCTCCAGATCCACGCTCTCGGCTATCTTCAGCGTATTGTTATAAGCATCCTCATGCTCGGGAAAGAGAGCCCGCATTTCCTCGGGGCTGCGAAAATGAAGCTGATTGCTGCTGTAGCGCATGCGGGTCGGATCGTTCAGAGCCTTGGCGGTTTGGATGCAGAGCAGGATGTCGTGGGCTTCATAGTCTTCCTGATGCAGGTAGTGGCAGTCGTTGGTCACCACCAAGGGCACATCCATCTCTTTGGCAAGCTTGATCAGCAGGGGCATCACCTCGCGTTCCTGGTCGATGCCATGATCCTGAATCTCGATGTAATAGCGGTCTCCAAATAGATCTTTATACCAGGCCACGGCCTCCCTGGCTTCCTGCTCCCTGTGATTGGCCAACAGCGAGGCAATCTCCCCCTGGATGCAGGCGGAAAGGCAGATCAGGCCTTCGCTGTATTGGGCAAGCACGGCCTTGCTGATCCTCGGTTTATAGTAATAACCGTCGATAAAGGATATGGAGGAAAGCTTGACCAGATTGTGGTAACCTGTATTGTTCTGAGCCAGCAGCACCAGATGGTAGCGATTATCGCTCTTGTTGTGTTCGCTGTTCAAATCTCCATTTATAATATAGGCTTCGGTGCCGATGATCGGCTTGATGCCGGCTTTTTTTGCCGCCTTGTAAAAATCAATGGCGCCATACATATTGCCATGATCGGTGATCGCCACGGCTGGCATGCCATACTCGACCGCAAGCTTGATCATCCGGTCAACCCTGCAGGCTCCGTCCAGCAAACTGTATTGCGTATGGTTGTGTAAATGGACAAAGGACATTTTTGCTTCTCCCCAAAACTCTCTGAAACGTATAAATGAGGCAGCCCCGATTTTGTCAAAGGATAAATTGTTTTGTGGCTTTCCGCGAGTTCATCGAAGCCTGCAACTGCAATATGAGTCGTTCTTTACAAGCTGTTCCACAAAATGGGATATAGTCAAATACGAGCAATGTGCGTTCAATCCAAACCGCGCACAGCAGTCTGTTATCTTTTTTTTGGGCTCATTGATCGCTGGCGCGCCCTGCTTCGAGACTTGATGCCAAACCTTGGTCTTCCTTAGGTCATCCTTAACCTTTATAAGGATGACCTAAGGATGATAGGCTAACTGCTTCTGGGGTAAAATGATAGCCATACGGGAGGTAGACAAGTTTTGACAGTATTCTTCAGAATGTTGTAGCAAGCGTAGTGCTTGAAAGCAAGGCCAGGACAAGGTTCCACAGATTTACATGACAAACGAGTATGGATATTTGACTGAAACCAAACCTCAAACCAGCACAATTATTCTGAAACCTTATTCGGGACGAATCTCCTATCAAGTTCTCTATCAAGTTGTTAGACTTAGTTGTAGGATTATTTCACACAAGCCTGCCAAAAAAAACTTGCCTTATTTTGGCGTTCCCATATTCTGGAATAAATTTAGTTATTCAGCTCTTCTTTTAGAGCATTGGAGCGTCAATGCGGCTAAAAACGTTTCCCGGGGGTGTGCATCCCCATGATTACAAGCACTACTCCACCTCGGTTCCAATAGAGGAACTTCCCCTTCCCCAGAAGGTTATCATCCCTCTGTCCCAACACATAGGCTCCCCATCAACGCCTTTGGTAAAGGTGGGTGATGAAGTGAAGGCCGGGCAAAAGATCGCTGATGCCTCGGGATTTGTATCCATCCCCCAGCACGCTTCGATCAGCGGCAAAGTTAGCAAAATCGACATTTTCCCCCATCCCTCCGGAACGCCGCAACTGGGCATCGAGATCAGCTCCGACGGTTCCGACAACTGGGTGGAGCTGGCTGACGATCCCAACTATCTGGAGCTTTCCCCGCAGGAGATCAGAAGCAGGATTGCCGAGGCAGGTATATGCGGCATGGGCGGAGCGGGGTTTCCCTCCGTTGTAAAGCTTTCCCCGCCGGAAGACAAACCCATCGACACCGTTATCCTTAACGGAGTGGAATGCGAACCCTACCTGACAGCAGACTACCGCCTGATGCTGGAACAGGCGTCAGACGTCATAGCGGGGCTGAAGATCCTGCTCAAGATCCTGAACGCGCCCCGGGGAATAATCGGCATCGAAGCCAACAAACCCGAGGCTATCGCCCTGATGCAAAAGCTCACCGCGGAAGACAGCCAAATCAGCGTGTCGCCCCTCAAATTGCAATATCCACAAGGAGCGGAAAAGCAACTGATCTATGCCGTTACCCGTCGCAAGGTGCCGGCAGGCGGCCTGCCCATGGCTGTGGGCGCGGTGGTGGAAAACGTGGGTACAGCGGCTGCCATCTATGAAGCCGTCCGTTTCAGGAAGCCTCTGGTGGAGCGGATAACCACGGTCACCGGTTCCATCGTGCAGAATCCCAAAAACCTCAAGGTGCGCATCGGCACACCTTTCTATGAACTGGTGAACTTTTGCGGCGGCATCACGGGCGATATCGGCAAGATCATTTCCGGCGGCCCCATGATGGGCGTTGCCCTGCCCTCGCTGGACGCGCCGGTTGCCAAGGGATGTTCCGGCCTTGTGTTGCTGAACACCAGGGAAGCCCGCAGCATCAAAGAGCGCAATTGCCTGCGCTGCGCGCGCTGCGTGGATGTCTGCCCGATGAACCTGATGCCCAGCCTGATCGCGCAGGCGGTCAAGGGCAACAATCTGGACCTGGCTGTGCAAGCCGGTTTGGATGACTGCATGAAGTGCGGCAGTTGCGCCTATGTTTGCCCGGCGCACATTCGCATTGTCCAGTGGATCGACACCGGCAAGCTGCGCATCGCCGAACAACGGGCCAGCAATAAATAAGGACAACATCATGAAAGATAAATTCACCGTCTCTCCAGCCCCACACCTGCATGACCGCACCAGCATCCCCAACGTGATGTGGAACGTGGTCATCGCCTTGCTGCCCGCGCTGGTCTTTGCCGTCTATTACTGGGGTTGGCGTTCGCTCTGGCTCACCCTGCTGGGCGCGCTGTCGGCCGTCCTGACCGAAGCCCTGATCCAAAAACTCCGCAAGGTGCCCGTAACCATCTATGACGGCTCCGCCTTCCTCACCGGCATGCTGCTTTCCTATAATATATCAGCTAATTCACCCTGGTGGCTTCCGGTGTTGGGCGCGGCTTTCGCCATTGCGATCGGCAAGCAGGTCTTTGGAGGATTGGGTAACAATCCGGTCAACCCTGCCCTGCTGGGACGGGCTTTCCTGCTTGCATCCTGGCCATCCCTGATGACCAGCGGCGACAATTGGATAAAGACCCTTCCCCGTCCTTTCAGCCAGGCTTCCATCAATGGCATCAGCAACCTTGACCTGATCCACCAGAACCTGCAGACCGTGGCTCCCAAGGCCTACGACCTGGTGACCAGCGCCACACCTCTCAAGGTAGCCCAAACCCTGCGTGATTCAAGCTTTGTGAATACCATCACAAGCTCCGACAGCCTGAACTCGGTGATCAGCAACAACATCTTCACCAGCCTCTTCGACCTGGGCACCCTGCAACAGCTTTTCTGGGGCAATGTGGGCGGCTGCATCGGCGAGGTTTCGGTGTTTGCACTGCTTCTGGGCGCCGCCTATCTGCTGTGGAAAAACATCATCGAGTGGCGCGTTCCCCTGTTCTACATTGGCACCGTGTTTGTGCTCACATTCTTCCTGGGTGGGATCAAGGGCACCGGTTATTCCCTGATGCTTCCCTTCTTCCACATCTTTGCCGGGGGCTTGATGCTCGGCGCCTTCTTTATGGCCACCGATTACACCACCAGCCCGCTCACCAAAAAGGGCAGGGTCATCTATGCCGTCGGTTGCGGCCTCATGACGGTGATCATCCGGCTCTGGGGCGGATATCCGGAAGGGGTTTCCTATTCCATCCTGTTTATGAACGTGATGACCCCTCTGATAGATAAGATTACGATGCCCAAAGCTTTTGGGAGGATCAAGAAATGAAGTTTTATCTCAAACTTGGATTCATCCTGCTGGCCTTCTGCGTGGTCGCCACAGCCATTCTGGCCTATGTGAACTCCGTCACCAAACCGCGCATTGATGAACTGAAGAGGGTTGCCGCGCAGGAAGCGATGGCTCAGCTGATTCCCAACGCGGAGTTCAGCGATGTTGTGATTCATCTGCCCGAGGGCGCGTCCATCCCAGACTCGCTGGTCTATTACATCGCGACCGCGAAAGGAGATTCGACCAGCATCCTCGGCTACATCTTCACGGCGGAAAAACATGGCTATAGCAGCAACGTGAAGACCATAGCCGCCATTGACACGGAGTTCAAACTTATCAACATCAAGGTAATCGAGCAAGCCGAAACTCCCGGCCTTGGAGCGAATTGCAGTTCCGACAGCTTTGCGGATATGTTCAAAGGGCTGCTGCCAGAAAAGCTGCTGGTGGACAAAGACGGCGGCGAGGTCAAAGCCATGACTGGCGCCACCATCACCACCCGCGCGGTGACCAACTCGCTCAGGGAAACTATCGCCATCGTCAGAAAGGATATTGAATCCCGCGCCAATACGCAACCGGAGGTGGAAGCATGAGCTTTTTCAAAGAACTGACCAAGGGAATCATCAAAGAAAACCCCACCTTCGTGATCGTGCTTGGCATGTGCCCAACCCTGGCGACATCAACCTCGGTGAACAACGCCATCGGCATGGGCATCGCGGCGACCTTCGTTCTGGTCTGCTCCAATATCATGATCTCCCTGATCAAGAACATCACTCCCGATAAAATCCGCATCCCGGTCTATGTGGTCGTGATAGCGGCGTTTGTGTCCGTCGTGGACATGGCGATGGCAGCCTACATTCCCGACCTGCACAAGAGCCTGGGCCTGTTCATTCCACTGATTGTGGTCAACTGCATCATCCTTGGCCGCGCAGAAGCCTTTGCCAATAAAAACAATGTGCTAAACTCGATGGCAGACGGCATCGGAATGGGCTTGGGATTCACGCTGTCCCTCAGCGTGGTGGCAACGATTCGCGAGCTTCTGGGCAACGGCACCTGGCTTGGCATCAGGATTCTGCCTCAATCCTACAATCCCATGCTGATAGCGATCCTCGCGCCGGGGGCATTTTTCACCCTCGGCTTCCTGATGGCTGCGATCAACATGCTGAAGGAGAAAAGATAATGGGATTCTTCGGACAACTTTTCGTGATGGCCGTGAGCGCCATCTTTATCCATAACTTCGTACTTTCCCAATTCCTCGGCCTTTGTCCCTACCTGGGTGTCTCCAAAAAGCTGGATTCCGCCTTTGGAATGGGGATGGCCGTGATCTTTGTGATGACCCTCGCTTCGGCCTTTACTTTCCTGATCGACAAGTATCTTTTGGTTGCCAATGGCCTGGAATATCTGCGCACCCTGGCTTTCATCCTCACTATCGCCGCCTTGGTGCAATTTGTGGAAATGGTGATCCAGAAGAATGCTCCGGCGCTCTACAAATCGCTGGGCGTGTACCTGCCCCTGATCACAACCAACTGCGCGGTGCTGGGCGTCGCCATCCTGAACGTCACCCCGCTGCCTGACGGCTCCACTTACAACTTCCTTTGGGCGACCCTCAACGGCTTCCTTTCCGGAGTCGGCTTCACCTTTGTGTTGCTGGCAATGGCTGGAATCCGGGAACGGCTCGAGCTAGTCGATATGCCCAAAAGCATGCGGGGATTTGCCAGCGGGCTGATCCTTGCCGGCACCATGGCTCTGGCTTTCTACGGCTTTATGGGCCTCAAGATCTGAAGGAGCTGAAAGATGATCGTTACAACCATACTCGCAGCCAGCATCGGCTCCCAGATTCTCATCCCGGTGATCATACTGGGGGTCATGGGCCTTGCCTTTGGCATCATCCTCGCCGTCGCAGCGAAGTTCTTTCATGTCCAGATCGACCCCCGCGTGGAAGAGATCACCGCCATCCTGCCCGGAGCCAACTGCGGCGGCTGTGGCAAAGCAGGCTGCTCCGGTTATGCCGACGCGGTCGTGCATGACGGCGCGCCGGTGAACCTCTGCGCTCCCGGAGGCGCGGAAGTGGCAGCCCATATCGCCCGCATCATGGGCACCGAGGCGGGTTCCATGCAAAAGAAAGCCGCGGTGTTCCACTGCTCTTCCGGCGGTTACAAAAACACAAACTGGAAATATAGCTATACAGGCATCGAGTCCTGCAAATCCGCCGCCAGTATCGCGGGAGGGCCAAATGCCTGCTTCTGGGGCTGCATCGGATACAACGATTGCCTGAAAGCCTGTATGTTCGGGGCAATTAGCCTGGATGAGAACGGCATGCGGGTGGTGGACTGGAACAAGTGCACCGCTTGCGGAGCCTGCGTCAAAGCCTGCCCGCGCAAACTGATAGAACTGGTGCCCCAAAACCGCGCTGTCCACATCAAATGCTCGTCCCTTGCCAAGGGACCGGACGCCAAGGCCGTCTGCGGCACCGGCAACCCCTGCATCGGCTGCGGAATCTGCGCACGCAAATGCCCGGTTCAGGCCATCACCGTGAACAACAACCTCGCCAGGATCGACTATGACAAGTGCATCAACTGCGGTTTATGCGCCACGGCCTGCCCCACCAAGGCAATCCTGGACCTGCTGGCGGGAAGCCGTAAAAAGGCGGAGATTGACCCGGAAACCTGCATCGGTTGCGCCATCTGCGCCAAAGCCTGCCCGGTGGAAGCCATCTCGGGCGAGCTGAAACAGGCGCATAGCATCGACAAGGAAAAATGCGTCGGCTGCGGCATCTGTATCGAGAAGTGCCCAAAGAAGGCCATCAGGATGCAGGACTAATCCATATTTATAAAGCTATTGACCGAGAGCAGCGGCGGGGATTTCACACCCGCCGCTGTTGCATTTAATACAATTTAGCTTGCATTATTACAACTGCATCTCTTTTTTTCACCATTTCACCTATCCACCTTTCCGCGGCGTGGTCGTAGCACCTATATATTATGGAGGGGGATTGCCCTCATTTGATTCCCGGTTTCCTGCCTGGGTCTTCCTGGGGTCAACCTTATAATTTATAAGGATGACCTAAGGATGATGGCACCAAACGCTGTAGCAGCGAGGGACGGAGCTATGAAGTAATATCGGAAAGGTAAATACGTTATTCTCTTGACAGCAAGCATGGAGCACATGGTTTTCGCCTGCAGCAGAGAAGGATCAAGCGGATATTCCTCAAATACCAAATTATGTTTTTTGGCCGTTCGCACCCCCAAAACGTGATGCTTGACATAATGACATTATCTGACAACAAAAATCCACACCCTTTTAGCTTGAATGAGATTCATAAAGTTGGCTGGCCAGTCGCCGATGGACTTTCCGTGCTTCCCTGCCGAAGCCAATTTTGCGATTGACACAATCCGCATATTAAAAATGATTGTAAAAATTATAATTTCCGCATGCAGGACTCTAAAGGAGCGAAGATGCCCTATATTTCAAATACAGATGCTGACAGGCGCGCGATGCTGGACAGGATCGGTGTCGAGTCGTTTGAAGAACTGATCGCCGCCATACCAGCCAAGTTGCGCATGGACAAACCCCTGGCTCTGCCCGACCCGCTTTCCGAGCTTGAAATCACCCGTAAAATCAATGCCAGCACCGGCAAAAATATCTGCGCCCAGGGAGCCAATTCCTTTCTTGGCGCCGGGGTCTATGACCATTTCATCCCGGCGGCGGTGGATTCCATCGTTTCCCGACCTGAGTTTTTTACGGCTTACACCCCTTACCAGGCGGAGGTGAGCCAGGGCACGCTGCAGTTTATCTATGAATACCAGACCATGATCTGCGAGCTGACCGGGATGGAGATCGCCAACGCTTCCATGTATGACGGCGCTTCAGCCATCGCCGAGGCCATCCTGATGGCGGTGCGCAAAAACAAGCTCCACAAGGCAATCCTGCCCGCCACCCTGCATCCTGAGTATGCAAAAGTGATCAAGGTTTACACCGAAGGCATTGGCGTGGAATTGCTTACCTGCCCCGCCAGGGACGGCAGGCTGGACCTTGACGCCCTCAAAAACATGCTGGATGAGAGCGTCGGCAGCGTGGTGGTGCAAAACCCCAATTTCTACGGCAATCTGGAACCGGTGAACGAACTGGGGCAGATCATCCACGCCAACCCCAAAACCCTGTTCATCGCGGCTGTCGATCCCATCTCCCTGGCGATACTGACCCCGCCCGCCTCCTATGGCGCGGATATCGCCGTGGGTGAAGGCCAGGCCCTGGGTAACAGCATGTATCTGGGCGGGCCGCTGTTTGGATTCTTCGCCACCAAGCTCGACATGGCGCGCTCCATGCCGGGACGCATTGTGGGAGGCACCCTGGATGCCGAAGGCAAGCGGGCTTACGCGCTCACCTTGCAGGCAAGGGAACAGCATATCCGCCGGGCAAAGGCAACCTCCAACATCTGTTCAAATGAATCGCTTTGCACCCTGGCGGCGACAGTCTATCTGAGCCTGATGGGACGGGAAGGGCTGGTTGAAGCCGCGACCCAATCCGCCCAAAAAGCCCACTATCTGGCTCAGGAACTCGCCAGGATCAAGGGCTGCTCGCTATCCTGGCCGGATACGCCGTTCTTTAAGGAGTTCACGCTGCAAACGGCAATTCCGGCGGCGGAGATCGTGGACAGGCTCAGTTCCCGGGCGATCTTCCCCGGAGTGGACTTGGGCCGCTTCGGCCAACCGGACAGGCTGCTGATCGCGGTCACGGAAAAGAAGAGCAAGGCCGATCTGGATGAACTGGTGGACGCCCTGAAGGAGTTGAACAATGAGTAAGACCATTTTTGAACACAGTTCCGCAGGCCGCAAAGGCGCAACCCTGCCCCGGCGCGAGATAGATATCCCCCTGCAAAGCATTATCCCCGCCGATCAGCTCCGCGAAAAGCAGGCCCGCCTGCCGGAAGTGAGCGAGCTGGATGTGATGCGCCACTATATCGCGCTGTCCCACAAAAACCACTTTATCGAAAAAGGGCTGTATCCGCTTGGTTCCTGCACCATGAAATACAATCCCAAAGTGCATGAGGCCCTGGTGCGGGATTCCGGTTTCAACAATCTGCACCCCTATCAGCCGGAGGCGACGATCCAGGGTTCCCTGGAAATCCTTTATGAACTCCAGGAACAACTGGCTGAGATCTCCGGCATGAGCAAAGTGACCCTGCAGCCCGTGGCGGGAGCACAGGGCGAATTCACGGGCATCAAGATCATCGCCGCCTATCACAAGGCCAAAGGCAACCACCATAAAACCAAAATTATCATCCCGGACTCCGCGCACGGAACCAATCCCGCTACCTGCTCCCTGGTGGGCTATGAGGTGGTGGAACTGAAGTCCAACGCTCAAGGCCGTTGCGATCTGGAACATCTGAAGAGCATCGTGGATGACAACACTGCCGGTTTCATGCTCACCAATCCCAACACCCTGGGCTTGTTTGAGACCCAACTTGAGCAGATTGCCGAGATCATTCACGGAGTGGATGGCCTGATCTATATGGACGGCGCAAATCTTAACGCCCTTTTGGGAATCGTGCAGCCGGGCAAGATTGGGTTTGACGTGATGCACTTCAATCTGCACAAGACCTTTGCCACCCCTCACGGCGGCGGTGGGCCAGGTGCCGGGCCGGTGGGCGTGGTGGAAAAACTGGTGCCCTTCCTGCCAGTGCCCATGGTTGCCAAGGCGGGAGATGAATACTATTTTGACTATGGCCACGCGGAGACCTCCATCGGCAAGGTGCACACCTTCTATGGCAACTTCGCCGTGCTGCTGCGTGCCTATATCTATATCAAGATGCTGGGCGCGGAAGGCATCCGCCAGGTTGCGGAAAACGCACTGATCAACGCCAACTACCTGATGGCATTGGTGAAGGATCACTACCACATTCAGCACCTCGAGTATTGCATGCATGAATTTGTGGCGGACTCAAGCTGGCAAAAGAAAGAGTTTGGAGTGAACACTCTGGACATTGCCAAGCGTTTGCTGGACAAAGGATTTCATGCCCCCACCATATATTTCCCCCTCATCGTGCCGGAAGCCATGATGATCGAGCCTACAGAGACAGAGAGCAAACAGTCTCTGGACAGCTTTGCGGCGGCCATGCTGGAAATCGCGCAGGAAATCAGGGAAAACCCGGAAATGTTACATGAAGCCCCGCTTACAACGCCGGTGCGCAGGGTGGACGATGTCCGCGCCGTGAAGGTGCTCGATCCGGCTTTCAACCTGGGAGACTAAACCTTTACATCTATACCAATAAAGAATTTGGAGAATAAATGAAGAAGACTTTACTGCTGATCCTGCTTGCCCTGGCAACCGTGGCCACGCTCCTGGCTGCCGATGTCAAGCTGGGTTATGTCAATACAGACCGTTTGCTGCTGGAAAGCAACGAAGCGGCTGAAATCTCACGCCTGTTCAATCTGGACAAACAAAACTGGACCCGGCAGGTGAGAGAGCTCGATGAAGAGATCAAGCGTATGGAACGGGACTTTGAGATTGGCAAGCTGACGCTCAACGAAGCCCGCAAAAGAGAGACACAGGCAGCCATCGACGCCAAGAAAGCTGAAGCGGGGCGCATGCTGGAGGAATACTTTGGCGAAGGCGGAAAGGCGGAACAGAGATACCGCGAACTGATCGATCCGCTCACTCTGAAGATCCACAATCTGATCAAAAAGACCGCCGAGGACGAGAAATATACCATGATCTTTGACGTGAGCATGGGCACAGTGCTCTATGCCGCGCCCACAATCGACCTGACCGATCAGATCCTGCTGGAACTCAACAAAGACACAGTCAAACCCGCCGATCTGACCCAGCCTGAAGGAACTTCAGACACCGGCACGGAGATCAAGCCGGAAGACAAGCCCAAGGAATCCGGCGAAGATTACAAACCAGACAAGCCATGAAGAAATTCAAGCCCGCGCTCAACGTCGAGCAAATCCGCCAGATCACCGGAGCCGTCTATCAAGGTGAAGAGAATCTGGTTTTTGACAATGCCTGTGAGCCTTCAGAGGCTACCTCAAGCAGTGTAATATTCTGGGAACAGGAAAAAATGTTTGAGACTGTGCAAAACAGCGGGGCTGGGCTCATCATCTGCCCTCCCCAGGAAGCGCACCGCCTGCCCGGACGCAACCTGTTGCTTTCGCCGCGGCCATATTTTACCCTGATGAGCCTGGTAGCCTGGTGGCTGAACGAGGCAACGGACAAACCCGCCCCCGGAATACACCCCTCAGCGGTGGTCGATCCCACTGCCAGCCTCGGCGACGGTGTTAGCATCGGAGCGCTGGCCAGGATCGGCAAAAACGTGAAAATAGGAGCCGGCAGCGTGATCGGCGATGGCTGCCAGATCGAAAACAACGTGAGTGTGGGCAAATCCTGCAGGCTTTACCCGCGGGTGACTGTCTATGAGGACTGCGTGATCGGCAGCGGGGTCATCATCCACAGTGGAGTTGTAATCGGCGCGGACGGCTTTGGCTTCCTGCTCTTGGACGGCAAGCAGCAGAAGATTCCCCAGATCGGGAATGTGGTGATTGAGGATTATGTGGAAATCGGCGCCAACACCACGATCGACAGGGCAACGCTTGGCTCGACCGTGATCGGTGCGGGCAGCAAGCTGGACAATCTGGTCCAGGTGGGCCATAATTGCAAGATTGGACACCACTGCATCCTCTGCGCTCAAGTAGGCCTGGCTGGCAGCACGATCCTGGGAGATTACGTATATCTGGCAGGCCAGGTGGGCGTGGCAGGACATCTCACCATCGGCGACAGAGCGATGGTGGGAGCCCAGTCCGGCGTAGCCAACAACATCCCGCCTGACGCACGCTATATGGGATACCCGGCTGATGACGCCAACCTCACCAAACGCGTTTTTGCCAGCCAGAAACACCTGCCGGAGATCTACCGCCACTACCTCAGGCAGATCAAAAGCGAAAAGGGAGAACAATGATGACTGAATACAAGAATACAATCCGCTCCGAAGCCTCATACACCGGCATCGGACTGCATACCGGAGAAATCTCCACCATCCGTTTTAAACCTGCCGACAAGGATTCAGGTATCGTCTTCGTCAGGGTGGACATGCCAGGCCAACCCGAAATCCCCGCCGACATCGACCACGTCGTGGATATGTCACGCGGCACCACGATCGGTATCAAGGATGCCACCGTGGGAACGATCGAGCACGTGCTTTCAGCCATCAAGGGCTTGAATATCGACAATATCCGCATCGAGATCGACGGTCCCGAAGCTCCCGTGGCAGATGGCTCTGCGATAGTATTTTTGAACCTGCTCAAAAAGGCGGGGATTGTCAAACAGGATGCCGAACGTGAGTATTTCGAGTTTGACGAGCCAATCAGTTTTTCCGCCCCCGAAGAGAACGTGGATATCGTGATCGTGCCATCTAACGAACTGAAGATCACCTTCATGATTGACTACAAGCACCCCTACCTCGGCACCCAATATACCTGGCTGCCTGATCTTAGCGTTTATGAAAAGGAGTTTGCCGGAGCCCGCACTTTCTGCTTCATCAATGAGATCCTGAAACTCAAGGAAATGGGCCTGATCAAGGGAGGCTCCCTCGAAAACGCCCTGGTGATCGCGGAACCTGGCATCAGCGACGAGGAGCTCAAACATCTGCAGGATGTGTTTGGCTATCACGAACCCGTCACGGTTTCCCCCCAGGGAATCCTCAACAGCCACCCCCTGCGGTACTACAACGAGTTCGTGCGCCACAAAGTGGTTGACCTGTTGGGTGACATCGCTTTGCTGGGCATGCCGATCAAGGGGCACATCCTGGCTGCCCGCAGCGGACACAAGACCAACGCGGAACTGGTCAAGAAACTACGCCAGATACAGTTGAAACAGCAGTTTCAGAAACAATATCAGAAAAAGACCGAAAAGGACGTGGTGTTCGATATCAACGCCATCCTCAAGATCATCCCCCACCGCTATCCCTTCCTGCTGGTGGACAAGATCATAGATTTCCAGCCGGGAGTTTCCATCACAGGCATCAAAAACGTTACCATTAACGAGCCGTTCTTCCAGGGGCACTTCCCGGGACACCCCATCATGCCTGGCGTTCTGATTATCGAGGGAATGGCTCAGGCAGGCGGGATCATGCTGCTCAACCAGCTCGACAACCCGCAGGACTACGTGGCATATTTTGCCTCCATCGACAACGTCAAATTCCGCAAACCTGTCTTGCCAGGGGACACCCTGCGCTACGAGATGGAGGTGATCTCTCTGAAGAGATCGCTTTCCAAGATGCACGGAGAAGCCTATGTCGGCCGCACCAAAGTGGCCGAGGGCGACTTCATGGCCATGATCCAGGATAAGAACAAATGACTAAGATCCACCCCACGGCAATAATTGATGAGGGCGCGCAGATCGGAGCAGACTGCGAGATCGGCCCCGGGTGCCATGTAGGGCCTTCGGTGGTCCTTGGCAACCGCAACATCCTCATCTCCAACGTGATCCTCTCCGGGCACACCACGATCGGGGATGACAACAAGATATCCCCTTACGCTGTTTTGGGCACAGACCCCCAGGACCTCAAGTTCAAGGGAGAGCCCACCCGTCTGCGTATCGGCAACCGCAATAAGATCAGGGAGTTTGTCACCATCAACCGCTCCAACAATCTGGAGGAAGACACTGTGGTGGGTGACGACAATCTGCTCATGGAATATGTGCATGTGGCCCACAACTGCCAGATTGGCAACAACTGCATCATTGCCAATGTGGTGCAAATGGCGGGGCATCTGGTGATCTCAGACTTTGTGAGCATCGGCGGCATGACTGCCATCCATCAGTTTGTGCATATCGGCACCCACGCTTTTGTGGGCGGGGCTTCCGCCATCAAAAAGGACATCGCCCCCTATACCCGGGGACAGGGAAATCCCTATCACACAGTGGGTTTGAATAGCGTTGGCTTGATGCGCAGAGGGTTTTCCAACGCCGCCATCGCGGCCATCAAGGAAGTGTACAACCTCTTTTACCGCAAAGGGCTGAACACCAGCCAGGCACTGGAAGAAGCTGCCAAACTGGGCACCCTGACACCGGAGCAAGAGGTCTTTATTGATTTTATCAAGAAGGCAGACCGCGGCCTTTCAAACTGATAGATTTACCTTATGACAGCAACCCCCTGCTCGACCAGGGGGTTCTTTTCATACCAATTTGCTTCCATCAAGCTATTGTTTGCATTTTGATATTTGACATTCTCTTGTGATATCCGTGGAAAGGTGGATATGGATAAATAGAACGTGGATGACAAGATCGACAGGATCAGCAGGATATTTAAAGGTGAAAAGGTTCCTTGAAACAACAACCCGACCCCAAAACAAATCGACCCAGACTACATACCGTGTCATCACGGGCTGTCGGGGTCCCCGCCAAAGCGCGTGGCGGTTTGGTGGGGTGACTTGACCCGTGATCCAGTCTTTTGAAATGGCCGTGGAAAGGTGAAATAATGCAAGCTAAACAGTATAAAACAGGCACCCAGTCAAAAAGTAACCGGCATCAATTCCTTGACAACCGCAAAAATAATCCTATATAATCCACAATATCCTTCATAGCGCCCTCCTTTGCTGCTACTCGCTTTTATGCCATCATCCTTAGGTCATCCTTATAAATTATAAGGTTGACCCCAGGAAGACCCACGCCAAAACCCGGGATGCAAATGAGGACCATCCCCCCATATATATAGGTGCTATGCCCCGAAAGGGCTGTGTAAAGGTGGAATGGTGGAATGGTGGCCAGTTGTAACAACGTAAACGAAATAGTATCAGGTGTGGAAACCACCCCCCTTGGCTCGCTGTCTGCCCGGACAAAAAAACTGTTGACTAAAACCATGTTCTACAAAGAAGTGGAATATCACTAATAATTTGAAGGTCGCCCATGCTGCAAGCTAAAATATTCATCCGCCTCAAACCCAACGTTCTTGACCCCCAGGGCAAGGCCGTAAGCAATTCCCTCCATCAACTGGGATACGTCAAAGTGGTGGAGACAAGAGTGAGCAAATACATCGAGATCAGCTTTGATGACGACAATGAACAGGCGGTTGAAGAGCAAGTGCAAAAAATCTGCGCAGACCTGCTTGCCAATCCGAACACCGAAAACTTCACCTATACCATAGAAAAGATGGGGACGGTCTAACTTGAGAGTCAGCGTGATCACTTTCCCGGGCTCCAACTGCGACCGCGACGCCCAGCGTGCCTTTAGCGAGAGGGGTCACACCAGCAACCTGGTCTGGCACAAGGATCGTGACCTGCAAAACCCCGATCTGGTGGTGCTGCCTGGCGGCTTCTCCTATGGCGACTATCTGCGCTGCGGGTCTCTGGCACGCTTCTCTCCCATCGTGAATGAAGTGGTCGCTTTCGCCGAATCCGGCGGACTGGTTCTGGGTATCTGCAACGGCTTCCAAATCCTTACGGAATGCGATTTGCTGCCCGGATCACTGCTCATGAATTCCGGCCTCACCTTCATCTGCCAGCATCAATACATCCGCGTGGAAAGCGCCAACACCCCGTTCACCAGCAACATCCCTGCGGGCAGAGTCCTGGACATCCCCATTGCCCATAAAGAGGGGAACTTTTTCATCGATCCCGAAAGGCTGAAAAGCCTGCAGGACAACGATCAGATCATTTTCCGCTATTGCGACCGGGATGGCGCGGCTACATCCGAAGCAAACCCCAACGGGTCTTTGGACAATATCGCCGGCATCTGCAATATCCAGCGCAACGTCCTGGGCATGATGCCTCATCCTGAAAGAGCAAGCACAGAGGGAGTTGTAAGCCGTGACGGCCGAGAGATTTTCGCTGCAATTGAAAACCACTTTGACAGCTCTCGATAACCTGTTCTTTCCCCCCACCTGCCTGCACTGCGGCGCGGGGATAGATTCTGCGGCTCAGGTTCTCTGCGGGGATTGCATCCTTGCCGCCCAGCCAATTCTGGAAAACTACTGCGATAAATGCGGTTCCCCGCTGCGGGATTACAATTGCCCCGCCTGCTCCGAGACCGATTTTGCCTTTGATCTTGCCAGATCCGCCTATGTTTACAAGGATCCCGTGCAGAGCCTCGTGCACCAGCTCAAATACAACTCCCTGCGCTCTCCTGCAAGGTTTTTCGCCACCGCGCTGCTCAACATACCAGCCGCCGGACGCTTTGCCAAAGGCTACGATCTGGTAAGCTCTGTGCCTTTGCATCACGTCCGCAAACGTGACCGCGGCTACAACCAGTCGGAGCTTATCGCCCGCAAACTGGCACGCGAGCTTGGGCTTCCCTATGGAGAACCAGTTCTGCGCAGGATCAACACCCTCAGCCAGACCAACCTGAGCTCCGCTGCCCGCAGGGCAAATCTGCAGGGAGCTTTCGCGCTGCGTAAAAACGCCGATCTGGCCGGCAAGAGAGTGATCCTCCTGGACGACGTCTTCACCACCGGCAGCACCGTGAACGAGATTGCCCAACTCCTGAAGTCCGGCGGCGCAGCCAAAGTGCTGGTGCTCACAGCTACCAGGGCGGTTTGAAATGAACAGGGAATATCAGGAATACAAGACCACCATCGACGAGAAGGAAGCCACCGAGATGATCGAGAAGGTGGCGCGCTTCATCGCGGAGCGCCATCTGGGCTCGGCGGGCATCCTGCTCTTGGAATCGTTGTATCCCCTGCACGGCATTGCCAGCCAGGCGATGTATTTTGTGCTGCCCTTTGCCGAGATGATCTTTGACTCCCAAAAATACCAGAATTTTGCCCTCACCATCCAGAATGAGGCATACCTGAAACGCCTGATCAACCGCATTGACGAGCTTGATGAAGAAATCAACCGCGAACGCCGGGCTGCGGCACGCCTCAAACGCAAGCGCCGCCGTAACCGGATCAAGGCCTTTTTTGCCAGAACCTTTAAAACTAAAGATAAGAATGCTGAATAAGCGGAGGAATAATGCAATACGATGAGAAACGCCTGACCCGTATCGTCGCCACTGACTGTGGCAGCACGACAACCAAGGCAATTTTGATCGAATGGGTGGATGGCGAATACCGCCAAACCATCCGTGGCGAAGCTCCCACCACGGTGGAAGCCCCGCTCAACGACGTTACCAAGGGCGTCATCAACGCCACCCAGGAGTTGGAGGAGCTGGCCCGCCTCAAGTATAAGAACCCCAACATCAAATTCATGGAAAACGGCGAGTTTGTGATCCCCCGCAAAGGCGATGTTGGCGTGGACGCCTATGTTTCCACCTCATCAGCCGGAGGCGGCCTGCAAATGATGGTCACCGGAGTGGTGGCTTCCATGACAGGCGAAAGCGCCGAACGTGCCGCTCTGGGAGCGGGCGCCATTGTGATGGACCTGATCGCAAGCAACGACCGCCGCATGAACCACGAGAAGATCGAACGCATCCGCGAACTGCGCCCGGACATGATCCTGATGGCGGGCGGAGAGGACGGCGGCACCGTTAAACACGTGGTGGAGATGGCGGAGTTGGTCAGCGCGGCCGATCCCCGTCCCCGTCTCGGTTCCGGCTACAAGCTGCCCGTAATCTATGCAGGGAACAAGGACGCCCAGGATGAGATCCGCAACTCCCTCAAGGACAAGGTGGACCTCATTGTTACCGACAACATCCGCCCCAAACTGGAGATCGAAAACCTCGGCCCCGCCCGTGACAAGATCCACGACCTCTTCATGGAACACGTCATGAAGCAGGCGCCAGGCTACAATAAACTGATGGACTGGTGCCAGGGCCCGGATCACGAGACGGTGCCCATCATGCCCACCCCCGCCGCCGTGGGAAACATCATGCAAGCCATCGCCAGGGAAGAGAACATCGAAGTCCTGGGCGTGGATATCGGCGGAGCCACCACGGACGTCTTTTCCGTCTTTACCGAGGACTTCATCTTCAACCGCACCGTGAGCGCCAACCTGGGCATGAGCTATAGCATCTCCAACGTTCTGGCCTCTGCCGGACTGCCCAACATCATGCGCTGGGTGCCACTCGACATCGATGAGAGCGAACTGCGCAACATGATCAAGAACAAGATGATCCGCCCCACCACCATCCCCTCCCTGCTGGAAGAGCTGGTGCTGGAACAGGCGATCGCCATCGAAGCCCTGCGCCTGGCTTTTGAACAGCACAAAGAGTTTGCCAGCGGCCTGAAAGGCATGCAGCGCCAGCGCGATATCTCCGAGGCCTTCAGCCAGTCCACCTCCGGGGCTACCATCGTCAACATGATGACCCTCGACCTGCTGGTGGCCAGCGGCGGCGTGCTTTCCCACGCTCCCCGCAGACATCAGACCGTGATGCTGCTCATCAACGCCTTCCTGCCGGAAGGAATCACCCGCCTGGCTGTGGACAGCATCTTCATGATGCCCCACCTGGGAGTGCTCTCCGAGATCAGCTCCAAAGCGGCTACCGAAGTGTTCCGCAAAGACTGCATGGTCTATCTGGGCACCTGCGTCGCGCCGGTCGGCAAAGGCAAGATCGGCAAACCAGCCCTCCACGCCAGGCTGGAAATGCCCGATGGCAGCGTTTGGGAAGAGGATATCCCCTTTGGCGAAGTGCGGCTCATCCCCTGCGGTATTGGCGAAGTAGCCAAAGCCACGCTGAAAACTCATGGCGGCCTGATCCTGGACAAGGACAAAAACCGCGAGCTCAATATCGACCTGCACGGCGGAACGGTTGGCATCGTGCTGGATACGCGCGGACGCCAGCCTTTCGTGCTGCCCACGGAAAAGGCCCAACGCATAGACATGCTCAAGAAATGGATGCGCGAGTTCAAAGCGTATCCCGAAACGATTCTGTCATAGGAGGAAAGAATGGGACAAGCATATTCAGCTGGATTGACCGTTACCGACAGCATCATTCTCAAGAAAGAACGCATCCTGCCCCTCAAGGGCAAAGTCCTTGTTAAAAAAGGCGATAAAGTAAAGGCCGAGGACGTGGTGGCGGAGACCCTGCTGCCCGGCAAAGTGGTGCCCTTCAATTTGGCCAACAAGCTGGGCGTTACGCCCGCCCAACTGGTCAATTTCATCAAGATCGAAGTCGGCCAGCAGATCACCAAAGATACCATCCTGGCGGAGACCAAAGGCCTTTTCGGCACGGGCCTCTTCAAAAATGAAGTGCGCTCTCCCGTGGAAGGCGAGGTGGAAAACATCTCCTCCGTCACCGGCCAGATTCTGTTGCGCGAACCCCGCGTGCCAGTGCAGGTGAAAGCCTTCATCGACGGCATCGTTACCGATGTGATCGAAGACGAAGGCGTGATCATCGAAAACAAGAGCGCCTATATCCAGGGCATCTTCGGCATCGGCGGCGAAACCATCGGTGAGATCAAGGTCCTGGCCAAAGGCCCCGCCGACCAGATCAAC
Source organism: Candidatus Cloacimonadota bacterium (assembly GCA_035420965.1). Taxonomy (GTDB): domain Bacteria; phylum Cloacimonadota; class Cloacimonadia; order Cloacimonadales; family Cloacimonadaceae; genus Syntrophosphaera. Next base: position 25,572 of record DAOLWC010000001.1, on the reverse strand, counting down.
CCCCAGCAGATCGACCAATCCTGCCAGGGCAAGATCATCGTCTCCGGTTCTTTCATCACACTCGATGCCATCGAAGCAGCCCGGAAGAACGGAGTGAAAGCCATCATCACAGGCGGAATCGACGACCAGGACATCAAGATGCTGCTTGGGCACGACATCGGCGTAGCCATCACCGGCCATGAAAACATCGGCCTCACAATTGTCTGCACCGAAGGCTTTGGCAAGATCGACATGGCCAAAAAAACCTTTGAACTGCTCAAAAAGTTCGATGGACACAAGACCTCGATCCACGGCAAGACCCAAATCCGCGCCGGCGTGATCAGGCCTGAGATCATCATCCCGCTCGATTTTGACGAAAAGGAACTGGTGACCAAAGAAGCCACCATGCCCGTACTGGAGCCGGGCACTCTGATCCGCGTGATCCGCCAGCCCAACTTTGGCAAGATCGCCAAGGTCATCTCCCTGCCCGAAGAGCTAACCAAAGTGGAGTCGGAGACCCTGGTGCGCGTGTTGGAAGCCCAGTTTGAAGACGGAACCAAGATGATCATCCCACGTGCCAATGTGGAAGTGATCGAAACCTGATCCCAATAGATAAGTTACGCGTGGGGCGGCCTTTGCGCCGCCCTTTTTCTTTGCCCGCCAATAATTAGGAACGGAAACCGTGTCTGCATGCCCCTCCTTCACAGCGGAGGCCAACCATAATCTATCCCCGAAGCTCCCTCATACGCTGATCGCTCATTGACCGCCCATTGATCGCTGACCGACCGCCGAAGCGTATATTACCCGGCCATCAATAGGCGATCAGTGGGGCATGAGCGTATCGGGGCCCAAAAGAAGCAGTTCGCTTTCTTTTGATGGCTGCATGATAAACCCCGCTCTCGGATTTGCGCCGCGGATGTCACAAATCCGCCCTCTGCGACTGCCTCCGCCCCCATTTCCATCCCCTTGTCTTCCTTGTGTCAAGCGTAGGTCATCCTTAACTTCTTTAAGGAATACCTAAGGATGATCACGTAAGCTTCTGATATTGCGAATGATAGCCAGTGCCACAAGTTGAGGAAGCTGCTGCATTTTTCTCCAGAGGGAACGCATTTTTTACTTCAGATCGCAAATCTTGTGCAGTTGCAACTGCAATCTTGCCGTGAGGCCGTCATCCAGCATCCATTGGGCAAGGATTTGGGCTGGCAGCACGCTGGTCACAGGCGAAAAAAGAAGAGTGCGGGACTCCAGGGAATTGTCTTTAATAAATTGCCTGGCAAAGAGATAGTCCTGATAATTGGTGAGCACGAACTTCAGTTCGTCATGCGGCTGCAACAGCTTGAGGTTCCATTTCATAAAGCTGTCCGCGCATCCGCTGCCGGGGCACTTGACATCGATGATCTTGATCACCTGGGCGGGGATGTCTTCCAGATAGAGCGAGCCGTTGGTCTCCAGCATCACCTGATATCCCGCCTCCAAGAGTTCCTCGCAAAGTCGGGGCGTTTCGTCCTGCCAGACTGGTTCCCCTCCTGTGATCTCCACCAGTCGGGCTGGATATTTCGCCACCTGGGCCATGATCTGGGGGATGTCCATCTCCCTGCCCGGGGCAAAGGCGTATTGGGTGTCGCAATAGGAGCAGCGCAGATTGCAGCCGCTCAGGCGGATAAAGACGCAAGGCCTGCCGCTGAGCGTGGATTCGCCCTGCAGGCTGTAGAATATCTCGCAGACGTTGAGCAAGGCAAAAGCTCCCCCGGCTTCAGCCGCGCAGCTCTTTCACCTTCTTGATAAGCTTTGGCACCACCTCAAAGAGGTCGCCGACAATGCCCAGATCCGCCACTTTGAAGATGGGGGCGTCGGGGTCTTTGTTGATGGCAATGATATAATCCGCCGAGGACATTCCCGCCAGGTGCTGGATGGCGCCGGAAATGCCGACCGCGATGTAGATGGTGGGCTTGACGGTCTTGCCGGTCTGCCCGACCTGATGGGAATAGGGAATCCATTCGGCATCCACTGCGGCGCGCGAGGCGCCCACCGCTCCGCCCAGGGCATGGGCAAGCTCTTCCAGTAAGGCAAAATTCTTTGCCTCTTTCAGGCCTCTGCCGCCTGAGACAATAATGTTCGCCTCTGTGATGTTAACCAGATTGGTGAGTTCTTTGTCGAAACCAAGCCAGTCCGATGATTCATCATCAAAATCGAACACGATCTGCTCGCAGATAACCACGCCGGAACGGGAGTCGTCCCGGGTGAGGGGATTCATTACTTTATGGCGCACGGTAGCCATCTGGGGACGGTGGTTGGAAGTGACGATGGTGGCCATGATATTGCCCCCGAAGGCAGGCCTGGTTTGCAGCAGGTTGCCCGATTCGGCGTCGTATTCCAGCCCGGTGCAATCCGCGGTCAGGCCGGTGCGCAGATGGATGGCCACCCGCGGGATGAAAGACCTGCCGGTAACCGTGGCTCCCGCCAGGATCACCGCTGGTTTATACTTCAAAGCAAGCTCCGTAAGGGCTTTGGCGTAGCGTTCGTCGCGAAAGTGTTTAAGCTCGGGATCGTCCACCTCGATCACCTGGTCGGCGCCGTAGGCGATCAGTTCGGAAGAAAGGCCCTCGATCCCCGAGCCGAAAAGGACGGCGGTGAGTTCCTGTTCCATCTGGTCTGCAAGTTCGCGCCCCTTGCCCAGCAATTCAAAAACCACGGGGGCGATCTCGCCGTCCCGCTGCTCCGCAAAGACCCAGACGCCGCGATAGTCGCCTTTGTCCACGGTCTCGCCGCTTTTCTTGCGGATCACGATGGCGTCGAAGGGGCAAGCCTGGACGCAGGCTCCGCAAAGGGTGCATTTTTCCAGATCGATGCTGGCAAGTTTGTCCGTCACGCGGATGGCGTCATAAGCGCATGCTTTAAGACAGGCTCCGCAACCCACGCATTTGTCGTTGATAACTTCAATCATCACTTTCTCCTGATTGGCAAATCCTTTTATAAGGCGCAATCTTGTCAAGACGATTTTTTCGCTGCCGGTTATGGAGAGGCTGTTTCAGTCCGGGCTGTTGGCGCGCCAGCTTTACATTCCTGTTCTGCGCTCCTGAGACGTTGAAAAACTCAGCAGGCATCAGGTTCTCGCGTGGTATCGTTTGTGAAACCTGGCCAAGGGCGGACAAGGTTTTTGTTGACGCGCCGGCCAGTGCTTTTAAGCTTGCGCAAAACAAACTGATGGAAATGATATGAAGATAAGCTCGATAACGATCCTGTTGCTGCTGGCGGTCGCCGGCCTTTCCGCTCAAAGCGGGCTGTTTGGCCTGGCTTTCGGCGATACCCTGAATAGGGCTGATTCACTCCTGGCAAATCAGAGATTCTTCGCCAAAGAAGTGGAAAACACCCTGGTCAAGTACTACTCTTCAACCAACAAGGTGGTGGAATCGATTGTCCTGGTCGTGCATCCGGAACTGGAGACCGTGGCTGGATGGATGGTTCGCTACAACGAGTACAACAGCAAAAAACAGGATAATCATGTGCTCGACAAACTGCACGAGATGCATGGCGAAGCGGTGCATCTGGATAAAGAAAAAGCCCGCGTGACCTGGACTCTGACACCCACCCGCACAGTGACCGCCTGGTATTCCAAGCCCAACAACCTCACTGTATTCTACCACGATTCTGAACAGGAATATCTGTTTCAAACACCCCAAACACCCTCTGAACCGGCAGAATAATAAGTCCACTTTGTCACACTGGCGTCTGTGAAGGCAAGCCCGGATCAGGGATTGTCCTTTGCGCTTGACAGGATTGGCTTGAACAAAAACATTGAATACTATCTTAATTTGCTTATAAACTAATAATATATATCTTTGGAGGATCGGATGAAAACAGGCGGATGCCGTTACGGAACCCACCGCGTGATCGAACCAAGCGGGGTTTTGCCCCAACCCGCGAGAGTTTTGAACAATGACATGAGCGAGATCTGGGACAATGAAATGCTGATCGACGTGATCAGGCTGAATGTTGATTCCGCCTCGTTCCACCAGATCAAAAACAAGCTAATCGCCCAAGGGCACAAAGACTTGGAAAAAGCCTTCGCGGAACACGCGATCGAACTTACCAACCGCACCGGAAAACATAAGAATGAGGACACCGGCTCCGGCGGAATGCTCATCGGCAAAGTGGCCGCTCTGGGGCCCAACTTTGAGATGAAAGACCAGGTCAAGGTCGGCGACACCATAGCCAGCCTGGTTTCCCTCTCCCTCACCCCCCTCAAGATCAACAAGGTCAAAAGAGTCCTTCTGGATAAAGACCAGGTGGAGATCGAAGGCCAGGCCATCCTTTTCAGCAGCGGCATCTATGCCAAGCTTCCGGACGACATGGATATAAACCTTGCCCTTTCCGTGCTGGATGTGGCCGGCGCTCCTGCTCAGGTGGAACGCCTCGCCAGGCCGGGGGACACCGTTGTCATCATCGGCGCCAACGGCAAGAGCGGAATCCTCTGCAACGCCGTCGCCCGTGAAAGAGTGGGCGTATCGGGCAAGGTGATTGGAGTGGTTCGCAACGAGAACTACATCCCCACCTGCAAGCAGACCGGCTGCCATGAAGTCATTATCGCCAGCGCCACAGACGCTTTGGCAATTCAAAGAGAGGTTTCCCGCCTCACCAACGGCAAAATGGCAGACGTGGTGATCAATGTGGTCAACGTCGAAGACACCGAACTGCCTTCCATCATGGCCTGCAAAGACCGCGGGATAGTCTATTTCTTTTCCATGGCTACGTCATTCACCAAGGCCGCCCTGGGTGCCGAAGGCATCGGCGCCGATGTGGATATGATTCTTGGCAATGGCTATGCCCGCAGCCACGCGGCTATCTCTCTCGACCTGCTGCGCCGCAACCCCATCCTGATGAAGCTGTTTCAGGAACGCTACACCGACCGTTAAGGAGGATAACATGGCTGAGATAACCAAAATCCGTTCAACCGCCACTGCCAAGGAATGGAATGACTGGCACTGGCAACTCAAAAACCGCATCACAGACTTTAAGACCCTCAGGAAATACATCGAGCTGCAACCCGAGGAAGAAGCGGTTGCAAAGTCCAAAAGCTTTTCCTTCCGCATGGCGATCACCCCTTACTACCTTTCCCTGATCGACCATAAGAATCCAAACGATCCCGTGCGTATGCAGTGCATACCCCGCATCGCCGAAAGCAGACAAGACCCCTCCGACATGGCTGATCCCCTCAGTGAGGATGCAGACGCTCCGGTTCCCGGCATGACCCATCGCTATCCCGACCGGGTCTTGTTGCTGCTCACCGACCAGTGCGGCATGTATTGCAGGCATTGCACCCGCCGCCGCAAAGCTGGCGAACACGACGCCCCCATGCCCCGCGAGAACGTGGAAAAAGCGCTGGAATACATCGCCAGCCACAAAGAGATCAGGGACGTCATCCTGAGTGGCGGAGACCCCCTCACACTGGGCGACGAACGCCTGGATGAGGTATTGGGAAAGCTTGCCCAGATCAAGCATCTGGACATCGTGCGCATCGGCAGCCGCCTGCCCGTGGTGCTGCCCCAACGCATCACAGACAGCCTGCTCGCGGTGCTCAAAAAGTATAAGTTCGTATGGCTGAACACCCACTTCAACCATCCCAACGAGCTCACCCCGGACTCCACCGCCGCCCTTGCCAGGCTGGCTGAAGCGGGCGTGGTGCTGGGCAACCAATCGGTCTTGCTCAAAGGCATCAACGACAATGTGGACGTGATGAAGGAACTTGTCCATCGCCTTGTCCGCAACCGCGTGCGCCCATATTACATCTATCAGTGCGACCTCTCGGAAGGAATCTCCCATTTCCGCACCCCGGTCTCCAAGGGAATCGAGATCATCGAATCCCTGCGCGGGCACACCTCCGGCCTTTGCGTTCCCACCTATGTTGTGGATGCTCCCGGAGGCGGCGGGAAGATTCCCGTGATGCCCAACTATCTGATCTCGCAGATGCCCGGCAGGGTTGTTCTGCGCAACTACGAAGGTTTTATCACCGCCTACACGGAACCGGAACACAAGCCTTTGGATGACAAGCAATACAAAGCCCTCTGCCCGAAAGAGCGCAAGTCCAGCGAAGGCGTGATGTCCCTGTTGCGCGGCAAGAGAGTATCGATAGGCCCGGCCGAAACCAAGAGGAACCAACGCCGTAAAAAATAGCGGCAGAATATATATATTCACTGGAGTTCAGTGCAGCCTTTTGACTGGATTTTGGAAGATGATGTCCGCAGCATTGCGATCGTGGGCATCAGCAAAAACTCCGGCAAGACCACCCTTCTGAACCATCTCCTGAGGGAACATGCCGAACTCAGCTTCGGCGTGTTCAGCATCGGGATTGACGGAGAAGAAACCGACACAGTGTTTAAAACCCCCAAACCCCGGGTCAGGCTGAACCCCGGCACGCTTTTCTGCTGCGACACGGCAAGCCTGGACAGGCACGGCAGCGCCGTGGAAGTGCTGGAAAAGCTTGTCTCTGCTTCGCCCCAGCGCCAGTTATGGCTGTCCCGAACCATCCTGCCGGTGGAGACTGAGATCACAGGGCCAGCTTCGGTTGCCGGACAGACCAGGCTGCTGGGCAAGATTCTGGCGTATGGCGCAGCCAGGGTGCTGATCGACGGTTCCCTGGACCGCAAGTCCATAGCCCTGTCGGAAGCGGTGGACGCCGTGGTGGCGCTGATCGGAGCAAGCTTCGGCAGCCCCGCCGCCATCGCGGATGAACTGAAAAGGCTGCTGCTGCTCAACCAGATACCCCTCTCGCCCCTCACCGCCGATCCTGAGCTTCACGGCAGATTGCTGAAAGCGGAAGAGGTGATGGCCTGCCAGCGGGGAGTCTGGCGTTCCACCGGCCTGGTTTCCCTTTTGGGCAGCGACGCCGATCTGCGCGGCCTGGCGGAAAGCAAACCGGAAGCGCTGTACTTTCCCGGCGCGATCACCGATTCCATCCTCGCCAGGGCCAGGGTCTTGTTTGTTCCGGGCGGGCCCCTGCCTGTTGTGAGACATCCCGACTGCCTCAAGCTGAGCCTGCCAAAGCTGGAGCAATTCCTGCGGAATATGGCTCCCGAGGCCCTGACAGGCTTCAAGATCAGGTCTTTCGCCCTCAACACCCACGCCGTGGGAGTGCCGGAGGGTGAAGCAGACGACTTGCGCGCAAGGCTGCGCCGGGAATTTCCCCACCTAACTCTGACAGATATCAGGGAACTGGCTTTATGAGCGACAGAGACCACATCACTTCCCAAACCATCAACCTGGGCATGGTCGTCAACATCATGCTTTCCATCGCCAAGACCGTAATCGGCATCCTGGGGCACTCCCAAGCCCTGCTGGCCGATGGTATAAACTCGGTGTCGGACGTTATCTACTACATCGCCGTGAAAATCTTCATGCGCCAGGCGAAAAAACCTGCCGATTCCGAGCATCCCTACGGCCACCGCCAGTTGGAAAGCATTTCCGCCATCGTGGTGGGAGCTTTCATCCTCACCACCGGTATCGCCATTTTCTTTGAATCCATCAACAAGATTTACGACCTCGCCACGGGTTTCAGTCAGGCCCGCACAGCACCCCTGATTGTTGTTCTAATCGCGGCGATCACCCTGATTATCAAGGTTTTCCTCTTTCTGTTCAGCAAACGCAACTACCGTAAAACCAACAACCCCACCCTGCGCGCCCTGGCGGATGACCATTTCAACGACATCATGGCCGCACTGGCCGTGATCGTGGGTGTGGTGATGGCCAGGCTTGGATTCATCTGGATGGATCCCGCCGCCGGGGCCGTGGTTGCCCTCTTCATCGTCCGGACTGGCGTCTCCATCATTCTGGAATCATCTTCCGAACTCATGGACAGAGTGCCCGACCAGGCTTTTGCCGACAAGGTCAGGGAAATCGCCGCCACCGTGCCCGGCGTAAAGTGCATCGAAGAGCTTGGTTCCCATCGTTTTGGCCCCTATTTCTCCATCGAGGTCACGATCTGCGTGGATGGCAATATCAGCGTCTCAGAAGGCAATTCCATTGCCCACGCCCTGGAGGAAAAGCTGAAAGACCATTACCGGGACAGCCTGAGCAGGGTGCTGATCCACTTTCATCCCGAGGACAAAACGCATGCGTAGCCGGGGCAGGAGTCTGCTGCTGAGCCTGGTTTTGCTTTGCCTGGTAAGCTTTATGCTGCTTGGCTTGATGAGAGGTTCCGGAAGTGGAGCGGCCACCCGTCAGCAGCCCGCAAACCAGCCTCCCGCGTCCGATTGGATCAGGATCGCCATCCCGGAGGGGGGCAGCATCTTTTCCGTTCTGGAAGCCAATTCCGTTCCTTTGGGAGAGATCGCCCTCTTTGCCTTCAACTTTGGCAACTATGTGGATGTCACCACGATCCAGCCGGGAGACAGCCTCCTGTTGAAGCTGGACCCCCAAAGCAAGGCCATCCGCAAAGCGGTTTTCTTTCAGGAGCCCCCCACCCGGCACGTCTTTGTGCCTTCCGGGGACAGCCTGAATTACAGCCTGGAACAGCTTCCGGTGCAGGTTTCGGAACGCCTGGTGCAGGGCAGGCTCAGTGGAACGCTGGACGCTTCGCTGCTGGCCGCGGGCTTTTTACCAGGCGAGAAACAGGCCATCAACAACGGATTGGAGACCAAGGTCAATTTCGCCCGGAACGCCAAGGATGGCGACAGCTTTTGCGTCCTGATCCGGGAACGCTTTTTCAATGGCAAGAAACAGGGAAGCGGAGTCATCCGCTACGTCTGCTATGACGGCGCCGCGGCAGGTAAACACGAGTTGTTCCGCTTTGAAGTTCAGGATGAGAAATCGGTGGCCTCCGGGCTCTACTCTTCCGATGGCAAAAGCCTGAACACGGCCGGCGTGGGCTATCCGCTGGCATCCATCCACGTAGTTTCAGCCTTTGGCAGGCGGATCGACCCCATCTACAGATCCTGGAGAATGCACCAGGGCGTGGATTACCGCGCCAGATACGGAACGCCGGTCTATTCTATGGCCAATGGCAAAGTGGTGAGCGCCAGGTATTCAGGCGGCTGGGGCAATGAAATCCGCATCCGGCACAACAACGGCCTGGTCACCCAATACGCCCACCTCAGTTCCATGAGCGTGAGAGCGGGGCAAAGCGTCCGCAAAGGCCAGGTGATAGGCAGGGTGGGCAGCACAGGCAAAAGCACCGGCGCGCACCTCCATTTCGGACTGGTGCAGGGAAAAAGCTACATCAACCCCAACAAACTGAAGATGGTGGGCACCGAGCAGCTCGATTCCGCGCAAATGGCGGCTTTCCAAGAACAGATCGCGGAGATCAAGAGGAAACTGGCCTCCCTGGGCGTCGCCTGATACCAACATCGAAACAAAGCACCCACAAACTATATCACCGCGTCATCACGGGCTGTCGGAGCCCTCGCCAAAGCGCGTAGCGGTTTGGTGGGGTGACTTGACCCGTGATTCAGTCTTTTAGAAATAACCACCCAGCCCTAAAATAAGCACCACCAGACCCCAAGGCTGCGTCATCACGGGCTTGACCCGTGATCCAGTCTTTTGAAGCCACATCACAGCATACAGCCCTGAAACAACGCCAACCAGGCCACAACCGTGTCATCACAGCCTGCGAGCCGTGATCCAGTCTTTTAAAGCCACAAACAAACACCAAGCCCCGAAACAAACCCCACATCCAGACTACACAGCGCGTCATCACGGGCTTGACCCGTGATCCAGTCTTTTAAAGCCACATCACAGCATACAGCCCTGCAACAAACCACCGCAGACTATAAAGCGCGTCATCACGGGCTTGACCCGTGATCCAGTCTTATAAAGCCACATCACAGCATACAGCCCCGAAACAACGCCAACCAAGCCACACACCGCGTCATCACGGCCTACCGGGGTCCTCGCCGGATCGGTAACGATCCGGTGGGATGGTTTGAGCCGTGATCCAGTCTTTTGAAGAATTCCACTTGACTTCCCCAATACTGCCCACAAAACTTACGACATGTGCCGCTATTATGTCTATATCCTTGCCAGCTAACGCAATGGAACCCTATATACGGGAGTAACCAATAACCTGCTCCGTCGCGTGGAACAGCATCAAAAACACGAGTTTGATGGTTTTACCGTGAAGTATGAGGTAATGATGCTGGTCTGGTATCAGGACTTTCCTGATATCAAAAGCGCCATTGCCATGGAAAAACGTATCAAGCGGTGGCGGAGGAAATGGAAACTGCAGATGATTGATTCTTTCAATCCCGATTGGCGGGATTTGTCGGCGCCACTTGTTGATGAGGGATAATACTACGGGATGTGGCAATGGTTTGGTGTGCTTTGTTTTGGGGTCGAGTGGTTGTTTTAAAAGACTGGATCACGGCTCGCAGGCCGTGATGACGCGGCTTTATGGCCTGGGGGTGTTTTGTCTCGGGACTGGGTGGTAGTTCCTAAAAGACTGGATCCCGGGTCAAGCGTCCGCTTGCCCGGGATGACACAGCATATAGACTGGTGGACTTGTTTCGGGGGGGACCTTTCCACCTTTCCACCTTTCCACCTTTCCACCTTTTCACTATGATGAAAATAAAACGCAAGCAATATAGTATGACATTCACCAAAAACAACGGCAATAATCCGCATAATCCTTCATAGCGACCTCCCGCGCTGCTCCTGCATTTGCTGCCATCATCCTTAGGTCATCCTTATAAATTATAAGGATGACCTACGGAAAATATAGACTTAGCACACCCTGTCAAATGAGGGCCAACACTGTTTCAGTTGTGGATATTAAATGTCAAGGGTTACTTGTTGGCCTCCATACTTTTCTCCTAATTAACTCTACAGATGTTAGTTAGATTGTTGTTACAGTTTGCCGGACGCAGCATTCTTCCGCACGAAGTCCCAGCGGGATTAGGAACAGTAGCTCTGGATTTGGGTTCTTTCTTCCACACGAAGTCCAAAGAGTCCAGGCGTCCGGTGGATATTTGCAACCGGGAAAGGCTCTTTGAACTCCGTGCTGGCTGAGTTTGGAGTTCAAGCCGGCAATGTAAGCTTCACAACTACCACCAATTACAAAGCCGGCTCGGACTTCAAACGATTCACAAAAGACTGGATCACGGCTCAAACCACCCCACCGGATCGTTACCGATCCGGCGAGGACCCCGGTAGGCCGTGATGACGCAGTTATATAGCCTGATGGTTCAAGTTTCGGGAACCTTCCACCATTTCACCATTCCACCTTTCCACCTCAAAACACCTTTCCACTGACTTTACAAGAGAATGTCAGATTACAAACTGGCAGAATGGCTTGATGAAAGCGAACTGGTATAAGTCACGGAAATTCGGGATAATGAGAAACAGGCGGGATGACCCGCCTGTGTAAAAACGCGCCTGGAAAAACAGAGATCGGGAAGCCTTCAGCCGCCCAGTCTGATCTGTTGTGCTTGCCTGCCAGCGCTTAGATCATAGAAATCGGTGCGGTTGTCGGTGATGCTAAGCTTTTGCCTTTCTTTAAAATACCAGTCGTTGAGATGCTTGGTCTGAAAATCTTCCCGCGCTTGCTTGATCAACCCCGCCTTTTCCTTTTCCCACAAAGCCAGATCGGGAAGCGAACGCTTGGTGACCTTGACCAGGAACCAACGCCCGGGCTCTGAGATCAACTGAGCGAAACTGCCTTCCGATGTGGAAAACAAAGCTGTATCGATGGACTCCAGCTTGCCGATGGAACTGACCATATCGCCTTTTTTATGACCGCTGATCTCCACCACCATAATGCTGTCCCGGCGGGCGAATTCCAGATACTGATCCTCATTGAGGTTGGCTATAAAGTTTTTCACATAGGCATCCATATAGTATCCCTGCTTGCTTTTGGTAGCCTGGTTTTGGATGGACGCCTTCTGGTCTTCGAAAGGCGTGTAATAGACAGGCAGTTCGGCGGAGACCGCCAGGATGTAGGTGTCGCCGCTGGGCGCGTAGTAAGGTTCCGCCAGGCTGCCGACCGGATTGGCAAAGGCAAACTTGACCAGGTTTTCGTCGCGGCCAATGTTGCGGATGAAAGAATCGGTTTCCTGAAAGACAGTGGTTTCTTCCACGCTCAAGCCCTGGTTTGTGGCCGCTTGCTCCAGTCCCAGCTCTTTGGCAAGGTTGTGGAGATTGGCGGCGTTGGCCTTCATGGCCTGCAGGGTGGCCCCGCTGGGCTCGATGCGGATAAGGATGTGGCTGGCCGCAACTTCCTCGCCGGAATCCCCCTCGCGCCTGTCGGTGGTTTTGATGATGTGCCAGCCAAAGCGGGATAGCACAGGAGCGGCGATCTGGCCGACCGGGGTGCTGAAAGCGGTGTTTTCAAACTCGGGCACCATTCTGCCCCGGGTAAACCAGCCCAGATCTCCTCCCTTGCTTCCGGAACCGGGGTCTTGGGACAGTTCTTCGGCGGCTTTGGCAAAATCCGCCCCCGCCAGCAGGGCATGATAGAGGGAGTCCACCCTGGCTTTGACGGCCAGGGAGTCTGCCACTGAAGGTGCTTTGGTGAACTTGACATAGTGATAGCGGCGGCAATTGTCTTTGCGATACTCTTCTTTTCTCGCGTTGTAATAATCCAGGGCTTCCTCTTCGGTGGCTTTGTATTTGACCAGCTTGGCGGGATCGAAGTAGATGATCTGGGCGTCCACGGTGTCGTGTTGCTTCAGCCATTCGCCCTTCACGCTGTCAACGCTCACATCCACCTCGCCGCGGATGGTTTTGAGCAGTTTGCTGTATTTGTAGGTGGATTTCACATACTCGATAATGTCTTTGCGGAACTGCTGGTTTTCGTTGAGCGCCTGCTCAAAAAGCTTTTTGCTGAATTTGCCGTTCTGCTGCAGGTCTTTGATGGCTTTCACGTCCGCCGGGGGATTCTTTTTGGCTTCGTTCAGCACCTCGGTGTCCGTGATCCTGACCCTGCCTTCCTTGATCGCTTTGTCATAGACCTGGCGGGCGATCAGCTCTTCCCAGCATTGGTCGTTGAGCTTGGCCTTGTCTTCGGCGGTAAGGGCCTTGCCTTTTTGTTTGCCATGATAGTTGAAATAGTTATTCAGAATCTTCTCATATTCGCCGTAGGAATAGGTTTTGTTTTCTATCTTGCCGATCGTGGCTTTGGGATCATGTTTCTGGGCCCAAAGCAGGGAAAAGCAGAGGACTGTCAGTATTAGAAAGCGTTTCATGCTGTCTCCTGAACTAAAAGATTTCAGACCGGAATCTACCGGACGCGCATCCACAAAATAGACAACGGGCAAATACGTCAACTGAAAAACTGACCCGGGCTGTAGCCAACTGTCGCGCCAAATAAAAAGGAGTGGCCGCGGTGACCACTCCTTGGGGATTATCTGCGAGCCTAAGCTCGTGATTTATTTGTTATTTGGCAAGCAACATCTTGCGGTTGACGGTCTTTCCTCCGCTGGTGAGGCTGTAGAAATAGATACCGCTGGAAACGGCGTTGCCGTTGGCATCTTTGCCATTCCAGACCACGGTGTGCTGGCCGGCTTCCCGGGCTTCATTCACCAGTTCGCGCACCAGCTGGCCTTTGAGGTTGTAAACCTTCAGGCTGGTATGTCCGGCAGCGGGAACGCTGTAGGAGATGGTGGTTTCGGGGTTGAATGGGTTGGGATAGTTGTTGGCGTCCAAGGTGTAAACGGGCAGCACGTTGTCATCGCCGGCCATGGAATACTCGGCAATCGCGCGAAGCATAATCTCGCCAGTGGTGACGGGTTCCCAATTGGTGGTAATCTTCTTGTAACTGTATTGGTTTGAAGAGGTGTCCAGACCAATCTGAGAGGCGTTCGCCGTTTCCAGAATGGCAACGTAGAACTCGCCGTCCTCAACGTGAACCGGAGGTTCCGAAGGCAGAGCGATGTAATTCCAGCCCTCAACCACCGAAGCGGCGGGATACTGGTACTGCACCAGCTGTGTGCCGGGCATTCCGTTGGCGCCGTCGTTGTCATACACACGGACAATGATTCCGGCTGTGCCAAGAGTGTGGACAAAGACCTTGACGTATTTCACATTCACCGCTCTTGTATAACTGTGCTTCACAGCCATCTGCTTGGTGGAGCCGACGCTGAAGCCTTCTTCCGCGGTGCCATCGTCATGCATCAGTTCAACATGCATTTCGGGCAGCACAAAGGCGGTCACGACATTGGAGGCTTCTGATTCGTTGGTGCCATACATGGCGGTGAGGTGATAGGTGTGAATGCCGCCGGGAACGTTCATGTCGGTATAAGTGAGCACATTTCCGGCAACCTGGTCGATCTGCACGCCATCGCGGAAGATCTTGTAGTTTGTGACGTCGCGGTCTTGGCGAACGCCGTTGGAGGCCAGCAAGCCATCGCAAACATCCTGCACGTTGTTGGGATAACTGGTAATCTCATACTCTTTGCCGTCGGCGTCCTGCACCCAGATACGGATGCTCCAGTTAAAGGTGAGGGAGGCGCCAAGGTTGACAAGGGGTGACCAGACATTGTTGAAGCGGATCATGTTGCCATAGCCGTTCACATGAGGTCCGTCATCGCAACCGGCGGGGAAGCCCCCCTGGGTGTTGCAACGATAGCCCGCCATGATCTGGGTCTGGGCAGGGATGGTGAAGGGGGTGGTGAGGACGATCTCGTTCCACTGGTCGGCAATGGGAGTGATCGGCTGATCATAAGCAAGTTCGGCGCTGCTGCCGGTCCAGATACGCAAGGCATAGGAACACAGGGAGGTGGGCTCGGCGGGGAAGATCATCATCTTGGTGATCTGCATTCCAACCCAGGGGCTGATGCCATAGTCTCCCACGGCATCCCATTTAGCCGCGACGTCGAAATCCGCCACGCCGTCGGTTCCGATCGCGTTGCCGGAATTTTCACCGTCATAGTGCAACCAGCCTGCTTCTCCGCCGCCGCCGGTGCCGGGAGCGGTCCAGTTTAGGGTAACATTGTTTCCGTCCACTGTGGCTTCCAGGTTTTCAGGGGCTGCGATGAAGATGTCGTTGTAGATCTTTACGTCGTCAATCATGATGCCGATTCCCTGGGGAGTGTCGGCGTCGGACCTGAAGTACCAGCGGAGCCTGATATCCTGTCCGGCATAACAGGTGATCACTCCATCAAGTGAGTAACTGGCAGTCATGGAAGACCACACATCCGGAGCGTCGGCATACACGTAGTTGGTGCCGGTCGGGCTGCCCGTGGGGTTGCTCATGGCATACCAGGTGGTACCGTCGTTGGGGGAAATCTCCCAACCCCAGTAGTCAACTTCGGGGAATTCGTTCGGATCGTCGAAACCGCCCATGATCATGAAGTCCGCGCGAATCTCTCCGGAGGCGGGCAGGGATATCAGAGGGCTGGTCAGATAGTTAAGCATATTGGTGTTGTAGGTTCCATTGGTGTTTTGGCATTTCATGATATGAGTGGGAGACGGCGCGGACGCGTCGGTGGCAATTTGCCAGATGTCTCCACCCACTGGAACCAGGCTTGCCCAGGTCATCTGGCCGTCGTTGGCGCCGTTGTTGGTGTATCCGCCAAAGGAAATGTCGTCAACCATCACACCAAAGAGGCCGGGTTCATTTCCGGTGGAGTAAGCCGGGTCAGAGGCAAAGGCAAAACGTATCTTTACACTCTGCCCAACATAGGAGCTAAGGTTAGCGGTCACGCTGGTCCAGGCAGCATGAGTGCCGCCCCAGCCGGGGATATTGGGACCTTCACCAAATTCAAAGCCAAAGGCATAGGAAGAGGTGAAGTCATAGGCGGGAGTGATAACGTTGGTGGGAATCACAGTCCAGGTTGTACCGTTGTTTGTGGAAACGCGAATGTTGAAGGAATCCCAACCGTTGTATTCTCCTGTTCCACCTACCGACTCCAGTGCCACTGCCATCTTGAAGGTCAGGGTGGCGTTGCCGGCTGCCAGGGTGCGGGCGGGGGTGTCCAGAACAAGGTACTGGTGATTGTAGTAACCACCGATGTTGGTTCCTTGCGCCAGGGCGGGATCTCCCATCCACCAGACTTGTCCCTGAGAACCGCCAGCGTTGTAGATGTGCCAGTTGTTGGGGGAAATAGAGCCGTCATGGTGAGTCCAGCCTTCGGCTCCGCTTTCAAAATCTTCTTGCCATGCTACTACTTCATAGCGATTGTTACCATTAGCAAACATGGCTGTTACGAGAGTGAGGGCCAAGATAATCAGCCATCTTTTTTTCATTGATCCTCCTATGAATCAAGGGATGTTAAACTCAAATGTCTATCTGTATTGCACAGCATAAATCTGTCAATCTGTTTTTTTGCTTTCTTACGCGGAACCACGGATAGCGGCACTTTCACCTCAACTATACTGCAGCCGGTAGAGGTCATAATAGAGGCCTTTTTTGTCCAGCAAATCAAAGTGGGAGCCCTCCTCCACGATTTCACCCTTGTGCAGAACGATGATCCGGTCCACATGCTGGATGGTGGAAAGGCGATGGGCGATCATGATTGAGGTTCGGTTTTCGATCAGCTTTTTAAGCGCGTCCTGGATCAGTATTTCCGTCTCGGTGTCGATATTCGAGGTGGCTTCATCCAGGATAAAGATGGAAGGATCGTAAGCCAGAACGCGGGCAAAGGCTATCAGTTGCCTCTGTCCGGTGGAAAGGGTGGCGCCCCGCTCCATCACAGGTTCGTCATATTGGGCGGGGAGCTTGGAGATGAATTTGTCCGCGTTCACATATTTGGCAACCTGGACGATCTGCTCCTTTGTGAGCCTGGTGTTGTTGAGGGCGATGTTTTCCTTGATATCCCCGCTGAAGATGAAAACATCCTGCTGAACGATTCCGATGTTGGAACGGATATCCGCCAGGGCATAGTCGCTGAGGGGCTTGCCATCGATAAGGATGCGTCCCTTCTGGAAGGGATACATTCCCAGCATCAGGTTTACTATGGAGGTCTTGCCGCTGCCGGTATGGCCAACCAGGGCTATCTTTTCCCCCTGCCTGATCTTGAACGAGATGTCCTTGAGCACCCATTCGCCGGGATTGTAAGCCAGCCACACATGGTCAAACTCGATCTCGCCCTTCATCTTGCAGCCGGAAATCAGCTCGTCACGGTAGTCCTCGGGATCCAGATCCATCAGGTCAAAGATTCTCTCAGCTCCCGCCAGGGCACCCTGCAAGACATTGAACTTTTCCGAAAAATCGTTGATCGGCTCAAACAGCTTTTGGATATAGGCGGTGAAAGCCATCAACAGGCCGATTGTGATGGAGTCGCGCAGAATCTGCCCGCCGCCGTACCAGATGATCAGCGCCACGGCAACCTGCGAGCTAACGTGGATGATAGGACGGAAGAAGGCAAAGAGCTTCATTTGCTTGATCGAGGTCTGATAGTATTTCTGGTTGATATCCGAAAACTCTTGCCTCTTATGGAAATACTGGTTGAAAAGCTGGATTATCTTCTGTCCGCTGATGTGCTCCGCCAGGGTCGCATTGAGTGCCGCCAGATACTTCCGCACTTCGCGGTAGATCACCCGCGTGCGCCGGCGGTATTCGCGGATCATCAAAATCACGAAGGGCAGGATGATAAAGCTGACCAGCGCGAGCTTCCAGTTGAGGGCCAGCATCAGCGCCACGATTGCCACGATGAGGATCACATCCTGCACCAGGGTGATCACGCCGGAGGCCAGCATTTCATCGATGGCCCTGATATCGTTGGTTACCCTGGTCACCAGCCTGCCCACGGGGTTTTGGTCGAAATATTGCACCGGCATGCGCTGCAGATGGGCAAACACATCATGGCGCAGGTCGTTCATCGCCCTTTGGGAGAAGGTGGTGGTGATCACGCTCTGGGAATAGCCCGCCGCCAGGCGCAGAAGGCTGATCACAAGGTAGATCAGAGCCAGCCAGATCAGACTGTTGGCCGCCTGGCTGCGCACCTTGATGCGTTCATATCCCGGGATCCGGTTGAGGTTTTCCCTCATCACTCCGATCTTGCCTCCGCCCAGGCTGATCCAGCCCTGCAGGCCTTGTTCGTCCCCCCGGGGTCTGGTGTTCTGGCGCAGATATTTGTTCAGGATTGTCCGGTTGGCGGGGGTATCTTCCAGCAAAAAGACCTTGTTGCCACTCAGTATGCCTTTATCCTGCAGCTCTTTAAGGTCAGCCCGGTTGATCTTGTTCTGGTCGTTGGCGCTGAAGATCAGATAGTACTGCCCGTTTTGTGTATATTTCTTGAGCTTGAGAATCTTATACTTGGCCTGGAAAGCGTCTATCTCCGCTTCCTGGTTGAAGACCGCGATCAGTTTGTCCGAGACGATATAGTCGTCAATCGCGCTGCGCTGGATGAGGGGTTGGATAAGTTCAGCCGCCGCCACCACCATCAGGATCAGAAAGGATACCACCACCCAAAACAGGTAGGGTTTGAGATACAAGAGCAATTTGCCATAGAGGCGTTTGTCGTAGATTTTGCCTTTCAGCTCGTCTTCCGAGAAGCCGCCCCGTCCGCGTCCGCCGCCGCCACCGAAGTTCATTCTTCCTCCCCTTCCAGCCTGGCGCGGATCCTTTGCTTCTCATAGAGCCCCTTGTAGAGGCCGCCGAGGGCCAGCAATTCCGCGTGCGAGCCGCGTTCCACGATCTTTCCTTCGCCCAGCACGATGATATGGTCGGCGTGCTGGATCGATGAGATACGGTGGGCGATAATGATGGTTGTGCGTCCCTTGCGAAGCTCGATCAAGCGTTCCAGGATCTGCCGCTCGGTCTTGGTATCCACCGCCGAAAGGGCATCGTCCAGGATCAGCACCTCGGGATTGGTGAGCAGCGCCCGGGCGATTGCCACGCGTTGTTTCTGGCCTCCGGAAAGGGTGATGCCCCGCTCTCCCACCAAGGTGTCAAACTTGTGGTCAAACTCCATGATCTCGTCATAGACCTGAGCCACCTGGGCGGCGTCATAGACGTTTTGCAGGGAGGTTTCCGGATTTCCCAGGCGGATGTTGTTCGAGATGGTGTCCGAAAACAGGAAGATATCCTGCGGCACCAAAACCACGTCCCTGCGCAACACATTCAGGGGAATGCGGTGCACCTCGTGGCCGCCGATCAGGATGCTGCCCCGGGGAGGCTCGTAAATCCTCACCAGCAGTTCGATCAGCGTGGTCTTGCCGCAACCGGTGGGGCCAACAACGGCCAGGGTCTTGCCTCCGGCGATGCTGGTGCTGATCCCGTCAAAGATCAGGGGCAGGCCTTCCCCATAGCGGAAGCTCAGATCGCGGATCTCGATATCGCCTTCCAGGGCTTTGATGCTCTCGTCGGCTTCCCTGTCGTCAATCTCGGGCATTTCCTGGAAGATTTCGTTGAGGCGCTTGAGCGAGGCTGTGCCGCGCTGATACATATCCACGATCCAGCCAATGGCGATCATCGGCCACACCAGCATGCCCAGATACTGGAAGAAAGCGATGAACTCGCCAATGGTGATGTCGCCCTTGATGGTGGCGCGGCCTCCGAAATAGAGGGTGATGATCATCGAGATGCTGATCACGAAACTCATGAAAGGATGGAAGATACCGGCAATCTTCGCCATGGAGATGTTGCAGTTCACATAGTCCAGGGAAACCTCATCCACCTTTTCCAGTTCCGACTTTTCCTGGACGAAAGCCTTTATGACGCGAATTCCGGAGATGCTCTCCTGAATCTTGCCGGTGAGGGTGGCAAAGCTCTCCTGCACGCGGAAAAAGCTCTTGTGCATCTTTCTGCCGAAGTATCTGATCGTGATGGTCAGAAATGGCATCGGAATCACCGCCAGGGCCGTGAGGCGCCAGTTTATCGCGCCCATGAAGCTAAAGGAAGCGATTGTCATCAAAACGATGTCCATCGACGCGATTAGTCCCATCCCCAGCAGCATGCGCACCGCGTTCAGGTCGTTGGTGGCATAAGCCATCAGGTCGCCTGTCTTGCTGCGGTTGAAAAAGTTTTGCGACAGCCTCAGCAGATGGTTGTAAAAGTCCTGCCGCAGTTGTTTCTCGATCATGTGGGAATTGCCGATGATCAGCACCCGCCAGAAAAAGCGCAGGACCATCACCGCCAGGGCCAGGCCCAGGATGATCAGGCCCATCCACACCAGGCCCTTCTGGTCTATCGTGCGCTCCTGGATGCTGTCGATGGCATATTGCATCACCCGCGGGGTTATTAACTGCACCAGATCCACCAGGATCAGCATAAAGATGCCCAGCCCGATCTTCCCATAACTCTTTTTAAGATATGGAAGAATGGCGTCAAATGTCCGCATCAGTACTCCAAATGTTGTTATCAACAGAAGGCGCGAGCGTTGTCTGCGGCTTTTTTTGAGGCGTTCCCGCCCTTTGTTGATACCAACAAGTTTATCTCGCCAAGATTTGATTAAGGCTCAATTTGTCAATCATTAAATATGCCTGACTTCGATTTGGGAGCCTTGCGCAGGGTAATACCAATCCGCTTTCACCAATCTGTTATTTACAATCTGAAGTTTGACATTCTTATTTAAAGTCTGTGGAAGGGTAAAATGGTGAAAGGTATCCCCGAAACAAACACCCAGCATACTACATTCCGCGTCATCCCGGGAAGCTGGGGTCCCCTCTGGGGTGGCTTACCCGTGATCCAGTCTTTTGTGAATCGTTTGAAGTCCGAGCCGGCTTTGTAATTGGTGGTAGTTGTGAAGCTTACATTGCCGGCTTGAACTCCAAACTCAGCCAGCACGGAGTTCAAAGAGCCTTTCCCGGTTGCAAATATCCACCGGACGCCTGGACTCTTTGGACTTCGTGTGGAAGAAAGAACCCAAATCCAGAGCTACTGTTCCTAATCCCGCTGGGACTTCGTGCGGAAGAATGCTGCGTCCGGCAAACTGTAACAACAATCTAACTAACATCTGTAGAGTTAATTAGGAGAAAAGTATGGAGGCCAACAAGTAACCCTTGACATTTAATATCCACAACTGAAACAGTGTTGGCCCTCATTTGACAGGGTGTGCTAAGTCTATATTTTCCGTAGGTCATCCTTATAATTTATAAGGATGACCTAAGGTTGATGGCAGCAAATGCAGGAGCAGCAAGGGAGGGCGCTATGAAGGATTATGAGGATTATTGCCGTTGTTTTTGGTGAATGTAATGCTATATTGCTTGCGTTTTATTCTCATCATAGTGAAAAGGTGGAAAGGTTCCCCCCGAAACAAGTCCACCAGTCTATATGCTGCGTCATCCCGGGCAAGCGCACGCTTGACCCGGGATCCAGTCTTTTAGAAACAACCAGTCAGCCCCGAAACAAACCACCCCCAGACCCCAAAAAACGCGTCATCCCGGGCAGTCGGGGTCCTCGCCGGATCGGCAACGATCCGGTGGGGCAGCGACCCGGGATCCAGTGGCCAGGGGTGGCAAAGTCCGTTTGCCACAGAGACCGGAGGTCTCTTCCAAACAGGCAACTCCGTTGCCTCTGCCGAACAGACTTCGGCAGCCCAGCCCGGAAACAAACCTCACCGGGCTACTTGCCACATCGCCACACGGTTTTCCTCAAGAGCAAAAAAAAGATTGACATATAGCCAACTGGCTATATTATGTCCTTGAATATGAAAATCAGTTATGATTCAATAGAAACAAAAGAGAATCTTGACGCTCGGCAGAGAAGTCATCCCAATCTTTATAATCAATTTCGGGATTATCTGGCAACGATAAAAGAACTTGATTATGATGCCATGTTGAGCTTGATTGCGGAAGAGAGCCTAAAACCGAATCGATACCAAATAATCAAGGAGCTGGAAAGAGGTAAATATGAGTTTCGCATACCTCCAAACGATAAGAAAGGAGGTGTGTTACGAGTATATTTCGAGCTTGAAGATGACCGTTACACTTTGATCATCACTGGATCGCAAGTTAAGACGCTAACACCATCAAACACAAAAAAGGACAGGAGAGACCATGATGGCAAAAATCAGACAAAAAGGAAGCCAAAAAAACATAAGCAATGACCCCAGGTCCCTGGAATTTGATTTCAGCCAGATAGAACCTTGGAAATACATGATACTGACTTGTATCGGCCAGCTGCTCAACGAGCGGCTCAAAAAGGGGATCAGCCAGCAAGAACTGGCCAAGCGGATGGATGTCCAACAATCCGTGATCTCACGTTTTGAACACGCGGGCAGAATCCCGACCTTCGAGTTCATCTATCGGGTCGCCCGGGCACTGGATCTTCAACTGATGATCACTCCCTACGGCGACAGGACCGTCGCCCTCAGCCCGGAGCAAGCGCGAACCCTGCAAGATATGGCCACGCCCAACGCTCCGGACATCAATTCCGTTATCGGCCAGTTGATCGATAATTGCCGGACAGACACTTCCATCGATATCCCGGAAGAAACTGACGAAGTGGTCTCGGAGTATATTTATCAACCCCAAAAATATGAGGATACTCCTCCTCTGGCCGCCAAACCTTATCGAATGGAGATATCATGACTAAGCAAGAGATTATTGGCCAGTTTGTAGCTGAGTTGGGTCTGGAACATATCCACCTGATCCGCCATGATTTCAGGCTTATGCGCGGGTTCGCCCCCGACGGGGAACATACCGTGAATATCGAGCAAAAATTGATCAGGGCCAGACAGAAAAAGACCGCCCTGAGCGTGGATTATGGGTTTGAAGTAGTCTGCGCAAGGGATGGCAACACTGTCTGGAAAGCCAGCTACGCCTATAGGGTGGCGCTTAACTTCGCCAAACCAGAAACCATCAAGGCGGTAATGGACGACGAGGAACTGAAGAATGTCTTTTCAAACCGCCAGATGATACAGTTCCTATGGCCTTATCTGAGGCAAGAGCTGCAAAACGATACTTCGCGGGCGGGTATTCCCGTGTTCCTGCTTCCGCCCCGCAAATGAACTTTCTGGCGGTTGATAAGCGGTAACCGATAAAATAACCAAGTTATTAGCGGCGCTCACTGAAGTGCCTTTTTTAGCCCTCTATCGATGGCTTCAAAAGACGGGGACTATGTGTGGTCTGGGGGTTGATCATTAGACTGGATGTCCCGCCTGAAGCCTTAAAAGACTGGATCCCGGGTAAGCCACCCCAGAGGGGCCCCGACTTCCCGGGATGACACGGTTTTGGGGTCTGGGGTAGTTTGTATCTGGGCTGGGTGGCATTCCCCAACGGCGCTATGGCAAGCGCCGCCACCTTGTGCAGGCGGTCGCAGAACCGCCTTTTCCACCTTTTCACTGCCAGTTCAAAAAGACTGGTTCACCCTGCGCACCTTTTTCTTGACAATTATAATCCATTTTGCATGATGAATTCAAGAGGTTCGTATGCGATTAAGTTACTTTGTTTTGGCGTTTATCCTTTGCTGCGCCAGCCTGACGCTTTGGGCAGACCACATCCCCATGATCTCCGAATCCCTGCACGCCCTAGGAGAAGTGAATAGTTTTGTCATGTATGGCGATTACGCGCTATTCATCGGAGGGGAGCGACACCTGCAGATAATGGATTTCAGCGACGCGCAGAATCCACGCCTGGTGGCAGGATGCGATGTTCCCGGGATAGAAGCTGCCGCAAGGTCAATTAGCGTCCATGGGCAATATGCCTATTTGTTTTTCGGGAGTTGCTTTGCCATTATCTCGCTTGGTAACCCGCTTTCCCCGCAGTTTAAGGTAAAGATTGAGACAAACCATACAGCCTGCCCAAGCATCCATGACGGGATTCTTTACTCCACCAGTACTTGGGATAACTATCTTTATTCCTACTCGCTTAGCGACCCTCTGGCGCCTCAACTGCTGGATTCGCTGCGGGTAAACAACTATCCCACAAACATTGCCTGTGGCGATGGCTTCCTGGTTTGCGGCAATACGGTTGTAGATATAGTCGATACCAGCGATCCCTGCAATCTGCGGATAAGCGGAGAGCTACGCTTCGTCAGTGGATTTGAATACGCCAGCAGCGCTTTTGCTGTTAGCGGCAGCAAGCTTGCAGTGGGCTGCGGTTATTATTTCAGCGTGTATGATCTTAGCCAGGAGCCCTATCTGGGGGCAACTTTACCTTTGGGACATATAGTGACTGGGGGTAAGGGCTATATCCGAAACAATAGATTCTGGTGTACATGCAACGATGGACATGAGATTTTGGGAATTGACTTTAGCGATTTTGACGCCCTGGAGATATGCTACAACGAAACGATCCCATACATGACATGTTCCAGTTTTTGTATGGATGGCAACTTAACTACGATACTGACGCGGTACCCGCGCTCTTTGAACTACTCTGTCCTGGTTGATGATGCTTTGCCGGATTTTGAACTCAGCTATCCGGTGGAAGGTATCGGCAGGATTGTATCGCAGGGAAACTGGACAATTGGTATAATCTCCGGTTGCATATATATTTTGGATTTTGACGAAACGGGAACAGCTTATCTACAATATAGAATTGGCATGAATGGTAGCTACGACATTACCCTGTACAATGACATCCTGTTATACACGACTTTGGATGAGCCGTATCAGAATGGTGATCCAACCCACTATCTGATTCTCTACGATCTGATTAGCAAAACTCAAAAAGCCAGCCTGGCGTTAGGATATAGCAGTTTGCGTTCCGATATTGTTTTAGATGGCGCCATGGCATATATCTGCAATAGGAATCAGGGCTTGTTTGTTGTGGATATCAGCAATATTGAGCAGCCTGTGTTGCTTTGCCAACTGCGGGAAGGCATCGAATATAATTGTGCCTCAGCGGCTAATGGAAAACTCTGGGTGGGGTCCCGCTTTTCCATTAACTGTTACGACACTGGAGAATCGACAGCCCCCGTTTTCCGCTATGAAATTCCACTATATTATCATACTCCAATGATCAACCCTTATAAAATACTGATGATAGATGACTATCTGTATGCCATTACCACAAACGGCTATCTTGCCCGCATCGAGCCGGGATCTGACGGAGCGGCCGCGATAGGCATTTATCAAACCAGATATCGATTCAATACCAGTTTAGCTAAACTGGGAAATGGGCTTCTGGTTGGCAGTTGCGATGGCGTAAGTGTGTATGGCTTAAACAGCGCCGCCCCTCCCGAAGAACTTGCTTTCCGGGATGTTGAACCGGCTATATATACTGGTGGCTTTTACGTAAGCTCGTACTCGGTTAACGGCGACCGCATTTATGTGGGACGGGTGAAGAGCCTGCAAGTGTTCGATGCCTCCCTGGCGATAGCTTTCATGCATGGATATTCCCCCGAAACAGAGCAGAATCTGAGGATTTACCCCAATCCGGGCAAGGGCATGATAAAAGTGATCTGCAAGCTGCCAGCGGATGGAGAAGCGGAGCTGGAACTCTATAACTTGCGGGGGCAGAAGGTATTTGCCAGGACTTATGGTTACATAACAGAGGGCTTGAATGTGTTGAGGATGGAAACCAGGGACGATTCCGGGCGCAAGCTTGGCAGCGGAATGTATTTTGTGAGGATTAAACAGGGGAAACACATTCAGACAGGCAAACTGGCTATAGTGAAATAGCGATGTGGCATATCAGAGATAAACGCAGGGCGGGAGAGAGTCACAGCTAAGCTTTTTCTTGACAGGGAAATGCCCCGCGATTTTGTGGAACGAAATAGTGCATCTCTAGCTCAGTTGGTAGAGCAACTGACTCTTAATCAGTGGGTCCGGGGTTCGAATC